>NZ_JBTLFO010000017.1:0-617 GCF_054457875.1 Acinetobacter sp. GXMZU3951 | reverse complement strand
AACGTGGGCACAATCGGTCACGTTGACCATGGTAAAACTACTTTAACTGCTGCGATTGCAACGATCTGTGCAAAAACTTACGGCGGTGAAGCGAAAGATTACTCACAAATCGACTCTGCTCCTGAAGAAAAAGCACGTGGTATTACAATTAATACTTCACACGTAGAATACGATTCTCCAACTCGTCACTACGCTCACGTAGACTGCCCGGGTCACGCCGATTATGTTAAAAACATGATTACTGGTGCTGCTCAGATGGACGGCGCGATCCTTGTATGTGCTGCGACTGATGGTCCAATGCCACAAACTCGTGAACACATCCTTCTTTCACGTCAGGTTGGTGTACCTTACATCATCGTATTCTTAAACAAATGCGACCTTGTTGACGACGAAGAATTACTTGAATTAGTAGAAATGGAAGTTCGTGAACTTCTTTCTACTTACGACTTCCCAGGCGATGACACTCCAGTTATCCGTGGTTCTGCTCTTGCTGCGCTTAATGGCGACGCTGGTCAGTACGGTGAGCCTTCGGTTCTTGCTCTTGTTGAAGCGCTTGACTCTTACATTCCAGAACCAGAACGTGCTATCGATAAAGCATTCTTAATGCCAATCGAAGA
>NZ_JBTLFO010000016.1:0-1560 GCF_054457875.1 Acinetobacter sp. GXMZU3951 | reverse complement strand
ACATTACGGTTATCTTCACCGGCTTGGTTGGCACAGCCATAGATCACGTCATCGACCTGTGACCAATCGACAGTCGGGTTACGTTGCATCAAGGCTTGAATCGGCACTGCCCCCAAGTCATCAGCACGGACTGGCGCCAAACCACCGGCATAACGACCAAATGGAGTACGGATGGCATCAATGATATATGCGTCTTTCATTTTTAATCTTGTCCTTTGAATCCCCCTTATATTTCCCCTCTTTCTTAAAGAGGGGTTAGGGGAGATTAATTATCCTTGTGTCGCATCCACTAATGGTGCACCGGTCATGGCCTGCAATTCAGCAAAGCTTAAACCGTCGACTTTCTCCAGCACTTTTAAGCCTTCAGGCGTGACATCAATCACACAGAGGTCGGTGTAGATGCGGTCAACACACTTTTGTCCTGTGGCAGGGTACGTCAGTTCAGCCACAATCTTCGGTTCACCGTTTTTGGTGACATGATCGGTGGTGATAAACACTTTTTTAGCACCGACGGCTAAATCCATCGCACCGCCGACAGAAGGAATTGCATCCGGTGCACCGGTATGCCAGTTGGCCAAATCACCATTGGCCGCGACTTGAAAGGCGCCAAGAACCGCAATATCCAAATGCCCACCACGCATCATGGCAAAAGAGTCACCATGATGGAAAAAAGCTCCGCCTTGCAGCATGGTCACATATTCTTTACCGGCATTGATCAGCTCAGGGTCTTCTTCACCTGCCGCTGGTGGTGGACCAAAGGCCAATAACCCATTTTCAGAATGCAGGAAGATCTCTTTGTCATTCGGTAAGTAGCTGGCAATCTTGGTCGGTAAGCCAATGCCGAGATTGACATAAGCACCATCGGGAATATCTTGTGCCACACGTTCCGCAATCTGGTTACGGCTGAGTTTTTGATAGCTCATGAAAGTCTCCTACTTACACAGCAACAGGTTCAGGTTGTACCTGCACCACATGTTGAACGAAGATACCTGGGGTGATGATGTGTTCAGGGTCTAAAGCACCGAGTTCCACCACTTCAGAGACTTGCGCAATGGTCACGTTTGCTGCCATGGCCATGATCGGGCCAAAGTTACGTGCCGATTTACGATAGACCAGATTGCCCCAGCGGTCGCCTTGCTGTGCTTTAATCAAAGCAAAGTCGGCTTTGATTGGATATTCCAAGACATAATCTTTACCGTCGATGTGACGGGTTTCTTTGCCTTCGGCCAATAAGGTGCCAAAGCCAGTTGGAGTGAAGACTGCCCCAAGTCCCATGCCTGCGGCTTGAATACGGCATGCGAGGTTACCTTGAGGCACCAGTTCTAATTCGATTTTGCCTGCACGATAGAGTTCATCGAAGACCCAAGAGTCGGACTGACGTGGGAATGAACAGATGACTTTTTTGACGGCACCGGCTTTCAATAACTTGGCTAAGCCATAGTCACCATTGCCGGCGTTGTTGCTGACAATGGTCAGGTCTTTACGTCCAAGCTTGATCAGCCCGTCAATGAGTTCAGCGGGTTGGCCTGCTGTGCCAAAACCACCGATCATGATGGTTGA
>NZ_JBTLFO010000015.1:0-5530 GCF_054457875.1 Acinetobacter sp. GXMZU3951 | reverse complement strand
TTTAGAATTAATGAGCTGGCGATGACTTACTCTCACATGGGTAACCCCACACTACCATCAGCGCTAAGAGGTTTCACTTCTGAGTTCGGGAAGGGATCAGGTGGTTCACTCTTGCTATTGTCGCCAGCACAACTGTTTATGACTATTCGTTATGGTCTTATTTACACATTGTGTATGCCTAACTTTCATCAAATGAGTTATTAACAGGTATATTTGAGTTTCGTATTGTATCTAGCTTTATAACTAAATCAAGTTCAATCATTACTGATTGTTTGGATTTGAATCGATTTAAGCTTTATATACAACTGCTTGGGTGTTGTATAGTCAAGCCTCACGAGCAATTAGTATTGGTCAGCTTCACATATCACTATGCTTCCACATCCAACCTATCAACGTCGTAGTCTTCAACGGCTCTTTAGAGGACATAAAGTCCTAGGGAAATCTTATCTTGAGGTAGGCTTCCCGCTTAGATGCTTTCAGCGGTTATCCCTTCCGAACATAGCTACCCGGCGATGCGACTGGCGTCACAACCGGTACACCAGAGGTTCGTCCACTCTGGTCCTCTCGTACTAGGAGCAGATCCTCTCAAATTTCCAGCGCCCACGGTAGATAGGGACCGAACTGTCTCACGACGTTCTAAACCCAGCTCGCGTACCTCTTTAAATGGCGAACAGCCATACCCTTGGGACCTGCTTCAGCCCCAGGATGAGATGAGCCGACATCGAGGTGCCAAACACCGCCGTCGATATGAACTCTTGGGCGGTATCAGCCTGTTATCCCCAGAGTACCTTTTATCCGTTGAGCGATGGCCCTTCCATACAGAACCACCGGATCACTAAGACCTACTTTCGTACCTGCTCGACTTGTGGGTCTCGCAGTTAAGCGCGCTTTTGCCTTTATACTCTACGCGTGATTTCCGACCACGCTGAGCGCACCTTCGTACTCCTCCGTTACTCTTTAGGAGGAGACCGCCCCAGTCAAACTACCCACCAGACATGGTCCTCGTCCCGGATAACGGGACAGAGTTAGAACCTCAACATTACCAGGGTGGTATTTCAAGGACGGCTCCATTGGAACTGGCGTTCCAACTTCAAAGCCTCCCACCTATCCTACACAAGTAAGGTCAAAGTTCAATGTCAAGCTGCAGTAAAGGTTCACGGGGTCTTTCCGTCTAGCCGCGGGTACACCGCATCTTCACGGCGAATTCGATTTCACTGAGCCTCTGCTGGAGACAGCGCCGCCATCATTATGCCATTCGTGCAGGTCGGAACTTACCCGACAAGGAATTTCGCTACCTTAGGACCGTTATAGTTACGGCCGCCGTTTACTGGGGCTTCGATCAAGAGCTTCGCTTACGCTAACCCCATCAATTAACCTTCCAGCACCGGGCAGGCATCACACCCTATACGTCCACTTTCGTGTTTGCAGAGTGCTATGTTTTTAATAAACAGTTGCAGCGGCCTGGTTTCTGTGGCTGCCAATAGCTCAGGGAGCAAGTCCCATCACCGTCAGCAGCGTACCTTCTCCCGAAGTTACGGTACCATTTTGCCTAGTTCCTTCAGCAGAGTTCTCTCAAGCGCTTTGGTCTACTCGACCTGACCACCTGTGTCGGTTTCGGGTACGATTCCTGTGTAACTGAAGCTTAGAGACTTTTCCTGGAAGCATGGTATCAGCCACTTCACTGTACAAGTACAGCTTGCTATCAGTTCTCAGCATAGAGTACCCCGGATTTGCCTAAGATACATGCCTACAACCTTTCACCTGGACAACCAACGCCAGGCTGACTTAACCTTCTCCGTCCTCTCATCGCATTACACAGAAGTATTGGAATATTAACCAATTTCCCATCGACTACGCCTCTCGGCCTCGCCTTAGGGGTCGACTCACCCAGCCCCGATTAACGTTGGACTGGAACCCTTGGTCTTTCAGCGAACGGGTTTTTCACCCGTTTTGTCGTTACTCACGTCAGCATTCGCACTTCTGATACCTCCAGCAGACTTCTCAATCCACCTTCATCGGCTTACAGAACGCTCCCCTACCACTTGACTAATGTCAAATCCGCAGCTTCGGCACATAGTTTTAGCCCCGTTACATCTTCCGCGCAGGCCGACTCGACTAGTGAGCTATTACGCTTTCTTTAAAGGGTGGCTGCTTCTAAGCCAACCTCCTAGCTGTCTATGCCTTCCCACATCGTTTCCCACTTAACTATGATTTTGGGGCCTTAGCTGGCGGTCTGGATTGTTTTCCTCTTGACTACGGACGTTAGCACCCGCAGTCTGTCTCCCGGATAGTACTCATAGGTATTCGGAGTTTGCATCGGTTTGGTAAGTCGGGATGACCCCCTAGCCGAAACAGTGCTCTACCCCCTATGGTATTCGTCCGAGGCGCTACCTAAATAGCTTTCGGGGAGAACCAGCTATCACCAGGCTTGATTAGCCTTTCACCCCTATCCACAAGTCATCCCCTGGCTTTTCAACGACAGTGGGTTCGGTCCTCCAGTTAGTGTTACCCAACCTTCAACCTGCTCATGGATAGATCGCCTGGTTTCGGGTCTACACCCAGCAACTAAACGCCCTATTAAGACTCGGTTTCCCTACGGCTCCCCTATACGGTTAACCTCGCTACTGAATGTAAGTCGCTGACCCATTATACAAAAGGTACGCAGTCACCGAACAAGTCGGCTCCCACTGCTTGTATGCATGCGGTTTCAGGATCTATTTCACTCCCCTCACAGGGGTTCTTTTCGCCTTTCCCTCACGGTACTGGTTCACTATCGGTCAGTCAGGAGTATTTAGCCTTGGAGGATGGTCCCCCCATATTCAGACAAGGTTTCACGTGCCTCGCCCTACTCGACATCATCATATAAGCCCTTTCGTGTACAGGACTATCACCCACTATGGTTGCACTTCCCAGAGCATTCCACTAAAACTTATATGACTTAATGGGCTTTTCCCCGTTCGCTCGCCGCTACTGAGGGAATCTCAATTGATTTCTTTTCCTAAGGGTACTGAGATGTTTCACTTCCCCTCGTTCGCCTTGCAACACTATGTATTCATGTTGCAATACCTACCTTATAGTAGGTGGGTTTCCCCATTCAGAAATCTCCGGATCACAGGATATTTGCCGCCTCCCCGGAGCTTATCGCAGGCTATTACGTCTTTCATCGCCTCTGACTGCCAAGGCATCCACCACATGCACTTAATTACTTGACTATACAACCCCAAACAGTCGCTAACACATACAAGTGAGTGTTATCGTTGCAAACTTAATTGCTACTGGTTTGTTGTCTGTGCACTTAAGCACCGTACAGCTTCAATCTAAATTCATATACCAAAACGCTTGATTCAGTTAATTTCGCTAGTAACTCATTTCTTGCAATTGCTTGCTTGAAACGAGTATGAACAAATTATTTCAACTCAAATATATTCTGTTAATGATTCACTACGTCCTCGTCGGAGCGTAGTCAACTGTGATAAATCACAGAAGTTAACAAGACGCGCATATTACGCTAACTTCTTATTAATTTCTATAATCTAAAACTTCGTTTGCCTATTTCTTAGCTCATCACATAGTGATGGATGGTGGAGACTAGGAGAGTCGAACTCCTGACCTCCTGCGTGCAAAGCAGGCGCTCTACCAACTAAGCTAAGTCCCCAGCTTATCATTTCGATCAATGTCTCTGTGTTCTGTACTAATCGCTTAGTCAATCAGATTTGGTGGGTCTGACAAGACTTGAACTTGTGACCCCACGCTTATCAAGCGTGTGCTCTAACCAACTGAGCTACAGACCCTCAGATACATCGTCATGAAGAACAACTTGTTGTGGATTCTTACCAATCGTCAATCTTTCGTTAAGGAGGTGATCCAGCCGCAGGTTCCCCTACGGCTACCTTGTTACGACTTCACCCCAGTCATCGGCCACACCGTGGTAACCGCCCTCTTTGCAGTTAGGCTAGCTACTTCTGGTGCAACAAACTCCCATGGTGTGACGGGCGGTGTGTACAAGGCCCGGGAACGTATTCACCGCGGCATTCTGATCCGCGATTACTAGCGATTCCGACTTCATGGAGTCGAGTTGCAGACTCCAATCCGGACTACGATCGGCTTTTTGAGATTAGCATCACATCGCTGTGTAGCAACCCTTTGTACCGACCATTGTAGCACGTGTGTAGCCCTGGTCGTAAGGGCCATGATGACTTGACGTCGTCCCCGCCTTCCTCCAGTTTGTCACTGGCAGTATCCTTAAAGTTCCCACCCGAAGTGCTGGCAAATAAGGAAAAGGGTTGCGCTCGTTGCGGGACTTAACCCAACATCTCACGACACGAGCTGACGACAGCCATGCAGCACCTGTATGTAAGTTCCCGAAGGCACCAATCCATCTCTGGAAAGTTCTTACTATGTCAAGACCAGGTAAGGTTCTTCGCGTTGCATCGAATTAAACCACATGCTCCACCGCTTGTGCGGGCCCCCGTCAATTCATTTGAGTTTTAGTCTTGCGACCGTACTCCCCAGGCGGTCTACTTATCGCGTTAGCTGCGCCACTAAAGCCTCAAAGGCCCCAACGGCTAGTAGACATCGTTTACGGCATGGACTACCAGGGTATCTAATCCTGTTTGCTCCCCATGCTTTCGTACCTCAGCGTCAGTATTAGGCCAGATGGCTGCCTTCGCCATCGGTATTCCTCCAGATCTCTACGCATTTCACCGCTACACCTGGAATTCTACCATCCTCTCCCATACTCTAGCTGACCAGTATCGAATGCAATTCCTAAGTTAAGCTCAGGGATTTCACATCCGACTTAATCAGCCGCCTACGCACGCTTTACGCCCAGTAAATCCGATTAACGCTCGCACCCTCTGTATTACCGCGGCTGCTGGCACAGAGTTAGCCGGTGCTTATTCTGCGAGTAACGTCCACTATCCCTAGGTATTAACTAGAGTAGCCTCCTCCTCGCTTAAAGTGCTTTACAACCAAAAGGCCTTCTTCACACACGCGGCATGGCTGGATCAGGCTTGCGCCCATTGTCCAATATTCCCCACTGCTGCCTCCCGTAGGAGTCTGGGCCGTGTCTCAGTCCCAGTGTGGCGGATCATCCTCTCAGACCCGCTACAGATCGTCGCCTTGGTAGGCCTTTACCCCACCAACTAGCTAATCCGACTTAGGCTCATCTATTAGCACAAGGTCCGAAGATCCCCTGCTTTCCCCCGTAGGGCGTATGCGGTATTAGCATCCCTTTCGAGATGTTGTCCCCCACTAATAGGCAGATTCCTAAGCATTACTCACCCGTCCGCCGCTAAGATCAGTAGCAAGCTACTTCTCTCCGCTCGACTTGCATGTGTTAAGCCTGCCGCCAGCGTTCAATCTGAGCCATGATCAAACTCTTCAGTTTAAAATCAATAGTGCATATAGTGCACCAATCTTGGCTCATCAATTACTGACAAAAATTTGCTCAAATAAACTTCGAGTAATTTCTACCATCAATCAATGAAAATATATTCGATCAATCAATCAGTAAAAATCCACACAAGTT
>NZ_JBTLFO010000014.1:0-43112 GCF_054457875.1 Acinetobacter sp. GXMZU3951 | reverse complement strand
TCATAATCTCTTAATGATCTATTCACCACCTCGTCAGTGGCAAATATAACGCAATCAACTCAATAACTAGCACTTCGTGCTTCGTTCATCTCGCTGTATCGCGTCGGGATGAGTGCATTATAGGGGAAATAAATTCCCATGCAAGTGCTTTTAACTCGCTGTTTTATCATGTGTTGTATTTTTATGCACTATTTTGGTTCATTTGTGCACTAATTAAGACATAAGTATTTAATTATACAGTAGAAATATGAATAAAATATTTCTACTGTATTTTTTTCTTATTTTGATTTATTCGCCTGTTTAATGCTCACACTCAGAATTTTTACAAGTTGTTTCGGTACATCTTGGTGCATACCATAGCTCCCAGTTGGTACTTTGACGATTTTATCCACGACATCCATGCCTTTCGTCACTTTGCCAAATACAGCATAGCCAGCATTCATCGCTCCTTTATTCAAGAAATCATTGTCTGCAACATTAATAAAAAATTGGCTAGTCGCGGAATTAGGATTATTGGTACGTGCCATCGCTAATGTGCCACGACTATTCTTCAAGCCATTGGATGATTCATTTTGAATCGGTGCTTTGGTTTGTTTTTCTACCATGTTGGCATCCATCCCCCCACCCTGAATCATAAACCCAGGGATGACTCGATGGAAAATGGTGCCATTGTAGAAGTTGGCTTTGGCATAGTCTTCAAAGTTTTTAGCCGAAATTGGTGCTTTATCATTAAAGAGTTCAATTTCAATATTTCCCATTGATGTTTTCATTTCCACCAGTGTATTGGCTGCATATGCACCCAGACTGAATGTCGTTGCAGTCAATAACGCGAGGCTTTGCTTGAACATGTAATGGCTTCCTATTGTGGTGGTATCTCATTGCTTATATTTAACACAACCGGATCAATTCAGCTATTTTTATGCGTTGTTGCGCAACGCTACTCTGCAGGCTGCAAGTTTAAAACGGTTCTCCGATTCTGAATCAAGGTCATGCTCGACATACAAGACAAGACTCATTGAGGTACCTTTTCCTGTGTACCTAATCCTTAACTCTGTTTATTCCAAAATCTTCTAAATTTTTTTGCCATTTCAATATAGTTCTTTTTCGCAGCTTGCGATAAGCCTGTCATATTAATAAAGCCATGTGTCATTGCTGGGTAATCCTGATAAGCCACTGCAACCCCTTGATGACGTAACTTATAAGCATAGATTTTTGCTTCATCATGTAAAACATCATGTCCTGCAGTGACAACAAAGGCCGAAGCTAATTTTTTCAAATTGCCATATGTAGGTGAAATAAGCGGATCATCCAGTGCAACCTGATGCTGAGTGGCATAGTGAGCCGTCACCGTATCCACATCATCGCCTGTTAAGATGAGACCATCTTTATAGGCAAAAAATGAAGGATGACGGCTTTTAAAATCTAGAGCCGGGTAAATCAAAAACTGGACTTGAGGTGCATAAGCCTTCCCCGCACTGCGTTGAGCCACGACCGCACTTAGATTGCCACCGGCACTATCTCCAGCAACGGCTATACGGTTTTTTAGAACTTTTAATTGTTTACGGTTTTGATAAGCCCAGGCCAAGGCATCTTCACAACTTTGTACAACCTGATAAGGCGATGCTTCGGGTGCTAAGGGATAATCGATACTTAAGACCTGTACATTGGCATGCAGTGCCAATACACGACAGACTTCATCATAGCTATCCATACTACCCACCACAAAGCCCCCACCATGGTAAAAAACCACCAGCGGCAACTTTTTATTCGGTGCAGGATGATAATGCCGCGCAAAGATCGTGCCGCTTTGTAACGGTAGGCGTAAATCTTCAACCTGTTTAATGCGGGTGGCTTTTCCTGTAATCAGTTGGCTCTGTAATTCAAAGGCTTTACGGGAGTGTTGTGCATCGGTAGAAATAAATCCTGTTTTGTTCTGCTTATGCTGAACTGCCAAAATGCACTTAATAAAAGAATCTAACTCAGGATAGTGATAGGGATAAGACAGTGCCTTCACAATATTTTCTTGGACAAAATTAGGCAGCTTATCCATCAGTCGTGCTGCTGTACTTTGATTTTTCTCGATCAGTTCATGTATTGATACGCCCATAAACGACTTAATCCTTGTTGTTTTATGTTGCAATTGAGCATTCACTCGCTAAAACCAACGTTGTATTACGGTTTTTAGCATAAAAGCTAATCGGCTTTGAAGTGCTTGTCATTAACACTGTTGCAATAAGTTCAAGTCAGAATCATCAATACCATACCCAACACGACAACTGAAATGATCAATAGCCTCATGAAAGACAGCACACCTCATTCAAGTACTGTCTTGACTCTATTTTCAGACTTTAAGGTCTTATTCCATGGCTAAAATTTACTGCGGCATGGCGCTGGGCTGATTAGGGATCTGTTCCATGTTTGCCTGTGGAGCATTGATATTGGCAGATCCATCCACCTGCGCTGCAATGCCCACTTGTCCTTGTGCGCCAACTTCAGCCCCTGTCGACATTTGAGCTGCTTCAGTCGCTTGTACAGGGTCTTTAGAAGCACAACCCACTGCAAGCACTGAAATAGCTAACATAGAAATAGAAAATAAACTGATTTTTTTCATACCTTGTTCCTTTTAACTAAAAAAACACAAAGCCTTGCTCCAGCTTTGCCAGAGCCATGATTCATGCTTTTGATCAGGCTTGCGCACATCTATAGTTAAGGTTTTTTATCTGTTGGTTGCTTTCTGCAAAATTTTATTAAGCGATTTTTTACCATGATTAATCTTAAAAGCGGTCAAAAAATTCAGACAAACACTTATTTTTCATCAAATTATTTGTATTAAGCGATGATAGGCAATCTAATAATCCATAGATCGAGAACAAAAAATTGAGATCAAACTGCTTATGATTCTTGCCAAGTATCAACACAACAGCCAAATCACAACGTAGTGAGCCTTTTTTTGCTATAAAAAGTAGCAATTCTCAGCAATTTCACAAAAAAAAAGCTTATTCGGAGGTTGAATAAGCTTAGAAAATACATTCTGAAAATATCAATCAGAAACTACAGCAACGATTGCTGTAGACCATATTAAAAAATGCTGGAATAAATGTGAAATATTTAATTCCGTTTACCATGATCGTTTTTTGCTCTTAATCCACTATTCGATCTGTTCCGTTTTGCCACCGCATCATATGCAATTCACCAAATCATTTTTTCTAAGATTTCTCCGCAAAATGATTTGGTCTAAGTATCAATGACCTGAAAAAGTAAAAATTTGCAAATTTAATCAAGCCTTCAACTTGAATTTTCTATGCCTGCCCCGACCTCTTTAGTAATCATGAATTCCACTATACATGGCAGTTCAGAATTCACCCCTTAGCACTAACGCCAAAGGACTGTACATGTTTAAAAACCCTTTTAAACGGAGTAAATCAATGACAACTGAGCAAAACGAACAAGCTCAAGACCTTCAACAAGAGCCAGCGGATCAACAAACAGCGCAAACTCAAGCTGAAACCGAGCAAGCAGACGTTTCAGTTGAAGATTTACAAGCACAAATTGGCAAGCTTGAAGAAAGTCTAAAATTGGAAAAAGCCCGTACAGCGAATGCAGTTTATGAAGCTCAGAAAAGTGTTGAACGTATTCAACGTGAATCTGAAAAGCATAAAGACACTGTACTGGAAAAATTTGCCAAAGAATTACTCGACTCTGTTGACAATTTAGAACGTGCCATTCAAGCCGCTGGTGCAGAAGAAACGCCTGTACTGGAAGGTGTCAAGCTGACTTTAAAATCATTGCTGACGACACTTGAGAAATTTGGTGTGGTCGAAGCCGATACGCAAAATGGCTTCAATGCCGACTTGCACCAAGCGGTGGGTATTGATCCAAATGCCAAAGCCAATGAAATTGGCACAGTTTTACAGAAAGGTTACACCCTAAATGGCCGTTTACTTCGCCCTGCGATGGTGATGGTTGGTCAATAAGCGCTATAAAAACGAGAGTTTGTGAAATATTTTCAGAAAATCAACTTGAAAAATTTTGAACGGCTCTCATATCGGATAACAAGCGAAAACATTGCACAAGAATTTTTGAGGAACAGATCTAATGGCTAAAATCATTGGTATTGACTTAGGTACTACAAACTCATGTGTTGCTGTACTTGAAGGCGACAAAGTTAAAGTAATCGAGAACGCTGAAGGCGCTCGTACAACTCCATCGATTATTGCGTATAAAGATGGCGAAATCTTGGTGGGTCAATCTGCAAAACGTCAAGCAGTGACTAACCCGAAAAACACATTATTCGCGATCAAACGTTTGATCGGTCGTCGTTATGAAGACCAAGCGGTACAAAAAGATATCGGTCTTGTACCTTACAAAATCATCAAAGCTGACAATGGTGATGCTTGGGTTGAAGTCAACGACAAGAAACTTGCACCACAACAAATCTCTGCTGAAATCTTGAAAAAGATGAAGAAAACTGCAGAAGATTACTTGGGTGAAACAGTGACTGAAGCAGTGATTACTGTTCCTGCTTACTTTAACGATGCGCAACGTCAAGCGACTAAAGATGCGGGTAAAATTGCAGGTCTTGATGTTAAACGTATCATCAACGAACCAACGGCTGCGGCACTTGCGTTCGGCATGGACAAAAAAGAAGGCGATCGTAAAATTGCGGTTTACGACTTAGGTGGTGGTACTTTTGACGTATCTATCATTGAAATTGCAGACCTTGATGGCGACCAACAAATCGAAGTGTTATCTACCAACGGTGATACTTTCCTTGGTGGTGAAGACTTTGATAACGCTTTAATCGAGTTCTTGGTTGAAGAGTTCAAGAAAGAGCAAAGCGTTAACTTGAAAAATGATCCACTTGCGTTACAACGTTTGAAAGAAGCAGCTGAAAAAGCAAAAATCGAGCTTTCTTCTTCTAACGCAACTGAAATCAACCTTCCATACATCACGGCTGATGCGACGGGTCCTAAACACTTAGTGATCAACGTAACCCGTGCAAAACTTGAAGGTTTAGTGGCTGACTTGGTTGCTCGTACCATTGAGCCTTGCCGTATTGCGCTTAAAGATGCGGGTCTTTCGACTTCTGACATCTCTGACGTAATCTTGGTGGGTGGTCAATCACGTATGCCAATGGTTCAACAGAAAGTTCAAGAATTCTTCGGTAAAGAGCCACGTAAAGACGTGAACCCTGACGAAGCAGTCGCAATTGGTGCTGCGATTCAAGGTGCGGTATTGGCGGGTGACAAAACTGACGTACTTTTACTTGATGTTACACCATTAACTTTAGGTATTGAAACAATGGGCGGTGTATTGACTCCGATCATTGAGAAAAACACTACGATTCCTGCGAAGAAATCACAAGTGTTCTCTACCGCTGCTGACAACCAGCCTGCAGTAGACATTTCGGTTTACCAAGGTGAGCGTAAGATGGCTCAACAAAACAAATTGTTGGGTAACTTCCAGTTAGGTGACATTCCACCTGCGCCACGTGGTGTGCCACAAATTGAAGTATCGTTCGACATCAACGCAGATGGTATCTTGAAAGTTTCTGCGAAAGATAAGAGCACTGGTAAAGAGCAATCGATCCAGATTAAAGCAAACTCAGGTTTGTCTGATGCTGAAATCGAAGCCATGATTAAAGATGCTGAAGCGAATGCTGAAGAAGACCGTAAGTTTGAAGAATTGGCAAAAGCACGTAACGAAGCTGATGCATTAATTTCAAGCTCACAAAAAGCAGTCAAAGATCTTGGCGAACAAGTAACGGCTGATGAAAAAACAGCGGTTGAAACAGCAGTGTCTGAACTTGAAGCTTCAACGAAAGAAAATGATGTTGAAGACATCAAAGCGAAAACTGAAGCGTTACAAAACATCTTGATGCCGATTACCCAACGTGCTTATGAGCAAGCTCAACAAGCAGGTGGTGCGCAAGGTTTTGATCCAAATGCATTCCAAGGTGGTGATGCGGGTCAACAACAAAAAGCGGACGACGGTGTTGTAGATGCTGAGTTCACTGAAGTTAAAGACGACAAAAAATAATTTATCAGATTGAAAAAACCGCGCGTCAGCGCGGTTTTTTTATTTTTAACTGCGGTATATTTGCAGCAGACTGACTTTTCGTTACATTAAGCACAAACGCAAAAGAAAAAATAATGTATGCATCGACTTGGGCTAATTCTTCTCTTCTTGGCTTTACTTTGGTTGAGCTATCAAACTCATGCGCACTATCAACTCCGCTATAACGCCTGGTCAGATCGTCTGCTACATCCTTTTGACCAACGCCTGCGCTTTAAGGTGGGCGATGTTGATCCCCGCTTCGGCTTAACCCAAGCACAAGTGATTGAACTGACTCAGGAAGCAGTTGACATCTGGCAGCAAGGTACACAGCAAACGCTTTTTGTTTACGATCCCAATGCCAAACTCAGTATTGATCTGATTTATGATCAACGTCAGCAAGATGCCAATGATTTTAAAACCACTCAAAACCATCTGGATCAGCACAACCATCAAAATCAACGCTCTTCGGACAATATTGAACACACTCGTAGTCAACTTGAATTGACTCAACATCGTTTAGAACAGCAAAAACAGTTACTCGAAACCGAATACCAGCAGTTACAGGCTCAACGTGCGACAGCTCAGTCTCGGCAACAGCAGCAATATTTACAAGACCAACAGCAGCAACTACACCTAAAAATCCAGCAGTTTGAACAAGAAGTCTCTTACTATCAGCAACAAAATCATTCTTTTAATCAGCAGGTGGATCAACACAATCTGAATATCCAGCAGTACAATCAACAGATTGTGCACGCCCAGCAGCGTTTTCCCGCTCGGGAATTTCACAAAGGCGTGTTTATGGGCAATAAAATAGAAATTTATCAGTTTGATGGGCCGGATGATCTCAGACTGACGCTTGCGCATGAATTGGGCCACGCCTTAGGACTGATGCATCACGATGATCCACAAGCCCTAATGTATCCGATTTTAGGGGAACAAAATCTAGTGCATTTTCAACTGAAGCCGACTGATTTACAACTGTTTTTGGCACGCTAGGCCAGCACCTTCAAATACCCATAGGTTTTATAAGGCATTCGGTCGATTTGCACAGCAAAAGATCCAGTTTCATGCTATTGTGATAGAACCATCCACACAGCAAACTGAGCGGAGAACAATGTGAGTTACTATCATATTCTCATTGAAGTGAATGATCATATCAGCACTATTGAACAAACTCGTGATTTAGAATTGTTTGATATTATTGAAATTCAGCCTTATCTCTACTCTATTCTCCTGCCATATTTCAATGAGCAAGAAATTGAACTGGAAGATGAAAATATTGAATTTCAGGATATCTTGCATTTAGAAATCAAGCAGACTTTGCTGCCAATTCAACACCTGATTGAAGAAGAACAACGACTCTTACCAAGCGATACAGATGTCACCATTACCGCACATGAAATTTTTAATAACCGTGATTTAAGTCAGGATGTCACTACTGTGATTTTTGATATTCTAGAAGCGGTAAAACTTGATCCGATCGAAATCGAATAAAGCACCTTAAATGCAATGACGGTGCAGATACACCGTCATATTTTAGTATTTTCTACTGCATCATCAGCTTGGCATTTTCATGACGAAATGCTGTTAAAGTTTGCTGACCAGCTCGTCCTGTCGGATTTAAACCCAAACGCATCTGCTCATCACGAATGGCTTGTCGGGTTTTATCACCAATCAAACCATCTACTTTGCCAATGTCATAGCCACGATTGAGTAAATATTGCTGGATTTCACGGCGTTCTGCACGTGATGTCCCTGCATCATTGGTTGGCCAACTTTGTTGAAACTGACCTTTGCCTTGTAAACGATCGGATAAATGGGCAATTGCTAGAGCATAGCTTTCAGCCGCATTATAACTATAAATGGCATCAAAATTTTTAAACACCAAGAATTTCGGACCATTTTCACCTGCTGGTGCCATTAATCCTGCAGGCGTACTGGCTGATAAATTACCTTGAATTAAGGCACTGCCATCCGCACGCGTCACGCCTTGATTCATCCAATAGGATAAACTTTTCTTATTGCGACGCCCTTCACCAGAAATCGAGAGACTCACTGGTGTAGTCACCTCAAAGCCCCATGGCATACCAGTTTGCCAACCACGTTTGCTCAGAAAGTTGGCAGTGGAAGCTAACGCATCGGAGGTACTCGACACCAAATCACGGCGGCCATCTCCATCAAAATCTACCGCCAGTTCTTCATAGGTCAAAGGCATAAACTGGGTATGTCCAAATGCACCCGCCCAAGAGCCATACAGTTGATCTACGCTCAGATCACCGCGCTGTAAAATACGCATGGTGGCAAAAAACTCGCCACGGAAGTAACTTTGCCGACGCCCTTCACAGCTGAGTGTACCTAAAGCCTGTAATAAAGGATAACTCCCTGAAATATTACCAAAATTACTCTCGACACCCCATACCGCAACCACAGTTTCGGCAGGTACGCCATAGGCTTGGGCAACCCGATTTAAGACATTCTGATGTTGGGCAAGTTTTTGTTGTCCCATCTCAACCCGTTCTTTATCCACCAAACCTGAGAGATAATCCCAGATAGGAGTTGAAAATTCTGGCTGATAGTTCAACTTGTCAATGACGCTATAATCTGGCGTCAAATTCTGGGTATAACGATCATAGGTAGAAGCACTGACACCTGCAGCAAGTGCTTGGCTACGCAAATTTGATAAGCAGCCTTGAAAATTTTGCTGCGAACTATAACTCTGCTTTGTTAAGTTATTGTTATAAGTGGAAACAGTAGCTGGTTGCCCATTAATAATCAGCTCTGCTTGGGATGGTGTTGCAACCCAAAAAATGGATCCAAAAATAAAATAATTGACTCGTTTCATCATCACTAAGGTTTTAAATTCAAATTATGCGTTTACCTTAACACTCCAACACAAAATTGACAGATAAGAAACGTAACTTTGAATTCATTTCCTTGGTTTTAAATTCATAATTTGCTTTTAAATTTAAAAATATCTTATCCACACCCCATATTCAGCTTTAATTTAAATTCAAAAGCAGCTTTTTAAATTCAAAACCCAAGATTTGAATTTAAAACAGGTTATCCACAGCCGTATTTTTAAATTCAAAGCCAACAACCCCAAACTTCAGAAGATTTCATGCGAATTATCTGGTTTAGGATCAATATTTGAATTCAAAATTCTCATTTTAAATTCATAAACACCCGTTTTTAAATTCAAAAAAATGAATTTAAAGCTGCATTCTTTTTTGAATTCAAACTATTTTATCCACAATTGATGATCCACGCTTCTTTTAAATTTAAACTTTCCATCCAAATCCAGTTTTAAATTCAAAGTTTAATTTCTGTTTTTTTATTCTTAATCAACAAAAAAACATGCTGTATAGCTTATTTTTCATTCTTTCAACCCACAATAAAAAGCTCAAATTTACGATAAAAGGCAACCTCTGAGCTTAGGGTCGCGTAGCATGCCTGAGTTCAAGGCATAAAAAAAGCGATCCACAGAGTGATCGCTTTTTTGCTAAACAGTTCAGGATTTAAATGGTCATATCTTCGCTTAATGCTAAAGGCACTGGCAAAATTTTTGCCAATTGACGGCATAAACTGGTCAATTGACTGCTGTCATTCGGCATGAGTGTGATGTGTCCAATCTTGCGACCTGCACGTTCTGTTTTGTTATACAAATGCAGATGTGCACCATTCAAAGCCAAAACCTGTTCAGATTTTGGATATTGTCCAATGATATTAATCATCACAGTCGGGCGCACGACTTCCGTTGAACCCAAAGGTAAGCCTGCAACTGCACGAATATGATTTTCAAATTGTGAACAGACTGAACCTTCAATTGACCAATGTCCTGAGTTGTGCACACGTGGTGCCATTTCATTGGCAAATAGACCTTGTTCTGTCACAAACAATTCTAAGGTGAGCACACCCACATAATTCAAGTGATTCAACAAACGCGTAATATAGTCTTGTGCAACTGGCTGTAAATCTGCACTGTTTGGTGCAGGAACAATCGAATGCGACAAAATCCCGTTATGGTGATGATTTTCCGCCAAGGGCCAAGTTTTGACTTCACCATCTTGACCACGGACTGCGATAATCGACACTTCACGCGAGAACGTCACAAAACTTTCTGCAATCAAGCTCTTGGCAGGACCAAGTTCAGCCCAAGCCTGTTCAATTTGCTCTTCGCTACGCAGGACAAACTGACCTTTGCCGTCATAACCACCTGTCGCTGTTTTCAACACCAGTGGTAAACCCAGCACAGCAACGGCTTGTTGTAAACTCGCTAAAGAATCTACTGCTTGATACGGCGCGACAGGAATCTGTAATTGATCGAATAAGGCTTTTTCCATTAAACGATTTTGTGCTGTCGCAAGGGCTTGGCGCGGTGGGTGAATCATTTTACTTTGAGTTAAAAGATCCACATCCGCAAGCGGGGTATTTTCAAACTCTAGACTAAAAACGTCTGCGCTTTGAATAAACTGGTGCAAGCCTTGTTCGGTTCGGCTCGAAATCACCGGGCCCAAAGCCGCAGAAGGGCAGTCTGTATCTGCTTCAAAGAAGGTACATTGAATATTCAGTGGCAAGGCAGCCTGCGCCATCATACGACCCAATTGACCACCACCAAAAATACCGATGGTTTTGTTCATAACCTGTGTCCCGTTTAAGCTTGACCCGGAATGTTATTGCTTGCCACTTTTTCGGTTTGAGCAGCGCGGAAATTTGCGACATTGGCCGCAATCTCTGGGCGAGTTAAACCTAAAATTTGAGCCGCCATAATCGCTGCATTGGTTGCACCCGCAGGACCAATTGCCAATGTACCGACCGCAATACCTGCTGGCATTTGTACAATTGAAAGCAGTGAATCAACACCATTTAAAATAGAAGATTTAACTGGTACACCTAACACAGGTAAGTCAGTTTTTGCTGCACACATACCTGGTAAATGTGCTGCGCCACCTGCACCAGCAATAATCACTTGAATACCGCGCTCACGTGCAGTTTCTGCATATTCAAATAAGCGATCTGGGGTACGGTGTGCAGAAACAACTTCAGCTTCAAATGGGACACCAAGTTGCTTAAGCATATTGGCAGTGTGTTCGAGAGTCGCCCAATCAGATTGAGAACCCATAATAATTCCGACAAGGGGTTGAGCGTCTTGTGCTGCGGCCGCATTCATTGCTAATGTTCCAGAGACTAGAGTGAAAGAGGTTAAATCTCGACGATAGCCAAGCTTTAAATGGTTCAGAAGCCGAATATTATAGACTGATTTTTCATCTCACCAAAATTTAAGCAGGGCTGTTGTGAAATATTTTTTAGTTTTTTTAACTAAAAGTCGCTAAATGCTGATCCGAATGAAAAAAGCCATGCTATAGGCAGAGCGTCTAGCAGCACAGGCAAAAATGATCATACAGCTTGGTCGGCGAGCCAGCAGAGTAGAGGGGCAATTCAAACACAGCCCAAACCCTTGCACATTTACTGGCTTCTAAATACAAAATATACGCAACCCAATAAACATAAACCCGCCCAAATATAGTCGAGCTTAAAAGGTTGCTTAAACATATACATCATAAAAGGCACGAAAACCAATAAGGTCATGACTTCTTGGGTAATTTTCATTTGCCCCAAAGACCAGCCATCTTGAGCCAATAAGCGTGTGGCAGGAATCATAAAAGTATATTCAAGCAACGCAATCAACCAGCCAAACAGAATCGCTTGCCACAACGGTGCACCATGCAAAAACTTGAGATGCCCATACCAAGCCAAGGTCATAAAACAATTGGAAATCACCAACAATGCAAAAGGGGTTAGCATGGTATGTATCATTACGCTACATTCACAATCAAGACCAAGAATGGGCTGAAAAGTATACGCCAAAGTACCCATTTTAGGGGATTTTATCGACTTTAATCCTAGAAAAGTTTTGGTTAAATTGGCCGTCTAAATTGATACAAGAAAAACTATCTTTTCCCGAAGAGCCTTGCTATCGTTGCTGTCAAATTGAATCAATTCTGACAACAACACCAATGATGAAGTGCTGTGTCAAAAGCAGTGGAGTTAAAAATAGATGCATCTGCATATTTTGGGTATTTGCGGCACCTTTATGGGTTCATTGGCGTTACTTGCACGAGATTTAGGACATCAGGTGACCGGTTCAGACCTGAATGTTTATCCGCCCATGTCCACCCAACTAGAAAATGCAGGCATTACCTTAATGCAAGGCTATGACCGTAGCCACTTACAACCACATCCTGACTTGGTTATTGTTGGTAATGCCATGAAACGTGGCATTGATGCAGTTGAATATATGCTGAATGAAGGACTCCCGTATATTTCCGGTCCACAATTCCTAGCCGATCATGTCTTGCAAGGCAAACATGTGCTCGGTGTTGCAGGTACGCATGGCAAAACCACCACCACCACCATGCTGGCTTGGGTGCTTGATCAAGCGGGTTTAGAACCGGGCTTTTTAATCGGTGGCGTACCACTCGGTTTTTCTGAAAGTGCACGTTTAGGCGCTGGCAAATACTTCTGTGTCGAAGCGGATGAGTATGACTCAGCATTCTTCGATAAACGTTCCAAGTTCGTGCATTACCATCCCAAAACAGCCATTCTCAATAACCTTGAATTTGACCATGCGGACATTTTTGATGATTTGGCTGCGATTCAAAAACAATTCCATCATCTGGTACGCACCATTCCAAGCGAAGGGCGCATTATTGCCCCGATTACCGAAACCCATATTGACGAAGTCTTAGACATGGGTTGCTGGACTCCTGTGCTGCGGACCTCTTTAGAAGCCCATGCTGATGCCGCACTCTCTGCGGAACAGCTTTCCGCAGATGGCTCACACTTTAAAGTCTTACAGCACGGCGTGGTCAAAGGCGAAGTGAAATGGAACATGACTGGGCAACATTCGGTTGCGAATGCCTTAGCGACTATTGCTGCGGCAGAACACGTCGGCGTAGCGATTGAAACCGCTTGCGAAGCCTTATCCAATTTTGGTGGTGTGAAACGTCGCATGGAACTGTTAGGGACCATTCAAGGCATTGAGGTTTATGATGACTTTGCCCATCATCCTACTGCAATCGAAACAACATTGGACGGTGCACGTAAGCGTTTAGGCGAGCGTAAACTATGGGCGATTATTGAACCTCGCTCCAATACCATGCGTATGGGCAGTCATAAAGATGGCTTGGCACATTCAGCGCGTTTGGCCGATGAAGTAATTTGGTATCAACCCGAAGGTTTGGACTGGGACTTACAACCTGTCGTGGATGCAGCACCGAATAAAGCCGTGGTTGCCCGTTCTCTGGAAGATATTATTCACACCGTGGTGACTGAAGCGGGGCAGGGCGATGCCGTGGTGATTATGTCGAATGGTGGTTTTGGTGGCTTACATCAGAAATTGATTCACGCCTTAGAAACACAATAAAGCCTGAACTGATTCAAAAGCCCGCTTTCAGCGGGCTTTTTTATTTTTTTCAATCTTGTATTAAAGATTACGCAGCAACATCCAACAGGCTTTGGTCACGTTTAAACATCACATCGACATAAGAACACACGGGGACAATTTTGAGCTGTTGTTCACGAGCATATTCCACCAACACATCCAATAACTGACGTGCCATACCTTGCCCCCGCAAACTGTCATCCACCCAAGTATGATCAGCCACAATCGTCGTCGCATCGCGCCATACATAGCTAATTTCAGCAATGCGCTGACCTGCAGCATCATTCAGAAAAAATTCACCTTTTTGCGCATTATTTTGATGTTGAAACTGCATTATCAGCTTTCCTTTATACGGAGAAATTGCAGTTAACATGCCACAAACACTGCAGAAAAAACACCCGGTATTTTTATGCCTCGACCAAAGTTTAAAATCTGGTTACACCTTCATCAAGAAATCACCATTTTAAGGGATGAAGCCTAACCAATTTGTTTCTATGCTTAACATGTAGCACGCACAGGAGCAGCGACATGTTCATTTATTTTGTTTTAATGCTCTGTGGTTCATTATTAGCGAAAATACTAGCGCAATATGACAGCCCAGTTCCGTTAAAACTCTAACAATCAGACTCAAACTTTTTACTGACCCAAAACCAATGACAACGGGAAGGGGCTTGACGCTATTGTTTTATATTTGCACTTCGGCTCAAAATATGCGATTCTTGCCACATATTTTGGATTCAGTCCAATACAGAATTTGAACAAGGGGAGTAGCCTCCTCCAAACGTCGATCACCATATGGTGTGCAGACGTGTCAGAATATCGTCATTACACTTTGCAAAAAGTCGGTATCTGAGCATTACCTAAGGTAATGTAGGCAAGACCTTGATCATGTTGACACAGATGTTTTTATCATCTGGCAACAGGTCAAGGTTTTTTTGTGACCAATTGCCAGATGCAGAGGATTTTTTATGGAATCTATCGGCAATTTATGGCTGTATTTGGTCTTCTTCGGCATTGTGATTATCATGCTGTTGATCGACTTTCTTGGGTTTAAACAAAAGCAAGGACAACCCGTTGCCATTAAAACGGCAGCTTACTGGAGTGTTGCTTGGGTCAGTGTTGCCATGCTCTTTGCAGGCGGACTCTGGTTCTATTTACAACAAACGGTTGGGGTAACCATCGCCAACCAAAAAACCATGGAATATTTGGCGGGTTATTTGCTGGAAAAATCGTTGGCGATTGACAACGTCTTTGTCTGGTTAATGATTTTCGCAGCCTTTGCCATTCCACCTGCACTACAACGTAAAATCTTACTCTACGGCGTACTGGGCGCCATTGTCCTGCGGACCATCTTTATTTTCATCGGGGCATGGTTTGTTCAAGAATTCTCTTGGATTTTATACCTGTTCGGCGCGTTCTTGGTCTACACAGGCTTTAAGTTCCTGAAAGGGCAGGACGATGATCCAGACATTGAAAACATGCCATTATTGAAGTGGTTACGTAAACATTTACGCATTACTCCGACATTGCAAGGGGATAAATTCATGGTTCGCCAAAATGGCGTGCTGTGGTTTACACCGCTGTTTTTAGTGTTGGTTTTGGTTGAAGCTTCGGACGTGATTTTCGCCGTCGACTCTATTCCTGCAATATTTGCGGTGACTAGCGATCCATTCATTGTCTTAACGGCAAACCTGATGGCAATTTTGGGTCTACGTGCCATGTTCTTCTTGCTGTCTGGTGCTGCTTCGAAGATGCATTACTTACCTTATGGTCTGGGCATTATCCTGTTATTCATCGGCTTTAAGATGTTAATGCTCGATGTATTCCATATGCCGATCTGGATTTCTCTAGGCTTTATTGTGATTGTGCTGAGTATCACTGCATGGCTATCGGTTCGTCACAATAACAAGCAATTACCACCATCTGCATAAGCCGAATATTCACACGGCTTGATCAAACAGATTCAGTTCGCTGAATCTGTTTTTTTTTGCTCAAGATTAATCTGTTCAACTTCAGTTTAAAACAAAAGTTCGAATTTCCTCTCTTCCCATCAAACATTCATGCATTTGGCAAAAAACTTGCTTGATTCAAGACAATAATCCAGATGAGTCAAACCTTATGAATGCGATTCCGACCCTCAATCCCATCTCGATGCCTTGTCAAAGCCAATTTGAACCGAGTGACTGGGAGATTTTGGCCCAATTTTGGTATCCCGTAGCCCGTATTCAAGACGTTTCGATACAACCGCAACGCGTAACCTTACTGGATGTTCACATGGCACTTTATCAAACCGAAGCGGGTGAAATTCATCTGGTTCGGGATCTATGTCCGCATCGTGGCGTACCCTTGTCCAAAGGCTGGGTGAAAGGCGAGGAGATCATTTGCCCTTATCACGGACTGCATTACAACACCCAAGGTCAATGTACCAAAATTCCGGCTCAGCCTAATTTAAACAATATTTCCTCACGGTTTAACCTGACACCATTTCCCGTAATTCTGCGTTATGGCTTGGTCTGGACCAGTTTGCATGCCCGAGATATCTCTCAAACCAATATCCCAGTATTAGAAACTTGGGAACAGTCAGAGCATCAATCCATTTTACCGCCCTTGGTCGATATTGCTGGCTCCAGTGGTCGGCAACTCGAAGGATTTATTGATGTTGCCCATTTCGCATGGGTTCATCATCAAGCGTTTGCAGACCGAGACAATCCCGTAGTACCAAAATACCAGACCGAACGCACCGCATATGGTTTAAAAACGGTGTATATCAGTAATGTCAGCAACTACCCGCATGGCTTACAGCACTTGGCTCCTGACAACTTTGTATGGGTTCGCACTTTTGACGTCTATCCGCCTTTTTCAGCCATTCTCAGCATTGACTTTCCCAACGGCGGCATCTTAAAGATTCTGAATGCTTGCTGTCCGGTATCACACAATCAAACCCGCTTATTTGTGCCCTTAACCCGTAATTTTGATCAAACAGGTGATTTAGAATCGGTTTATGCTTTCAATGCACAAATTTTTGCCGAAGACCAAGACATGGTGGAATCACAGAAACCGGAAGAACTGCCGCTGGATTTAATGATGGAAGCCCATTTTGAAGCAGACCGTTCTTCCACCACCTATCGCCGTATTTTGGCAGAGTGGGGACTGAGTCAACGTTATACAGTTTAGTCAGACATTTTCAGGTACAATCAATCGAAAAAATAAAAGTTGTAGGTTTTCCATGTCTTCATTGTTGCAGACCACCGTGGTTCGTGGTCGTTTCTTAGATATTCAAAATTTAGTTGCTCAAGCTGCGGATATCGCAGATCAAGTCCGCTATTTAGAAGATGGCGTCCTCATCAGTGAAGCTGGAAAAATTAAATGGTTTGGCCCGTGGCAAGATGCAGCTGCCCATCTGCCAGAAGGAATTGCAATTCAGCATTATCCCGAAAAACTGATTGTCCCGGGCTTTATTGATACTCATATTCATTTCCCACAAACCGAAATGGTCGGTGCTTACGGCGAACAACTGTTGGAATGGCTAAATACCTATACTTTTCCAACAGAAATGCAATTTGCCGATCCTGCCTATGCAGCTCAAATTGCCGAATTCTTTGTGCACGAACTGTTAAAAAATGGTACGACGACAGCCTTGGTGTTCTGTACCGTGCATCCTGAATCGGTGGATGCCTTGTTTGAAGCAGCACAGCGCCAGCAGATGCGTCTGATTGCAGGTAAGGTGATGATGGATCGTCATGCGCCTGATGCTTTGTGTGACACGCCAGAACGTGCATATAGCGACTCCAAAGCTCTGATTGAAAAATGGCATGGCAAGGGGCGGGCACTGTATGCCATCACCCCGCGTTTTGCCCCAACATCGACCCCTGAACAATTACAGCTGGCTGGACAACTCAAAGCCGAATATCCCGATGTGTATGTGCATACTCATCTCAGTGAAAATAAAAATGAAATTGCCTGGGTCAAAGAACTCTTCCCAGCACAGCAAGGCTATTTAGATGTTTACCACCACTATGGACTTACCGGTTCACGTTCTGTTTTTGCCCACTGTGTGCATTTGGAAGACAGTGAATGGGAATGTATGCATGCCACGGATTCTGCAATTGCATTTTGTCCAACCTCCAATCTGTTCCTTGGCAGCGGTTTATTTCCCTTAAAGAAAACGTGGGAAAAACAAGTCAAAGTCGGTTTGGGCACCGATATTGGGGCGGGCACGTCGTTCAATCAGCTACAAACGCTAAATGAAGCCTATAAAGTCCAGCAGTTACAAGGGGATAAACTGTCTGCCTTTGAGTCGCTATATCACGCCACTTTAGGCGGTGCCAAAGCCCTCAGCCTAGAGCATCAACTGGGTAATTTTAAGGTTGGTAAAGAAGCCGATTTTGTTGTGTTAGATTTACATGCCACAGCACTGCAAAGCTTAAGACAGCAACGTGCCAAAGGGATTGAAGATGCCTTGTTCGCGCTGATGACGATGGGGGATGATCGTAATATTCATGCCACTTATGTGTATGGTCAAGCTGCTTATGTCCAAGCCGAATCAACCCAGCACTAAGTCACGCTGCACATTCTCGCTATGTCTGCTCTTGCTGGGCTGCAGTGTTGTGCTCCGCGCGGATACACGCAAAAAGGATAAAAAATAGACAACAAAGGATGCATCTGATTTTAACTTGTATTAAAATAGAGGCATATTTTGAGGTGTTGCAGGTCAACACCTTTTTTATTTTTTGATTTTTAGGTATCTGCCCATGACCGTTCAAATGAGCGTAATGATTTCAGCTGAAGAGATCCAAGCGAAAGTGCAAGAGCTTGGTGCTAAAATTAATGCCCACTATGCCCAAAGCGATAAAGAACTTGTCTTGATTGGCTTATTACGTGGTTCCGTTATTTTTATGGCTGATTTATGCCGAACAATTGAAAAACCGCATGAACTCGATTTTATGACGGTTTCGAGCTATGGCAAATCCACGGTGTCGAGCCGTGACGTGAAAATTTTGAAAGATTTAGACGGCGAGATTCGTGGTAAAGATGTCCTTGTGGTTGAAGACATTATTGACTCAGGGCATACCTTAAGCAAAGTCCTGGAAATCTTACAAACTCGCGAACCGAACTCCATCGAGCTGTGTACTTTAGTTAGCAAACCGTCACGTCGTGAAATTGATTTAGATGTCAAATTCCTCGGTTTTGAAGTCGAAGATAAGTTTATTGTGGGCTATGGTCTCGACTACGATCAAAAATATCGCCACATTCCATTTATTGGTGAAATTGGTCTCTAAGTCTTAGACCCGTTCCATTCTTAAAAGCCTTTTAAAGCGGTGATTCATCGTGTTTAAAAGGCTTTTTTTCTGCTGCAGTTAAAATGTCCACCACACAAAAACACGACACTCGGTTGCATTTTTACTGTTGGGTCGCACCAGCATATTCTTCAAAATCATAAAGATCACTTAATGCTTCATGCAATGATAACAACAAGGAGAACTCTATGTGGTCACTGATAGTTGCCATTTTTGTCGGTTTTATTGCGGGTCTAATTGCGCGTGCCATCCATCCCGGTGACGACAAAGCTGGCTTTTTGTTTACCACCTTATTGGGGATTGCGGGTTCGTTATTAGCAACTTATGGCGGACGTATGCTCGGACTTTACGCCGATCATGCCGCAGCAGGATTCTTCGCTTCGGTCCTTGGTGCGATGATTATTTTGTTTATCTACAATCTGTTCAGCAAAAAATCATCAGCTTAATGCATAAAAAAAGCCTTTTCAGCCTGAGCTGAAAAGGCTTTTTGTTGCCTGTGTTAATTACAAACCGAATTCCTTCCAGATCAACTCAATTTGCTCCGCAGGGAAGCCACCTGAGGTTTTAAACCCATTTGAGAAAATAATGGTTGGTGTACCTTTCACCCCTAAGGCTTGTCCGAGCTTTAAATTCCGCTCGATTGGATTAGCACAGCTCTTGTTGCCCGCAGGAGCAATCCCTTTGGCAATCAAGTTTTCCCATGCATAACTCTGATCTTTTGCACAATAGACGGCTTTAGAAGGTGCAACAGACTGCGGCTTAATTGGATAGATGAAAGTATAAATGGTCACGTTATCCAGTTTCTTTAGTTCAGCCTCAAGTTGTTTGCAATACGGGCAATTTGGGTCAGAAAAGATGGCCAACTGACGTTTACCAGTACCTCGTACAGTTTTCACCGCATCCTGTAACGGGAGTTTTTTCCAATCAACTGAATTTTGTTTTAGGATCAAGTCTTTGGTCAAGTTCTGCTGATCCTTGAGTCGGATCATCGACCCGACCAGCATATGCTGTGCATTTTCCCCTAAATACACCACCTGACCATCCATAGACCCACTGTAAATGCCCGGCATTTCTGTGGCTTGAATATTCTGTATTTTCAACTCTGGATGTTGTTTGGCAAGATTGGTTTTGACCTGCTCGACACCTGCAAAACTCGACCAAGATGCTAAAGCGGCCACTACAGCGACCATGGTTTTTTTCAACATGAATTCGGCTCGTTCACGTAAGTTATCAAAGTACCTCAGTTTAATCATAATTATTATGCTGATTGAAAGTTTTTATCAGGTATTTGGTAAAGCAAAGACCTAAAGGTTTCACGTGGAACCAGCAGAACTCAAACCGATAATGGATTAATCTCAACTGAAATATGCACAATTTCATCATGCACAGCCAAGGCCTCGCGCACTTGATCTGCCGTTAAAGTTGCATCACTACTCAGGGCCAATATGCAGGCAAATTTGCCTTTGGCCACTTTCCAGACATGTAAATCGGTCACTTCCACCGCAACACCCAAATCTGCAACCACTTCCCAAATCTCATTCACTACAGGATGGTTCATCTCTGCATCCAACAAAGTTTTTGCCGTTTCCTGCATCAGCGCTACAGCCCAGCGTGCCACCAAGATTGCCCCGACAATCCCTAACAGCGCATCCAGAAATGACCACCCCATATATTTTCCTGCAAACAAGGCCATAATGGCAAATACTGAAGTCACCGCATCCGCCAGCACATGTAAAAATGCGGCTTTTTGATTGAGATCTTGCTCATACGAATGTGTAGATGCCTCATGATGGTGATGGTGATGGTGATGGTGATGGTGATGGTGATGGTGATGGTGACCATCATGCAAAAGCCACGCACAAATCAAGTTCACCAACAAGCCTAAAATCGCAATTGGAATCGCCTGATTATATTGAATATCAACAGGATTAATCAGACGCTGTAGTGAATGCACCGCCATAAACACAGCAACCACCAACAGTAAAATCGCACTGCTATAACCCGCTAAAATTTCAATTTTCCACGTCCCAAAACTAAAGCGCTGATCCTGTGCATAATGCCGCGCTGCCCGATAAGCAAAATACGCCAAGCCCAGCGCCAACATATGCGAACTCATATGCCAGCCATCCGCCAGTAATGCCATGGAGTTAAAAAACCAACCGCCAATCACTTCTAATAACATCATCACTGCCGTTAAAATAGTCGCGATTAAGATTCGTTTTTGTGCGAGAGGATTGCCAGTATCAAATTGATGACTATGGCGTCTGGGCATTGCGGAATGTTGCATAATGTTCTCACCAATATACTCCCCAGTAGTATATTTATTTTTTGGAGGAAAGTGTGGGCCATTTATATGAAGATAAAAAAATTAAGAATCGAGTCAAACGTCTGCAAGGACAGATTCAGGCAGTCGATCAGGCGCTGATGCAACCTGACAGTTCATGTATTGATGTGCTGCAACAAGTTGCAGCGGTGAGGGGGGCCGTGAATGGCCTGATGAATGAGCTGGTTGAAGCACATCTGCGGCACCATGTATTGAAACAGCATAGTGAGCTGGATGAAGCTGAACTTGCAGAATTTTTAAAATTATTAAAACGTTATGGTTGATCATTGTTAAAGCGCTACTTTCAGCATAAGCTGTCAAAATTCTTTCATTCCTACAGGTCTAATTTTTGACCGCTTTTTGTGATGCTTTATGATGGTTCAACACGCGTGGCGACCTTTTGCCATCATCAGCTTGGCCTTATGCATGGGTACGATTGGCACAGCACTCGCGAGCCCACTGTATCCGCTCTACCAAGAGTTGTGGCATTTGCTGCCGAGCCAAATTACCTATATTTTTGTCGCCTATATGTTTGGCTGTTTAGCCACGTTGTTATTCTTGGGACGCGCCAGCAATAGCTTCGGTTTTTTACGCACCCTGCAAGTGGGTTTGATCTTTGTAACTGCAGGCTTGCTCCTCTCTGCCTTGGCCAGTCATGCCTTATGGCTAGGTGTCGGGCGTTTTATTATTGGTATTGCTTCAGGACTGATCAGTACCTCGGCCATGTTGGGCTTAATGCACACCATTCCAGCCAGCCATAAAGCCCATGCTCCACAGCTCAGCTCCATCATCACGGTCATAGGTTTTAGTCTTGGCCCATTTATTGGCGGGGCTATTGCTCAATTTTCTTCTGCGCCGTTACTGACACCCTACCTACCGATTATTGCCGGTGCTATCTTGTGTTTCATGGCATTGTTGTATTTAAAAACGCCAGTGATTGAAGCACAGCCTTTCTCAATTGCCCCGCATTTAGAATTGCCTGTAGCGGCTGCACATACCCATTTTTTTATCGCGGGTTTGACCGCATTTTCCGCCTTTGGTGCCTTTAGCTTATTTGCCTCACTGTCAGCCTCCTTTGTCAAAGATCTGATTCCTTGGCATGGCCCCTTGGTCAGTGGTCTCGCCATCTCCAGTATTTTATTTATTTCTGCTGCGGTGCAATTTAGCGCCAAATCGCTTTCTGCTGTGCGCAGCTTAAACTATGGCTTAATCTTCATGCTGGTGAGCTGCCTGTTGCTGGCGCTGTGCATGTATACGCAGTGGAGCCTGCTGTTTGTGATCAGTGATATCGGGGTAGGTTTAGGGCATGGTCTGGGCATTATGGGGTCTTTTGGGCTGATTCATCAGATGACCAATAGCCAGAATCGAGCGGCTGTGATTTCCACGTATCTGTTCATGGGATATTTAGGAACCATTGTACCGATTGTCGCCGTAGGCTACTGTGCGGATGTGTGGGGTTTAAATCTGGCCGTCATGGGGTTTGGCATAGGCATGGCGCTGCTCTGCGGCAGCTTGTTTTTTTGGCATCGCCAACAAAAGGCTTTACTCCTCATGGAATAAAGCCTTTCTAATGCTGCCTTCAAAGAACAACCGTGTTATATGCAGCCCATTACTTGCCAATACAGAATGAACCAAAGATTTTCCCAAGCAAATCATCCGCACTGAATTCCCCAGTGATTTCACCCAAGGCATTTTGCGCCAGACGTAATGATTCTGCGACCAGCTCACCCGCATGAAACACCACCAGCTGCTCGTGCGCTTCTGCAAGATAGTGCTGTGTACGCTTCATTGCGTCTAAATGACGTGTTCGAGCAATAAAGGTATCTTCTTCTGGCTGGAAGCCTGCATGCGCTGTAATCGCATCTATGAGCGACTGAACGCCTGTTTCTTGCTTCGCTGAGACAGTAATATGTCTAAAACCCTGAAAATCAGAAATTTGTGCCGCTGTTGCAGTCAAATCACATTTGTTACCAATCAACATTAAACGTTTCGGTTCCAAATGATGCTCAAAATATTCACGGGCCAATTGTAACGGATCTTCACCTTGGCTTAAGTCATACACCAATAACAATAAATCGGCCTGTTCAATCTCTTTAATGGCGCGACGAATCCCTTCTTTTTCAACCACATCACCTGTTTCACGCAAGCCTGCAGTATCTGTCAGGGTGATCGGCAAACCATTCAGACTGATCTTCTCATGCAAAACATCACGAGTTGTCCCGGCAATATCGGTCACAATGGCACGCTCAATGCCCGCCAGAGTATTTAACAAGGAAGATTTACCCGCATTCGGTTTGCCCGCAATCACTACCTGTAAACCTTCACGCAGCAATTGTCCTTGGCGTGCAGATTGCTGGACTGCGGCAACTGAGTGCTGCACCTCTTCCAACAACGCCAAAATCTTGCCATCCGCCAAAAAATCAATTTCTTCTTCAGGGAAATCAATCGCGGCTTCCACATGCAAACGCAAGTGAATCAACTTTTCCAGAACTGTGTTGACTTTAAGCGAAAAAGCCCCCTGCAAAGAGCGCACAGCTGAACGTGCAGCCGCTTGCGAAGTGGCATCAATTAAATCGGCAATCGCTTCTGCTTGCACCAGATCCAGCTTGCCATTTTCAAAGGCACGCATGGAAAACTCACCTGCTTTGGCTGCGGTTGCACCTAATTCCAAGCAACGTGACAGCAGGGCATTTTGAATCACAGGTCCACCATGTCCCTGCAGCTCAACCACATCTTCGCCAGTAAACGAGTGCGGATTTGGAAAGCAGATCACTAAACCTTCATCCAAAACTTCTTCTGCGGCATCCCAAAACTGACGGAATCCAGCCATACGCGCTTGCGGTAATTTTTTTTGCGTGAGTTTTTCCGCAATTCCGTAGGCTTGAGGGCCTGAAAGACGAATTACACCCACACCACCACGACCTGGCGGAGTAGCAATCGCTGCAATAGTGGTTTGATGTTGCATAAAATTCACCTAACGTTTAGCCCGAATCGAACCCAAAGAAAAATCCGCCTAAGATTACCATCTTAAGCGGATTTAATCAGCTAGTTGCTGTGAGAAGCTGCTTATGCACCTTCTTTCGAGCTACGTGCCTTTTCAACCGATTTATTAATAAACCATTGTTGTGTAATGGTAATCGTGTTGTTCACAATCCAGTACAGTACCAAGCCTGCTGGGAAGAACAACATAAATACCGTGAACATGATTGGCATAATCTTGAACACTTTTGCCTGCATTGGATCGGCAGGTTGCGGGTTCAACATTTGCTGAATGAACATGGTCACACCCATCAACAACGGCAAGATAAACCAAGGATCCATGGCTGACAGATCTTGAATCCAAAGAATCCAAGGTGCGTGGCGCAGTTCCACACTTTCCATTAAGACCCAATACAAAGCCAAGAAGATCGGCATTTGCAGTAATAATGGTAAACAGCCTGAAAGTGGATTGACTTGCTCACGCTTGTACAATGCCATCATTTCTTGAGAGAAGCGCATACGGTCTTCACCGAACTCTTCTTTCATGCGCTGCATTTCTGGTGCAATCACACGCATTTTCGCCATTGAGCGATAGCTCTTCGACGACAATGGCCACAAGATCAGTTTCACCAATACTGTCAGCAAAATGATTGACCAGCCCCAGTTCCCCACCAAGTTATGGAAGAATTGAAGACCTAAGAACAATAATTTTGCGATTGGCCATAACCAACCATAGTCCACAGTCTGATTCAGACCTACAGCCAAATCTTTCAATTCAGACTGAATTTTAGGACCTGAATAGAACGTCGCATCAACTTCCGCCACTGTCCCCGCAGGCACATTGATGGTTGGAGAAGTAAAACTCAGGATGTTCATATCATCACTTGATTTACGCGATTCCAATTTGGCGCTATAAGTTTGACCATTGGCTTGGGTCAACTTCAACTCGCCAGGAATCCATGCGCTCACAAAGTAATGCTGCACCATCGCAATCCAGCCACCTTTTGCTTCAACACTTAACTTTTCATCGTTAAAGTTGGCAAATTTAAGCTTATTGTAGTGCTCTTCAGGTGTTCCCCATGCGCCACCCAAGAAGGTACCCAAGGTGAAAATCCCTTGATCCGATTTACCTGGATCTTCTGAATTGTCACGCTTTAATTGACCAAACATCTGGCCTTGCCAGTTTTGACCACTGCGGTTCACCACTTTGTGGTTCACGACAACTGGGTATTCACCTTGTGTGAAGGTAAAGGTTTTAATGATTTCTACGCCATCAGCCGTTTTAAAGACCATTGGAACAGAAAGCACTTGAACTGACTTGCCGTCTTTATCTTTCGCTGCTTTTGCATCAGCCAAAGTATAAGCAGATTTCTCAATTTCATAGACAGGGCGACCATTACGACCACTGTCAGGTCCATTCAGACCAATTAAACCAGATTGAGCAACATACGTACGTTTGGCATCGCTTTCCAGCATAACAAACGGTTCATCGCTATCTTTGTTTTTATCATGATTGAGTAATTCAACACGAACAATATCACCACCTTTAGGATTAATCCAAAGATGATAAAGGTCAGTTTGAACTGAAATAAGCTGTTGACTTGCTGCCGCAGTCGATTCTGTCGTTTGCTGAGCGGCAATATTTGCTTGTGGCACATCTGAAGCAGCTACTGCTGTATGTCCATTTGGCAGGTCGGCAGAAACTTCATGTGAAACAACTGCTGCAGTTTGTGGCTGCGGTGCTGTTTCCTGATGACCGTAATCCTTTTGCCATGCCAAAATAAGCAAATATGCGACGACAAACATGGCTCCTAGAATTGCAATCCTGGCCCATTGTTGCATATCTATTACCCCAAAAAGTTAGAGTGATTTTGATTCCATAAACATCTACGAAAGGGTACAGCAACGTGATGCGTTTGAGAATCGATTTGCTGAAATGAAATAAAACGAATTGCTTTTAAGGGAACAGGATCATAACCCGAGCCTCCCCATGGATGACACCGACAAATACGATTTGCAGCCAACCACACACCCCGTACAGCTCCATGCGTATGGATTGCTTCCAATGAATATTGAGAACATGTAGGTATATAACGACAGCGCGGCCCCAATAAAGGACTGATCGCGATCTGATAGAATCGAATGAACCAATGCAGCACACGTACCATTGGCTTTCTCTACTTCTGTGGGGAGGGAGCTATTTTTGAATGCTTTTTGACAATGCGTTGCAGCTTTTGCCAAGCAAATTGTAATTGCTGATGCAATTCAGAATTGGGCACTGCTTCTATACCTACTTTAGGCATAACAACAATATCCAAGGCATCCAAATGCATTTGATGCAGGCGAAAACTTTCGCGAGCAAGTCGTTTTACTCGATTCCTTTCATGCGCACGGCGCACTTTTTTCTTGGCAACAACAATTCCCAAACGACTATGAGGTTGTTTGGAATGTGTTGCAAGAAACAAGAAGTGGGGTTGGTGCACTTTAAAAAGCGCACCATCAAACACGACTTTATAATCGGCAGCACAGCGAAGACGCCGCTCTGCGCCGAAGTCATAAAGTGTCATAACACCCAAAATCGTTTAAGCATTAACAGATTAAACAGTTAAGCTGTGACGACCTTTTGCACGACGGCGAGCTAATACTTGACGACCAGCTTTAGTAGCCATACGAGCACGGAAACCATGAACGCGCTTACGCTTTAATTCAGATGGTTGGAATGTACGTTTCATATCGAAACTCCAAAAATTGATCTTTCTATAAAGGTCCGCGATTTTAGTGTTCATTGCTTGAGCTGTCAATCAAAAACACGGTTTCAGACCAAATAAACTTTGAATAAATAAAAACTAGACGGTAAGCATGTTATTCACGTTTTTAGACCGTCTCTATTTATTCACACCATAATAACTTGTTAAATAATGGAAAATAAGTTATAAACAATATTATGCACAAATTTATCCACATAGCTATAAACAAGATTCAGTTTTAAATTTAAATTTATTCGCAATCGAAGTTATCCACATCAAAAGCAATCCTTATAAATAAATTCAAATTTTAAAATTTAAATTTATTCTTATTAGGGAGCTGTTTTTCTGTGGAAAACCACTTTTTACCCTATAAAAACAAGAGTTAATATTGTGGATATCTATGTTTTTAAGATTTTAACGAATTGTGGATAACTTGGGTGTTATTTTTATCCACAGTCTGTGAGTATTTTTATCCACACCAGGTTTTGAATTTAAATTTAGATTGTTTATTTCTTTTTTGAGCAATTTCTGCAGAATTCTTCATGACAGATGTGGATAACTTGGTTAGAATGGCGACCCGCTTTGGCGGACACTGGTGTTTTTAAATTTAAAAATGGATGAATAGGGGTTTCACATGCTTTGGACAGACTGCTTAACTCGCTTGCGACAAGAGCTCTCTGGAAATGTTTTTACAATGTGGATTCGCCCTTTAGTTGCTGAAGAGTTAGATGACACTTTGCGACTATATGCGCCTAATCCGTATTGGACGCGCTATATCCAGGAACATCATTTAGAACTCATTACGATTTTGGCAGAGCAGTTGTCTGAAGGTCGCATTCGTCACGTCGAGATTATGGTCGATTCTCGTCCAGGCGCGATTTTGTCTCCACATGAACAACCTGCGACAACAACGGCTGCATTGGAATCGGCTCCGCCGTCTCCTGTGGCAAAAATGAAGAAAGAAAAAGACGATTCACCATTAAAGAACAAAAAACGCTTGTTAAATCCGTTATTTACTTTTTCTTTATTTGTTGAAGGTCGTTCCAACCAAATGGCGGCCGAAACTTGCCGTAAAGTATTAACTCAATTGGGTGCATCGCAACATAACCCATTGTTTTTATATGGTCCGACCGGTTTGGGTAAAACTCACTTAATGCAAGCCGTGGGTAATGCCTTATTACAGGCAAAACCGAATGCACGTGTGATGTATATGACCGCCGAGAGTTTTGTTCAGGATTTTGTTAGCTCTTTACAACAAGGCAAAGTGGAAGAGTTTAAGAAAAACTGTCGTTCATTAGATCTGCTCTTGGTTGATGATATTCACTTACTGGCAGGCAAAGAAGCCAGTTTGGTGGAGTTTTTCTATACTTTTAATGCGTTATTAGATGAATCTAAACAGATTATTTTAACTTCTGACCGATATCCAAAAGAATTGACCGAGTTGGACGCGCGTTTAGTTTCGCGCTTCTCTTGGGGATTATCGGTTGGGGTAGAACCACCCGATATTGAAACTCGGATTGAAATTTTATTGAAGAAAGCGCAGAGCAGTGGGGTAGATTTACCGCGTAACTGTGCTTTGTTTATTGCACAACAAGTCGTGGCCAATGTGCGTGAATTAGAAGGTGCCTTGAATAAGGTGGTTGCGATTTCACGTTTCAAAGGAACATCGATTGATTTGGATGTGGTACGAGAATCGTTAAAAGATGTGTTGGCGATTCGTGCACGGACCATCAGTACAGAAAATATTCAGCGTGTAGTGAGTGAGTATTTCCGTATTCCGCTCAAAGAGTTGATTGGTCCAAAACGAACTCGAATTTATGCGCGTCCACGTCAATTGGCGATGGGGCTGGCACGTGAACTCACGGGAGATAGTTTTCCTGAAATTGGCATGGCATTTGGTGGTCGTGATCATAGTACAGTCATGCATGCCTGCGAAAAAGTGCAAAGCCTAAGAGAAGGTGATCCGATCTTTAATGAGGATTACAAAAACTTGCAACGCTTGCTGCAAAGTTAATCTAAACTGATCAAATTCTATTCTTGCAATGCGGTATATTCTGCCGCATAGTACACTGCTAAAAAATTAATTCATTTATTTTTCATCTTCAGTTTTTTCGAGGAATGTATCGTGCGTTTAAAAATCGCCAAAGAAAGTTTACTTAATGTTCTTTCACATGTGGTAGGAGCGGTGGAACGTCGCCACACCTTAAACATTTTATCGAATGTTAAAGTACAAGTGAGTCAAAATGCTTTGGCGATTACAGGTTCGGATTTAGAAGTTGAATTGGTGGCGAGCACCAATTTAAGCGAAGGTGCGTGCTTACAAGCTGGTGAGACTACGGTTCCTGCGCGTAAACTGATGGATATTTGTAAGTCTCTACCAAGTGCGGCATTAATCGATATTCAAATTACCGAAGACCAGCGTTGTATTCTTAAATCTGGCAACAGTCGTTTTGTTTTAGGGACATTACCTGCAGAAGACTATCCATTGCTGAATACTGAAAACACGCAGGGCACACAAGTTGCTGTAACTCAACGTGAATTAAAGCGTTTATTTGAAAAAACTGCTTTTGCTATGGCGGTTCAAGACGTTCGTTTTTACTTGACTGGTACCTTGTTAGAAATTGATGAAAATCAATTGCGTGCAGTAACAACGGATGGTCATCGTTTGGCACTGTGCGAGACATTAGCTTCATCAAATGCGCAGCAATTGATTCAAGCAATTGTGCCACGTAAAGCTGTGGGTGAATTACAGCGTCTACTCAGTATTGAAGATGAGCAGTTGTCGTTATTGATTGGTCGAGAATTATTGAATGTCACCATCAATACCCCAAGTCGTGATAAAGAGCAGGGTTCCATTACGGTTCGCTTTACCACCAAACTGATTGATGGCAAGTTCCCAGATTATCGCCGTGTGATTCCACGTGGTGGTGATAAAAATGTCCTGATCGCACATGATGTGTTCAAGCAATCTTTACAACGTGTTTCGATCTTGAGTAATGAAAAACTGCGTGGGGTATTTTTGAATTTTAGTACGGATACTTTGCAGTTACGTGCCAATAACCCAGAACAAGATGAAGCGATTGAAGATTTAGCCATTCAATATAACGATGCCCCGTTAGAAATGTCATTTAATGCCCAATATTTATTGGAGGTATTGAGTGTCTTGGACGGGGATGATGTTTCGATGACCATGACGGAAGCCAATCAGTCAGTATTGGTTCACGATCCAGCACATACCGATCAAACTTATGTCGTAATGCCAATGCGTGTGTAATATCTAGATTTATTATGCATATTACGCGTTTAAATATCGAACGTGTTCGTAATTTGGAAACGGTTGCACTCACTGAGTTGCAGCCGTTTAATGTCTTTTATGGCGCGAATGGTTCAGGTAAAACCTCAATTTTAGAAGCGGTACATTTGCTGGCTACGGGTCGTTCTTTTCGAACCCACATTCCCAAACACTACATTCAACATGATGCCTCCAATGCGGTGATTTTTGCGCAATCTGCCAGTGAAAAAGTTGGCATGCAAAAACATCTGAGCGGTGAGCAGGTTATGAAAGTCAATGGGGATCATATTGCCACACAAGGGCAATTGGCAAAATTATTGCCTTTACAACATATAGATCCACAAAGTACCGACATTATTGATCATGGCGCAAAGCCACGGCGGCAACTGCTCGATTGGCTCATGTTTCACGTGGAACCTGAGTTTTATCATGCTTGGCAATATTATTCACGAGCCTTGAAACAGCGTAACAGTTTGCTGAAGTCGCAGCGAAATCTAAGTCTGCAAAGCTTAGAACCGTGGAATAAAATGCTGGCCGAATATGGCGAAATTTTACATTCGCAACGGGTAGCGATTGTGGAACAGTGGAACGTATTTTTTCAGCAGGATTTGCAACAGTTATTGCCCAATTTAACCATTGAGGTGGATTATGTTGCAGGCTTTCATACTGAACATGGGCTGCTGCACGATCTGTGTAGTCATCATCAAAAAGACCTTGATCGACGCTATACCGAATATGGTCCGCACCGTGCCGATTTACGCCTCAAAACCCCGATGGGAGAGGCGGATGTGGTTTTATCACGTGGCCAAAAAAAGCTCCTCATCATGGCACTAAAACTCTCTCAGATTGCAATGCTACATGCCTGTAATAAGGAAACTGTGGTATTATTAGATGATCTGACAGCAGAATTAGATTTAGCCGCACAACAACGTTTAATTGAGCGATTAAGCCAACTTGGTAGTCAAGTTTTTATTACCACTTTAGAGCATGAATCTGTGCAAAAACATTTACATGACTTGTCTATTTCCCACCAATTGTTCCACGTGGAAAATGGCCGAGTTGCATGTGTTGTGCAATGATTTCCCATCTTTGGATAGACCGATTTTTCACTAGGGAGTAACCATGAGTTCAGAAGACCAATCTGTCACTCAAACAGAACAAAGCAACGAAAAGGCTTATGATTCCTCCAGCATTAAAGTTTTGCGTGGTTTGGATGCCGTTCGTAAGCGCCCAGGTATGTATATTGGCGATACTGATGATGGTACAGGTTTGCATCACATGGTGTTCGAGGTGGTGGATAACGCCATTGATGAAGCTTTAGCAGGTCATTGTGATGAAATCTTGGTCACGATTCATGAAGATGAGTCAGTCAGCGTTTCCGATAACGGGCGTGGTATTCCAACCGATATTCACCCAGAAGAAGGGGTTTCTGCAGCAGAAGTAATTTTGACCATTCTGCATGCAGGCGGTAAGTTTGATGATAATAGCTATAAAGTTTCAGGTGGTTTACACGGGGTAGGTGTTTCTGTTGTAAATGCTTTATCGAGCAAACTTGAATTAATCATTCATCGTGCAGGGCATATTTATCAACAAGAATATCGTCATGGTGATCCACAGTATCCACTCAAAGAGATTGGTAATACTGAAACAACAGGAACCATTGTACGTTTCTGGCCAAGTGCTGAAACTTTTAGCCAAACCATTTTTAATGTCGATATTTTGGCACGCCGTTTACGTGAATTGTCATTCTTAAACGCGGGTGTACGCATTGTGCTTCGAGATGAACGCATCAACCTAGAACATGTCTATGACTATGAAGGTGGTTTGTCTGAGTTCGTTCGATATATCAATCAGGGCAAAAACCACCTGAATGATATTTTTCACTTCACTACTCAAGCTGAAAATGGCATTGGGGTTGAAGTGGCATTGCAATGGAATGACTCGTATCAGGAAAATGTCCGCTGCTTTACCAACAACATTCCGCAAAAAGACGGCGGAACCCATTTGGCCGGTTTCCGCGCAGCATTGACCCGTGGCTTAAACAGCTATATGGAAAATGAAAGCCTGCTGAAAAAAGAAAAAGTAGCTGTGACCGGGGATGATGCGCGTGAAGGTTTAACCGCCATTATTTCTGTGAAAGTGCCTGATCCAAAGTTCTCTTCGCAAACCAAAGAAAAATTGGTTTCAAGTGAAGTGAAACCTGCGGTCGAACAGGCGATGAACAAGGCATTCTCTGAATACTTGCTAGAGAATCCTGCTGCAGCGAAATCGATTGCTGGCAAAATTATTGATGCAGCACGTGCCCGTGATGCAGCGCGAAAAGCCCGTGAAATGACTCGTCGTAAAAGTGCCTTAGATATTGCTGGCTTGCCTGGCAAGTTGGCAGACTGTCAGGAAAAAGATCCTGCGATGTCTGAATTGTATCTGGTCGAGGGTGACTCTGCGGGTGGTTCAGCCAAGCAAGGCCGTAACCGTAAAATGCAGGCAATTTTACCGCTAAAAGGTAAAATCCTGAACGTGGAACGTGCGCGTTTTGACAAGATGATTTCTTCACAGGAGGTCGGCACACTAATCACCGCATTAGGCTGTGGTATTGGGCGTGAAGAATACAATCCTGATAAGCTGCGTTATCACAAAATCATTATCATGACCGATGCGGACGTCGATGGTTCGCATATTCGTACCCTGTTATTAACTTTCTTCTTCCGTCAAATGCCGGAGTTGGTGGAACGTGGGCATATCTATATTGCTCAACCACCGCTGTATAAGTTGAAGAAGGGTAAGCATGAGCAATACATTAAAGATAATGATGCACTAGAAACCTTCCTGATTTCGAATGCGATTGATGATCTTGCTTTGCATATCAGTGCAGAAGCACCAGCAATTCGGGGTGAAGCACTGGCGAAAGTGATTGCAGATTATCAAACCTCACAGAAGAGTTTGCAGCGTTTAACTCAGCGTTATCCTGCAAGCTTATTGGATGGTTTAATTTCCCTCGACGCGTTTAAGTTTGATCATTCTCAAGATCTGGCTTATGTGCAACATTGGGGTGAGCAGTTACGTGCAACGGTTGAAAAGTTACAACCAAGCTTACGTCCTGAATTGACTTTGGAAGCCTTCGATAAAGAGTTGGCGGATGGTCAAAAGGAAGTGGTGTATTTCCCGCGCATTACTCTATATGTGCATAATTTACCGCACAGTTATGTACTTGATGCTGGTTTACTGTCTTCGACTGAATATGTCCGTTTACTCAAGAATTCGAAGAGCTGGTTCAGTTTGCTCGAAGCTGGGGCTTATTTACAAAAAGGTGAGCGTAAAATTACGGTCAATAGTTTCCATCAAGTATGGCAGCATATTTTACAAGACTCGCGTCGCGGCATGATGATTCAGCGCTACAAAGGTTTGGGTGAGATGAATGCGGAACAGCTTTGGGAAACCACAATGGATCCTGAAAACCGCAATATGTTGCAAGTCACCATTGATGATGCGATTGAAGCTGATCGTATGTTCTCTTGCTTGATGGGGGATGATGTGGAACCACGTCGTGCCTTTATTGAAGAGAATGCCTTAAATGCGGATATCGATGCATAAGCGTGTCTAATGTTAAAAGCAGCCTGAGGGCTGCTTTTTTTTATGCCTCAGCTTTGTTTGGTTTTTGTGAAGGTTATCAAACTGTCTTATTGTTTTGGCATGCTAAGCAAAAACCATAGAGAGGGAAGAACATGGACTTAAGTTTGGAACAACAACGCGATCATTGGCTGAATGCATTTTATACCGGACAAGTCGCGGTTCTGATGCAATGTGAGCATGCTGAATTTAAAGTTGTCTATGAGGCACAAGGGAAAGTTGAAAGTAGTTTCAGCCGCTATAGCAGTATTCAACATGCTGTACAGAATGGCGTTTGGAAGCCACAGCACTTAGAGATTCAGACTGAGGCATTTGAGTTTAATCCCGAGCAGACCCAATGCCGCATTGTGCTGCATTTGCTACGGCCCGTTCAAACCATTCAAGAAACTTGGCAATATCATGCGGGGAGCTGGCAGATTATGGAATTACGCTTTTGCAAAAAGAAGTTTGTTGCAGTTTTTGAGTGAACAAAAAATGGCGTAAAAAAAGCAGGTCCTGAGACCTGCTTTGGATTGATCTTGGATTAGTCGGTGAACGTCACTTTGGCAATGGCTTTTTTACCCGCCTGTACGATCAAGGTGGTGTTCTCTTTTACCGAGAAGCTCGCGTCGACCACATTCCAGTCCACTTTAACGGCTCCACGTGAAACAGCATCCTTCGCTGCTGCTGCATTCTTGGTTAAGCCTGCAGCACGAACAATCGAAGCAATAAACATTTCACCGCCAAACTCAGCACGTGAAATAGTCACTTCAGGTGTCCCTTCTGGCAGTTCACCTTCGGTAATGATGTTACCGGCACCTTTGTGGGCATTGGCAGCGGCTTCCGCACCGTGGAAACGTTCAACCAACTCCAGTGCAAGAATTTTCTTCACGTCTTGTGGGTTGCGGCCTTCTTCAATTTCTTTCAGTAATACTTGGATGTCTTCAACCGATTTAAAGCTGAGTAGATCAAAATAGCGCTCAATCAAAGCATCAGGCATAGACAGCACTTTTTGGTACATGGCCCCTGGGGTATCAAAGACACCAATGTAGTTGCCCAAAGATTTAGACATTTTGTTGACGCCGTCTAAACCTTCAAGAATAGGCACGGTAATGCAGACTTGAGCTTCTTGATCATAACGACCTTGTAAGGTACGCCCCATGAGCAAGTTAAAGGTTTGATCTGTTCCGCCCAGCTCGACATCGGCATGCAAGGCTACCGAGTCATAGCCCTGTACCAATGGATACAAGAATTCATGAATCGCAATCGGTTGTTGGTTGTTATAACGCTTGGTGAAGTCATCACGCTCCAACATACGCGCAACGGTTTGCTGTGACGCTAACTGAATTAAATCAGCCGCGGTTTTGGTTGCAAACCATTCCGAGTTAAACACCACTTTGGTTTTGTTCGGATCAAGAATTTTAAACACTTGCTCTTGATAGGTTTTGGCATTTTCTAAGACTTGCTCACGCGATAATGGTGGGCGAGTCGCGCTTTTCCCCGTTGGGTCACCAATCATGGCGGTGTAGTCACCAATCAAGAAAAACACTTCATGACCGAGGTCTTGGAACGTTTTTAATTTATTGATTAAAACCGTATGACCTAAGTGCAAGTCAGGTGCAGTAGGATCGAAACCTGCTTTAATTTTTAGAGGACGATTTTCTTTGAGTTTCTTTAACAGATCCTCTTCAGAAATAATTTCATGAGTGCCTCGTCGAATGAGGGCAAGTTGTTCTTCAGCTGGCAGGAAATTTGACATCACAAAACCCAAACACATCAGTTATTCAATTTGTGCGATATACTAACACTTTTTCAGCACATTGCAGGCTTTAGAATAATCATGACAGCAATCTATATTGGCGTAATGACCGGCACCAGCATGGATGGGGTAGATATTGTGGCCGCTTCGTTCGATCCATTGCAGTTGCATGCCACGCTCACCTTAGCTTTTGACCCTGATTTACGTGATCAACTCATGGCACTGACTTTGCCGGATGACAATGAAATTGATCGTATGGGCAAGGCCGATGTGGCTCTGGCAAACATGATTGGAGAAGGTATCAATACGCTGATTGAGCAACATCAGCTTGACCGGAGTCAAATTAAAGCGATTGGTTCGCATGGGCAGACCATTCGTCATCGTCCAGAACATGGGTTTACCCTACAGATTGGCGATCCGAATATCATTACTGAAATTACCCAAATTCCGGTTGTTTCGGATTTCCGTCGCCGTGATATGGCGGCAGGTGGGCAGGGCGCACCTTTAGTGCCTGCCTTCCATCAAGATATTTTTCAACACGACAGTATTCATCGCGTGATTCTGAACTTGGGTGGCATTGCCAATGTCAGTCTGTTGCCTGCAGGTGCACCTGAGCAAGTTTTAGGTTTTGATACAGGTCCTGCCAATATCCTCATGGATGCCTGGTGCCATCGCTATACGGGGCAGCCCTATGATGAAAATGGCAACTGGGCCGCTTATGGTCAACCGATTCGCAGTTTATTAGAGCGGTTACAGGCCCATGATTTTTTTGGCAAAGAACCGCCCAAAAGTACAGGGCGTGAAGATTTTAATCTAGATTGGCTTGATGATCAGATCATGGACTGGCGCAATGATGAGCTGGCCTATGATGAATTAGAAGATATGCCTGAGAATGTGCAAGCAACCTTGCTTAAACTGACGACGCGTGCGATTAAAAAAGCGATTTATCGTTCTGGTATGGATACCGGTGAGGTCTATGTCTGTGGTGGTGGAGCTTATAATTCGCAACTGTTAGAACAATTGCGCTGGCGTTTACGCAAGCATCAGTGGACTGTACAAAGTACTGCGGATTTAGGCTTAAGCCCAACGTGGGTAGAGGCGACTGCATTTGCTTGGTTAGCCATGCGCTTTGTGCAACAGCTCAGTGGTAACTTACCCGCAGTCACAGGGGCACAGGGTTATCGTATTTTAGGCAGTATCACTGTGGTTTAAATATAAAAAAACCTCCGCTATGCGGAGGTTTTTTCTTGGCATGCCACTTAAATCGAAAACGATGAGCCACAGCCACAAGTGGTGGTCGCATTTGGATTTTGTACAATAAAACGCGAACCTTCCAAACCTTCCACATAATCCACGATAGAACCAACCAAATATTGGTAGCTCAGTGAATCGACCAGCATTTTCACATCACCATTAATGAATTCAGCATCATCTTCATTCATATTGTCGGCAAAGTTAAAGCCATAAGAAAAGCCTGAACAACCCCCGCCCGTTACATAGACACGTAACATTAAATCTTGGTTGCCTTCACTATCGCGCAATTGGCGTACTTTATTTGCAGCATTGTCGGTCAACACAAGCGCTGGAGCAGTCATGATAGATTCCTCTGTTCGGTTTCGCGTCTTTTAAAAATCAAAAAGACCAATATCTAGTATAGCATACTCAATATATGGTCAATATTCGAAGATTAAAAGTCAAATCAGAGTAATTTTATCAAGATTATTTGTAGTTTTCATCTTGTAAACCACATTCGAAGTTTTTGGCATCTTCCTTACAGCGGAACTGCCATAACAGTTTCATCATGCGCTTGTCATAGACGCCTTGTTGAGTCAAATTAATCCGTGCTTCCCGCATCATTTTTTGATAGCCAGGCTTGTCTGTTGCAGGGACGTCCATCCAGTATTTGCTCGGAATGTCGGCTTTCATCTTCCCTAAAATGCCAAATGCACGGGGCAATTGTGATTTGACCCATTCACGGGATTGCTGACCATAACCGTGAGGAAAGCGCTCTGGGCGAATAATAATATTGCCTGTGACCTGTAAAATCGGATAGTTCACAATAGCCCCTTTACTGCCTAAACCTTTATGCAATTCCAAAGGTTTAAATGCAGCCGCAGGTGCACCAATAATATCGACCTGACCATTATTAAATTTGCTGCCAAAATTGGTGACGTCTGCACTGACGGCTTGTGCACCGACTTGCTGCACCATAATTTTTTGTGCCTGATCATAATCGAGTACCGCAATTTTTTTACCTGCCGCTTTGGCAACGGTATTGATATTGCGGTCATTCACCATCAGAAATGCATCGCCAACAGGAATCACTCCAGCAATTTCATATTTGCCTTTCACCATATATTTGCTAAAGGTTGGGCTTGCCAGACCTTGCATGACTTTGACCGCCAATTTCAAATTCGGGATCGCACCAATGGCATCTAATGAACCGGTAAAATCATTAAATTGGCGTCCCCGCATGCCTGTGACACTAATGCCATCGCATTTACCAGCTTTGAAGTCTTCGGTAATCACGGCTTCATTTTGTGCAACGCGTAGCTCAATATCTGCGCCCCAATTTTTTGCAGCCAGTTGATAGTCTTTCATGAGCGCGTAGACATCGCCACTTTTACCGACCAAGTCAAATACACACACCACTTGTTTCGCTTGAGCAAAGTTGCTTGCTAGGCACAGTCCCAGTCCTAACAGAGTCATGCTGGAATATTTTTTCATCTATAGAATTTCCTTATCGTTTTATTTTTATTGAGTTGTAAGCAGTCAGGGCAATGGTATACATCTTCCTAGAATCTAAGCTGCAATAAAAAAGCACAAAGATTGATGGCTGGATGATGCCTGAATGGAAAACTGACATAAAAAAGCCTAGAACAGTCTAGGCTTTTTGAGAACAGGGGTTATTCGCCAGCCATTGAACATTCGAAGTTGGCTTTATCAACAGAACAACGTGCCTTTTTCAGGACACTCATCATACTGGCATCGTAAATACCTTGCTTGGTCAGATCCATACGACCATCACGTAGCATTTTTTGGTATTTGACTCTATCTTCGGCACTCAAGTTCATACGATATTTAGCTGGAATAGCTGCTTCTAGGCGATTAATCATGGAGAAACTCTTTGGCAGGTTTTTAACGAACCAATCACGAGATTTTTGTCCAAATCCTGCAGGGAACTGATCGGGGCGAATCACAAAGTCGGCAGTCACTTGCAGTACAGGGAAATTAAACATAGCACCACTGTTGCCTAAACCCTTGTAAATTTCTAGAGGTTTGTAGGCGTAGGCTGGTGCACCGACCATGTCGACCTGACCATTATTAAATTTAGCCACAAAATTAGAAACATCGGAAATGACCGCTTGTGCACCGACACGTTGCACCATGATTTTCTGTGCTTGGTCATAGCCTAAAACCGCGAACTTTTTACCTGCGGCTTTTTCGATTGAATTGATGTTTTTATCACGCACGAAAATAAAGGCAGAGCCGAGTGGTGCAATGCCTGCAACTTCATATTTTTTGCCACCGAGGGTCGTGACCATTTTGCTGGCATTCCGTTGGTCTAAGGCAAAGCTAATGGCTTTTTGTGCAATGGCATTGCTGGGTACGCCCCCCAAGGCATCAATCGAGCCTGCAAATTTGTTGTACTGACGAGCCCGCATGGCTGTCATAAACACGCCGTCACATTTACCGGCTTTAAAATCATTATCTGCAACGGCTTCATCTTGTCGCGGAATCAGGTTGACTTCGGCTCCCCAGCTTTTGGCTGCCAGTGCCCATTCTTGTGCCATTTGATACGACTCACCAGACTTACCGAGTAAGTCGAACACACAGACATCGACTTTTGCTGCTTGAGTCGTGGTAGAGAGTCCGATAGCGGTCATCGCAGCGAAACCCAACATGACTTTTTTCATTGTATTCATCCTGTTCAGATTGATTCTTGTTCTTAGTGTCCTTACACGTAGAGCATATTAAGCAAGTTTTGCACGTATAAATAGAGTATTTACTCCATTTCAAAATAAAAAAATGACAGTGTACTGAACAAAATGCTGTCAAATTGTCCAATGCTCTGGAACGTTTAAATAAAAATCATTGGGTTAAGCACTGTTACCGCACTTAAAAAAGATGCAGGGTTATTCTCCAGCCAAAGAACATTCAAAGTTGGTGCGCTCCACGGTACAGCGCGCCTTTTTTAACACGGTCATCATGGTTGGGTCATAGATCCCTTGTTGGGTCAGGTCTATACGAGCATCACGTAACAGTTTTTGATATTTTTCTTTATCATCCCGGTCGAGTTCCAAGCGATATTTAGTTGGAATGGTCGCTTCTAGGCGCTGTACCATGGCAAAGCTTTTAGGGAGTTGACGAATAAACCATTGACGGGATTGAGGTGCAAAGCCTTGTGGAAACTTGCTGGGGCGGATAATGAGGTCAGCGGTAACATTTAATACCGGAAAATTCAGCATTGCGCCGTTTGAACCTAAGCCTTTGTAAATTTCCAGAGGCTTAAATGCATATGCGGGAGCAGGTACGACATCGACTTCATTCTGATTAAATTTTTTCACAAAATTGGAAATTTCTGACATCACGGGAACAGCATTGACGCGTTTCACCATAATTTTCTGGGCTTGATCAAACTCCATGACCGCAATTTTTTTCCCATGCAGTTTTTCCACACTATTAACAGACTTATCTCGAACAAATAAATAAGCGGGACCAATTTGACCGATTCCAGCGACTTCATAACTTTCATTGCCAATTTTGGTGAGCAGACGTTTATTGTTTCTTTTATCTAAGACATAAATAATGGCTTTTTGTGCAATCGCATGATTGGGCACACCACCAAGGGCATCAATTGAACCAGCAAATTTATTATAATTACGGGCGCGCATGGAGGTCATATAAAAACCATCACAGGTTCCTGCCTTAAAGTCTTGATCCAGCTTGGCTTCATCTTGATAAGCTGTCAGGTCTATATTTGCGCCCCAGTTCTTACTGGCTAAAGCCCACTCTTCCAGAAATTTATAAGATTCTCCAGATTTGCCCAGTAAATCAAAAACACAGACATGAATATTGGCGTGAGCCAAAGTGGTTAAATTACAGAGTGTTGCCGTGGATAAGATAAAAAAGGCTTTTTTCATTATTTCACCTCATTATTTTCATTTTTTAGGAAGCGCTTCATCTAAACATGATTTATGGGGATAAAATAGAGCTATTACTCTATTTCCGACCAGTAGCTCAATATGCGGTTATTTCACGCTGCTTTTTTCATTTCTAAACGACTTCCTTTAGAATAGCGTTAATTTTTTATCCGCCAGTATTTGTCATGATTCAATTAGACCAACTTTCCATTCGCCGTGGAGGGCGTGTCCTCTTTCAAAAAGCCTCGATGCAATTACATCCAGGTTGGAAAATTGGTCTTACTGGCGTGAATGGCGCCGGGAAGTCGACCTTATTCGCGGCATTTTTAGGGGAATTGGGTGCAGATGAAGGGAGTCTAACCCGTCCTGCGGTGTGGACGGTTGCCCATATGGCTCAAGAAATCAAAGCTTTAGATATGAAAGCCATTGATTTTGTTTTATCAGGTGATGAAGAATATTGGGAAATTCAGCACAAACTGGATCATCCTGAAAACTTAAGCAATGATGAACTGGCGCATTTATATGGCCGCTTCGATGAAATTCATGGCTATTCGGCAGCTGCTAAAGCGTCGCAACTTATGGCGGGTCTAGGTTTCTTTGAGCGTCAATCCCAGCTCGATGTGTCAAGTTTCTCTGGTGGATGGCGGATGCGTCTGAATCTGGCACGTACTCTCATGAGCCGCTCAGATTTATTGTTATTGGATGAACCGACCAACCATTTAGATTTAGATGCGATTCTGTGGTTAGAAGATTGGCTTAAAGCTTATGAAGGCACTTTGGTGCTGATTTCACATGACCGTGATTTCTTGGATGCTATCACCGATCATATTTTACATATTGAAAATCAAGAGCTCACCTTATATACAGGCAATTACTCGACTTTTGAACGGACCCGCAGCGAACGTTTAGCACAACAACAACAGGCCTATGAAAAGCAATTAGAAACCCGTGCGCATTTGCAAAAATATATCGACCGCTTTAAAGCGCAAGCCACCAAAGCCAAACAAGCACAAAGTCGAATTAAACAATTAGAACGTATGCAGGAACTTTCTGCGGCACATGTGGATACGCCGTTTACTTTTAGTTTCCGTGAACCGTCAAAAATGAGTTCACCTTTATTAGAACTTGAAAGTGCAGATATTGGTTATGGTGACAAACTGATTGTGACCAATGTAAACCTGCAAATTACCCCCACCAGTCGAATTGGTTTATTGGGCATGAATGGTGCCGGTAAATCGACTCTCATTAAATCTTTGGTGGGTGACCTGCCTTTATTGGCAGGGCAACGAAAAGCCTCTGAATTATTGAATATTGGCTATTTCGCTCAGCACCAGATGGATGCCCTAGACGGGAATGCTAGCCCAATGTTGCAATTGGCCCGTATTGCAGACCCTAAAATCAGTGAAGCAAGTTTACGTTCGTTCTTGGGTAGCTTTGGCTTTAGTGGCGAGCGTATGGATACACCGAGTGAAAGCTTCTCTGGGGGAGAGCGTGCCCGTTTAGCCTTGGCATTGATTGTCTGGCAACGCCCGAATGTTCTTATTCTAGATGAACCGACCAACCATTTAGATTTGGATATGCGACATGCCCTGACCATGGCGCTACAAGATTTTGAAGGGGCTGTGGTATTGGTGTCGCACGAACGTCAACTCATTGCTAGCGTCTGTGACGAGCTCTTGTTGGTACACAAAGGCACTTGTCGTGACTTTGACGGTGACTTAACTGCTTATGCAGAATGGCTCCGTCAAGCACGTATCGAAATGATGAAAAGTGGGCAACAACCTGCTGCCCCAGTTCAGTCACAAGTCGAAGCCAAACCCGCGATTTCTAAACTGGATAAAGAAGCTCAGCGTAAAGAAGCAGCCCGACGCCGTGAACAAACCCGTCCGATTCGTAAAAATATTGAAAAATGCGAAGCACAGATGGAAAAATTACAGCCACGTTTGCAAGACATTGAAACCTTGCTGGGAGATAGCAGCCTATATGAAGCTGAGCGCAAGCAGGATTTGTTGAAATTGATGGATGAGCAGAATCAGCTCAAAGCGAAGTTAGAACAGATTGAAGAAGAGATGTTGAGCTTGATGATGGAATTAGAAGAACTCGAAAGCGCCTTTTAATCTAGCCCAGCTAAATAGAAAAAGCACAACGTAGCGTTGTGCTTTTCTTATTTAGGAGAGATGGCTAAACACAAAGGAGAAGACTCAGACCCAATATAAAACTAAGGAAATGAAAATAAATATGCGATTTCTTTATAAAAATGCTTAAAAAATGAGTAAAAAAGCATTTTTTTGCGTTATTTTGTGGAAAAAAACAACACCTGTGCAAAATAACCCAAAACAGGGGTTGCACAACAAATAAAACTGTATAGAATACGCAGCATCCCGACGCGATACAGCGAGATGAACGAAGCACGAAGTGCTAGTTATTGAGTTGATTGCGTTATATTTGCCACTGACGAGGTGGTGAA
>NZ_JBTLFO010000013.1:0-45445 GCF_054457875.1 Acinetobacter sp. GXMZU3951 | reverse complement strand
TAAGTCATCGCCAGCTCATTAATTCTAAACACCCCCTGTTAATCAACAGGGGGTGTTTTTTTATGTGCGGGAAATAAGGAAAATAATCAAATTAAGAAGAATTAAAAATAAGATAAACAGTCAAATGGTTGTAAAAGTATCAATTAATCTTAGTGCAGCGCTTAAAAATTGTATGACTTTTACTAAAACTGTGCTATAAAAATACAAATCGGCATAAAAATTGCTTATATTTAATGATTAATAATGAGTAGGATTGTATGAAGTTATCGGTTGGACTTAAAGTTGCGAACTCATTGTCGTTGACACCTCAGTTGCAACAAGCCATTCGCTTGCTTCAATTATCTAGTTTGGAATTAGAACAAGAAATTCAAATTCAACTCGACAGTAACCCATTGTTAGAAAAAGTTGAAGAGCAAAATAGTGTTGAAAGTTTAGCTAGTGTAGAAAAAGAACAAGAGAATAGTGATTTAACCAACGAATTAAATGCAGATCATTTACCTGATGATTTACCCGTTGATACGGATTGGGATGATGTCTATACGCATCAATCGACCAGTTTAGCGAGCCCTGAATTTGAAGAGCGTGAAGATAATCGCCAAGGTCATTTAGGTCTAAAAGAGCATATGCTGGAACAAATTAATTTACTGCATTTTTCACAAATTGATCGTTTAATTGCCTACTGTATTATTGATTCCTTGGATGATAAGGGTTTTTTAGAAGTTGATATTTCTGAAATCACCTCATCGGTTCAGCATCTTTTAGACTCTATGGATTATGATGAAAGCGTTGAAGATGATGAAGTTATAGTGGTGTTAAAACATATTCAACGTCTTGATCCTATTGGCATTGGTTCTAGAAATTTGGCCGAATGCTTAATGGTGCAACTGGAAAGTTTACCAATACAGACCACACATCGAAATGAAGCCATAATCTTACTGAAGCATTATGAGTTGCTGATTTCGAATGAACTTGCAAAGTTGCTTAAACAAACAGGATTAAGTACTGAACAGTTAAAATCAGCCGTTAATTTGTTAAAAACATTAAAAGCTCATCCTGGTCTTGAGTTTGAAGATAAAGATTCGGATTATCAAATTCCTGATGTGGTGGTCATGAAGCGTCATGATCATTGGCAAGTTCAGCTCAATCCTGATGTGATGCCTAAATTAAGAATCAATTCTTTCTATGCTAATATGATTCGTCGCGCAGATCAAAGTGATGAAAATCAATATTTGCGCAACCAAATGCTAGAAGCCAAAAATTTTATTAAAAGTGTCGATGAGCGGCATAAAACCTTATTAAAAGTAGCTTCTTGTATTGTCGAACATCAAAAAGCATTCTTAGAAATTGGTGCTGAAGGCATGAAACCTTTAGTGCTGAGAGATATTGCTGAAGAAGTTGAATTACATGAATCCACTGTTTCTCGAGTCACCACCAATAAATATATGCTGACCCCGCGTGGCTTATTCGAATTGAAATATTTCTTTTCCAGTCATGTCGGAACGACTTCGGGTGGGGAAGCTTCTTCTACTGCAATTCGCGCTAAAATAAAAAAAATGATTGCAGAAGAAAATGTACGTAAGCCTTTGTCTGATAACGCAATTGCAAATATGTTGAAGGAAGAGGGGATTGATGTGGCAAGACGTACAGTGGCAAAGTATCGTGAATCGTTACATATTCCATCGTCTTCTGAACGAAAAGTCTTGATCTAAAATTTAAAGTATGACTATTCTAGAGATTCATTATGACGAAATAATGAATCTCTTTTTTATTTTAAAGGATAGTTGAAATGCTTTGATCAGATTGTGCAGATTCGTTTTCTGGCTGTGAAACATTTCGGCTGTACCTTTGCTAATCCTAAAAGAAGGTGAGGGATAGAATTATGCAAATAACAATTCGTGGTCATCATTTAACTATCACCCCTGCAATCGAAGAAAATATTCGTGATAAATTTGCCCAAATGACGAAGCATTTAGATCAAGTCAATAGTATGCAGGTGAAGCTGTCCAAAGATCATCAGATTGACAAACATTCTAAAAAAGGTAGTTCGAATCATATTGCGGAAGCTATTATTCGCTTACCTGGAATAGAATTGTTTGCTCAGGCAACAGCAGATGATATGTATACCTCAATCAAGTTATTAACAGAAAAACTAAAACGACAGCTAAATAAACATCGTGAATTACAGCTGGACTATGCACCTGTATTGGCTTAGTTGAACGCTGATTATGAGGAGGTTGATATTAAACCTCCTTTTTTTATATATAAAAATTGTGCCTCGAATGCATTATTTTTCTTGATTTATAGTAAAATGGCGGGTTTTACACCATTGGTCCTATATAGAGGTCTTTGTCATGAATAGTGAACAGCTCACTGAAATTTTAAAAGCTGCTTTTCCTGAAGCTGAAGTTGCAGTTAGTGGGCAAGCTGGCAAGTTTGATCTTCGAATTGTTGATGATCAGTTTGAAGGTAAGCGTCCTGTTGCGCGTCAACAGACTGTTTATGCTCCCTTGAACTCTTATATTGCAAGTGGTGAAGTACATGCGGTTACAATTCGCGCGATGACAAAAGAAGAATGGCGCAAAGCAAGCCTGTTCGGAGCTTAAAAATTAATGGATAAGTTTTTAATTCAAGGTGGTATTAAGCTCGAAGGCGAAGTACGAATTTCAGGTGCAAAAAATGCAGCCTTGCCTTTACTTGCTGCAATGATTTTAGCCGATTCACCAATTACATTGACGAATGTTCCGCATTTAAAAGATGTGAATACTTTGGTGAAATTGATTGCTGGTTTGGGCATCACCATGACTTATGAAGGTGATACGGTTACTGCCGACACCTCGACTTTAGATAACCAATTCGCGCCTTATGAATTGGTCAAAACTATGCGTGCCTCTATCTTAGTGCTTGGTCCACTTGTTGCTCGTTATGGTAGTGCTAAAGTCTCTTTGCCAGGTGGCTGTGCGATTGGTTCTCGTCCAGTCGATCAGCATTTAAAAGCTTTAGAGGCTTTAGGGGCTGAAATTGAAGTCGAAAATGGTTATGTACATGCCAAAGTCGATGGCCGTTTAAAAGGCGGTGAAGTTGTCTTTGATATGGTGACCGTAGGTGGTACTGAAAATATTTTAATGGCGGCTGTGCTTGCCGATGGTGTTACGACGATACGTAACGCTGCACGCGAACCTGAAATTACCGATCTTGCTAAAATGTTGATCAAGATGGGGGCTAAAATTGAAGGTTTGGATACCGATACCTTAGTGGTGACTGGTGTAGAAAGTTTACATGGCTGTGAATATGCAGTAGTTGCCGATCGTATCGAGACTGGTTCATATTTAGCAGCAGCTGCGATTACCGGTGGCCGCATTAAAACGACCCATACCGACCCGACATTGTTGGAATCTGTGCTAGATAAGTTTGAAGAAATGGGCGCAGAAGTGACCCGTGGTGATGACTGGATTGAGCTAGATATGATGGGCAAACGACCAAAAGCTGTTAGCTTCCGTACACTGCCACATCCTGAATTTCCAACCGACATGCAAGCGCAATTAATGGCTGTAAATGTCATTGGTCGTGGATTTGCTACGATTTCAGAAACGATTTTTGAAAACCGTTTTATGCATGTGCCTGAATTGTCTCGTATGGGTGCAAATATTGAAGTTGAAGGTAACGATGCGATTGTGACGGGCGTAGAAAAATTATCTGCAGCACCAGTCATGGCAACTGATTTACGTGCTTCTTTTTCATTGGTACTCGCTGCTTTAGCGGCTGAAGGTGAAACATTGATTGACCGTATTTATCATATTGATCGCGGTTATGAAGATGTAGAAGCAAAATTACAAGGTTTAGGTGCTCAAATTAAGCGAGTAAGTGCATGAGTGACATGAGAAACGATGATCCTAATTTCAATGTAATGGGTAATTTTGATCATGGTTTAACATTGGCATTAAGTAAGGGGCGTATTCTTAAGGAAACTTTACCTTTACTTGAAACAGCAGGGATTAATTTACTTGAAGACCCTGATAAATCACGTAAATTGATTTTTCCAACCACCCATAAACAAGTGCGTATTTTAATTTTACGTGCTTCTGATGTGCCGACCTACGTGGAAAATGGTGCAGCCGATTTGGGTGTGGCGGGTAAAGATGTGTTGATGGAGCATGGGGCACAAAATGTCTATGAACCATTAGATCTTAAAATTGCCAACTGCAAGTTAATGACGGCAGGTAAGGTGGGGATGGAGCGTCCTAAGGGCCGTTTGAAGATTGCCACCAAGTATGTCAATTTAACTCGTCAGTACTATGCCAGCTTGGGTGAACAAGTGGATGTGATTAAGCTCTATGGTTCAATGGAGCTAGCACCGCTCGTTGGTTTGGGTGATTACATTGTGGATGTGGTGGATACAGGCAATACTTTACGCGCCAATGGTTTAGAACCCTTGGAAGAAATTTGCAAAGTGTCTTCACGTTTAATCGTGAATAAAGCGAGTTTTAAACGTAAACAAGCCTTGTTAAATCCCATTCTTGCACAGTTAGAAAAAGCGGTAGAAGAGCGTCAAGCGAAGAACTGATTTACGATTGCTCGAAATTAAAAGACTGCCAATGCAGTCTTTTTCTTTTGGGGAGAATTGAAATTGAAGATGATCTTTTCAGCCATACATTAATAACTGTAAAGGATTTTTCCCATAAAACTCAGATGCTGTAAGCTGATATCTTCCCCACAAAGGCAGTGAAACAAGGTAAACTTGGTCTTTCTTCTCAACCTTGTGGGTAAATTGATGCGACGTTTATCGACTCAAGATCAAAACTTCAAGCAGGCTTTTGCAGACTTGTTGGCTTTTGAAACTGTAAGTGATCCTGAACTTTTAAAAACCGTAGACCAAATCATCGCTGATGTTCGTCAGTATGGCGATGCTCATGTTCTAAAGCTTACTCAGCAGTTCGATCGACATCCAGCGCATCAATTTTCTGATCTAGAACTGACTCAAACACAATTAAAAGCGGCTTTTGACGGATTAGACGCGGAGGTGCGAACTGCGCTTGAATTTGCAGCCGAGCGCATTCGTGAGTTTCACCAAGCACAAAAGCAAGAAGGTTGGACTTATGTTGATGCTTTGGGGAATACCTTAGGGCAAAAAGTGACGCCTTTAGATCGTGTGGGTATTTATGTACCTGGTGGTCTGGCGTCCTATCCATCTTCGGTATTAATGAATGCTGTACCCGCACATGTTGCTGGAGTCCCTGAAATTATTATGGTTGTACCCGCACCAAATGGTGACTTAAATCCATTGGTGCTTGCAGCTGCATATTTGGCTGGTGTGACGCGAGTATTTACCATTGGTGGTGCTCAAGCAGTCGCTGCATTGGCGTATGGTACCGAAACGATTCCTTGTGTAGATAAAATCACGGGACCTGGCAACCGCTTTGTGGCTGCGGCGAAACGCGCAGTCTTCGGTCAAGTGGGCATTGATATGATTGCAGGGCCTTCTGAAATTTTAGTGTATGCCGAAGGTGCAAATAATGCGCAATGGCTGGCGATGGATGCTTTGTCCCAAGCTGAACATGATACGGTTGCACAAGCTATTTTTATCACACCAGATGAGCAACTCTTGAATGAGGTTGCACAAGCGATTGAAGAGCATTTAGCTATCCTGCCTAAAGCTGAAATTGCACGTACTTCGATTGCCAATCGTGGGGCTTTGGTTTTGGTGAAAGATCGTCAGGAAGCCATTGATTTAATTAATCAGGTGGCACCAGAACATTTACAGTTGTGTCTCGATGACGCTCAAGTGATGGCGGAACAGATCCGTCATGCTGGCGCAATCTTTATGGGACGTTTCACGCCAGAAGCAATTGGGGATTATTGTGCAGGCCCGAATCACGTCTTACCGACTTCAGGTACAGCGAGATTTTCATCTCCATTAGGCGTTTACGATTTCCAAAAACGTTCTAGCTTAATCATGTGTTCGCAACAAGGGGTTAAACCTTTGGCTCAGACTGCGGATATTTTGGCACAGCAAGAAAATTTAGATGCGCATGCGCGATCTGCGCGTTACCGTTATCAGGACTAAGTCTGATGTTCCCTTCTTCAAAATATGGAGAAGGGGCTTCCTGAGCTTGAGTGTATATATGATGTGCTCCAAAGTGTTCTGTGTAGCCTAAACGAGGTTTAGGCAGAGCCGAAACCGGAAATGTTAGAGATGTATCTCAGCTTCAATTAAGCTAGCCGCATTAAAAATAATCTTTCCTCAGCTTGAATGAACAGATTTTGGGTACAAAAAAAGATAAGAGAAATGAAGATGTCGACCATCACTACTGAACAAATGCGATTTTGGAGTCCAGAAGTACGTGAGTTAGAACCTTATGTCCCTGGCGAGCAGCCCAAAATTCAAAATTTATTAAAATTAAATACCAACGAAAACCCTTATCCGCCTTCACCTAAAGTGGTCGCAGCGGTGCAAGCGCTGTTAGTGAATTCTGCGGATATTTTACGCTTATATCCAGATCCTGATGCGATGGCTTTAAAGCAGGCGATTGCACAACAACAACAGGTGGATGTGCATCATGTATTTGTGGGCAATGGCTCAGATGAGGTTTTAGCACACATTTTTAAAGCCTTTTTGGTACAAGAAAAGCCGATTCTATATCCAGATATTACTTATAGCTTTTATCCTGTATATAGTCAGTTCTTTGGGGTAAATACACAAATTTTACCGCTGAACGAGAAATTCGAGATTGAGGTTGACGATTACAAGCAGGAAAATGGCGGTATCATTATCACCAATCCAAATGCTCCAACCAGTATCGCTTTAGGCTTGTCCGCGATTGAAGAAATACTGCAAGCAAATCCAAATTCTGTGGTGGTAATCGATGAAGCTTACGTCGATTTTGGTGCGGAATCTGCGGTTAAATTAGTGGAAAAGTATGAAAATCTAGTGGTGTGTCAAACCACGTCCAAATCACGTTCTTTAGCGGGCTTACGAGTTGGTTTTGCAATTGGTCAGCCGCATTTAATCGCTGCACTTGAAGCTGTGAAAAATAGTTTTAACTCTTATCCGATTGACCGTTTTGCAATTGCAGCAGCCATCGCTTCATTTGAAGATCAGGCCTATTTTGAACAGCAATGTGAAAAAGTCATTCGCAGTCGAGAGCAATTAGTCACTGAACTGCAAGCGATTGGTTTTCATGTGCTACCTTCAAAAGCCAACTTTATTTTTGCATCCTTACCAGGTAAAGATGCAGGAGAGCTGGCAGCAGAATTGCGTGCTTGTGGCATTATTGTGCGTTACTTCAATAAGCCACGAATCAATCAGTTCCTAAGGATTACCATCGGAACAGATGAGCAAAATCAACGTTTAGTCGAAACCTTAAAGCAAGATATTCTCGCTTAAGGATGAGTTTTCTGCCATGTATTGAGTAAGTTCAGCATGGCAGAAACTTTATCAAAACATTCCTGATATTCAGCATCACAATCTGATGCAATGGTGATTCCGCCACCGGCCCAGAGTGAAAGGTCTTGTTGCGATTTTTGAATGGATCGAATCAAGATATTCCAGCAACCCGTGCCATCAAAATTAAAATACCCAAGCGAACCACAATAGGCACCTCGCGGAGCACCTTCAAGTTCTTCAATGATTTGCATCGCGCGGATTTTAGGTGCACCAGTAATTGATCCGCCTGGTAATGCTGCCATTAAAACCTCTAGGGGATTTACCTCAGGTTTGAGCGTGGCCCTCACTTCACTGACCATATGATGAACCTGATTAAAGGATTCAATTTCAAAAAGTTTTGGAGTTTTCACAGAACCTGTTTCAGCATAAACACTTAAGTCATTGCGAAGCAAATCAACGATCATGACATTTTCAGCTTGATCTTTCGGGGATTGTTTTAATTTTAATTTAGATTGTTCATCGCGTTGAGGATCGGCATAGCGTGGCATGGTTCCCTTAATCGGTTTGGTCACCAGTTTTCGATTTGCTAAAAATTCGATAAATAATTCGGGGGAACAACTTAATAATTCAAATCCTTCGGTTTTTAGATAACCTGAGTAAGGGGCATCAGTGAGCTGCCAAAACTCTTGAGCAACCGATAATAAGCGCCCTTCGGCTTGTCCTACAAACTCTTGGGTGAGGTTAATTTGATAACAGTCCCCAGCTCGAATGTAGTCTTGAACTTGAGCAAAAGCATGTTGATATTGTGGTTTGCTCCAACGTGCTTGGCAAGCCTGAGTCAGTTGCAAGGCATCAATGTTACTAACTCGATTTAATTGGGTTTGAATGAATGTATACAGTTGTTCAGCTTCGGCTTCATCACTGTAAAAATACCAACCATCTTCGGTGTATTTTAGATAACTGCGGAAAAGACCAAGCCAATAAGCAGGTTGATCTTTTGAGTGAACATTCACGTGCTGACCACTGGCAAAGTCATAACCAATAAAGCCCATCAGTCCACCATTGAAGCCTTTGTTCAAGCTGTCTTGATAGGCCGATGGCTTAAAGTCTAAGGCTGTTTCAACTTGTTGATATTGGTAGTTTGGGGTTCGCTGATAGGTTTCACGCTTTCCATTTTTTACCCATTCAAATTCGACTGGTAAAAATGCAATGACAGGGGCGTGGTTATTCTTAAGGTAAATGAAATGTGATAAATCATCTAGACGAGAAAGAATATCTTGAATACTAAGAGATTGATCAAAAAGAATTTTATGGGAGAAAGAAGGGGTGGTCATACACTCGGAGCAAGCTTTCGTCAAAACGATATTTTATAGTTTACTCGAATGTGAAGGAAACAATACAGTAAATACCGTTTGTCGGTAAGATTCATATTGCGACCAACAGCAGTTGAACAAAAAATAACACACATATAACGTTGTCAGGGCCAACGGATCGCTCAAGGAAAAATGTGGCGCTGTCGAAAAACAAATAAAACAGCGGTTACATCGAGTGGTTGACACTAAAGAAAAATAATACTCTTGGGAGAGTGGAACATGAAAAATTTGACTAAACTAGTTTTAGTTTCTTCGATGGCTATTAGCGCGAATGCGATGGCTATGCAAGCAATGGATGATGCTGCATTAAGCGCGGCAACGGGTCAAGATGGTTTAAATATCGGAATTGGCATTTCTAAGGTTGAAATTGAAAAATTATTCATTCATGACAATGATGGTTTGGCAGCAGCGGGTACGGCTGGTCAAGCAGGATTTGGTGGTACATCAACTGCTGGTGCAATTGTGATTAAAGGTAATGGTTCTGGTGCAACGGCTACCAAAGGTATTGTAATTGGTGCCAACTATGACAACGCTGGCGCATATTTATTAGCTTCACGTAACCTTGCAGATTTAACCATTGATAGCGATGCGGGTACAACAGGAACTGGCGGAGCATTCTTAAACATTGGTGCGCAAGTTTCTGGTTTAGATATTAAAATTGGTGAAATTGGGGTAACAGGTTCAGGTGCGCTTCCAACTGCAGCTTCTACAAGTATTCGTCGTGGTGGGGATGACGCGAACTACAATGCGATCTTGTCTGGTTTATCATTAAAAACAGGCCCGATGTCTGCCAATATTCAACTCGGTGCAGCGCCTCAAGGTGCGATGGTGAAATTGAATGCACAAATGATTGGTGGTCTAGAAATTACCAATTTAGGTATTTTAGATAATTCAACTAAGCAGGGTAATGGTGATGGTACCGCAGGTAACCGTGCAGCAGGTCAAATCTTTGTGGAGAGCATTAAAGTTGCTGATGCCAATGCAAAAGATTTAACCTTGAATCAAGCGATTAGCGTCATTGGTGCTGAAGGTGCAAACAATGGCTATTTACGTATTATTAGCTCAAGCGGTCCAGTAGATAACTATGTGAAAGGAGTTCATTTGGGTAGCCAAGGTGCAGCATCAATTGGTGATGTCGAGGTGCAAGGCTTACAGACTTATTACAGTCCAGCTATGGGAGTTTATACTCCTGGTGCTGTGATTACGATTTCTGGTCACTAATCGCTTCTATATAAAAAGCGCGTGAGTTCACGCGCTTTTTTTTACAAAAAATATTCAATTCATCGAAAAAAGTAAGAAAAAGCTGTTTCTTTTTTGAAAAAACAGGTATCTTTCAAAACACATGGAAGTATAGAGTATTTACTCTAGAAAAATAATAAACTTCAGGCACATCATGCCGAAAACTAGAAAGTTAGGAAATATGTTAGAGATCGCATTCGGCTCGGCATTGATGTATTTTTTTGCCACACAAGCCTTTGAAATCAAAGAAAAACCACCTGAGACTATTTATTACACAGAAACCCTAGATTCACGGCAAGACTCCTTTACCCGGATGCATCGTGAGACTGTACAAATTCAGCCCGCAATCATTGATCAGTTCCGTGGCATCGTTCGACAAGCCTATGATTACAGCTGTGGGTCGGCTGCATTAACCACCTTATTAAATGGTTATGTTGGGACGCAACTCACTGAACAGCAAACCATGACGGGTTTACTGAAATTTGGTGAATCTGAACGTATTATTGAGCGTCGAAGCTTTTCTTTATTAGACATGAAACGATTTGTCGCGGCTTTGGGCTTAGAAAGTGGGGGCTACAAAGGCGAGTTTTCAGATTTAGTTGCTCAAGGCCAACCCGCTATAGTTCCTATTTCCTACGCGGGCTTTAAACATTTTGTCGTGTACAAGGCTTATAAGGATGGCCGTGTCTATGTAGCCGATCCTGCGTTGGGCAATATTAGTTTTGATGAAGAGCGTTTTAAGCAAGTTTGGGAAAATAACACGTTATTTTTAATTAGCGTACCACCAGAGCAGCGCAAAAATTTATTGGCATTACAGGAAAGCGATATGCGCCATGTTGAGGATGCAACCGTAAACCGTTACGCATTAGTTGATATCCAATATCCGCAGTTTTATATGGAAAAACTGGCGGATCGGGGAGCAACGACCTCAAGAATTGTCAATAATAACCCTGAATCAGAGATGAACGGCCAATATGTTGATCGACATTTACGCCTATATTACAAAAGCAAATAGCACAGTTTAAAGCAAATAAAAAAAGAATAGAGTGGACTGCAATGAAAAATCAATGGATGAGTAAAACAATCTTGGTGCTGAGTATCCAAATTTTAATGGGGACTGCTTACGCGACAGAGTTAACATCAGAAACACCCAATACAGCCGTTTCAACTGATGCTGAAACAGCGGCACCGCAGGATGCTTCAACTGCATTACAGCAACAAGAAGGTGATGCCACCAAGCAAACCAATCTTGAAGAGGTCTTTACCTCAAATGAGCGCCAATATTCTCTCATTAAACAAGGTGATATCTCTGCATTTTATGATGTGGATTATACCTATTATCGAGATACTCAATTAGATTTAGAGATGGCACAAGGGAGTCTGTATCAATTACGTGTACAGGAAAATGCCAGCCATACTTTAACCAATACGTTCACCGTTCAGTATGGTGTTTTAGATAATTTAACTTTGACTGCATCCTTACCTTTGGTGGCAAAAACCGATAATTTAAAAGATACCTCAACGGCGGGTTTAGGCGATATTTCCTTTGGCACGCGCTGGGAACCCTTCCCATTAAAAACAGGACGTATACCACTGATTTTGTTTGGTAATGTATCAACCAAAACAGGAGATAGTCCTTATGAGATTAACCCAATCACCGATTTAGCGACTGGTAAGGGCTATTATTCAGTGGGTGTTGGAGCAAGTACACGTAAATATATTGACCCAGTGGTACTTTTTGCATCTGTTTCAGCCAATTATGGTTTCAAAGAAACAGGACTAGACCAGCGTCGCGGTCCTCGTGTGATTGAAGAATTTGATCCAGGCATGAGTGGTGGCTTTTCATTCGGATTTGCCTATTCATTTAACTATGATGTCTCGATGACGATGTCCTATCAACAAAGTTTTAATACTGGGGCGGAGTTCCAATATACCTCTGGCGAAAGTTACTCTCCAGCTGATCAAACCAGTTCAACCTTTGCAATTTCATTGGGTGTCCGCGTTTCACCAGAAACCATTGTGAATGGCACCTTAGGCATTGGTTTGACCGAAGATGCACCTGATGTTTCACTAGGGTTGTCTTTGCCACTAGATATTGCAGGTTTTGGTAAAAAAATTAGCTAAGAGGGCGGTCGCATGTACAAGGTACGACTTAGCCCGTTAGTTTCAGCGATAATTTTATCGGGCTGTTCAAGTATGGCTTTTGCTCAACTCGGGCAAAATCTATCTGTAGATATTCGTTCACTGGCAATGGGGAATGCTGTTACGGCGGACCCACCTGGGGTCAGTGCTGTGCATTATAACCCCGCAGCATTAACCAAAATTGAAGGTTTACAAACAGATGTACAAGGAATCTTGGCCAATTTTAATATTCAGCGGCAATATTCTGCCCCTGAAGGTTATAACGTTTTTGGTTATTCAGATGATCCTTTAATTTGTAATGATGGACCAGAAGTCGCTTCAGATTTGTGTACCGACTATAAGGGCAGCGTTAATGGCGATGTTGAATATATTAGTTTGTATGTGCCTTTTCTGAAGAAAGTTGTGGATTTAGGCGAAGGCATGCCAATGCTTGCCCCAACAGCAGGCGCTGCCTATAAGCCGCCAGGTTCGAAAATGACCTTTGCTACAGCATTTTATGCACCGCTTGTCGCAGGATTTGGAGCTGAAAATGGGAATCCGAGTAACTTTATGGGACAGCAGGTTGCTTTGGAGCGGTTTACTTATTTGTCTCCCTCAATCGCCTTTGAAGTCAATGATGAACTTTCAATCGGTGCCTCCGTGGGCATGTCCTATCAGGCTTTTGCGCTAAAAACGGATTTGCGTTTTCCCAATGAAATGATTGGGATGTTACGCATGATTGATGAAGTGGTGTGTACGCCATTTAAAGACAATTCAGATGTCATTACCGATATTTTGTTACTCGGGATATGTAATGCCGAGGAGGGGATGAACCCGTTTGGTCTGTTTGGTCGAATGGAAGTGGCCATGGAGCAATCTTTGAGTCCCAGTTTTAACCTAGGAGTGATGTGGGAACCTACGGATGATTTCAGCTTTGGTATGGTTTATCAAAGTGCAGCGAAAATGCGCCTAAAAGGTAAATATACGATTGATAACTCCAAAGCACCACGAGAGTTAATTAATGGCTTGATGTCATCACCGACTGGGCAAATTCTTGCCGCGATTCTAGACTTTCCGCAAAGTATTCCGGCTTCGGAGTCGGGTTTGGTATCTATGGATTTTGAATATCCGCAGCATATTCAAGCCGGGATTAAATATAAAATTTTACCGGATTTACAGGTGAATTTTGATGTGGGCTGGACCGATTATCGCGCTTGGGACAAGTTTAAGTTTGAATTTGACCGCTCAATTTCAGCCTTGAAAATTGCGAAGTTGTTATCTCCAGATATTACTGACAATAGTCTGGCCTTACCGCTGCGTTTTGATTCGCCATGGAACTATGGCATAGGCATAGAGTATTCCGCAACGGATCGTCTGAAATTGCGTGCAGGCTATGAACCGCGAACCAGTGCAATTCCTGATGATAAGCGTAATACCATGGTCCCGATCAATAATGCGCAATTGTTTGGTCTAGGAGTGGGGTATCGATTTGATGCGGATACCGATCTTGACTTATCTATTGGTTATTTACGCAGTAAGGACAGTATCCCAGCCAATACCAGTACTTTATCGAATCAAACTGGGGTGAATAATATTTTATTAAACCCTTATGCGGGGCTGAACGTGAAAACAGAAACCAATCTCACAATTTTAGGGTTGAGCTATCGTACAAAATGGTAAGAACAAAGAAGATAAATTGGCGAGTGGCAAGCGTGCCATCAACCCTGCTGTTCATGTGTGGGGCTATGGCATGCGCGGTACATGCAGCAGAGTTTTATACCATTATTGGTCCAGATGGTCGTCCAATGGTGGTGCCGCGCGTCACTTCCGAGATCAAGAAAACTGAAGTACACAAGCAGGTTTCGGAGAGTAAGCCAGCGTTGACGCAAAGCTCAAAAAATAATCCTCACGGTGTTCAAGCTGCTCAGGTAGAGCGATTGTCTGAACTTTCCAAAATGGAACAACCGCAGCACCCATCGGTTCCAGTTAATCAAATAGCCGTGAGCCATGCCAAACCTTTAGCGCAGAAGCCAGTTCCAGTCATACCCACTCAAAATACGGCATTAACAACCATAGCAGTGACTGAACTTCAGCAACTGCCCACTTCAAAGGTGGAAATTCAGAAATCAGTGCCAGTGAATAGGCTATCGGAACAAAATGCGCACAAAGCCAGTGCAATCACGGTTCAGCAAAGTGAGGCGAAACCAGCACTTGAAAACGTTGTTGAATCGCTGCATCAACCTGTAACCATCGCTACAGATTCTATGTCAGCGACATCGGTTGACCGGGCTTTGCATCAAATTGAAACTAATATGGCATTTGAAAAAGCGAGCCGATTAGCGCCCCCACCCAACATAAGTTCACACACATCCGCATCGAATGGTTTTTTTGAAGTGAATGGCGAACGCTATGTCAAAAATGAATATTTAGAAGGGCAAGAGTTTAACTTAGAAAATAAAAAGCGCTTTTATGTCATGCCAGAAGGTGTGGTAGATAAGGAGTTAACACCACGACTACAAGTGATTGAACGAGAAAAAGGGGTCAATAAAGGAGTATTGGATCGTCTGTTTAACACGCAACAAAAGGATGAAAGTTCAGTTATTAGCTTATCAACCCAATATTACCCAATCGCTAAAGAGCAAGTGGTTCAGAGTCTTGGACAAGCGTGTTATCGCGATAAAAAAATACAGAAAGCCAAAGTGCTGAAAGCACAGCAGGACGTCAATGTTTGGGCACGGCAACCTTTAAAAGATCAGTTTGATTATGAAGTGGTGGCAGTACAGGCAGGAATTCAAAATGTGCAGTTAAGTTCCTATGCAGCAAGTCAACATCAGCCGAGTTTTTATTGGCCTTTTGTGGTGTTTTTAGATCAATCCGGTTGTGTCATAGAAGGGGTAACGGGTTTTAAAAATCAAGATCGGCTGGGGAATACTTATCGCTATGCAGTGATGGACGGTATGTTACAACTGCCCGCTCAAACCCGATACATTTTTATGACGCCGTTACTTTCGGCTGTTGATGTTGAAGATCAAAAACTCAGTAATCAGGGACAAATCAAGCTAACCGCAATTCGTTAGTAGAATTTAAGAGTAATAGCAATGAAAAATAAATATATTTTACCGTTAGCATTTTCTGGATTGATGGCTGGACTGACGGGGTGTGGAGGTGAAAGTGCCAACATTATTCCCGAAAAAAATAATAACAGTACCGTCAATGGGAGTTGTACGGCAGGTGCTGCCAATTGTATTCAATTCGCACTCGACTATCCTTTAGATGGTTTAAATTTTTCTTGTAGTAGTGATACACAAAATACCTTTGTGACCTTGATGGATTTAGAGAACGGGGTCTCCACAGGAACCTGTAAGTATAGCGATACGGTGAATGTATTTTTGTTGGGCAAAGCTGATAAACGGATTGCTTTGGGATCTTTCCCGATCAGTAATATTGCTATGGTGAGTACCAACCAAATTCCACGTTTAACGGTACTAGATATAGCGGTAGGTATGACCAATCGGAACGCCGTGACACTTGATCCGAGTGATGTAACTGTCAAAACCGCGATGAATTTGGTCAAGATGATTCAGGCATTGGCATTACAACAGGGCAGTATTAACAATAAAACCGATATTCAAGCGCTTTATATCAATGACAGTATTCGTGAAGGCCTCGATAAGATGAGCAGTTCCATAACGGCGCAACAGGTCGTCAATGGAGAGTATGCTGCGATAATCAAGCCATGGTTGGATGTATCGGTGATTTCTGATGCAGAAGCATTTGAAGTCGTCACTAAGCTTTTAAATATCAGTAATGCTGCGGTGTATCAGCCAGAATTTTCACTGTTTTCCACTTCTGGAAGTGTGATTAGTAGCCTTACAGGTTCGGATGGTTTAACAGGTTGTAATAAAGAGATCTGTGAAGCCAATGACACCAGCACCAAGCATTTGTTTGGACATTTTATGTTACTGACTGATCGTCAGGGTTATACCTTTGGCAGCGGCTTGCAGTGGCGAGGGCTGGCTAAATCAGGTTTAACCTCAATAGCGGGGGTGAATGCCGAACTGATTCGGAGCTATAAGCCAACCCGAATGACGGCTTATCCGCAAAATCATTGGATCAATCCACTGAATAAACGCATTGACCAGCACTATTATATTGGGGTAGATGATCCAGAGTCTGAGGATCTGAGCATATATCAGGGCAAGTTGTATAATGATTATATGATTGCCGGCAAAGAAAAGTTTTATCAGTTACTGACGCAAAAAACGACGGTGACCGCTGAGGACCTGAAAGATTTAGGTCAATGGCAACAGCGCTATGGGGCAACGGATACTTATAAAGGCTCATTAGATATTTTTAAAGTTTTCCCCATCACGTATTTAGATAAACAGGTCTTCAAATCGAGTGGAAATGTCGTCGCTGGTGAAAAATATATTTTTCCACTTTATGCCGATTTGACCTTTAAATTTAGCGATAGCACCGTACCGAATGTCAAACTGGGCATTGTGATTGATGAAAATGGCGACATTCGTACCAATATGAAAGCAGCTGCAACTGATATGGATATGAGTACAGGGAGCTGTAGTCTAAGCATAGGCAGTAACTTAAAAGACAGTAATGGCGTTCAGCAATACCGTTTGGGGACGACGTCACGTGCCTTTATTGATGATCGGGCCATTTCTTTACGTCTAATTTTGGGTGATGAAGCATTAAAAACCATCAATGGCGCCTTGGTGGGAGTGAACTCCAGCATCCAAACGTCTGCCGCAGGTGAAAGTATTGTGGTCGGTGGAGCATTGCTGCATGTGCAAAATCTATTGAATGCATCCGCAGGTAGCACCGGACGTATTAGCTTTACCGATTCGGCAGGCGAGAGTGTGAAATGGGCCAATAGTTATGCCAGTTTTCAAAAAGTCTATAACGCCAACAACACCGATGAAACCGCAGAAGACACCGCTTTGGCAAAATTAAGCGGGGGAACTTTGGAAATGAATTTAGCCTCGTGTTATACGGTGAAAGCGAAGATCTAAATCATTGCTATGCAAAAAAAGCCGATTCAATTGAATCGGCTTTTGAGTCTTTGGAAATCTGTGATTTTTTAACCAGTATGATCCAGACGAGTGCCTAGCGTTTCTAAATGGGTCACAAACTGATTGTTTTTACGGTCGGCAAAATAGTGTTTCAGGGTTTGCTCGACACTTGGAAACGCCAACTCTGTCCACGGAATTTCATGTTCTTCAAAGAGACGACATTCAATGCTTTCTTCGCCTGCACCAAAAGAACCATCAATCAATTGAGCTTTAAACAACACATAGATTTGCCCGATACGGGGAATATTGTACATACAATACAGTTGTTCAATGGCGACTTCGGCTTCGGCTTCTTCACGTGTTTCTCGTGCTGCACCTTGTTCCATGGTTTCAAAAAGTTCCATGTAACCCGCAGGAAGCGTCCATAAGCCATACCGTGGTTCAATCGCACGGCGGCAGAGTAAGACTTTGTCTTCCCAGATTGCCAAAGCACCACAAATGACTTTGGGATTTACATAATGAATATGACCACATTCTGTACAAACGCGACGTAATTGATGATCGCCAAGTGGGATTTTTTCAGTCGTTTTATGTCCACAATTTCCGCAGAAGTTCATATTCATCATCAATGATAAAGTTGCCACTCAGCATAACTGAAAAAAAGAACTTTGACATCAATTCTCTCCAATCCACTCAAAATTCAGCTATGATGAAAAGAAGAAGAATAGAGGTGAGTGATATGGATGATCGTTCATTAACACATGTGTTACAACAGCATTTAAGATTTTCGACCCGAAAGCGTGAAGCCGAAGCTGCTGTGTTAATTGCGATTACCGATGAAGCTGATCCTAAAGTATTGTTAACCCGCCGTTCCGTGTATTTGTCGAATCATGCGGGGGAGGTGTCTTTTCCGGGAGGGAAGCGTGATCCTCAAGATACCAGCAATATTGTGGTGGCCCTCAGAGAAGCCCAAGAAGAAACCGCCTTAAATCCGTTTGATGTTCGTCTGCTCGGTGATTTACCGATGCAAAAGGCCCGCAATGGAATGTTGGTCAAACCGATTGTCGGGCTCATTCCGCCTCAGGTAGATTTAATTGCGCAACCCTCAGAAATTGATCGTATTTTTTTTGCATCCTTAAAACATTTAATGGATGCTCCACCGACACCCTATGAAGTGCGTTATGCCCAACAATCCTTATATTTTCCCAGTATGCGGGTAGAAAATGAAATTGTATGGGGGCTTACCGCACGCATGCTGATTTCGCTGTTTCAATATGGATTGAATTATCAAAAGGAATGGCCATTTTTATTAAATTCGCCATTATTTTATGCCCAGCAGGCATTACTCAAAACAAAAGGACGTAACTCAACATGATGTACAAATTTGCAGGGCATGCACCGAAAGCTACGCATGCTCCCTTTGATGGCTGGGTCGCAGACAATGCCACGGTGATTGGGCAAGTGGAATTGGGGCAGCAGGTCAGTGTCTGGTTTGGTGCGGTGATCCGTGCAGATAACAGCAGCATTAAACTCGGGGATTTTACCAATGTGCAGGAAAATGCCGTGTTACATACCGATGCGGGCATTCCGATGCGGATTGGCAATTATGTGACCATTGGCCATCAAGCGATGCTGCATGGTTGTACCGTGGGCGATAATTCATTGATCGGAATTAATGCTGTGATTCTGAATCATGCGGTGATTGGTAAAAACTGTATTATTGGTGCGAATGCTTTAATTCCAGAAGGTAAAGTCATTCCCGATAATTCATTGGTCATGGGTTCACCTGGCAAAGTGGTGAAAAGCTTAGATGCCGATGTTGAAGCTAAACTCAAACTGAGCGCCCTACATTATGCCGAGCATTATAAAAAGTTCACCCAATTAGAAGTTTTTGAGTTCTGATGAATCTCATCTTAAAAAGCCAAGCATATGCTTGGTTTTTTTGTATCTACCGTTGGAAATTCTCGCGTCCAAGATATGAGTGGAGTATGATAGCCCTCGTTTTTTAAGATTAAATTGAAGCAAGGTTGAGCATGAAATTGCTGGCATTAGAAACAGCCAATGAACAGTGTTCTGTTTCTATCGTAGATGAAAATCAAGAACTGTTTTTCCAATTAGATACGCGTGCAAAAGCTCAAACGCAAACCATTTTACCGATGATTGAACAGGGCTATACGCAACTAGGTCTGAGCACAGCAGATTTAACCGCGATCGCCTTTAGCCGAGGACCGGGTTCATTCAGTGGGGTTCGAATTAATGCCGCAGTCACGCAAGCTTTGGCATGGTCGCATGATGTCCCCGTGATTCCTGTTTCGACCTTACAAGCTCTGGCACAAGCGGCTTATCGACTGCAGGGTTTGACCCAAGTGACTGCAGTTCTTGATGCCCGTATGAATGAAGTCTATATCGCCAGCTTTAGTCTGGATGATCAAGGCATTATGCAAGCCATTGATGAAGAACAATTATTAGACTATGCGCAAGCGGCAGAAGCAACAAAATTTACTTTAGTTGGATCGGGTTCAGCTTTAATTCAGCCTGACGCTTTAGCATTCAAACAGTTGGTAGCGACTGCACAAGATATTGCTCAGATTGCCCGAGCAGCCGCAGGCAAAGCGCAGTGGTTTAGCGCAGAACAAGCACTTCCAGTATATTTACGTGATAATGCGTGGAAAAAAATTCCAGAACAAGGCAAATCATAATTAGGATTTTCTATGGATCTTTTACTGCTGCTGAAAGCAGCGATTATGGGTATCGTTGAAGGTATCACTGAGTTTTTACCAATTTCGAGTACAGGGCATCTTATTCTGGCATCAGAGTTAATGCAGTTCTGGACCAAAGAAAAAAGCGATGTCTTTGTAATTGCGATTCAAATGGGGGCAATTGCAGCGGTTATTTATGAATATTGGTCTCGCCTTTGGGGTGCAGCCACGGGGATGTTTACGGGTGAACCTAAAGGACGTCATTTAGGATTTAACCTGATTATTGCCTCGATTCCGATTATTCTGGTCGGTTTGACTTTTGGACAGACGGTTAAAGAACTGTTGTTTAATGACATTACCGTGGGTCTAGGCTTGATTATTGGCGGTTTGATTATTATGTGGATTGAAAGAAATCCACCAACAGTCAATGCTCAAGAGGTTGAAAACATTAGCTACAAAGAGGCAATCTGGATTGGTTTAATTCAGGTTCTGTCTTTAGTCCCTGGCACATCACGTTCAGGTGCTACGATTATTGGGGCCATGTTCCTTGGGGTATCTCGTAAAGCTGCGACTGAGTTTTCATTCTTTCTTGGTATTCCCGTCATTATTGGTGCAGGTCTACTCGATTTATATCAAAGCTATGACGTGTATCAAACCACCGAAGATTGGACAGTCTTAGCGGTTGGTATCATTGTTTCATTTATTTCAGCCCTGATTTTAATTCGTGCTTTGGTGGCCTATGTGGCAAAACGTGATTTTATGGTTTTTGCTTGGTACCGCATTCTTTCTGGCATCATAATTTTGATGTTTGCCTTCACAGGTTGGAAATTATGGTAAGCGAATTGCGCTTATATACAGAAGCCGAGTTTCAACAACACGCGCAGCACTATGCGGCTGTGCTTGTTTCACGTGGTGTTGCTGTCAGTATTGAGCAGATTGAAAAACTCAATGCGCGCTTTTTGCGGTTAAATCCAGATTTGGCCCTGTGTGTAGATGAACAGGGCTTATGGTTATGTGCCAACGGGATGAAAATGCAGCCCGATTGGCAGGCTGAAATTCCACGCTTAAAGCGGGCATCACTGAAATCTGAAATGATTGCACGTGCCTGTCAGTTGGCTGAAAAACCGCGTTTAATCGATGCGACAGCAGGGCTTGGGCATGACAGCCTATTGCTTGCGGCACTTGGGGCTACAGTGACCTTGGTCGAGCGTCATCCCGTGTTATTTACCTTACTGGAAGATACACAACGGCAAGCACTGCAAGATCCCTACTTGGCTCCGATTGCAGCCCGGATTAATTTGGTTTTTGCTGATTCTGCAGATTACTTAAAGCAATGTGCCGAACAGCAGCAGCTCAGTGATGTGGTGTATTTAGACCCGATGTTCCCGCAACGCGATCAAAATCAACAGGCAGTGAAAAAGCAGGCGCAAGTGAAAAAGCAGATGCAATTGTTGCATATGCTTTTACCTGAAGATGGGGAAATGGATTTAGGCGATCAGCTTTTACCTTTAGCGCAGCAAATTGCAAAACGGGTGGTGGTGAAGCGTCCACGACTGGCGGTATTTCTGAATGACCAGCAACCGGATACCCAATGGCAAGGGGATGCTTGTCGCTTTGATGCTTACTTCCAGCTTGATCATCCGACCTTAGGATAATTGCTTCATTATTGGGCAAAGATTTGTTATATAGTTAAAAATAATATTGATAAAACCCTGATCAAGCATAAACTAACAATGCGATTGAGCGAACAGCATTAGCCACCTGAACACCTTATGAAAATTGATTTCAAACCCTCCATAAATTTTTGGCACGATTTTAAAAGCAACCAAACGGCAGGGATGTGGCTTTTTTTGGGTTCGCGTCGCGCCTTGCAGATTGTGCATCCTTCCATCCTGCAACTGATTTTTTGGGGGATTTTAGGCGGCTGCGCCAATACCCTGTTTAGTTGGCTCAGTGCGGGAGAAGTCGGGGAGTTTAACTCGCAAGGCTTAGTGAGTTATGCGCTATGGCCCTTTATCGCTTTAATTGTTGGTATATTCTTATCACAACGTGTTAATAATCCACGTCTAATGTTGGTTCCGGCCTTATTGTGGCTGGTCTTGGACACGCACATCGCCTTGTTGCAAAGTCTGATTCAGTATTTGGGCATGATCGATATTTTGCCTTATGCGCTTTATGATTACTTGCCGACCATTTTCATGGTGCTATTTGTTTGGCAAAGTCTGGCCGTGGTCTGGGTCTTTGCCCGTGAGTTGAAATGGCCGTGGTGGGAGCGAGCACTGATTATGCTGGCGACACTGTTCACCTTGGTGGTGTGGCAGATGTCTGTGAAAAGCCAACCCATCTGGAAAGTGGAAGAGGTTGCCCCAACTTTTGCTGAAGATGCCTTTTATGCACAAAGCCGATTATTAAATAAAAGCTTACAAGCAGTTGAATATGGCGAGTTTGCTCAGTCACATTGGTATTTCTTGGGGGTGGCAGGTGCGAGTTATCAAGACGTATTTATGTCTGAGGTCAAGCGTATTCGCGAACAGTTTGATACCCGTTTTGGCACCTTCGGACGTTCGCTGATTTTGGTGAATAACCCTGCGACACGGACCGAGATTCCAATTGCTTCGCGCACCAGTATGGAGCTGGCGTTAAAGCGAATGGGTCAGCAAATGAATCGTGAAAGTGATGTGTTATTTTTATATATGACTTCACATGGCTTACAGAACCAGTTCGAGATGGAAAATGCGCCACTCGATTTGGCGCAAGTTGATCCTAAATGGTTGCGGGATACCTTAGATCGTTCAGGGATTCGCTGGCGTGTCATTGTGATTTCAGCCTGTTATTCGGGCAGTTTTGTCTCGGCACTGCAAAATGACAATACCTTAATTATTACCGCTTCTGCTGCAGATCGTGCCTCATTCGGTTGTTCGAGTGAAGCAGACTATACCTATTTCGGACGTGCCTTTTTTGATCAGGCCATGCGTGAACAGCATTCGATGAAAGATGCCTTTGCGCAAGCCAAAGATACAGTGGCGCAATGGGAAACGGCGCAAGGCTTTGAGCCTTCAGAACCGCAGTGGTCGATTGGTAAAAATATGGAACTGATGTTGCCTCAACTGGAGCAACGCTTATTTCCGCCCACTACAATGACACAGCAAACTCAAGCGCAAGCGGTTGCGCATACACCTTAAAAAAGGAAGTGAAGATGGAATTATTACAACAAAATCGTTGTTTTGATGGTGAGCAAAGGATTTATCGTTTTAATTCTGAGTCGCTGCAAGGCGATAGCCGTTTCGGGGTGTTTCTCCCACCACAAGCACTTGAAGGTGAGGCCTGTCCAGCCTTGTTTTATTTGGCCGGTTTAACCTGTACCGAAGAAACCTTCGCGATTAAGGCACATGCACAACGACTAGCGGCTCAATTGGGGCTGATTTTAATTAGCCCGGATACTTCGCCACGTGGTGAACAAGTGGCTCAAGGTGATCATTGGGATATCGGACAAGGGGCTGGATTCTATATTAATGCGACACAAGCGCCGTGGGCTGAACATTATCAAATGGAACGTTTGATCGCGCATGAGCTGTATGCACTTATAATGCAGCAGTTTCCAGTTCAACAGCATCGAATTGGAATTTTTGGACATTCCATGGGAGGACATGGCGCATTAACTTTGGCGTTTAAATACCCAGAGAAGTTTAAATCTGTATCAGCATTTGCCCCGATTTGTGCACCAAGTCAGTGTCCTTGGGGAGAAAAAGCCTTTTCTAATTATTTAGGCCATGATCAAAGCCAGTGGCAGCAGCATGATGCAACAGCTTTGGTAATAGAGAAAGGTGCGTTATTTAATGAAATTTTGATTGATCAAGGTTTGCAAGATCAGTTTTATGCGCAATTACATCCAGCTGCTTTTAAACAGGCATGTGCACAAGCGGGGCAGGCACTGACTTTACGTGAACATGAAGGTTATGATCATGGTTATTACTTTATCCAAAGTTTTATGGATGATCACCTACAATTTCATGCGGTACAACTTGAATCTTAATCACTGTAGATGGGGCGGAGTTTAACTCCGCTGCCATTCTGCTGCAAACTCTTGCTGTGCCATACGGCTTAAATGATCCAGCACCACTTTTTCCAAATGATCCAGCTTTTCTGCTGCTGCGGTAATTTCAACGGCTAAGTATTCAGCCTGTGGAATCAGGCTGACTTGCGCTTCAGGCATGATAATTTCAAATTGTTGCTCAGATTCTTTGACTTCAAATTTGTGTTTCCAGTGATTGTATAAACGCTTGGCGATACGAGCAGATTCGAGTGTGGCAATTTGACTGCTGCTTTTCATTTTCTTCGACCATGATGTAGGGATTTCACCTTAACAAATTTGCTGTGCTTAAACAGTAGTCCTTTGCAACGCTCCGTTGCAAAAATGAAATGTCACAGACCTTGGTCGCAGTTTGCTATAATATTGGCATTAAATTCATGAACTCTCAGGTTGATCCATGTCTAAGCCCTATTTAATCGCACCTTCAATTTTATCTGCTGACTTTGCTCGTTTGGGTGAAGATGTTGAAAAAGTATTAGAGGCAGGTGCTGATGTGGTGCATTTTGATGTGATGGACAACCACTACGTACCGAACCTGACTTTTGGTGCGGGTGTCTGCAAGGCATTAAAAAACTATGGCATTAAAGCCCCAATTGATGTGCATTTAATGGTTTCGCCAGTGGATCGTATGATTGGTGATTTCTTGGATGCTGGTGCAGATATTATTACTTTCCACCCAGAAGCTACAGAACATATTGATCGTTCTTTACAACTGATTAAAGCAGGCGGTGCCAAAGCTGGTCTGGTGTTTAACCCAGCAACCCCGTTACATTATTTGGACTATGTACTGGATAAAGTTGATCAAATTTTATTGATGAGTGTAAACCCTGGTTTTGGCGGGCAGAAATTTATTCCGATGACTTTGGAAAAGTTGCGTCAGGCTCGTAAAATTATTGATGCTTCAGGACGTGACATTCGCTTGGAAGTGGATGGTGGTGTAGGTCCAGCCAATATTCGCGAAATTGCCGAAGCGGGTGCAGATATGTTCGTCGCTGGTTCAGCGATTTTTGGTAAGCCAGACTACAAAGCCGTGATTGATGAAATGCGTGCAGAACTGGCGAAAGTCGGTTCAGTGAATGTATAAGTCCTATGGATAAATATGCGGCGAGTTGTGGATAACTTTGTGAATAAGCTTGTCGATATCTATGTAGATAACCTTATGGATATCTTGTTTAAACAATAAACGATTCCACATCAAACGTTTAGACATTAGACTTATTATGTATAAAAAGAGCACATTCGTGCTCTTTTTTATGCAAATTAATGCTTGAAAAAATTGCTGTTTTATTCAGCTGGGCTTAAAAATAATACAGACTAAAAAATAATGAATAACAGGCAATGTTTGAAGCATTACAGGATTTGAAAAAAGTAGCGATTGTGTAGAAAAAATTGTGTATAACGGCATTCTTGGGTATGCTGTAATTTCATTATTGAGTGTCATTACCTCTGGCTAATGGGTTTTCGCATGAGCACTTTACTTCGCAAACAGTCTTGGTTTGTTTGCCTGATGGCTTTTGTCATGGGGTGGAGTAGTCTTGTCTATGCGTCGAGCATGCCGATGCACGCGCAAATGTTGCAGCAGCAATTGTCTGCACTTGAGCCAGTAACTGAAGTAATTAGCACTGAGCATCAGCAACACCAAAAGCAGATGCATATCGCGCAGTCGGATTGCCATGCAGCGAGCATGCAGCATCATAAGGCCGCTGCTGATCTTCAAAGTAGCCCCTGTGACCGTGATCTAAACAGCACCTCGATAAAGCAATGTGCAGACTGTGCGCAGTTGCATTGCCAAAGCTTAACGGTTTGGTTAGACACAGCGGTAGCTGAGGACTTGCAACATCTTCAATCGGATCGAGCATCCAATTTACATAGCCGTTATAACGCACAACATTTGATTGGTTATTGGCAAGAGATTCTCCGTCCACCCAAAGCTTAACTTTATTCAGAACAAAATTTTCATTAATTTCATGAATAAAGGTTAAGTCATGTCTATTTTATTTCGTCAAAGCCTCATCGTTGGGCTATGCATATTCTCCTCTTCATGGGCATTTGCTGCGGTTAAGGAATATCACCTCACCATTGCTGAAGCGACCGTGAATTTAACGGGTAAGCCTGTCAAACGTATTACCGTAAATGGTCAATTTCCTGCCCCCCTTTTAGAGTTTGAAGAGGGTGATGAGGCAGTGATTCATGTGCATAACCAGCTCAAAAATCAGGATTCTTCATTGCACTGGCATGGTTTATTGCTGCCAGGTTTAATGGATGGAGTACCGGGATTTAACGGTTTTAAAGGCATTAAGCCGAATGCCGATTTTGTCTACCGCTTTAAAGTGCGTCAAAACGGCACCTATTGGTATCACGCACATTCCAAAGGTCAGGAACAAGATGGTTTATATGGTGCCTTGGTCATTTATCCTAAAGGCAAACAACCTGTTGCCCAGCACGAACAAGCGCAACGCGATTATGTGGTGATGTTGTCAGACTTTCATGAATCGAGCAGTGAGCAGATCATGAAGAATTTGAAAAAATCAGCAGAATATTATCAGAATCAGCGAGAAACGCTGGCAGATGTCTTGAAGCAAACGCAGCGCGCTGGGGTGAAAAGCACATGGCAAGACCGTTCCATGTGGAACCAGATGCGCATGTTAAAAACGGATTTGTCTGATGTAACGGGGTATACCTTTTTGGTGAATGGTAAAACGCCAGCACAGAATTGGACGGGAGTATTTCAGCCGAATGAAAAAGTTCGTTTGCGTTTTATCAATGCTTCCGCCATGTCATTCTTTGATGTGCGTATTCCCAACTTAAAAATGACCGTGGTTAGTGCCGATGGACAGCCAGTGAAACCTGTTGCAGTGGATGAATTCCGCATAGGCACCGCTGAAACTTATGATGTTGTGGTTGAGCCACAACAACCGCAATACCAGATTCAAGCCGAGTCGATAGACCGTACAGGTTTTGCATTGGCGACTTTACAGCGTGAAGGCAGTGTAAACGCACCTATCAGTATGCCTACTGCACGTCCACGAGCATTACTGACCATGGAAGATATGGGGCATGGTTCATCGCATACAAATATGGATCATTCTCAAATGAATCATGCTGAGATGCAGGGCATGGATCACTCTCAAATGAACCATGCTGAGATGCAGGGTATGAACCATTCCCAAATGAACCATGCTGAGATGCAGGGTATGGATCATTCCCAAATGAACCATACGGAGATGCAGGGTATGGACCATTCTCAAATGAATCATGCAGAAATGCAGGGCATGGATCACTCCCAAATGAATCATGCTGAGATGCAGGGCATGGATCACGCTCAAACGAATCACGCTGAGAAGCAGGATATGGAGCATTCAACACATGCTCAGCATCAGGCTGCAACCACAAGTTCAGCAGCGCATACACCAGTACAGGGTTGGGCGAATGCGTCCACACCGCAGGGACATAAAGCCTTGCAATATGCCGATTTGGTGGCGTTGGAACCACAAAAAGATACACGACCAGCCGAACGCGAACTAGAAATCCGTTTGGGTGGCACCATGGAGCGTTATATCTGGACCATCAATGGTAAAAAGTTTACTGAGATGCAGCCCTTGCAAGTGAAATATGGTGAACGTGTTCGTCTGAAATTTATTAATGACAGCATGATGGCGCATCCTATGCACTTACATGGCATGTTTATGCAACTGGAAAATGGACAAAGTGCTGCCAATATGCCGAATAAGCATACTTTGGTGGTGCCGCCAGGCAAAACAGTCACCGCACTCCTGACTGCGGATGAGTTAGGTGAATGGGCGATTCACTGTCATCTGCTCTATCACATGTCTTCAGGCATGATGAGTAAATTGATCGTGGCCAACGTTGATCCTCAGCAAACCAAGCAGCCATCTGCGCAACCTGTAACACAAGGAGCTGAACATGCACATCACTAAGTTTTCTTTTATGGCGTTCAGCTCATCGTTAATCTTGCTCAGTTCAATGTCATGGGCTGCAACGGAAGATGCTACTACACCACACCACGCACATACGACGATGCCGATGCCAAGCGAAAGCATGTCCATGACCACGATGGGGACAGAGCATGAGCATTCTATGATGCAGCATCAAACCATGGTTGCTACTTCGGCTGGCACAGAGGCTGCTGATCACGCGGCACATCTGAAAGAACATGGTGGGCAGATTTATCAATCGACGACCTTGGAAAGTCGCTGGTTGCGTAATGACGAGGGTGAGGGAACGTTAAAATCCGAACTAGAGACCCGCATTGGTACTGATGAAAATAAACTGTTTATCAAGCTACATAGCGATAAAGCAGAATCGCATCGTGCAGAGACCGAAGCCAAAGTTTTGTATAGCCGCATGATTTCAGATTTTTGGGATGCACAGGCGGGTATACAATACCGTAATGATCCGAACCGTCAGGTGGATGAAAATCAAGTGGATGCCGTTATCGGGTTACATGGTATGGCCCCCTATTTCTTTGAAACGGATGCCTATCTATACGTAGGTCAAGATCAGCAATGGCGTTTAAGCTTGGAAACTGAGCGGGATCTTTTATTGACCCAAAAACTGATTGTTAAACCTTATCTGGATATGGATGTGGTATTGAGTGATGACTCTAAATATGCACAAAAAACAGGGTTAAGTCGTATTGCGAGCGGTTTGGAAACTCGTTACGAAATCAGTAAGCAAATTATGCCGTTTATTGATGTGTCTTATGAATATCAAAAAGGCAATCAGGAAACACACTGGCAGCAGCGAACTGATTCCGAACAGGGGTGGCTCTATGGTGCGGGCATTCGGTTTAAATTTTAAACCTTGCTCAGAAATGTAGTTTGAGTTGTTTGGATTGGGCTGATTCTGTGCTGATTGATTCAGGCTCAGGGTCGGCCCATTTTTGATTGCCAGAAACTCCCGAGTATTTTGAAAACTTGGTCTTTGCGCTATTTTGAAGCAGATTTGCGTATAATAAACCCATATTTAAGGAGGAACGACCTCCCTTGAGGCAAGATTAATTGATTTTGCACCAAGAAAATTCGTCAGGACGACCTGACTCTAATCAATTGGAGGAAGGCAAATGGCCTGGATGATGTTGCTGTTGGCGGGTATTTTTGAAGTGGTTTGGGCGTATGCCATGAAAATGTCCGACGGATTTACCCGTTTAGTCCCGAGCGCAATTACCGTGGTTTTTATGGTGCTGAGTTTTGTCTTGTTGGCTTATGCGATGCGATCTTTACCGCTCGGAACGGCTTATACCATCTGGACAGGCATTGGGGCAGTCGGTTCTTTTCTGGTCGGTGTTTTGATGCTCGGTGAACCGGCTTCTGCGCTGCGTATGCTGGCCGCTGTGCTGATTGTTTCAGGACTGGTACTGATGAAAGTGGCATCCAACTAATCTATTCATTTTATCAATTGAGCCAGCGAGGTGTGTGTCATGCAACTTTCATTTGTGTATATGCACACTCCCGTGGGGCAACTTAAATTGGTTGCCCATGAAACTGCGCTGGTGGCGGTACTTTGGCAGAATGAAAATCCGAAACGTGTGCGCTTGGCCGAATTGGTTGAACAGCCGGATCATCCGATTTTATCTACAGCTCAGCAGCAATTGTCGGAATATTTTGCGGGAGCTCGGCAGCAGTTTGACCTGCCTTTAGACTTTGAAGGGACGTCTTTTCAGAAGCAAGTCTGGCAAGCCTTGCTTGCAATTCCTTATGGTGAAACCCGTAGTTATAAACAGATTGCAGAACAGTTGGGCAATCCTAAAGCAGTTCGTGCTGTGGGCGCAGCCAATGGCAAGAATCCAATTTCCATTATTGCACCGTGTCATCGCGTAATTGGTTCGAGTGGTAAATTAGTCGGTTTTGCAGGCGGATTAGCCAATAAAGATATTCTTTTAAAAATCGAGCAACTTCAATAAACTATTGAGCTTAATTCATTATAATTTTAACTCAAAAATGATTTCACAGATTTTCACTCCGCTACTGTCCACATTTTGGTGGATTTTATTGTTGTTTATTGTGGTTGCTGTATTTAAGGCATTTAAACCATTTTTAAAAGGGAAAATGGGTGAGTTTGCTGTCAGTGCGCATGTCAAACTGTATTTAGACAAAGAGCAGTATATTTTACTGAACGATTGTACCTTACCAGACGAGCAGAATCAGACCACGCAAATTGACCATATTCTGTTAAGCCCATTTGGTGTCTTTGTGATTGAAACCAAAAACTATAAAGGCTGGATTTTTGGCAGTGAGCGGCAAAAAATCTGGACACAAAAAATTTATAAAAAGAGTTATAAATTTCAAAATCCCTTACATCAAAACTATAAGCATCAGAAAGTTTTGGAACAAGTTTTAGCGGATATTGTCGATCCTGCTCTGATTCATTCGGTGGTGGTCTTTATGCCCGATTGTGAATTTAAAACACAGATGCCTGAGAATGTGTTTCGTGGCGCGGCATGGACGGATTATATCAAGAGCTTTACCGCACTGGTTATTCCACCCATGAAGCTAAAGCGGATTCAATTGCGGATTGAAAAGGAAGTGCTAGAAAAGTCGTGGAAAACCAATCGACAGCATGTGGAAAATTTAAAGACTTATCGCAGTGAATAAAAATGCCCCCACTGGGCGTTGCACCAGAGTGGGGGATTGTCTGATTTAGAAACGTTTTGGAATTTTCTGTCCATTCGGTACGGGTGTTTCAGCCTGCTTTAATACGCCAAATAACCATGTTTCCGCATGTTGTACCGCAATTTTCAGCTCATCACCCATGGCGAGACGTCCTGCAATAAAGCTGGCAAGTGAGCAACCTGAACCGTGGTATTCACCAGCTAAACGCGGGCAATGGCTTTCAGTAACAAACTCACCATCAATGTATAAAGCATTGCGAATATAGTCCGCCGTGTCTTCATGTCCACCTTTGACCAAAACCGCTTTTGCCCCCATGGCAAACAGTTTTTGCGTGGCAGCATCTAAGTCTTGCTCACCAGTTAAAGCACGCAGTTCAACCGTATTCGGGGTAATAATGGTGGCCAGTGGAATTAACTCGACAAAGGCTTTGACCAGCGTGGCCTGATCGCCCAATGAGCCACCGCTATTAGCCACCAAAACTGGGTCAAGCACATAGCGATATTCTGGATGTTCACGCAGAAATTCTGCCAGTGCAGCAATATTGTCCGTGGTGCCGAGCATGCCAGACTTCACGCACTGAATTGGTAAATCGCCAACCACGGCATGCGCTTGCGCCAAGAGTAATTCTTTGGAGGTTGCTTCAAAGCCAAAGACTTGCTGTGAGTTTTGAATGGTCAGCGCAGTACATGCAATTGCGGCATGCGCACCACTTTGACCAATCGCTTCAATATCCGCTTGTAAACCAGCACCGCCAGAAGGGTCTAAACCCGAAAAGCAAAGTACAGTAGGGCGCATGTACATTTCCTTAATACATTAAATTTGCGATAGTATAGGCAACTTTGAGCGAAGTCTCGAGCGTAATTTATTGGGTTTAGGGTCGGGTTGTGATTAAGAATATTTTAATTGATTTAGATGGAACGCTGACAGATCCCAAAGTGGGGATTACCACTTCTGCACGTTATGGTTTGGCAAAAGTTGGACATCCTATTCCAGAGTCGGAAAATATTGACTGGATTATTGGGCCGCCGTTAAAAGCATCGCTAGCAAAGTTGCTCAATGTAGAAAGCAATGATGTCTTGGCAGATCAAGCTTTATTGGGGTATCGCGAACGCTTTGCAGTAACAGGCTTGTTTGAAAACCATGTGTTTGATGATGTGGCACAGACCTTAGACGCCTTAAAAAGCAAAGGTTATCGCTTGTTTTTAGCCACAGCAAAACCCGAAGTTTATGCCCGTCAAATTTTAGATCATTTTGAGCTTTTGCAATATTTTGACTATCCTTATGGCAGTGAACTGAACGGTGAACGCACCAATAAAGGCGAGTTGATTGCCTATATTTTAGAAAAAGAGCAGCTTAAACCAGAAGAATGTTTAATGGTCGGTGACCGTGAACATGATATTTTTGGCGCACGCAGCAATGGCATAGAGACGATTGCCGTCGAATATGGTTATGGTTCTTCCGAAGAACTGGATCAGGCACAACCCAAGGCACGCATTCAGCGTTTTGCTGATTTGTTGCAACTGATTTCATTGGCATGTGATGGATGAATTAGCCCCCCATTTTGTGAAATCCAAATGGGGGGCTATGCGCGTTTATAAGCCTAACAAACGGCGAATTTCATTGGCTAAAACTGCGGGATTGGCATGTTGATGCGGAATGCTCAGACTTTTAAAACCATCGCCTCTAAATTTACGGTCAACTTCTAGCAGCACGTGAGTCTGATGTTGTTCCGCAACAAAAGAAACTTCAACTTCATTAATACCACTAAAAAACTGTGCTGGTTTAAACTCTAATTCTTGGTAGCAGCCAAGGGTCGAGTAAAAGCCGTTACCTCGTAATTGCCCCTTTTCGACATCTGCCGAAACTAAGTGTAAACCACAGTCTTGCATGGCTTGAATAAAGGCGTGCATGGTCGGTGTCGGGGCAATCTGTAAAAAGTCCTTATCGGTGGCATCCAGTCCCCAATCTACATCCAAATGGGTATGTAGCCAGACGCGGGTTTTATTATGCTGGCAAGCCAAATCAGTCAATGGGGTTTCAAAAGGTAGCTGAATTGAAAAAGGAAAGGTGTGGGACTGGTTGGCTTGTAATTCAAAAGCACCACTAATATGCCACTCGGCAATGCTTAAACTGGTATTGTATTCCGAATCATTCGCTTCGACTTCGGCAGTGGTCATTAATTTTAAGTAAATACCATTGATGGTTTTATTCGACGCAGCTCCTTTAAAAATCACTTCGCCATTTAAAACCTGACCTGCTTGTAGCTGGGGATTGTGTAAGCGGGTATCGACCTGAATACCTTGTAAGCCGAGGCTCGACATGAGTTTATTGAACATGATGCAGAAATTCCAATTGCGGATAATGAAGATGAATAGGATTCAATATATGCATTTAAAAAAGCTTGTGCAGTACACTTAAGTCTTAACGCATATCTAAATATAAGGTTTCTTTAATTTCTTCCATCACAATGTAGCTGTGAGAAGAGGCGGATGAGGGCAGTTTTTTCAACAAATCCCCCAATAGTCTGCGGTAAGCACTCATTTCTTTGAGTCGAGCTTTGACCAGATAATCAAACTCACCTGAAATGAGATGGCATTCTAGCACCTCAGGAATTTCGACCAAATCACGCGCCACTTGGTCAAAGACATCGCCAGATTTGGCAGAGAGTTTTATCTCTAAAAACACCAGTAAATTTCGGTCGACCAGCGCAGGATTCAGCCGTGCATGATAGCCGGTAATGATGCCATCGCGCTCCAGTCGCTTGACCCGTTCCGAGCAAGGCGTGGTGGATAAATTGACCCGTGAAGCCAATTCACTAATTGCAATCCGGCCTTCCATTTGCAGAATATCCAAAATCAGGCGATCTACACGGTCTAATTTGCGCATAAGTTTTTCTCTGTTTTTAGCCTTTATTTAGTGAAAATGGCATGAATATCTCTTAACTATACCCGTTAAATCAGTCAAATTCACTATTGATGTGGAAATATACTAGTTAAATAAACTGGCGGTGCAGTGAGAGAAAGGAAATGCGCGTAATCGTTTTAGGTAGTGGTGTAATTGGTGTAGCAAGTGCATATTATCTTGCGCAGCAGGGAGCGGAAGTCACTGTATTGGATCGTCAAACTGGTCCAGCAGAAGAAACAAGTTTTGGTAATGCAGGGCAAATCTCACCAGGCTATTCGACGCCTTGGGCTGCACCCGGCATTCCGTTTAAAGCCGTGAAGTGGATGTTCCAACATCATGCACCCTTGGCAATCAATATGGATGGCAGCATGTGGCAGTTACAGTGGATGGCACAAATGCTGAAAAACTGTAATGCACAAAGCTATTCTATCAATAAAGAACGTATGACTCGCGTAGCAGAATATAGCCGTGATTGTTTACGCGAATTGCGTAAAGACACGGGCATCAGCTACGAAAACCGCTCTAAGGGCACATTACAGGTATTCCGTAATGAAGCGCAATTAGAAGCGGTACAACGTGATATTCAAGTATTAAAAGAGTGTGGCGTGCCGCATGAGTTGTTATTGAAAGATGACTTGGCTCGTGTAGAACCTGCACTCGGTTTTGCCAAAGATAAATTGGTCGGTGGTTTACATTTGCCAAATGATGAAACAGGCGATTGCTACAAGTTTACCAATGCACTGGCTGAAATTGCCAAAGCTAATGGGGTGAACTTTCTTTTCAACCAAAACGTTGAGCGTTTAGTGGTTGAAGGCGATGAAATTAAAGGTGTGGTGGTGAATGGTAAGGTGCTGACTGCAGACCGTTATGTGTTGGCATTTGGTAGCTATTCACGTGATTTCTTAAAACCACTGGAATTGAATTTACCGGTTTATCCAGTCAAAGGTTATTCATTGACAGTGCCAATTGTGGACCCTGCATTTGCACCACAATCAACGGTACTGGATGAAACTTACAAAATTGCGATTACCCGTTTTGACCAACGTATTCGCGTAGGTGGTATGGCAGAGTTAAGTGGTTTCAACTTGAAACTCAATGATGACCGTCGTGGTACTTTGGAAATGGTCACAAAAGATCTATTCCCAGGCGGTGACTTACCGAATGCAACGTTCTGGACAGGCTTACGCCCAATGACACCAGACAGCACGCCAATTATTGGGGCGACACGCTTCAAAAATCTGTTCTTGAATACAGGACACGGTACCTTAGGTTGGACCATGGCATGTGGTTCAGGCAAGTTGATCAGTGACTTGGTGATGAACCATAAACCAGACATCAGCATTGATGGTCTATCCATTGAGCGTTATTTAAGCGCAGCATAATTCCTGAATTCAGGGAGTTGTTTGAATTTTAGGGAAGAAGGGTTATGCCACGTCCAATTACCGCGGTGATTCATCAATCCGCACTCAAACATAATCTGGCGATTGCGCGTGTCGCAATGCCAGACAGTCAAGTCTTTGCTGTGGTCAAAGCCAATGCCTATGGGCATGGCATTGAACGCGTGTATCAGGCCTTTAAATCGGCCGACGGCTTTGCTTTGCTGGATCTTGAAGAAGCAAAACGCATTCGCGCTTTGGGCTGGACAGGAGAAATCCTGTTGCTGGAAGGTATTTTTTCGCCTCAGGATTTGTATGATTGTGCGCAGTATCAATTGAATTTTACCGTACACAATGAACTGCAAATTCAATGGTTACAGCAATTTCCAGTCGCAGCACAATTTAAAGTGTTCCTCAAAATGAACAACGGGATGAATCGTTTAGGCTTCACCCCAGAACGTTATGTGCAGGCTTGGCAACAACTGAAAAGCTTGAGCTCAGTCCATGAGCTGGTGCATATGATGCATTTCTCCGATGCCGATGGCGAGCGTCAGGGGCAGGCGGGGATTGATTACCAGCATCAAGTATTTCAACAAATTCTAGAACAATATCCAGCACCGTGTTCAATCAGCAACAGTGCTGCAATTTTAAGATATTCCACCCAGTTGCGATCGGACTATGCGCGTAGCGGCATTATGCTTTATGGCAGTTCGCCAGATTTTCCAAGCCATAGCATTCAAGACTGGAATCTGCAACCAAGCATGAGTTTACGTAGCGAAATCATTGCCATCCAACAGTTAAATCCGGATGACAGCATTGGTTATGGCTCAAGTTTTGTCGCCGATCGCCCCATTCGCGTGGGTATTGTGGCCTGTGGCTATGCCGATGGCTATCAACGGATTTCACCGACAGGCACACCAGTATTGGTGAACTCGATTCGTACTCGCACCTTAGGTCGAGTCAGCATGGACATGCTCGCGGTTGACCTTGACCCGATTCCAGAGGCACAAATTGGCAGTGAAGTGGTGCTCTGGGGGCAGTCTAGCTCGGGGGCTGTCTTGCCAATTGATGAGGTGGCTGCAACTTCTGGAACAGTCGGATATGAACTGATGTGCGGCGTCACTGCACGTGTCAATTTTTCAATTCAGGAATAAGGAATTTTAACCATGTCACAACAAGATATTCAGCGCTTTAACACGACACCAGTGATGAGTGCTGTGACCATTTTTAATAACGTGGTGTATTTGTCGGGTCAAGTTCCTAAAAACCCTGATTCGGATATCACAGCGCAAACTCAAGATGTTTTAAATACGATTGATGAATTGTTGGCACAAGCCAATAGCGATAAAAGCCGTATTTTGTCTGCCCAACTCTTTTTAAAAGATTTAGCTGATTTTTCAGTCGTCAATGAAATCTGGATTGATTGGCTTGATGGCTATGCCACACCAGCCCGTGCCACCATTCAAGCAGATTTGGTCAATCCAAAATGGTTGATTGAAATTGCAGTTGTTGCTGCACAGAAGTAACACCCTAATCTACGGACGGAGGAACGTACCGAAGGTCAGTGCAGTCATCAGATAAACCAAGACGGTTTAGAGTGTACTGACAAGGACGAAGGCTTGGCTTTATCTCAGCGATTATTGCTCGTGAGGAGCGAGATAAAGTTAAGCCATATAAAGGAATTAAAAAAGGATGTTGAGTTATGACCACGACGCGTCAGCCACAAGCAGAACAGTCAACCCATGAGTTGCAACGCAAGCTCTCCAATCGTCATTTACAATTGATAGCCATTGGTGGAGCAATTGGTACAGGCTTATTTATGGGTTCCGGGAAAACAATCTCCCTCGCTGGACCTTCAATTTTAATTATCTATATGATTATTGGCGGTATGTTTTTCTTTCTAATGCGTGCATTGGGCGAAATTCTACTTTCAAATCTGCATTACAAATCGTTTATTGATATGGCGCACGACCTGATTGGTCCTGCTGCTGGCTATTATATCGGCTGGTCGTATTGGCTCGGCTGGGTCTTGGTCGGTATTGCTGACCTTGCGGCCATTATCAATTATCTCAATTTCTGGTTGCCGCCCGATATGGCATTTACCCCGATAGGGCAGGCTTTAATTAGTGTGGGCTGTGTACTGTTTGTACTCGGACTGAACTTGTTAACGGTTAAGCTGTTTGGTGAAATTGAATTCTGGTTTGCCTTAATCAAAATTTTAGCCATTTTGGGGCTGATTGTGATTGGTGGCTATATGGTTCTCAGTCATTTCCAAGCACCGCAAGGTTCGGTGGCCAGCTTTAGTAATGTTTGGGCCAATGGCATGTTCCCGAAAGGAACCAGTGGCTTCTTGGCCGGCTTCCAGATTGCACTCTTTGCCTTTGTTGGTGTGGAACTGATTGGTACGATGGCGGCTGAAGCCAAAGATCCTGAAAAGAACTTACCGAAGGCTGTCAATGCGATTCCAACCCGTATTATTTTGTTCTATGTGTTGGCTTTGTTTATTGTAATGTCGGTTACGCCATGGAATGAAATTCCTGCGGATCAAAGCCCATTTGTGAGCTTATTCTTGCATGCTGGTATTCCAACTTCTGCCATCATTATGAACTTGGTGGTGCTCTCTTCAGTGATGTCCTCGATGAACAGCGGCGTGTTTTCGACCAGTCGTATGTTGTATGGCTTATCGAAAGGTGGTCAGGCACCGAAAGCTTTGGCTGAATTATCGAGCCGCGCTGTGCCAGCCAAAGGTTTATTGTTCTCCTGTATCTTCATTATGGCGGGTGCTGCACTCCAGTATTTCGTACCGAACACAGTAGAAGCCTTCACTTTGGCCAGTTCATTGTGTGTGATTCTGTTTATCAGTATCTGGGGTCTCATTATGGTGTGCTATTTACGCTACCGTAAGCTACGCCCTGAATTGCATGCCAAATCCAAGTTTAAAATGCCGGGTGGGGTATGGATGTCATACGTAGTCTTGGTGTTCTTATTCTTTACTTTAATCATCTTAAGTTTAGAACCTGATACTTTGCGTGCCTTAATTATTAGTCCACTCTGGTTAATCATCTTGGCCATTACCTATCGCGTACTGTACTTACCACGCGTGAAAAAACTGAATGCGCAAAGCAATAATGAAGTGATTGGTTAAGCTAAGCAGTTTAATTGATTGATGAAAACTCACCTTCGGGTGGGTTTTTTTATGCTCAAAATTCATGATTGATTTAGAGGGATATAGATGTACCGGATGACTAAAAGCTTTCGTTAGCAAATAGGAAAACATGCTTGGCACTGCGCCGAGTAACTTAGCATATCAATTTAATGCTGATACATGCTGTCTATGCTCGCTTAAAAAAATGGCCGAGCGCGTACAGTGGAATGATCTGGAACTATGCAGTTGATAATTTCTTGATGAAGCCTCGACAATAAAAAACCTCCTGACGGAGGTTTTTGTTCGGGCTTAAAAATGGGGTTTCACCACCACCAAAATCACCACGGCAAATAGAATCAGGGTTGGCATTTCATTAAAGAAGCGCCAGAACTTATGCGATTTATAGTGAGCATTGCCAATCAATTTTTTACGGTAGTAACCACAAATCAAATGGTAAATCACCAATAATCCCACTAAACCGACTTTGAGATAAAACCATAAGGCTTCATGGTAGTGGCGGGTTGCATCGCCCCAATCCACCAAGAAATGCGCCGTGATCAGCGTAGCGATCATAGATGGCCACATAATGCCGCGGTACAACTTACGTTCCATGACTTCAAAGCGCTGATGACTGACGGCATCATCACTCATGGCATGGTAAACATATAAGCGAGGGAGGTAGAAGAGCGCAGCGAACCAACATACAACTGCAATGATATGTAATGCTTTTATCCAAAGGAAAGCATCAGAAGGAGCATCCATCAATTCACCCTATTAAGGGCAGTGTGGAAAGTTGATCATTCACTGCAGTGGCAATGAATGATCAAGATTTCTTAAATTAGCCTTCCCATTTTTTGAAAATGAGGCAAGCATTTACACCGCCAAAACCGAAACTGTTACTCATCACAGTATTCAATTTTGTATCGCGTTTTTCAAGTACGATGTCAAAAGGTTTTGCGCCTTCATCCAGTTCAGTTACGTTGATGTTTGGTGCAATAAAGTCATTTTGCATCATCAATACAGAGTAAATTGCTTCTTGTACGCCTGCAGCACCCAAACTATGACCAGTCATAGATTTAGTTGAGCTGAGTGGCGGAACTTGACCTTCACCGAACGCACGTTCCATTGCCAACAATTCAGTCACGTCACCAGCAGGGGTAGACGTACCGTGGGTGTTGACATAGTCAATCTTGTCTACGCCATGTTGTTTTGCTTCTTCAAGTGCCATAAGAACACAACGTGTTGCACCTTCACCAGATGGTGCAACCATGTCTGCACCGTCACTGTTCGCTGCATAAGCAACAACTTCAGCCAAAATGTTGGCACCACGTGCTTGCGCATGTTCAAGCGATTCAAGTACCACGAAACCGCCACCGCCAGCAATCACGAAACCGTCACGGTCTGCAGAATATGGGCGAGATGCTGTTTCTGGTGTGTCATTGTACTTCGAGCAAAGTGCACCCATCGCATCAAACAATAAGCTTTGTGACCAGTGATCTTCTTCACCACCACCCGCAAGCATCAAGTCTTGTTTACCTAATTGGATGAGATTGTAAGCATAACCAATCGCATCAGCAGAAGTCGCACATGCGCTGGTAATCGTGTGTGCAACACCTTGCATTTTGAAGGCAACACCCACGTTAGCCGTAATCGTGTTCGACATGTTACGTGGTACGAAGAAAGGACCTACTTTACGCGCACCTTTAGTGTCGAGTAATTCTTTCATTTCAATGACAGACGCTGTTGAACCGCCACCTGAACCGCCCGCAATACCGTAACGTGGATTGCCGCCAATTTGTTCTGCAGTTAAACCTGCATTTTCTACCGCAGCCACGGCAGCATTGTAAGCATACATCGCACACACACCCATAAAGCGTTTTAATTTACGGTCGATGTGGTCAAAATCTTGTTCTGCTGCGGCACTGATGTGACTTTTGAAGTTAAGTTCAGCATAAGTCGGGTTAAAACGTGTTCCAGAAATCCCGTTTTGCAATGAATGAGTGACATCTTCTAAAGTGTTACCGATACATGAGTTGATGCCCATACCAGTAATAACAACACGTTTCATCTACAGATCCCTTATATGGTGATATTTTGTTTAACCGTATGCAGTCAGGGGAGAGCCTTTATGCTACAAGTCTTCATATGTTGATTTGCAATCATGATAGCAGAAAGATTTTTGAATTCTTATGGCAAATATGATGCGTATTTGGAACAGTAGAAAAAACTCAATTTGTGCAAAGTTCTTAACTAAAAGAAACAGTTTGATGTTGAGATAAACTTAGACTATACCTAGTATTTAGCGAGAAATGAAAGAATTGAACAAGAAGGGTCTAGAATGACAGAAGCTAATAATAAACAATCAACCGGATTCCTCTCAAACGCCTTTGGGGTGGCTAAAAAGCTCAGCCAAACAGGAATTGATGTTTTGCAACATGTTGCACCAGGCTCTGTGGCTGCCTATCCGCAAGGTGCGGGAAATACAGCTTTTATTGAAGGAAAAGCACATTCAAAATCGGCTTTCGAGACCAAAAAATATCAAGATGCTCAACAAATTTTACGTGAACACTTTCCGCAAGTTTCTCGCCAACTTTTAGGTCGACACTATTCCAAAGTGAATAATGTGGCGAATTTTTTAGCACCGCAATATACCGATAAAATTAGCGACTACTTTTTTGAGCGATTGAATGCATTCAGTTCAGAGCTGAGTTCTGTTGACTATGTTCTCGATCAAGCTGGGGTCAAAGACCTAGAAACCTTAACTCAGGATGTTGACCGTTCCAAGCGGATTAGCCAAGCGCTGGCAGAACAGAATAAATGGATTGCCTCTTTGCAAGGTATGCTGACTGGCGCAACTGGAACTCTGGGTGCCAGTGTTGATATTCCACTGTCGCTTATACTGGCCTTAAGAACGATTTATCAAGTAGGGCGTTCTTACGGTTTCGAGCTGAACAAAGAAACCGAGCAAGATATAGTTCAGTTTATTTTTAAACAAATTGATTTGGGGCTGATTGCTGAAAAGCAGACACTATTAATGGCACTGAAAGCCGTTTCACAAATGTTGCAAACGCATGATCTTGGTCAGCTACAACATTTGCTGGGTTCCAGTAACGATATCGAGATGCTGAAAAAATGGCTGCATAACGAACAAGGTGACTTTAAATGGGCTTGGCTGAATAAAGTTCCCGATTATGCGTTCTTGAGTAAACTCACCCCTGTAGCTGGTGCCACTTTAAGTGCGGTATATAATTGGAAACTGATCGAAGATGTCAATCAAAAAGCCCAAGTGGTTTTTGCTCAGGCACGTCAATACATTCAACAGCATAAAGACGTCGAGCTTTCAGTGGTCGCGGCTTATGAGCGATCATTGGCTTTATTGGCTCAGGCTGCGCCCAAATTATTGACTGAAACTGTGCAACCGAGTTTAGTCGAAGCGATCGCGCTCAATGAAGGCACAGATGTCACACCAGAAAATCATAAAAATATTGCCAAAGTCCGAGTGCAGAAAAAAAGCAGCAAAACACCAGTCGATGAGACAGTGCAACAGCAGCACATTGAGCAAGGTTTAGAAAAGTTGGCGCATGATTTGGTTGCACCGCACAGCGAGGTACAAGCACAACAACCAGCTTTGAGTGCTAATACGCAAGAAGTCGTGGTTGATGGTGTAGCAGAACAAATTGAGAATCCATTGGCCGAGCCTGTGGTTACGGCAAAACGCCCTCGTAAGCCCTCAACAAAAAGGGTTACAAAAAAGCCAATCTCTCCAACCGAAGAGTAAACCTTCAAAAGTGCTCAAAAAATAGCAAGAAAAGCAGCAAGGCTGATGGATTGGTGCCTTGCTTGTGTTGACCATTTTTGCATCTTGACTTACAATTGCATGCCCTCAAAAAGTAGTATTTTTTGGGGCTTTTTATTAACGGGAGAATTGCCATATGGCAACAACAAATCAGTTGATCCGCAAGGGTCGTACGACTTTGGTTGAAAAATCAAAAGTTCCTGCGTTGAAGGCTTGTCCACAACGTCGTGGTGTTTGTACACGTGTTTACACAACTACACCTAAAAAACCTAACTCAGCAATGCGTAAAGTTTGCCGTGTTCGCTTAACTTCTGGTTTTGAAGTTTCTAGCTACATCGGTGGTGAAGGCCATAACCTACAAGAGCACAGTGTTGTTCTTATCCGTGGTGGTCGTGTTAAAGACTTACCAGGTGTACGTTACCATACCGTTCGTGGTTCTTTAGACTGTGCTGGCGTTAAAGATCGTAACCAGTCACGTTCTAAATACGGTACTAAGCGTCCTAAGAAATAATTTCTTAAGACACTAAGAAACCGCAATCCTTTATCGTCTCGCTTGTCTGATTTCTGCATTTAAAATTGTGAAATTCAAGCGACGTGTAGTAAGGCCAGCGAAAGTACATGACACTTTGTACTACTGCTGGATTAACCTGAAGTGTCATATATATAGGTAGTTTAAAATGCCAAGACGTCGCGTAGTTGCTGCTCGTGAAATCCTTCCGGATCCGAAGTTCAGTAGCCAAACAATCGCTAAATTCATGAACCACGTAATGCAAGATGGTAAAAAATCTATTGCTGAAAGTATCGTTTACGGTGCTTTAGACCGCGTTCAAGAAAAAAACAAAGTAGACCCAGTTGAATTTTTCGAGACTACTCTTGAAAAAGTTCGTCCTATGGTCGAAGTAAAAGCACGCCGTGTTGGTGGTGCTACTTATCAAGTACCTATGGAAGTGCGCCCATCCCGTCGTACTGCCTTGGCTATGCGTTGGTTAGTAGATGCTGCTGCTAAGCGTTCTGAAAAAACTATGGCTTTACGTCTTGCTGGTGAGTTGCTTGATGCAGCTGAAGGTAAAGGCGCAGCGGTTAAAAAGCGTGATGACGTGCATCGTATGGCTGAAGCCAACAAAGCATTCTCACACTACCGCTTCTAAGCGACTAAAACAGCCCCTATTCAGGAGGGTGACAAGCTGGCTTACGCTAAATTGTCATCGAATCGCTTTAAGCTGTTCGCCAGCTTAAAGCGTCCTGTTTTAAACAACAAAATTTAGGAATGCAAGAAATCATGGCTCGTCAAACCCCAATTTCTCGTTACCGTAACATTGGTATCTCTGCGCACATTGACGCAGGTAAAACAACTACCACTGAACGTATTTTGTTCTACACAGGTGTATCTCACAAAATTGGTGAAGTACATGATGGTGCAGCAACAATGGACTGGATGGAACAAGAGCAAGAACGTGGTATTACCATTACTTCTGCTGCTACGACTTGTTTCTGGTCTGGTATGGCTAACCAATTCGAACAACACCGTATTAACGTAATTGATACACCGGGACACGTTGACTTCACAATTGAAGTTGAGCGTTCTATGCGTGTTCTTGACGGTGCGTGCATGGTTTACTGTGCAGTTGGTGGTGTACAACCTCAGTCTGAAACCGTATGGCGTCAGGCGAACAAATATAAAGTGCCTCGTTTAGCATTCGTGAACAAGATGGACCGTACTGGTGCAAACTTCTTCCGTGCAGTTGAGCAAGTTAAAACTCGTCTAGGTGGTAATCCTGTACCTATCGTTGTGCCAATCGGTGCAGAAGATACGTTTGCAGGTGTTGTTGACCTTATCGAAATGAAAGCGATTATCTGGGACGAAGCGTCTCAAGGTATGAAATTCGAGTATGGCGAAATCCCTGCTGACCTAGTTGATACTTCTAACGAATGGCGTACCAACATGGTTGAAGCTGCTGCTGAAGCTTCTGAAGAGTTAATGGACAAGTACCTAGAAGAAGGTGATCTTTCTAAAGAAGACATCATCGCTGGTTTACGTGCTCGTACATTAGCATCTGAAATTCAAGTAATGCTTTGCGGTTCTGCGTTCAAAAACAAAGGTGTTCAACGTATGTTGGACGCAGTAATTCAATTCTTACCTTCTCCTACAGAAGTTAAAGCGATTGAAGGTGTTCTTGACGACAAAGCTGAAACTAAAGCATCTCGTGAAGCATCAGACGAAGCTCCGTTCTCTGCGTTAGCGTTCAAAATTATGAACGACAAATTCGTAGGTAACTTGACTTTCGTACGTGTTTACTCTGGTGTTCTTAAACAAGGTGACCCAGTTTATAACCCAGTTAAGTCTAAGCGTGAGCGTATCGGTCGTATCGTGCAAATGCACGCGAACGAGCGTCAAGATCTTGATGAAATCCGCGCAGGTGACATCGCAGCGTGTGTAGGTCTTAAAGACGTTACAACGGGTGATACACTTTGTGATGAGAAAAACATCATTACTCTTGAGCGTATGGAATTCCCAGAGCCAGTAATTTCATTGGCTGTTGAACCAAAAACTAAAGCTGACCAAGAAAAAATGTCTATCGCTTTAGGTCGTTTGGCTAAGGAAGATCCATCATTCCGCGTTCGTACAGATGAAGAATCTGGTCAAACGATTATTGCTGGTATGGGTGAGCTTCACCTTGACATCATCGTTGACCGTATGAAGCGTGAATTCGGTGTTGAAGCGAACATTGGTAAACCAATGGTTGCTTACCGCGAAACAATCAAAAAGACTGTTGAGCAAGAAGGTAAATTCGTTCGTCAAACTGGTGGTAAAGGTAAATTCGGTCATGTATATGTTCGTTTAGAACCTATGGATGTTGATGAAGCTGGTAAAGAATACGAATTCGCTGAAGAAGTTGTAGGTGGTACTGTACCTAAAGAATTCTTTGGTGCGGTTGACAAAGGTATTCAAGAACGTATGAAGAATGGTGTCTTGGCTGGTTACCCTGTTGTGGGTATCAAAGCGACATTATTTGACGGTTCTTACCACGATGTCGACTCTGACGAATTATCGTTCAAAATGGCGGGTTCTTACGCATTCCGTGACGGTTTCATGAAAGCAGATCCTGTTCTTCTTGAGCCTATCATGAAAGTTGAAGTAGAAACTCCAGAAGACTACATGGGCGATATCATGGGTGACTTAAACCGTCGTCGTGGTATGGTTCAAGGTATGGACGATCTTCCTGGCGGTACTAAAGCAATTAAAGCTGAAGTTCCACTTGCTGAGATGTTTGGTTACGCGACTCAAATGCGTTCTATGTCTCAAGGTCGTGCGACTTACTCAATGGAATTTGCTAAATACGCTGAAACTCCACGTAACGTGGCTGAAGGCATTATCGCTAAATTCCAATCTGGCGGTAAAAAAGGTGACGACGAGTAATCTTTCGATTACTATAAGCCCAAACTAATTTTTTAGTTAATAACCAGTTGCTCATGCAGTGATCCTGCATGAGTAGTTTAAAAAGGAAAATCAAATGGCTAAGGCTAAGTTTGAACGTAATAAGCCACACGTGAACGTGGGCACAATCGGTCACGTTGACCATGGTAAAACTACTTTAACTGCTGCGATTGCAACGATCTGTGCAAAAACTTACGGCGGTGAAGCGAAAGATTACTCACAAATC
>NZ_JBTLFO010000012.1:0-85560 GCF_054457875.1 Acinetobacter sp. GXMZU3951 | reverse complement strand
AAGATGAAAGATGAAAGATGAAAGATGAAAGATGAAAGATGAAAGATGAAAGATGAAAGATGAAAGATGAAAGATGAAAGATGAAAGATGAAAGATGAAAGATGAAAGATGAAAGATGCCGAATAACAGAGTATTAAATTTCAGGCATAAAAAAACCGCTATAAAGCGGATTATTTATTTCATCTTCAGAAGATGGTCGGAGCAGTAGGATTCGAACCTACGACCCCCTGGTCCCAAACCAGGTGCACTACCAGGCTGTGCTATGCTCCGAAATTGGGGTGAATGACGGGATTCGAACCCGCGACAACTGGAATCACAATCCAGGGCTCTACCAACTGAGCTACATCCACCACTATAAAGTTCTACAGTACCAAGCTACCAAATGGCGCGCCTGACAGGATTCGAACCTGTGACCATCCGCTTAGAAGGCGGATGCTCTATCCAACTGAGCTACAGGCGCATGACCGATGATACTTGGTATCATGCGATACTTTGCCTTGAAGAATTGGTCGGAGCAGTAGGATTCGAACCTACGACCCCCTGGTCCCAAACCAGGTGCACTACCAGGCTGTGCTATGCTCCGATTCATCTCAGCTTTTTTCGTATCGCACATCGTGCGGTACGGTGTGCATTCTAGGCGTGACGCCCGAGAACGTCAACACCTATATTTAAAAAAAGTTAAAAAAATGCTTCAAACGTATAAATATCAAGCATTTCAGACATTTTTTATACAATATTTATCGTTTTAAACTCGCGCTGAAACTTAGCATGCGATCTAGAGGTAGTTTTGCACGCTCGGCAAGGGCTGGATCAACATGAATTTCCTGATCGCCTTGCTGTAAGACCTGCAAAATACCATCGAGTTCATTCATCGCCATCCACGGACAATGTGCACAAGAACGACAGGTTGCACCTTCACCAGCTGTTGGTGCTTCCACCAAAATTTTATTCGGCACAGCTTGTTGCATCTTGTAGAAGATGCCGCGATCTGTCGCCACAATTAAACGTTCATGCTGCAAGGTCTGAGCCGCTTTAATCAGTTGTGAAGTACTCCCCACAGCATCCGCAATATCCACGACCGATTCTGGAGATTCTGGATGCACCAATACAGCAGCATCTGGGTATAAGGCTTTCATATTGGCAATCCCGCGTGCACGGAACTCTTCATGTACAATACAAGCCCCATCCCACAGCAACATATCCGCACCCGTTTTTTTCTGGATATAGCGGCCTAAATGCTGATCGGGTGCCCAAATAATTTTTTCACCCAAGCTATCTAGGTGCTCAATAATCTCTACCGCGCAGCTTGAGGTCACCACCCAGTCTGCACGTGCTTTAACCGCAGCAGAGGTGTTGGCATAGACCACAACAGTATGATCAGGATGCTGATCGCAGAATGCAGTGAACTCATCCACTGGACAGCCCAAATCGAGTGAACAGGTTGCTTCCAAGGTTGGCATGAGCACGGTTTTTTCAGGGGATAGAATTTTTGCAGTTTCCCCCATGAACTTCACTCCTGCTACAACCAAAGTTGAAGCAGCATGGTCACGACCAAAGCGTGCCATTTCTAAAGAATCAGAAACACAGCCACCGGTTAACTCTGCTAATTCCTGTACTTCAGGATCGCAGTAATAATGCGCGACTAGAACAGCATCACGTTTTTTCAATTCCGCTTTGATTTGTTCAAATTTTTCCTGTTTGGCTTGCTCAGTTAAATGATTGTCCTTTGGCTCGCCTAAACGGTCTAAATGCGCCTGCACAATCGATTTTGCGTCATTGGCAATTAAATTGGTCGCATCATTCATAAAAACGTCTTCTCTATCCCAGCTGCTTGTTTACAAGCGGTGCATCCATAACACGGTCAAACTATGCATAAGCCGTTGACCAGTCATTCAAAAAACCTTAATTGATAAAAAAGCCTCACATCGGAGGCTTTTCTTCACTCAAATTCCATTAAGAACGGTAATCCGCATTAATTTTGACATAGTCATAAGATAAATCACAGGTATAGACCGTGTCCTTCGCTTGTCCACGTCCCAAATCGACCCGAATGGTAATCTCTGGCTGTGCCATTACGCGTGCGCCTTCTGCTTCAGTATAATCAGCTGCTGCGCCACCATCCTTACAGATTTGTACATCATCTAACCAAACCTGAATTTTTTCAACCTCTAAATTTTTCACGCCTGCATAACCAATGGCCGCCAAAATACGTCCCCAGTTTGGATCAGATGCAAAAAATGCCGTTTTGACTAAGGGTGAATGCGCAATGCTATAGGCGATATCACAACATTCCTGCGTATCGGCACCACCTTCAACCGCTACGGTCATAAACTTGGTTGCACCCTCTCCATCACGGACGATGAGCTGCGCTAAACGCTTCATTACACGGTTTAACACGTCAAGCACAACAGCATAACGAGCATCTTCAACCGAGGTAATTTCAGCACCGCCCGCTTGACCTGTCGCGACAAAAATACAGGAATCGTTGGTTGAGGTATCGCCATCGATGGTAATACGGTTAAACGATTGGTTCACGCTAATATGTAACAGTTGTTGTACTAATTCACGCGAAATTGGGGCATCCGTTGCTACATAACTCAACATGGTCGCCATATTCGGGCGAATCATGCCTGCGCCTTTAGAAATTCCTGTCATAGTGTAGCGAACACCATCCAGTTCAAACTGTTCAGAAGCCCCTTTCGGCGTGGTGTCTGTGGTCATGATGCCAAAGGCAGCATCGGTCCAGGCATCTTCCTGCACGCTGTCTAAGGCAGGTTGAAGTCCTGCAACTAACCGTGGCATTGGTAATTGCTCACCAATCACCCCAGTTGAAAAAGGTAAAACCTGTTCTGGGCTTACGCCAGCCAGTTGAGCCAGTTGCACACAGGTTTCTTGGGCATTTTGCATGCCTAATGGACCTGTCCCTGCGTTGGCATTGCCTGTATTAATAATTAAATAACGTGGATTACCGACAGCTAAATGTGCTTTAGATACATGTACAGGTGCTGCACAAAAGGCATTTTGTGTAAAAACACCCGCGACATTTGAGCCTTCAGCCAATTCAAAAATGACCAGATCACGTCGGTTCTGATAGCGAATATATGCTTCAGCCGAACCGATTTTTACCCCTTTAACCACATGCATCTGTGGCATAGTAACGTCACCCACTGCCATTTTGAAATGTCCACTTTGTTGTTCAAGTAAGTGTCACAGCTTAGTAGAAATACGGCTAAAAATCGAGGTGTTTCAGGCAATTTCCTTCACGATTACAACGCTTGATGGAAACTCATGGTTAAGCGCTCTAAAAATTAGGATAACGAGACAACAATCCCCCGCTTGGCTCAATAAAAACCATAAAAAAAAACAGCCCGAAGGCTGCATTTTATAAATCAGATTTAGTTTGCAGCTAACTGCGGAGAATTTCCAGCAAGAGCCTGCTTGGCTTGCTCCTGACTTTCCACTGAAAGCGCTGGATTGGCTGCCACAATACGACTGGCTGTGGTTGTGGTTGCTGCACTAACTGCAGCGGTTTTCAGAATAATTGGACGTTGCTGCGGATTTGGAAAGGTATATTTAATCCCTGTACGCGGACTCATGACGGTCACATTGGTATCTTGCACCGTTGCTGGCGCGGTAGTTGCCCCTTGTGCGGCTGTCACCTTTGCCATGGTCGTAGTTGCAGGAGTATTCGCCATCGCCAAAGTCGGGATTGCCAAAGCGGCAATAACCAAAGGTTGTAATAATTTTTTCATTGTCTTTCGCTTTTCAGTTTCCGATGAGCAACTTAATAACACTTAATGTTTAGCACTGCAAACCTTATTCACATCTTGCAAATATTTCACTACATTGCGTGCCGCAATAAAAAACCCTTGCCAGACATGAAGCATTTATCAGATCGGACAAGGGCTAATTTAATCAATTGATAAAATTAAATTTTACCGTGACATTGTTTGTATTTTAGACCTGAACCACAAGGACAAGGCGAGTTACGGCTTGCAGGCGGCTCTATGTCTTGTGCAGAGGCTGGACTAAAGCCTGCATGTTGTTCGGGTTGAGCTTGCGAAGTCACTTCACCCGTTAAACCATCTACTTCATCATGTGATAAATTCAGCTGCATGGCTTGGGCTTGGGCTTGCTTTTGTGCTTCCATTGCAGCCAACTCTTCAGGCGTTGGAACATGGACACGCGACAAATCAGTTACCACGTCAGTTTTGATTACCGCCAACATGTTCACGAAGAGATTGAACGCTTCTTTCTTATATTCTTGCTCAGGATTCTTTTGTGCATAACCACGTAAATGAATACCTTGACGCAAATAATCCATTGCAGCCAAATGATCTTTCCAATGGCGATCTAAAGCACTAAGCACAAAGTGACGTTCCAGCATCGCTGCTGATTCTGGCCCCATTTGCTCACGACGTGAACGGTAACGTGTCACAATTTCATCAGTAATACGATCCACCAAAGCTTCTTCGTCCAAACGACGTTCACTTTCCAACCAATGGTTAATCGGTAAATCGACTGCGAACTCTTCACGTAAAGCACGCTCAAGTCCCTCGATATCCCATTGATCATGAATTGATTCAGGAGGAATGTAGTTGGCAATCACGGCTTTCATCACTTCATGATGCATTTCTTCAATATAATCTTGCAGGGTGTTTTCTGCTAAGACATCATCACGTTGCGAATAAATAATCTTACGCTGTTCGTTGTTTACATCGTCATATTTCAACAAGTTCTTACGAATATCAAAGTTACGCGCTTCAACTTTACGCTGGGCATTTTCAATGGAGCGTGACACCATTTTGTGCTCAATCGCTTCATCTTCCTGCAAGCCCATGGCACGCATCATAGCCACTACACGGTCACCGGCAAAGATACGCATCAAGTCATCTTCAAGTGACAAGTAGAAACGTGAAACCCCTGGATCCCCTTGACGTCCTGCACGACCACGCAACTGGTTGTCAATACGACGCGATTCATGACGCTCAGAACCGATAATATGCAAACCACCGGAAGCCAAGACCATTTCGTGGTTTTGCTCCCACTCTTCTTTTAAACGCGCTTCATCTTCAGGTGTATGATTTTCAATTTTGGCCAGTTTGGCTTTCCAGTTACCACCCAAAATAATGTCTGTACCACGACCGGCCATGTTGGTGGCAATGGTCACGGCACGTGGTGAACCGGCTTGAGCAATAATGTCTGCTTCACGTTCATGCTGCTTGGCATTCAAGACTTCGTGCTGAATGCCTGCTTCTTTCAGTTTTTCCGAGAGAATTTCAGAAGCTTCAATCGTGGCCGTACCAATCAGAATTGGAGCAACACCAGCCTCATGCACACGTTGAATTTCTTGAATAATCGCGTTGTATTTACCATTACGGTTTAAATAGATTAAATCGTTTTGATCCTGACGAATCATTGGTCGGTGTGTCGGAATAATTACCACATCCAAACCATAGATTTCTTTCATTTCCGCAGCTTCGGTATCTGCAGTACCCGTCATACCAGACAGTTTTTTGTATAAACGGAAATAGTTCTGGAATGTCGTGGTTGCCAAAGTCTGGTTTTCAGGTTGAATTTCAAGACCTTCTTTGGCTTCAACTGCTTGGTGTAAACCTTCTGACCAACGACGCCCCGGCATGGTACGTCCAGTGTTCTCATCGACAATAATCACTTCACCTTCGTGAATGATGTAATGCACGTTACGTTGATACAGGAAATGGGCACGAATTGCAGCGGTCACATGATGCACCAAGTTGAGATTCGATGCTGAATACAGGCTCTCACCTTCAGCCAAGAGTCCCATTTCGATTAATTCATTTTCAACAGTTTCAAAACCCACTTCGGTCATTTCTACCGAACGCTGTTTTTCATCAATCCAAAAATGACCACCATCTGCAACTTTTTCTTCTTTCTGTGCATGTAGTTTCGGTGGAATCGTATTGATTGCTGCATAAAGCTGAGAAGAGTCATCACTTTGACCCGAGATAATCAACGGTGTACGTGCTTCATCAATTAAAATTGAGTCCACTTCATCGATAATGGCATACACCAATCCGCGCTGCTTTTTCTCTGCAAGCGCAAACACCATGTTGTCACGCAGGTAGTCAAAACCAAATTCATTGTTGGTACCGTAAGTAATGTCGGCACGGTAAGCATCTGCTTTTTCCATTGGGTTTTGCATGGAATAGATAATGCCAATGCTAAGACCCAAGAATTCAAACAATGGACGGTTTAACTCGGCATCACGCTGGGCCAAGTAGTCATTGACAGTAATGACATGCACACCCTGACCACTAATTGCGTTGAGATAACAAGCGAGAGTCCCCATGAGGGTTTTACCTTCACCAGTACGCATCTCAGCAATTTTACCTTCATGTAGGGTAATACCACCAATCAACTGCACATCATAGTGTCGCATTCCCATGACACGTTTTGCGGCTTCACGACAAACGGCAAATGCTTCTGGCAATAATTTATCGAGGCTTTCACCTTTGTTATAACGTTGTTTGAATTCTTCGGTTTTTGCAGATAAGTCTGCATCGCTTAAGGCAGATATCGTCGGCTCGAGCGCATTAATCTTGTCTACGATTTTACGCATGCGTTTGAGTTCGCGCTCATTTTTGGTACCGAAGATTCCTCCGATCAGACTTGCCAACATGAATAGACTCTCTAAATCTTGCTTGTCAATGAATAAATTTTTTCTCAGACGTTATTATGGTGCTAGAAATTTGAAGTACAAGGGTTTTGCACAAAACCAATAAAAAAATTCTGATCACTGGTTCTAGCCCCTGACCTAAGGCGAAATAATGTAACAAATTTCAGCCAAGCGATATAGAGCGTTGATCTTGAATCCCTGCTTATTTTCTCAACAAGACGGATTTTGCTTATTCCATTGCTGCATAACCAAATGCAAAAAAGCTATTTTTCTTAGTAAAAGAATTGCGCGATAGTCTTAGCTATAGCCAATACACAACAGCATTGAGGGAATTTAAAATGTCATTACGTCTAGGTGATATCGCACCCAATTTTGAACAAGACTCCAGTACAGGTCGAATTCATTTTTATGATTATTTAGGAGAGAGTTGGGGCATCCTGTTTTCACATCCCGCAGACTACACGCCAGTCTGTACCACAGAACTCGGTTATACCGCCAAACTACAAGACGAGTTTGCCAAGCGAGGAGTCAAAGCCATTGCCCTATCTGTCGATGATGTTGAATCCCATCAGGGCTGGATTCAGGACATTAATGAAACTCAAAATACCACCGTTAATTTCCCAATTCTTGCTGATCATGATCGAAAGGTCTCCACCCTGTATGATTTTATTCACCCGAATGCCAGTGAAACTTTGACGGTGCGTTCTTTCCTAATTATTGACCCGAATAAGAAAGTCCGCCTCATCATTACCTATCCCGCCTCTACAGGACGAAATTTTCATGAAATTTTGCGCGTGATTGACTCTTTGCAACTCACTGACCAGCATAAAGTGGCCACACCGGCCAACTGGACACACGGGGACGATGTGGTGATTATTCCATCCTTACAAGATGAAACTGAACTGCAACAACGCTTTCCGCAAGGTTATACCGCGGTAAAACCCTATTTACGCCTAACGCCGCAACCGAATCTAAAATAAAGCATCCCGAATTCAATCATTCTTTTAAACCTGTCTACGGACAGGTTTTCCGTCTGCTTAATGCCTAGATAACAAGTTGTATTTGGTATTTAGGCGACAGTCAGTTATAAATACTGCAGCACATTTTAAGAATAATTCCTGTGATTCATAAAATTCATCATTTACATTGTGGCAGCATGTGCCCCATTTGCGGTCCCTTATTTGGACAAAAGGGACTGCATGCCCATGTTATTTGTCATTGCTTATTGTTAGAAACAGACCGAGGCTTGGTTCTGATTGATACTGGCTTGGGTGTTCAAGATCTGCTGCATACCAAAGCCCGTCTAGGTAGCATGATCGCGCGTTTCGGTAACATTGAAAATAATTTAGAGCTGACCGCTATCGCGCAAATCCAGAAACTCGGTTTTCACCCGAAAGATGTCCAGCATATTTTTATCTCGCATTTAGACTTTGACCATGCGGGAGGGATTTCAGACTTCCCTCACGCAACCGTGCATGTCCTGTCATCAGAATACAATGCCACGCAAAACCTCAGTCATTACAAACGAAAAGCACGCTATAAAGTCAAACAGTTTCAACAACACCGTTACTGGAACTTTATTGAACCCATTGCTGAAGAAAACTGGTTTAATCTAAAACATATTCGTAATTTTGATTTGTTTGAAAATGACCTCTTAATGGTTCCTCTATTGGGGCATACCGCAGGACATAGTGGCATTGCTGTCCGTAATCAGGAGAATTGGCTACTCTTCTGTGGCGATGCCTACTACTCGCATTTACAGCTTGACGGTCAGCATCCGTTAAGAGCCTTGAACCAACTCGAGCAGTTTTTTGCAGAAGATAACCAAGCACGTGTAGACAATCTGAAACGGCTGCAGATACTTTCTCAAACACATCCTGAAGTGCAACTCATCTGCGCTCATGATCCTGTTGAATTAGCACGATACCCATCAAGATGAAATCTAAACTCCTCCTCTGCGGTCTAATCATTTCTACCCTGAATCTAACCGCTTGCATGACCACACCCGCACTTCCAGCCGACAGCCGTCCTCAGCATTGGGGAAGCGTACTGGATCGGGCCAATAATTTTTATCAAGTCAGTGCCGATGTGTTCCGTAGCGAACAACCCAATGCTGAAATGATCAAACAACTGCAAGCCAATGATATTGATGTGGTGATTAATCTAAGGTCACGTGACCACGACCCAAAACAGCTCAATGCCGATCAATTCAATCTGGTTCATATCCCGATTCATACTTGGGCCATGAGCCGTGAAGATTTGCTGGCGGTGATGCGTCAAATTCAACTCGCAAAAGCACAACATCAAAAAGTGCTGATTCATTGCTATCACGGTTCCGACCGGACTGGTGCCAGTATTGCCATGTATCGAATTATTTTTGAAAAATGGAAGATTGAAGATGCGCTACAAGAAATGAAATATGGTGGCTATGGTTTTCATCCCATTTGGCAAAACATTGAAAATTTATTCAGCCCTGAAAATGTAAAATGGATTCAAGAACAACTCTCGAATCCATCTTAAATAGGTCATCTAAGCCGCGATTAACGACGATCGAGCGGTACCCAGTCAATTACCCAAGCCGATTTCATATTGAGACTGGCATCAGTTGTAATTTTTTTACGGGTGACATCTGCGATATCTCGGCTTTTGGCTGGGCCGACCATAATGCGGATTCCCTTAGACGTCGGGCTTTGTACCACTTTATAGCCCTTAGCTTTTAACTTAGAAATCAGTGCGTCGGCATTGGCGGCATTGGCAGCAAGCGCCACTTGCACCATCCACTGCTTATCACCATTTTCCAGCAACTCACGGGCTTTTTCAGCTTCGGCCTTTTTCTTGGCATCTTCTTTACGTTTCGCTTCAGCTTCACGCAGTTTCTTTTCTTCTGCTGCTTTCGCCGTTGCTTGACGTTCTTGATCAGCTTTACGCTGTGCTTCAAGTTTACGTTGAGCTTCTACTTCACGCTGTTTTTTCTCTTCAGCAGCTTTGGCTTGAGCTTTACGCTCTTCCTCGGCCTTACGCTGAGCGTCTGCTTTGCGACGTTCTTCACTTTGTTGTTTATCAGCATCAGCCTGTTGTTTTGCTTTCTGCTGATCTAACTTCTTTTGTGCAGCAAGTTTTTCCTCAGCTAAACGTTTTTGTTTAGCTTTTTCATCCTCAACCAATTCTGGTGGAATATTATCTGAACTTTGCTGTGCCCCCGTGCGAGCCGCATTTAAAGCAGCATACTCTTCGGCAGCTTTACGTGCCGCATCCGCCTCAGCCTGTTGTTGCATCGCTAGAAATTCAGCAGCACGTGCTTCCTGTTCTGCAACCGCTTTCTCACGGGCACGACGTTGTTCTTCCAGTAGACGTTTTTCCGTTTCTACATCTACAGTGAGTCCCTGAAGCTGAACTGCACCAGTATCGGGCTTAACATTGTTGGACTGAACTTGTTCAATCGGTTCAGCCTGTTTCACATTATTTTGATGAATTTCTTCTTGACCCTTCAGAAGCAAGGCTGCCAATAAAACACCGCCACCCAGTAAAACAACGCCACCCATCCAGCGTTGTTTGTTATTCATTGACATTCTTCCAAATACTCCCAGACTGCTTCCAAGGTATGAAATGAACCACATACCAAAATCAGCTGATTATTTTTAGATTCATCGAGCGCTGATTGGAAAGCGAATTGTACATTCGTAAATTGTTGTACTGCCTGATGTTGCAATGCTTCATCTAGCTGCGCGATTTCCGCAGCCCGCGGCACAGTTAAGGGTGCAATTTTCCACATTGAAACATCGCTTTTCAATGCCTCCACCACAGATTTAATATCTTTATCTGCCAGCATGGAAAAGACTGCAACCACTTCCGTGTATTGTTTATTGTATTTTAAGAAATTTCGCAATTGCTTTAACAAAAATTCTACGCCATGTGGATTGTGTCCAGCATCGAAAATCACGGTTTTATCGGCAATCTGGCGAATTTCAAAGCGCCCTGCCAGTTGTGCCTGTTGAATACCTTGAGCAATCGCTGCTTGGTTGACTGCTAAACCGCTCACCAAAATTGCGGCAACGGCGGTTGAAATATTTTCGAGTGCCAAACTTCCCAGTGGGAGTTTTAACGTCGTGCCCGAAGAGGCAAACATCCAGTGCTGGCCATCTTCACTTGGCTGATAGAAATAATCGCGTTCAGCAACAAAAAGTGCTGCATTACAGTCCCGTGCTTTTGTCGCAATAGCGTCAGGTAAAGTTTGTTGCCCCCCAAAAACTACAGGAATATTCGGTCGAATAATCCCTGCCTTTTCATAGGCAATTTTCTCAATGGTATCACCCAACCAGTCAATATGGTCTAGACCGATATTGGTAATGACCGCGACGTCTGGATCAATCACATTGACCACATCCAAACGACCACCAAGTCCAACTTCAAGTACCCAAACATCGCAAGCTTGCTGTTTAAAAATCAAAAAAGCAGCCAAAGTGGTTGCTTCAAAGAAGGATAAACTGAGTCCACACGCACGACGTGCTTGATCGACCTGCACAAAGGCATCAATCAGGCTTTGGTCATCAACTTCCTGACCTGCCAGCTTAACGCGTTCATTAAAACGATAGATATGCGGAGACTGATACAGCCCAACCTTATAACCTTGCGCATTTAAAATGGCCGCTAAAGTTGTAGTGGTTGAGCCTTTGCCGTTGGTGCCAGCAACCGTAATGACTTTCGCCTCAGGTTGCGTAACACCAAGCATTTCAGCGACGGGAATGACGCGTTCTAAACCTAAATCAATCCCCGTAACGTGAACATGGCCCCAATACGAGAGCCATGTGTCTAAATTATCTTGTGCAAGTGGTGCAGTGTTGTTCAAGGTAAATTCATCAATTTGGTCACAATACGATATACAGTATCACGTAATGCATGACGATGAACGATTTGATCGACTACACCATGATCAAGCAGGTATTCAGCGCGTTGGAACGGTTCTTCCAATTTTTCACGCACAGTTTGCTCAATAACACGTTTACCCGCAAAACCAATCATGGCTTTTGGCTCAGCAATATGCACATCGCCTAACATAGCTAAAGATGCTGTTACACCGCCATAGACTGGGTGAGTCAGAACCACGATATAAGGTAAGCCCGCTTCTTTAACGCGTTGAATTGCAGCAGAGGTACGTGCCATTTGCATCAAAGACAACATGCCTTCTTGCATACGCGCACCACCAGAAGCAGCAAAACAGATAAACGGTTGTTTTTTCTCAATCGCACTTTCTGCCGCTTGAACAAAACGATCGCCCACGACTGTACCCATTGAACCGCCCATAAAGTCGAATTCAAAAGCACACGCCGTCATTGCCACGTCTTTAACCAAACCTTGCATCACGATCAACGCTTCAGTTTCACCCGTTTTCTTTTGTGCTTCAGCCATACGCTCAGGATAAGGCTTGCTATCGACAAATTTTAGCGGGTCTTTCGCCACAAATTCTTGACCCAATTCAGTTTTTACTTGATCAAAGAACCAAGTTAAACGATCACGGGCTTTCATACGTAAATGTTCATCACATTGCGGACAAACATAAGCATTAAACGTCATCGCTGTGCGCGTTACCAATGCATGACATTCAGGGCATTCAACTGTTGGTTCTGTAAATGTTGCTTTTAGTGCTTGTTGCTCATCTGGAACTTCAATGCCTGGAACGCCACGTTCAGTCCACGGTGTCGATGGGCTAAGAATTTTCCCTGATTTCACTTCTTGATTCATACTAACTCATCGAGCGCTGCTCGAAGCTCCTTGACTTTATTAACCGTTTCAATCACGGCTTGTTCTGGCGCCAAGCTTGCAAATTGTTTTACAAATGCACTGCCGACAATCACAGCATCGGCTACACTGCCCATCGCTTTCGCGGAAGCAGCATCGCTAATACCAAAACCCACACCTACAGGAATATCTGTTTCTGCTTTAATTTTTTGGATACGTGCTGCAGCTTCAGACATGTCTAAAGTTGCTGCGCCCGTTACCCCTTTCAAAGAAACATAATAGATAAAACCACTTGCTTGCTTGACCACATGATGAATACGTTCATCCGTAGAGGTTGGAGCCAGTAAGAAAATTTGATCCATGTTGTACTTTGCGAGGACGTCATCCAGAGCCTGTGCTTCTTCTGGCGGTAAATCGACCAGCAAGATGCCATCTACACCACATTCATTGGCATAGGCTACAAATTTTTCATAGCCAATCACTTCAACAGGATTGAGATATCCCATTAATACCACTGGTGTTTCCTGATCCTTCTGACGGAACTCTTTCACCATATTCAAAGCATCTAGGGTATTGGTTCCACCAGCCAAAGCACGCTCTGCGGCCAAAGCAATGACAGGACCATCCGCCATAGGGTCTGAAAATGGCAGTCCAAGTTCAATAACATCTACGCCCGCCTCAACCATTTGATGTAACAAAGGTACTGTTACTTGCGGATGAGGATCTCCAGCCATCACATAGGAAACCAGCGCTTTACGCTGTTGAGATTTAAGTTGTCCAAAACGAGTGGCTAAACGTGACATAGGGTTGTACATTCCTTGAATTATTTAAAACTGAGGAGTTGGTTTTGTAGAAATACAAGACAACGCATTGTAACGCTATTTTTTACACATTGAATAGAGTTCATGCACTTCCTTTGAATTTCATACGACATCACATGATTCAGAACAACCCGAAAGCTACATTTACTAATATTTGAAGAGTTTTCTCAATGATCAAAGATGCCTAATTTTCGGGTTTATGTAAGCTTGCAAAATGGGGCAAATCTTCGCCCTGAAGCAAGGAAGCCCATTTGCCAGTCTCAGGGCATTTTACATTTTAAGTTTTCAGAAATTGTATCGGCTACATTATACTAAGCCGACTTATTCGCTGTTTCCTTAATTTTATGACCTCCGACCCTCAGAGCAAGGTGCAAGCCCGAGCGCTTGCACTACTCCCCCTTATTGTTTTTTTGGCTATCTTTTTGGGTAGCGGAATTTATCATTCGCTGATTGGGACTGAATTTGCCTTTTATCAAATTAAGGCTCCTGTTGCAGCATTACCCGCAGTGATCCTGGCGGTTTTAATTTATCGCGGGAAGTTAAATCAAGCGATTGACACCTTCCTCAAAGGGGCGAGCCACCCGAACCTTATTTTAATGTTCATGGTGTTTATGCTGGCTGGAGCATTTGCCAGTACCAGTAGCGCAATTGGCAGTGTCGATGCAACCGTACAGCTGGGATTATCATTGATTCCTCCTGCTTTTGTGCTACCTATGCTGTTTATTATCTCGGCATTTATTGCGACTGCAATGGGCACCTCAATGGGCACGATTGCTGCTTGTGCACCGATTGCTTTTGGCTTTGCCCAAGTGACGGATATTGAGACGGTGATGGCAATTGGTGCTGTGGTAAGTGGTGCAATGTTTGGTGATAACCTGTCTATGATTTCAGACACTACTATCGCTGCCACCAGTAGCCAAAAAGTACAATTGCGAGATAAATTTCGGGTCAATATCTGGATTGCAGGTCCTGCAGCGATTATTACCATTTTAGTTTATATTTTGATGAGCAAAGACGCTCAAAGTATTCAATATAAAGACTTTGACCTATGGCTCATTCTGCCTTATGTCGCAGTATTCTTTTTGGCTTTTAGCCGATTACACGTATTGGCGGTGCTCAGCATTGGCATACTCATTTCAGCCATGATTGGCTTAATGCAGCATGCTGAGTTTACTCTGCTAAAGCTTAACAGCGCCATTTATGACGGCTTTGTCGGCATGTTTGAAGTGGCATTATTGTCGATGTTACTCGGTGGACTCTCGGCCATTATGCAACGTGAGGGTGGTTTGGAATGGCTGATTCAGCGAATTTATAGCCTGACCCGACTGTTAAAAGTTGGACAACAGCGTGCAGGAGAATTTGGGGTCAGTTTCTTGGTAATTTTCTCCAACCTGTTCGTGGCCAATAATACCGTTGCAATTATTTTGTCGGGGGATATGGCGCGTGAAGTTGCTCAAGAATATGGTTTAGATCCCAAACGTGTAGCAGCCTTACTGGATATTTTTTCCTGCGTCGTACAAGGCTTGATTCCTTATGGTGCTCAACTATTATTGGCGTGTTCGATTGCCAAACTCTCTCCTGTTGAGCTAATTGGTCACATTTATTATTGCTGGGTATTGGCGATTTTTGCCATCTTAGCCATTACCTTGCGCTATCCACGCCTTGCAGCCAAAACCGACTAAACATTTTGGTGAAGAATAATTCAGTGAATCATCACAGCGCTGAATTATTCTGGCAGTTTTAATTGCTGTCTACGCATCAACAAGGTCTGCCCTGTAGCCGTTTTAAACGCACGTGCCAATGCAGATTGATCCGAATAGCCCAACTCCACAGCGATTTCACTCAAACTTAAATGCTGTTGCAACAACAGCTCACAGCGTTTCATTCGTTCGGTTTCAATAATTTTCTTATAGGAACAATCAAACTGCCCTAGCTGACGCTGTAAAGTTCGTACCGAAAGATGCAGCTCTTGTGCAATCCACTCCAATTTCGGCACATCCTGATGAAAAATCAAATACTCAGCGACGAGGGTCTGCAAATGTGTCATTAAATTAGTACGCTCGGATTTGGCCGCAATCACCTCTTCGGCATGCTTAAGCAGTAAATGATTCAGCGATGGATCTGGTTGTTGTGATTTTAAGAACAAACTTTCACGATTCAAGGCGAGCGCATAATGACTTTGATTGAAGCAGACCTCACAACCATAAAAACGCTGATAATGATACACGGCGCATTGCGGCGGATGAGCGAAATACAAAGTCTGAAAAGCAAACGCTTCAGCAGAAAAAATTTGGCGTGCCAGTTGCACCATCGCAGCTACCAGCATTTCATTAATCAGCACCAACGCTGGATGCGAAACAGCCCAATAAAGATGAATAGCCGTTTCAGACTGCGACATATGCACGGGTAAGGTTTCACGACCATCAATCACCAAGCGATTAAAACGCAATACGAATTGTAAGGCTTCCGCCACACTACTGCTTTTAGATGCAAGATAACCCAATATGCCAAAATGCTCAGGTTGAACATACTGCACCATATCGAAAATCAGATGCGGGCAGTTGAGTTGGAGTCTGGTTTGTTGTATTAAATTGATAAACAAAACGTAGGATGATTGTGCATCTATCGGCTGTGATAAAATAAAACTTAGCTGTTGTTTTTGCGTGGTCGTGAATGGCAAAGCAAAAGCATCAATATCACGTGATTTTAGATAACTATGCCATAAGTGAAAAAAGCCATTGGGGATTTGTAATGTATACATGGCTCCACCCGTCTGTTTAACATTTTTTTATTTTCAATATGGCGTAAAATGTATAAAAATTGGCAAGTAGTGTCAAAACTTATCCGACCAATATCGACATACTGCTCTTATCAAAGGTTCTATTAGTCAAAACAAAGATGAATACAATAGTCCGCACCCAGCTCCATCCTGTTGTTCGTACCGAATTCAATTTCAAATTGGATGAGGCGCCTCGCTATTGGATGAACAATGACCCCTTTCTCACTCGTGTTTTTGATGCACTCAGTCTGACCTTTCCAGATGGGGAACGCTATTTCATCCAATCGGTCCGATTGTTTAAAGACAAAATTAAAGATCCTGAATTACAACAACGTGTGGCCGATTTTATCCGCCAAGAAGCCCAACATGGTATTGCCCATGAAAAAATGAACCATGTCTTGCGTGCTCAAGGTATGCCGGTCGACCAATTTATTCAACGCATTAATAAAGTCTTTAAATTCGAGCTTGAAGAACGCTCCCCCCAATACAATATTGCCATGACTGCAGCGGCCGAACATTTAACCGCGTTAATGGCAGAAACCTTTTATGGCAAGAAAGAAACTTTAGCCCATGCCCACCCTTATGTGCGGGCACTTTTGGCTTGGCATGCTATTGAGGAAATGGAGCATCGTGATGTCGCATTTGATGTCATGCAACAAGTCGGTGAAGTTTCTGAACTGATGCGACGTTGGGCCTTAATTCTCACCACCCTGATGATGATTGGCTTTACTCTCTATCGTGCCAATATCATGCTTAGACATGATGGTTTTGGTCGTTGGCAACGCCTGAATATGATTATTAAGGGCTTGCCTTGGTTTTTTGGACGCAAAGGTACGCTAACCAGTATTCGTAAACAATATATTGATTGGTTTAAAAAAGACTTCCACCCCTCGCAGCAACCAATTATTCGTCAATACGATGTCTGGGTGAACACCCTGGCTGAAACCAATGATCCGATTCAAGCCGGTGAAGCATTCTGGCAAGCGGCACAGAGTCAAACTTAAATATTTTTTGCATGTTTAGCTCAGCTCAAAAACAGATCCCGACCTGAGCTAAACATCAGCCCAAGCCACTACCATTTCGCATAATGCTGTTCTAAAAGACCATACTCATCCAGCAATACAATTTCCTGATCATTTTGGACAATCGTGCCACTAATACGCGCTTGCCACTGGCTAAATTGACTTCCAACCAATCTCAAATTTAAGTTTTCATAACGGCGCCAGCTGGTGGTGACATTCAAATTTAAACGCTGATCTAAAGACCGAATGGTCCAGCGACCTTCTTCCTGCTGTTGAAATAAAATGTCGGTTAATGGAAAGAGTTCACCATTAATCCATAAACAGTTTTCGTTGCCAAAACTTTCATTCACACCAGAAGCCAAATTCAGCCCAATGCGCTGATTGTTAACATCCCAGAAATTACAAGATAACCAGAACCATGCCGTCTCAGGACGCAAAAAACCACAGGTGTCGTCTAAGGAGGCAAATGTTTTTTCGTGAAATTGCACCACTTGACTCTGCTTATTTACAAAGTAGCCCTCACACCCTAGTGTGGTCAGCTTTTGGGTATAGGTCCAGCCATTAATCCCTGTCGGGCTACACATACTTAAAGCATTCGTTCCCGCACAAAAAATACGGGCATTTAGCTTGATTTCACCATACTTGGTGACACGTATATAACGCACCCCATTGGCATGCTGCATTTCGATTTGAAATGGAGATTTGTGAAAAAAACTTTGATTATATAAAGGCTGTTCATCCAAAACGGTATTACGCGCTAAAAAATTAATCGCATTCCATTCCATAACTTCTTGCGAAAGATGGTTATAGACATAAAAGAAACCATGCCCTGCCCACGCAATATCCGCAATTGCAACGCCAAGGGTATAATGCTCATGTTGTATAGAACAGAATTTGAATTTTTTGTATTTTAATCGCTTACGCCAGCCATTGAGCACCTCGCCATAAGGCGTTTTATATTGGTATTTTTGAACGTCAATATTCCGAGGTAATGTATCGAACCGTCCATAGTGCGGCTGACCATTCGACTGAATTAAATCCATTTATTCAATTCCCTAGCTAAGTCTATGCTGATTTTTCGTCGTATAACCACCCAATTTTTACAGCCACTTATACTTCACGACGAAGGATCATTTTGATGTCTGCCATCTTAGCACAAAAAAACAGCACTACTGTACACTCAGCACAAAATGTTGAATATTAATCATTTAATAGCAGATATGTGTTTTCCCAATCATTTTTCTGTGGCGTGGCTAATTCTAAATGAATATATTGATTTTCAACCTGAGCCAACGCAATGCAGTCATCCACCTCGAGGACTCGATCTGTATGCGGCTTTTGCCACTGCTGCGCAAAATGCAGCTTCGCCCGTTGTTTCGCCTGCTGTGCATTATTAGCGACGATCAAAACATAACGGTGTAATTCGCCAAATTCCTGCGCATCATAACCACCCAAATTAATCAAAAATAATTTTGGTGCATCTGGCTGTGGAGCCGTGTTACTTAGCCGAATTTGATAATACTGACCTTCAGATTCCACCGTATTGATTTTCATCCAAGCATCAATATGTAAGCCCTTTTGTTCAGCAAACCACGCCTGTCTTAATTGCGGAAAGGTCGCTTCCAAGCTATCCCCCCAAACCGCCACAACATCATGCACTTCGGTATTGGCTCGTTGATGGCGTCCACCCAACATCACAACAAATAAATGGGACATGGCATAGCTCCTCACTAAAAGTATTTGGTTCTTTCTACACTCAAAACTTCAGTATGAGTTTGAGTTGGGTTTTATTGTGATGGCATGATGAAATATGTTTTGAATAATGATCATGTTGAAGAAATGCAAAGTATAAGACAAATCACAATTTGTACATTCCTTGTTTTATTTAAATGAACCAAACGATCAATACACTAAAATTTCAAGCATAAAAAAGCACGAGTCTAGCTCGTGCTTTTGGGACTTATATTGAAATTACATCTCAACCATTTCCACGCCATCAATGCGTGCCACGGTCATCAAGTCTTTATCACCACGTCCAGAAACCGTGGCAATAATGATTTGATCCTTATCCATGGTTGGTGCCAACTTAGTGACATACGCCATGGCATGCGAGCTTTCCAATGCAGGAATAATCCCTTCAATATGGGTTAAATCACGGAAACCTTGTAAAGCTTCATTGTCATTGATTGGCACATATTCAACACGATGCATATCTTTTAGGAAACTATGCTCAGGGCCTACACCTGGATAATCCAAACCTGCCGAAATTGAATGTGTTTCAATAATTTGACCTTGCTCATCCGACATCAAATAAGTCCGGTTACCATGCAAGACGCCGACATGCCCCGCATTTAACGGTGCGGAGTGCTTACCAGTTTCAATGCCATAACCTGCCGCTTCAACACCATACATTTTCACTTCAGCATCATTCAAGAATGGGTAGAACAAGCCCATTGCATTTGAACCACCACCAACACATGCTACAAGCGCATCAGGTAAGCGCCCTGCTTGCTCTTGAATTTGACGACGTGCTTCACGACCAATAATCGACTGGAAGTCACGCACCAATTGTGGATATGGATGTGGACCTGCTACCGTACCAATCACATAATAAGTAGAATCGACATTGGTGACCCAGTCACGCATCGCTTCGTTCATGGCATCTTTCAGCGTTTTTGAACCACTTTCTACAGGTACAACAGTTGCACCCAATAGACGCATACGATACACATTCATGGCCTGACGTTTTACGTCTTCTGCACCCATGAATACCACGCACTCAAGACCTAGACGCGCTGCAATCGTCGCGGTTGCCACACCATGTTGACCTGCACCTGTTTCGGCAATAATACGTTTTTTACCTGAAAGCTTAGCCAAGAGCGCCTGACCAATCGTATTATTGATTTTATGCGAACCGGTATGATTCAGGTCTTCACGTTTTAAATAGATTTGCGCACCACCCAACTCTTTCGACCATCGCTCAGCATAATATAAAGGACTAGGACGACCTACATAGTAGGCGAGATCACGGTCGAATTCTGCCAGAAATTGCTCATCGTTTTTCATACGGAAATAGAGCTTTTCTAAGTCCTCTAATGCAGCCATTAGAGTTTCTGACACAAAACGTCCGCCATGGATACCGAAATGCCCTTTTGCATCAGGGTATTGGGTATAGTCAATCACATTATTTTGCTGATCCACGTTGGACTCCTTGCATAAATCGTTGTATGAGTTGTTGGTCTTTAATACCTTTTGCGGACTCTACACCGCCACTAACATCTACAGCAAAAGGCTGGGTAGTGTGTATTGCATCTTCAATATTGTCAGGATTTAAACCGCCTGCCAAAATTAAAGGAATATCGAGTTGTGGAAACTGAGTCCAGTCAAAACTGTGCCCTGTTCCACCTTTTAGTTCAGGATGCCAAGCATCCAATAAGACTGCGCTTGCACCCACTTGTTGATATTTTTCAATCGTCGCAATCACATCTAAATCGGGTTTGACCTGAATGGCCTTATACCAACGTCGCGCCGTTTGCTCTGCAATGGCCTGACATTGTTCAGGACTTTCATCGCCATGAAACTGCAACATATCTAGAGGGACATGCTTTAAAACCTGCGTAATCTCATCCGCTGTTGCATTGACAAATAACCCTACCACCTGCACATAAGCAGGAATGTGTTGAACCAAGATTTGTGCTTGCTCCATACTGACATTTCGCGGACTGGGCGGATAAAAAACTAAACCAATTGCATCAGCCCCTGACTGTACTACAGACTGAATATCTTCAATACGGGTAATTCCACAAATTTTGGCACGGGTTCGCATACAGTTTCAGCTCTTACTAGACCAAGTTCATAGCCTGTCTATGAATATCGGGGCGAATCATTGTAATGCAATTCTTTTCTCTTGAGTAAAGTTCATCCTGAATATTCTTTACATAGATTGTTTAATTCGCATACAAACCTTATACTGCGCGCAAATGCAATAAGTCATAGCAATATGCTTTAGGGAAGTTGGTGCAAATCCAACACTGCCCCCGCAACGGTAAAACGAAACGTATACCTTTATAAGTTTGCACTTACATCACTGCACTCGTGTGGGAAGATGGGTATACCAATATTGTTCGCAATATTTATATTTAAGTCCGGAGACCTGCTTATTGTCCGTTTAACTCAATCATTCACGGGGGGTGAATGTATGGAGCAAACATGTCAAATTTATTTCAGCCTACTGCTTTAGTGGGCGCAATCGCTATTGCGATGGGTTTCTCTACGTCTGTATCTGCACAAGACAACACTAATGTTGTAAATGCATCTTTGGACACTTTGGTGGTCACGGCTACGCGTTCTGAAGAAAAAATTAAAGATGTTCCTGCGCGTATTAGTGTGATTTCAAAAGCTGAGATTGAAAAAAATCCCTCGCTCAACCTCAATGATCTTGTCAAACAAGATGCTGCTCTAAATGTTGTTCAAACTGGCGGTCTTGGACAAACAACTTCCATTTTTACCCGTGGTACGAGTTCGAATCATACTTTAGTTCTTAAAGATGGTGCTGCCTTAATTGAAGGTATTAACGGTAAAAGTAATTCAGAACTGTTAGACCTATCCGATATTGGTCAAATTGAAATTCTTAAAGGGCCTGCTTCAGTTCAATATGGTTCTGATGCAATTGGCGGTGTCATCCAATTATTGACTGATACCCCAGAGAAAAATAGTGCATTCATTACTGGATTGTATGGTGAGAACAATACCTATAAAGCCCTTGTAGGATTAGATCTTAATCAAGATGGTTTTTTTGCCCAGATTCGTGGTCAGCGCTTAGAAAGTGATGGCACTGAAATTTTAAATACCCAAGGGAAAGATCAAGCGAGTTATGACCAAAAAGGCTACAGCGCTAAGATTGGATACAAACAAGATAATTTTAAAACAAGTGTATCTATTAATGAAAATGAAGGAATCAATCACTATTTAGACTATTCTACAGGTACAAATACAGCACAACGTGATTTTAAAAATCAATTGATCAACTGGAATGGTCTATACCAATTCACAGATGTATTAACTTTAAATGCCCGCTATTCAAATTATCAAGATGAAGCAACTTATATTGAAACGTATTCGTATGCCTATGATAGTGAGCGCAATGAAGGTGACATCAATTTAAATTGGAAGTTCACTCCAAAACAAAACATTTTGTTCGGCGTATCAACGCAAGATACTGATGTGACTTATGATTACCTATCTGGGAAGAAAAACCTTGGGTCTACAGGGTATTATTTACAACATCAGTTTAATAATGCCAGCTTACATACTCAAGCGGGTATTCGCTTAGAAGATGATGATCAATTTGGCCAACATACTGTCGGACAAATTGCTGGACGTTTACAGATTGCTCCTCTAACCAGTATTTATGCCAATATTGGTTCCGCATTTAAAGCTCCTACTGCTTATCAGCTATATGCTGGTTCTTACGGTAATCAAGATTTAAAACCTGAAGAAAGTATTTCTTATGAAATTGGTCTAGATCAACAATTTAATTATGGTTTAAGTACAAGTGCTTCTATGTACTACACACAAGTTAAAAATATGATTGGTGCTAATAAGTTATGGCAATATATCAATACTGATGATGCGAAGATGACTGGTGGCGAACTCGGTCTGAAATGGAAACATGATCAACTGTTTGCATCTGCGGACTATGCTTACGTTAAAACAGAAGATGAGTCTACTGGATTTGAACTCATCCGTCGTCCACGTCAAACCTTCACTTTAACAACAGGATATGATGATGGAACTTATGGTGTAAATACTGCCCTTGTCGCTCGTTCTCATGCAAAAGCTCAACTACGTCAGGATTCAATTAAAGTGCCTGGGTATGCAACGATTGATCTCAATGCATTTTGGAATGTAAATCCAAACATTAAATTGTTCACCAACATCCAAAACATTGGTGATGTGAAATACAAAGCCGTCTATTCAAGCAATGATACTTGGTACATCAACGGCGGTCGTTTCGCCTCTGCTGGGGTAACTTTCCGTTACTAATCTCCAGCTCCAAAAAAATATATAAAATAGCGCAGTTTATGGATAATGTTTTGACCGGCATTATCCTTTTTTTCATTGCAACCTTAGGAAAAATTATGGGTCATCGTTTAAGTAAAATTTATACCCGCACGGGCGATTCTGGCACGACTGGACTGGGTGATGGTTCACGTGTCGCCAAAGATGATTTACGTATTAATGCACTAGGCGATGTTGATGAACTAAACGCTTGTATCGGTGTTTTGCGTGCTCAAATCAATCAAAGTGATCTAGCTGAACAAGCTACTTGGGATAAAAGCCTGAGCCTGATTCAACACTGGTTATTCGACTTAGGTGGCGAAGTTTGTATTCCCAACTATCATTTGGTTCAACCCATTTCAGTTGAATTTCTAGAACAAGACATCGACCGTATGAATGAAGCTTTACCGATGTTGAAAGATTTTATTCTGCCATCAGGTACACTGGCATGTAGCTTTGCCCATCAAGCGCGTGCCGTTTGCCGTCGTGCTGAACGTAGTCTGATGTCCGTCCATCATCGTGATCAAAACATTCAACCAAGCTCTTTACAGTTGTTAAACCGACTCTCTGACTGGCTCTTTGTGGCTTCGCGTACATTACAACGTGCCGAAGGCGGTAGTGAAGTGTTATGGCAAAAAAATATTAACGAGACTATTTAAAACCCATTGAATGATCGAGGCTGAATCATAGCGATTAAGTCTCGATTGATCCTTTAGAGCTAACTGATGACCGCTCTTAAACATACCTCTTCAGATGTACTATTCAATCCTTAAAAAAGTATATAACGAAAAAATTTTCAAACTCCAAAATCAGAGATTGAGGAAAGCTCCTTAACTCCGTAATAATCAAAACTGAAAAATAAAGGCAGATCAGCACATGCAAATTATTGGACATCGCGGCGCACGAGGTGAAGCACCTGAAAATACCCTAGGTGGATTTCAATATATACATAACTTGGGTATTCGTGCTGTTGAGTTTGATGTTCGTCAACTCAACGATGACAGCTTAGTGGTCATGCATGATGATAACTTTTTACGCACCGCGTCCATCAATTATGATTTGTATGCGTGTAGCGCTCATGATTTGTCTCGCTTCAATCAAGCCTCTATTTGGATGAACTGGCAACATGAAGTAACCCCCACTTTGGAACAGAGCTTGCAGATTCTACGTGACTTTTCCCATCTTGAAGTTGAAATTAAAGCCGTAGAAGATATGGCAGCGGCGGAAAAGCTGGTTCAGCACTTAGAATTAGCCTTAACTGGATTTGAACACAATGCCGTGATCACCAGTTTTGACCTGAAAATTCATCAAGCTTTACAGCAGTCCAGCTCCCGATTTAGACGTGGACTACTCATTGAAGATGACATAAAAGAACTAGCCATCGAACAAGCCTTGGCTCTTGGCTGTAGCCGTATTGGCTGGATGAATCAATTGGCGACAGATGTCATGATTCAAGCGACTCAAGCCGCGGGATTAAAGGTCAGTGTCTGGACCGTCAATGATGTTGAACGCGCCAAGCATTTACAAGCCTGTGGCATTGATGGCTTGATTACGGATTTCCCTAAAATGATGCTACAACAGCTTGAGCTGGGCTAAATCTTCGCGTGTACACTAAAGATGGGCTGACTCAACTGAAGATCAATCATCCAGTTGACTCAAACTACAATGAAAATTTATCGAGCAACCAATAAAAATAGACGATTGTTTACGATAAATTCAATCACGGCATAGTCTTATTCTGTTACTGTTTAGTACAATACAACTGTACAATAATGCTAGAGTACAATTGTTGCTCATGCTAATATGCCAGAATCTTAATCCATATAAATTGTATTGAATTAAGTTCTCAATTTTAACCTGTCTCAGGTTTCTAGGAGTGCTGTTGGAGATGAATCCTCCCCTACCTCAAGCCCCAATCAACTGGGTTGCAATTTTTGCCCTGGTTTTTTTACCTATTGTTGCGGTTATCGCTCTTCCCCTCTATGCCATCAATCATGATTTTAGCTTAAGTGCTTGGGTCAGTATGATTGTGTTACTGGGGGTAAGCAGTTTAGGTATTACTGCGGGTTATCATCGCTTATGGGCGCATCGTGCGTATGAAGCGACTCTTCCCTTAAAAATCATTCTGATGATTATGGGAACTTTTGCCGTTCAGAACAGTATCTTGTTCTGGGCTTCAGGTCACCGTACCCATCACCGCCATGTAGATGATGTTGAAAAAGACCCATACTCAATTAATAAAGGCTTTTGGTTTGCCCATATCGGGTGGATGTTACGTGATTATCCAGCAGCAGAGCCAAATTATAAAAATGCGCCGGACCTGTTAAATGACAAACTGGTCATGTTCCAACACAAATACTATATTCCTTTGGTCATCTTGGTTCATGCCGGTATTTTAATGCCGATTGGTTGGGCCGTAGGTGATATGTGGGGTGTATTGTTACTGGGTGGATTGGTTCGTTTAATCCTCAGTCACCATGTGACCTTCTTTATTAACTCGCTTTGCCATATGTGGGGTAAACGTCCATATACCGACGAAAATACCGCACGTGACAACTTCCTACTTGCGATTGCAACTTGGGGGGAGGGTTATCACAACTATCACCACATCTTCCAATACGATTATCGTAATGGTGTGAAATGGTGGCAGTATGACCCAACCAAATGGTTGATCTGGTCATGTTCAAAAGTCGGTTTAGCGAAAAATCTACGTCGTATTCCAAGCTTTAATATTAAGAAAGCTGAACTTGCGATGAAGTTCAAATATGCAGAACAAGATTTGGCGGTTTACGGGCACAATGTCAACGAAGATATGGCGAATGTCAAACAACGTATTTCACAAGAATATGAAGCATTCACCCACACCTTGAATGACTGGGCGAAACTGAAAGAACAAGAAATTCAGGCCAAAAAAGCGTCTGTGGCTGAAAAGATTCACCAAATGGACCATAAACTCAAAATGGATTTCCAATTGGTTGAACAACGTTTAGGACATCACCGTCAAACGCTCAAAGTCCTGATGCGTAATATTAAGAAAAATGCAGTGTCTGAATAAGTCCTTATTCAACTCACGAAAAGCTCCCTCTAGGGAGCTTTTTTCATTTTAGCCCTGAGATTTGTTATAGTGAGCGGAGTCCCATCGTCCGATTCCATTTCATGCTATTCAATTCACGCTACCCTACGCTCGATTCAAAACTTTTCCATCAACAAATGCCTGTTCCTCTTGTTGGGGCAAAAGCAGGGCATTTTAATCAGGCCTTGGCTGAAGAGTTGCAATGGAGTGAAGCAGATCAAGCGGATTGGGTCGAGATTTGTAGCGGACAGAAAACCTTTGCTGAATTTTCACCACTGGCCATGGTGTATGCTGGACATCAATTTGGGCAATGGGCTGGACAACTCGGAGATGGTCGCGGTTTATTGATTGCGCAAATTTTGGATCAAAACCAACACACCATTGATCTGCATTTAAAAGGTGCTGGCCAAACCCCTTATTCCCGCATGGGAGATGGACGTGCGGTATTACGTTCCGTGATTCGTGAATATCTGGCAGGACATGCCTTAAATGCACTCGGTGTCCCTTCCAGTAATGCAGTCGGATTCACATCTTCTACCCAAGGCGTACAGCGCGAAAAACTCGAACTGGGTGCGATGCTGTTAAGAACCTCAGATTGCCATATTCGGCTCGGACACTTTGAATGGATCAATCAATATCAGCCGACCCTACTCAGCAGCTTCACACAGAAATGTCTGGAATGGCATTATCCTGAATGTTTAGACGCTGAACAGCCTATTTTGGCCTTTGCCACACAAGTGATACAGCGTACTGCGATCATGATTGCCAAGTGGCAACTGGTCGGTTTCGCCCATGGAGTCATGAATACCGATAATTTGAATATTACAGGCTCAACCCTCGATTTTGGTCCCTATGGCTTTATGGAACGCTTCCGCCCCAATTGGATTAACAATCACTCCGACTATCAGGCGCGTTACACCTACCAACAGCAACCCAGTATTGGACATTGGAACCTGTGGGTCTGGCTCAACAACTTAATTCCTTTATGCCCAGAAGGCTATGAAAAAGAACAATGGAAAGAAGATCTCGCGGGCTGTTTAAGCCACTATGAACCTACTTTTCTGGAACATTACCGTTTAGGCTTGTGTCAAAAGATGGGGCTCCCTGATTTTCATAAGGACAGCTTTGACTGTGGCATGTTGTTCCTACGTATTCTGCAATCTGAACAACTGGATTACACCCAGAGCTTTATGCGTCTGCAAAATCAGCAATATCAACAGATCCTAGATGACTGCTTAGACCGACGTCAATTTGAACAGTTCTTAGATCAATATCAATCGATTCGAGAACATCAAGATCTACAGCTTTTAGATCAGGCCATGTCTGAAGTTAATCCCCATTACATCTTGCGCAATCACATGGCACAACGCGCAATTGAACTGGCGGAGCGTAATGACTTTACCGAGGTGGATCGACTCTTCAAGCTGCTGAGCCAGCCCTTTACCCATCAACCTGATTTAGAACGCGCTGAAGATTTAGCCCCATTACCGAATGATGTACCTGAGGTCATGGTCAGTTGTTCATCTTGAGTTACTTTTAAATCACCAACGATATTGTGCGTATAAATAGGTCTGAAAACGATGCGCCTGATTGGTTTTCAAATCATCCGTCAGGTATTTAAGTCCCCAATTGAAGTGTTGCAGTGAAAAACCATATGCTCCAGTTTGAGGCTCTGCATGAATTCCAAATTTATAGGCTTCTTTTTGCCAATAACCACTGAGCTGCACGAGTGAAATATACTGATTTGAAAAACTACTCATACTCACACTCCAGGGTTGAGTGTCAGCCAAATAGGTAATGTCCGAATGAATCTTATAAGGTATCGTCTGACGATATTGCTTCTCTTTACTGAGTTGTCCTCTTAAATCTATTCTTGGACGAGTATTTTGATCATAGTTGAGTGTATAGCGGGTAAAAGGAGCATTTTCCCAATATAAAAATCCTAAAATATCTTCAGCTGTAATCAATGCCTGCCAGTTCTTATATTTCCCCTTTAGGGAAAAATCAAATGCATAGCCATAACCTTTGTTGGTTTGCCCAGCCCAGCCAAGCTCATCCTCTTTTAATGCAGGTTGATCATAACTATAGTCTAAATATCCATTTAACCAATCAACACGATCCATCAATTCAGGCATATCTAGGGTTTGACCTGTTGCCTTAAAGTCACCATCAACAAAATGCCGCCCTAAGAGTGCGGTCACGCCAGTCGTTAACATCCAATTTGAATCAAGCTGCCAATCATAAGCAAAACGCGCTCCTATGGTTTCTACATGCTGTGCTTCTAAAGACAATTCATAACGGGTATTCGCATCAATCAGCTGTTCATTCTGTGTCTGATAATACAGTCGTGCCATATCTTCACTAAAATGTAATTGATAGTCATAAGACCATACCCAACCATAAGACCAATGATCTTTTTGCGCCAATAAACTCATTTTTCCATGAGCAAAAGCATTCTCACCTTTTTTTAAATTCGGGCTGTCCCAATCATTAAGAAATGCATGAATTGAAACAGGTTCACTGTATACATCGGCATGCAGAGAATATTGAACCGCTTCTTGTGAAAATGCTTCGACTGGAAGCAACAACATCAGATAAAGAGTTTTTTTCATTTAAATTAAAAAAGAGACAGTGAAAACTGTCTCTTGTGTGCCTGTGCAAATTATGGGGTAATGTAAATAAAGCTATTATCAGTGAATTTAGCGACATACTGGCCAGAAGAGTTTTTAGTGACCGTACCGTAGCTACTATTTCCAACTTTGACTTCAGCTGAGGTGAAGTTCTGAATATCATTAATTTTTACAAATGCACCATTTGCATGACGCACCGTCACATCCATGATTTTCTCGTCTTGGTCAAGATTTCTGGCTAAAAGATCAATTGTAAGCGCATTTTGGTCAACACTGACTGCAACTGATGCTGTACCTTTTGTAAATTCAGCCCGCTTCGCACTAATATCAAGATTAAATGGTGTTGGTGTTGCATTTGCACCTTTCAGCTTTCCATTTAACTTCACGACTAAATTTGCGTTAATAAAATTGGTGGCTGTTTCATTTTGACTGACATCAATCGGCTTACTTAAATCATTATTCAGTGTCATCAATGCATCAAGATTTAATGATTCTTGTAAATAAGTAACCGTGCCTTTAAGGGTTAATTGCGATGGGATTAATTGCTCAACTGTTTCTGCACCATATAGAAGAGTCGCATTTTGCGCAGTCGAAGTTAATTCAGTTAAATTAAACTGAGCATCTGCACTTTCAAGAATAATTCCTTTTAGAGTGATTGTCGCTTTTGTAGGAATATCTTCTCTATTTTCGAGCGTATCATTAGTTGCATAGACAATTGATGCCGTACTCTCAGCGGTAGCACTAAAGCTCGCAGTCTGATTCTTCAGGTTTTTAACCGCAATTTTCCCATCTTTTTTTATTGTAAAGTTATAGGTTGTTCGGGGTGTATCGACAAAAGGAGCCGTCAAGATCAAATTTGAAGCCGTGACTTCAGCATCATCTCCATAAATTGAATATGCTGGATCATTTGACCAATTTTCCGAACTAGACCATGCATTGTCTGAAATAATTTTATCCCAATCATATTCTTGCCAATACTTTACCTTAGCATTTCCTGAAATAGTAATCGTTTCACCAGCCACTTTTGCAGTTAAGGCATTACTCACAAACTGGTAGTCAGAAGAATTTGATTCAATCAACTCCTGGATTTGTTGAGACGTATAAGATTTGGTTTGACCTTGAGCATCTTCAGCTATAGCTTCTGCAACCGCCAATAAAAGTCCTGTTGCACGACTTAAATCAGGCGCAGTTTCATTAATTACTTGAGCTGGTACTTTATATTGTTCAGAAATATCCTGAAAACCATCATAATAAGACACAATGGCATTGGTGGTTTTAATCAGTTGTTTGGCTTTATCCAAATCAGACACTGGTGTAGTTGTACTACCATTGTTGGTTGATCCACCAGATGTTGATGATGAATCTCCACCACCTCCCCCGCCACAAGCAACTAAAGACAAGCCACACATCACTGCAAGTAATGTTTTCTTCAACATTATGAATACCCTCTAATAAAATTTTTATATTTAGAATGATTTAAGTCTGCGAAAATATATTCTTTCGAGACACAATTCAACTTTTTCTTAGAATATTTGTTTGATTTTTTTATATTTAAATATCAAAAATTTAGTTCAGCTTATTTTATTTTTTAGTAAAAATTATCAAAAAATTTCTGTTTATTTCATCTCCATGGTTATCCACATTTTCTGTGGATAACATTGTGATTATCCACAGGAAAACTCGGTTCATCCTCAACTATCAGTCTTCTGGGTACTCAAAACGGTAACCTACGCCATATACTGCCTGAATCCATTCATGGCGATTTCCTGTCTCTGCTGCATCGGAAATTTTACGACGCAAGTTCTTGATATGACTATCAATAACACGGTCTGCGACATCAAAACTATCAGGGTTAATATGATCCAGTAATTGAACACGTGAATATACCTGCCCCACATGTTCCAAGAACAACTCCAATAAACGGAACTCAGTTGGGGTTAAGTTGAGGGTCTTTTGTTGATACCAGATGCGTTGTTGTGCTTTATCCATACGGAATAGGCTATTTTCTTCAGGTTCAGCCTTACGATCTAAACGACGTAGCACCGCTTGTACCCGGGCAACCAACTCTTTCGGACTGAAGGGTTTACACACATAATCATCGGCACCCATATTTAGTCCCAACACGCGATCAATTTCTTCCGTGCGCGCGGTAACCATAATAATCGGTAAATCCGACTGTTCTCTCACTTTACGGCAAATGGTCAGACCATCCATTCTAGGTACCATCAAGTCCAAGATCATCAAACTTGGTTTACGTTGCATAAAGCTGTCATATGCTTCCTGTCCATCATGGAATAGGCTAACTTCAAAACCCGCAGCTTCTAAATAGTCACGGACCAATTGAGCCAGTTCAACTTCATCTTCAACCAGCATAATATGCTTCATGAATATTTCCTTTATGATTTCATTTGTTTCGGGAAAGTAAGTTTGCAACGCAAACCACCCAATGGAGAATGTTCAAAACTCAAACGCCCCCCAAGTGCTTGCGCAATCTTACAAGAAAGTGCCAACCCAAGTCCTGTGCCGCCTGTACTTCGAGTCCGCGAGTCATCGACACGGTAAAAACGTTCGCCTAAGTGTCGCAACTGTTCATCCGTTAAACCATAAGGACTGTCATCAACATAGAGTGACCACTCATGCGCGGTTTCTTCAGTGTGTATTTGAATTGCTCCACCTTGCTCGGTATAGCGAATGCTATTGCTGAGTAAGTTGACCACAATTTGTTTAAACCGGTCTGTATCTAATTGTAAGAATGGACTGTCACCCTGCACAGCGACTTGCAGTTGTGCTTGTTCAAACTTTGGTTTGAAGTTTTCGACTTCTTGTAACACCACTTCCCACGGGTTGACGGAAGTGAAATAACATTTCAATTGCTGTGCATCAGCCTGTGCCAGATCAGCCAAATCCTGCGTTAATTTTTTCAAACTGCTGACCTGACGCATCATCGCTTCTAAATGTTCAGGCGTTGCTTTGCGAATACCATCTTGCATCGCTTCAATTTGTGCCTGCAACACCGCCAACGGGGTTTTCAGTTCATGCGAGGTATCAGCCACCCACTGACGACGTGAAGTTTCGTGTTGATTCAGAATTTCTGCCAACTGATTCAGCTCATTGGATAAGTCACCCAATTCATCATTGCGGTTAATTTTAACCTGATGCTGGTAATTGCCTTGGGTTAATTCACGAGTGGCATTCAGTAAGCGTTGTATCGGCTTTTTGAAATAGGTCGCCAAGAGTAACGCTGCGATCAAACTGGCCAAAATGGTCAAGCCATAGACCAGAAACAAATAACGTTTTTGATTACTAAAGAAGTTGATACTTAAGGCATCATCCTGATCAAGAACAGGTTTTAAGCCCAAATACCCCACCACTTTATCATCCACAAGAATGGGGCGATAAGAAATCTGATCTGAAGAAGGCTCACCCACCACAAACTGTCGTTTTGCATCATATAAAGATAAGCGCGAACTCAAGCCCAAACGGTCAGGCATAGAAATAAACTGCTTTTTCTGATTATTGTCTTTTAATTTATTTTGCACCTGCCCATCTTTACGCTCTGGGGGGCGGAATGCATTTTCATTCGAGCGTAATGGGAATTTCAAGCCTTCAAAAGGTTGATATTCAGAAGGCAAGTTTAACTCTAACCACCGTAATTCTTCTTGATCAAGCATAGGCTTGCCCTGATCAGCCTTCGCCAAAGTAGGCGGTATATTCACAAAAGTATGTTCTTGAAAATAGCGCTGTTGTAAGGCAATGTCATATTGTCGTCTGAGCCACCAACGAGAAAGACGATCATAATCATCAGGGTCAGCCTGCCCTTCTATTTGCAAAATCTGAGCCTGAATGGCATTGCCCCAGTCATGATAGACCGAGTATACCCCTGCCAAATTGGAAATCAGATGATCGAGTTTTTGCATCTCGACATCTGCAACATATTTGGTGAAGTTTTTTTGCATGGTCCAATGCAAAACTCCCAGACTCATGGTAATAATCACCAAAGTGGTGAGCAGTACGGTCAAAAAAAGGCGGAGTGCTATCGGGACACGTCGGGTATTCAACAAAGGCGGCTCAGTAGTTGCTTGCTTGAACTTATTGTAACCAACCTATTTTCAAAAAACCCTCCATTGTTTCTTCATCTTTATTATTTAATCTTTAAGAACAAATTTAATAATCGCGGCTGGGGTAACTTGTAATGAACTTGACGAAAAAAATACTATTAACAACCTGTGGTGTTTTAAGTGTGGGGGCTTTAACAGCATGCCAATCACACCCAGAACCACAAGAGCAACCACATCGCATGATGGATAGTCGTCATACAGATCGTATGACGCCTGAACAACGTGCCGAACATGAACAAATGCGTGCTGAACACAAAGCAATGTTCAAACAGATGAAACAAGCTTGTGAGGGTAAAACTGTCGGACAATCGGTTCAGGTAACCACTGGTACACAAACAATTGATGGTCAGTGTCAGGTGGTGTTCCAGCCTGATCAAAAGCATGGTCGCGGTATGCATTTTGGACACCATGCCATACAAGATGACGCAGGTATGATGCGTCCACAACGCGGTGAAAAACTAACAGATGCACAACGTCAGCAAATGGTGCAGCAATACGATCAACGTCTGAAAGAAAAACAAGCTTTCCAGCAAGCAGTCGAAACTGCATGTAAAGGTCAAGCCGATGGTAAAGCGGTGCAAATTAAAGCGGGTGAACAAACCTTATCGGGTAAATGTGCGGTACGTTTCTTCCCGAATCAGCCGCAACCGAATGCCATGCCTACAGCAAAACCTGCAGCATAAGCAGATGAACAACAAAAAAGACGCCGCAAGCGTCTTTTTTTATGCCTAAATAGCAACATAACTTTTTACGTTTTTTGACTATTTGTATCATTAAAAAAAACATAAAAACGTTTACACTCAATGTACTTATAAAATTCAAGCCACCTTTTTTTGACTTTACAGTCACTAAGAAATGGGGGGCAAGTGCTTGTACCTGATAACAAGATGTTGCACGATTAACTTGTACTTAAAAACGTGTCATTGAAGGCACGTCACCATGTTTAATAGGATTATAACGCTGGTTGAAACCAGTATTGAGGAAAACCGACATGCCACAATACAAAGCGCCCTTACGTGATATGCAGTTCGTTTTGCATGAATTACTAAATGCTGAACAACATTATGCAAAACTCCCTGCGTTCCAAGAAACCGTAAGCCGTGAATTGGTTGACCAATATTTAGAAGCTGCGGCAGATTTCTGTGAAAACGAATTGTCTCCGATCAACCAAAGCGGTGACCAAGAAGGTTGTACTTGGAATGATGGCGTGGTGACTACGCCGACTGGTTTTAAAGAAGCATATCAAAAATATATCGAATTAGGCTTCCCTTCTCTTTCTGCTGAAGAGCAATATGGCGGCCAAGGTTTACCCGTTTCTTTAGGTAACGTGATTTCTGAAATGGTCGGTACTGCGAACTGGGCATGGGGCATGTACCCAGGTCTTTCTCACGGTGCAGTACGTACCCTAGAACACCACGGCTCACCTGAACAAAAAGATGCATACTTACCGAATCTAGTATCTGGTGTTTGGACAGGCACCATGTGCTTAACCGAATCTCATGCTGGTTCTGACCTCGGTATTATCCGTACTAAAGCTGAACCAAATGCTGATGGTAGCTATGCGATTACGGGTGAGAAAATCTTTATTTCTGCCGGTGAACATGACATGGCAGAGAACATTATTCACATTGTTCTTGCTCGTCTTCCTGGCGCGCCTAAAGGCACCAAAGGTATTTCTCTGTTCATCGTACCAAAATTCAACTTGAATGCTGATGGTACTGTGGGTGAGCGTAATGCCGTACGTTGTGGTTCGATTGAACACAAAATGGGGATCCATGGTAACGCGACTTGCGTGATCAACTTTGACAATGCAAAAGGCTACTTGATTGGACCTGAAAACCGTGGTCTAAACTGTATGTTCACCTTCATGAACACGGCGCGTATTGGTACAGCGATTCAAGGTCTGGCGGCATCTGAAGGTTCATTCCAAGGTGCCTTGGCTTATGCTAAAGATCGTTTAGCAATGCGTTCTCTTTCTGGTCCGAAAGCACCTGAAAAAGAAGCCGATCCAATTATTGTGCACCCAGCTGTACGCAACATGCTATTAACGCAAAAATCTTTTGCTGAAGCAGGTCGTGCATTGGTTTACTTGTTATCTTTCCATGCGGATATCGTTGAGAAAGGTGCAACTGAAGAAGAGCGTAAATACTCTGACAACATCTTGTCATTGTTGACTCCAATCGCAAAAGCATTCTTAACTGAAACAGGTTCTGAATCTGCGAAACACGGCGTACAAGTGTTCGGTGGTCATGGCTTCATTTCAGAACATGGTATGGAACAAATCGTTCGTGATACTCGTATCTCATGCTTATATGAAGGTACCACTGAAATTCAAGCGTTGGACTTGTTAGGTCGTAAAGTTTTGGGTACTCAAGGTGCAATGTTAAAAGACTTCACCAAGATTATTCATAAATTCTGCGAAGCAAACAAAGACAATGCTGCAATGAAAGAATTTGTAGAGCCGCTTGCTGCATTGAACAAAGAATGGGGCGACCTCACCATGCAAATTGGTATGCGCGCGATGCAAAATCCAGATGAAGTCGGTGCTGCTGCTGTAGATTACTTGTACTTCGCTGGTTACGTAACACTTGCATACCTCTGGGCGCAAATGGCATTGGTAGCTCAGCAAACGCTTGCTGCTGGCACGACAGATGTTGACTTCTACAATGCCAAAGTGACCACTGCTCGCTTCTACTTCAAGAAAATCTTGCCACGTGTTCGTTCACACGTTGACGTGATTGCTGGTGGTGTAGAGCCATTAATGTCTCTTGATGCAGAACACTTTGCGTTCTAATCACACTTTAATGTTGCTTGCAATGTTAAATTAAGAAAAAAGGACTGGTCGGTTTTGACGGTCCTTTTTTTATGGAATCAATGCTAAATTTAATAAAGTCGAATCGGTAATACATCACATTGCGTGTTATTCCCTATTCGAAACACGCATATGTATACAACAAAGGTGAACTAACTATGCCAATTTATAATGCACCGCTTGCAGATATGAAATTCATCTTAAATGATGTTTTTAGCGCAGAACAATTCTGGCAGTCTAACGAAAATCTAGCTCATTTAGATGCAGCTACTGCAGAAGCTATTTTGGAAGAGATGGCTAAATTTGCGCAGAATGTAACGCTTCCGCTGAACCGTACAGGTGATGAAGAAGGTGCAACATATAACAATGGCGCAGTGACGACACCTGCTGGCTTTAAAGATGCTTTCCAACAATATGCTCAAGGTGGCTGGATTGGTTTAGGCGCAGAAGAAGAATGGGGCGGTCAAGGCATGCCTAAAATGCTGACTGTACTTTCTGACGAAATGTTGTTTGCAACTAACCCTTCTTTCATGCTTTACCCATTACTTTCAGTGGGTGCAGGTATGGCCTTAAACAGCTATGCATCTCAAGAGCAAAAAGAAACTTATTTACCTAAAATCTACTCAGGCGAATGGTCTGGCACCATGTGCTTAACTGAACCTCATTCTGGTACAGACTTAGGCATTATTAAAACTAAAGCTGAACGTAACGAAGATGGTACTTATAACATTACCGGCACAAAAATCTTCATTACTGGCGGTGACCACGACTTAGCTGAAAACATCATTCACTTGGTTTTGGCGAAAACTCCAGATGCACCCGCGGGTTCACGTGGTATTTCATTGTTCATCGTGCCTAAATTCTTAGTCAATGAAGATGGTTCTGTGGGTGAGCGTAATGCCGCAGGTCCGGGTTCTATCGAGCATAAAATGGGCATCAAAGCCTCTGCAACTTGCGTCATGAACTTTGACGGCGCTAAAGGTTACCTCGTAGGTAAAGAAAACGAAGGTCTGGCAGCAATGTTCGTCATGATGAACTACGAACGTTTATCGATGGGTATTCAAGGTCTTGGTGCTTCTGAGTTTGCTTACCAAAATGCGGCACAATACGCGACTGACCGTCTACAAGGTCGTAGTGCTTCTGGTGTTAAATCGCCAAACAAACCAGCGGACAGCATTTTAGTGCATGGTGACGTTCGTCGTATGTTGTTAAACGTCCGTGCCAACAACGAAGCTTCTCGTGCATTTGCCGTTTACGTGGGTCAACAGTTAGACATCACTAAATTTTCTACTGATGCTGAAGCAGTGAAAAAAGCCAATGACCGTGTTGCACTTTTAACACCAATTGCGAAAGCATACTTAACTGACACTGCTTTCCAAGCAACTTTAGATGCACAAATGTGCTTCGGTGGTCATGGTTATATCCGTGAATGGGGTATGGAGCAATGTGTCCGTGACTTACGTATTGCGCAAATCTATGAAGGCACGAATGGCGTTCAATCTCAAGACTTAATCGGTCGTAAAACCATTAAGTGTAACGGTGCGTACATTGCAGAATACATCGAAGAAATTCGTGATTTTGCTAACAGTTTAGATGCTGACTTAAACTTCATTAAAGATGCGACTTTAGATGCAGCAACCGAAGTAGCTGATTTGACTCAATTTGTACTTGCGCAAGCAGCGGAAAATATTGAATTCCCGAATGCAGCGGCAGTTGATTACTTACATGCTGTCGGCTTACTCAGCTTCGCATACATGTTTGCTCGTATTGCCAATGCCGCAAAAGATAAAGATGGTGAGTTCTTCCAGAACAAATTGGCACTGGCACAATACTTTGCACAACGTATTCTTCCTGAATTAGACATGCGTATTGCGAAAGTCAAAGCAGGTTCCGACTTGATCATGAACTTCAGTGAAGACTACTTCACTAGCCAAACCTAAGATCTGAATATAAAAAAACGCCTGCATTGTCAGGCGTTTTTTATGGAAGACATTAATCTTAGAGAACGTCGACCCACGACAAAACTGAAGTGCGAGATGAATAACTCGGATTTACATCATCGTCCATTAAACTCGAATCATACGTAATTGTCATATTCCCGCCACCCGAAAATTGAGTCGGACTGCTAGAGAATTGGTAACCGCCACTTCCGTTTGAACTAATATTCGCGACATATAAAGCACCAACATAATCCCCACCATTGCCTCGCACATCATAATTTCCGCCTAGGACGAGGAGAATACCTTTAAAAGAACATTGATTCCCGTTAGTACGTAGACTTCCAGTAATAATGACAATACCTGAACAGGCTGGTAGATTCGTGGCATTCCCCTCAACATAAGTCACACCTGGCGCATTTTTGATAGAGTTCACCAGCTCCATTACTTGATTGGCATCCCCCCACAGACCGAGGTCGGTATTCTTTACGCAAGCACCTGAAGATGGACAACCACTACCACCAGGATAATGGGCTGCATCGTTACGATTGTTTGGAATACCATTTTTAACAGTATTATTTGAGTTGACATCATCCGTAGCAATTGCGAGTTTATGCCCCCCATCAATCCTAAAGACATTACTATTTGCACCAGAAAATGAATTAACGTCACCAGCCAATGTCAACGCTGCAGGTAATTCTGGTAATCGCACTGCTTGCGGTGCAGCAAATTTAACTTGATAAACGCTTTCACCTAAAATCTTAGTATCACTACCTGTACCCTTAATCAGATTTCCTGTAATTTGTACAGTCACCTGCTGATGAGTATCGTCCCAACATGGATTGGTATTGGCAACTGAGCAACCTGCAATATTGGCATCTGTTTTAATCCAATAATAACGCCCATTCTGGATATTCGATGCACTCACACCATTTATAGGGTTTGTATAAGGAATCAAATCAGCTGTTAAACCGCCTTTCCATGAGTTCTTATCAGAGCTACTTGTTGGCCAGCCTGATGTTTTAAATCGATTATCCGCCCAGTTTAAAAATTGAGTAGCCCCATCTTCTGCGGCATTACTGGTCGCCACTTTATTATTGATATTAGCGGTCATCTTATCCTGCATAATTGTGCCACGCATTGCATAAAGACTAATCATGGTCGCGGCAAAAAGCACAACTACAGTAATAATGAGGACGGAACCTTGTTGATATTTTTGTTTCATACTCATTATCTCGAAAATTTAAGTGAACTAGTAATTTGGTCACTACATCTAAGCGTCAATACAACATATTCATTACCTTGCAAATTATCAGATGTCCAAGTGCTCCACGAACTAGAAAAAGGTTTCTCTCCAGTCACTCCTGTATTGTATTTCCACTCTAACTGCCAATCCCTATTGTTGTTAACTTGGCTTATATCTACTGAGACTACTGATTTATTTGGCACAAAATTTGTACCAGATAAACTCGCCCAGTATGAAGATCCATTTCCATATGTGACTTTAACTCGGCTAACCACATCTCTCGAACAAGTTGCTGTTTCAGTAGGAGGATTCTGATTGTCTTCTTCGGAACCATCTCCATTACTATTTCCATTAGAAGTATCTCCACCCTCCTGACCACTCCCTGTAGAGGAATCCCCTGAGTTATTGTTATTTGAAGGGTTGGCGTGACTTGTACCGCCACTGGATGCCAGTTTGGTTAATGCCAATAGATGTGATGTTGAAATAAAATCAATGGTGGGTTGCTTACCATTGCCCTCAGTAACAGTCATCTGAGTTAGAACACTGGTTACCGTGTTCCACGCATTCACAACTGCCGTATTTTCTGTGTTGCTATTACCACTATATCTTGGTTGATAAACTAAAGAGTTAGCACCAACACCATTCTGAATACCATATGAAAATTTAATTTCAGAAATGTCCTTAGCAAGCACATAACTTAAATTTTCATCATTATTTAAAATGCAAAGCAATTCATTATTTGCATTCACTTTAAATGTATTGACCCATGAATTATTCAGTTGTCCCAAACAATCTCGTTGTGTACGATCAAATGTCACAATCAATTCATTATTATTTGCAGGAATACCCAGTTCATTTGCTTGTCGAACCAACCGAGTAATCGTCATTGAGGCAAAACGAAAATTCTCTTGTGAGCGATCCATGACATCTTTTTCCAAAATAAGCTTCTGGTTTGAAAATAAAATGGTTAAAGCCCCTGCCGTAATAATCATACCAATGGTTAAACCCACCATCAGCTCAATGAGAGAAACGCCAGCTTGTGAAAATCGATTACTCACTATTTTTCTTTTCATACTATTTTCCTCTATCTACTAAATTTCACACTTCGGCACTGAAAAATAATAGATAAAGCTTTCCTTATCTCCCGGATTTGTCTCGTACCACTTGGCTTTCTTATTTTCCCATTGAATCGTAATTTTATACCGTCGCTTCGTCGCACTCTCTATTTCCAGATTCCCCGACCAGCTATTCATACGGCTATGTAAAGCTTTTTGATTATTAGTCAGTCCTTGCACAAAACTGCTGCTATTTCCCGTAACCTTCCAACGATTTTGCCATTGCACTTTAAGTGCATTGATTTGCCCTGTAGAAACCTGACCTGAGCTATCATCTAAAGAGCAAACACTGGCCCACATCCGATCAATCAAATCATTGGCTTGAATTGTCGCAATGGTACGTTGGGTGGTTAAGGCACTTTGCTGCATAGACTTCAAATGCAGAATCCCTAACCCCAATAACACCCCTGCGGTAATAAACATTGCGATAAGCGCTTCAAAGAGCACAAATCCTTGTTGAGCATTTATTTTATTCATGATTTAGCACCCTGTTTTACTTTTGAATGCTCTGCCAATGACTTCGACACAGATTGAATAAGTATCAGCACCAGAAATTGCTACCGTAATTTCATGTTCAGCTGTAGTTGATCCCACTGGATTGAAATCGATGGTTTCTGGTGCGGTAATCATGAGTTTGGAATTTTCGAAAGTTAACTTCTGAATCGGTGTAGTGGAAGCCGAAGATTTGGCAATAAGTCCCGTTGACCAATTGGTTTTATTGGCACTTAAACAAGTCGTGCCATCTGAACTCCCACAAATTGTGACAGTTTTCCCCAGTCTCACCGCTTCGGTTCGGGCTTGTTGAAGAAAATTAAAAATATCCCCTGTACTGGTTTTCACTTTGGAGTTATTTAATACGCTACTGAGGTTGGGAGCAGCTAAAGTAGCCAAAATTGCCAAAACGGCTATCGTCACCATTAACTCAACGAGGGTAAAAGCTCTTACTGTTTTCATTTCCAGCACCCAGATGTCGTTGGTGTTTTAGCCCCATCTTCCTTTAACGTTAAAGTTCCACATGTGGAGTCGGACTGGACACTGGTTGGTGTTGCGGTAATCGTATAAGTTTGAGATGAATTGGCGACATTAATTGAAAAGGTATAATACGTGCTGACATTTGCAGGCGATTTTAATGCTGCAGGAATATCCGCCACCGCTGGATAACTAAATGAAGCATTGTATTTGCTCTCTAGAAATTGAGCTAAATTTAACATGGCCGCTTGTGCTTCTGTTCTATGACTCGCCACGATATATTTTGAATAGCTCGGTATAGCAATCGCTGCAAAAATTGCAATTATTGCGACAACAATCATTAACTCAATTAAAGTAAACCCCGATAAAGATTTCATTTGTCACCCTAGCTTAAAGCTTAAGCATTTATAAATATTTCTTAATAAAATTTTGCTTTGCAATAATATAATCAATCCAACTATTTATCAAAAATAAAAAATTGTGTGACACACAGCGTCATTTATTTATTTTTATTGTTAAAAAACTGCTTAATTTTGACTTCAAAAAAGGCCAGAAAAATACAACAGATTGATTGAGAGCAAAAAATAGACACAAATACATTTACTCTAAGAAGCACGCTTCACCGTGATTTAGCTTTCCCACTCATAAAAATGAAGCATAATGATTTGATTTTAAAAAACGCCTGCATTGTCAGGCGTTTTTTATGCCTTCAGCTTCATGTGCATGAAATTTGCTTATGTTTGAATAGCGAATAAATTCAGCATCAGGAGGTAAAAATGCCTACACACGATCCGAAAGTGACTCAACTTGAACGCCTCCTCGACCGTTTAGGCAATATGGCGGTAGAAAGTTTCCACTATATTGCCCTCTTCATTATTGGCTGTATGGTGGCGTGGTCTGCTGTACATACTGTGATTGAAATTTTAACGGTGAAACAATACGCCAGCATTGATGACATTCTTTTATTGTTCATTTATTTAGAATTGGGTGCCATGGTGGGAATATATTTTAAAACCAACCATATGCCCGTTCGTTTTTTGATTTATGTGGCAATTACCGCTCTGACTCGACTGCTTATTTCCGATATTCAGCATGACCATAAAGCCGATATGGATTTGCTGATTATTACAGGCTCAATTTTAATTCTCGCCTTTGCCATTCTGGTGGTGCGATTTGCCTCTTGGAATTATCCATCCGTGATGCGGGACAAGCATCAAGATAAAGCTTTAGCGGCAGGAAAAACCCCACGTCCAGAAGATGATGAATTGGCTTAACTGCATCTACTTTCGATCATGCTTGCTCGAAAGTAGAACGCATCATCCTATCTTGGGACTAAAACATAGCGCCCATTTTCAAAAATCCAGTACATGTTCTGTGGCGGTTCTGGCAAACCCAAGCGTTGCCAGTCATTGATGATCCGATATTGGGAACTTTCAATTTTTGAGTTCGCATCACCAAAGACATAGCTGGTGCTTTGATGGTTATACTCGGTATAAGTCGGGGCTTGTAAATTAATACTGACATTCGCCTGTGGTCGATCCCAATGGGGCGGACGATGATCATGCGGCGGATAAGGTCGGTTCGGATATGGCGGGTGTGGTGGGTAAGGTCGATCATGCGGACGCTTAGTACTGGTGCCCTGATAATTTGACCATCCATTGGCATCCGCGGATGCATAGCTTGAACTCAACATAAGGATCGCCATACCCCATGCGAAGTAGAACTTGGCTGTCATCTGCTTCTCCCAATTGTCTTTATTCATATTTTAACCGATCTTTGAGTCTAAGCATGTATAAAACAGGATGTGCTACAAAGATTTTTGCTGGACGGATCTGCCCTGATTCTCAATTTTGCTTTTCATGCTTTATGCTAATATAAGCCTTTTCATGGATTAGGCTGAATATTGTGGCGGAATTAAGCTTTGAACGACTGCATCAATTTTTCTGTAAAGTCCCAAGTGTACAGAAAGAATTTATTGATTCTTATGGAACAGATGGTCAACATGCTTGGTGGTTTAAATTTCAGATTAATATCAATCACCCACTGGCTTGGCAAACGGTACAAGAACTTGGGCATGTTTTAAATTACATTTCGACCAACGAACGCTTACCCACCCAATTTCTCCCTGTGTCTCCCCCCCCTTATATGAATGGGGAAGCCAAGCAATTCTTATCTTGGGTCATTCAATGTAATCACCCTGACTTTCCACCTGATGTGGTCTGTGACTGGCTTGAAGCACGTCTACCGAACCCAGTGGATAATCTTGAACAATGGAAAATTAAAACTGATATTCGTGAATTGGATAACATGACGGATAAAGATTTGGATCAAATCATTCCACCGAATCCTGAGATATAAATAATATTCCCCCCTCTCAATTCCTGATATGACTCAGGCCTTTCCTCCCTTTATTCAAAGGGAGGAAAGGAGGGATTAAAAATTAAAATGTCGACAAACCACTCCATTCCATGAAACGGTATAAGCCATATTTCAACTTCGACTCATCCGCATATTGTGCATAATCCACACTCATCTGCTTACCCTCTAAATTCGACCATGCCGTATTAAAATACTGCGCTGCATCACGGAAAACCGCAGCTTGACTTGAACCGACTACACGCAAATCTGTTTCTAAATTATAGTTTTTCACATTCCGTGCAGTAAAATTGGCAGAACCCAGAATCAGCTCACTGTCTTTGCCACTGCGTTTAACAATCATCTTACTGTGACATTGTTCACCTTGCGTATTGCACCAACGCACTGGGATCCCTGCTACGTGCAGCTCAGAGGCCACTTGACGGTTAGGAATGCCATTTTTCTGACGTCCAAAAGCATCTTTATTGGGATCAAGTAAGACGCGTAGTTGTACGCCACGCTCTTGCGCAGCCAGCATGGCATTAATAATTTGTCGTTCCGATAAATAGAACATGGCTAAATCAATCTGGTCTTGCTTCTGTGCCGATTCAATTAACTTTAAGGTTGCTTCAAGAATGGCCTGTTCGGTCAAGACTTGAACCTGTGGCTCAGTTTTTTCCGCCTCAAATTCACCTAAAATCACCACAGGAATATCTCCTCCCGACATCCGCCCCACAGCTTGCTCAGTCTTGAGGATGTCAATTGCAGTATTGCCTGTTACCACCAAAGCCACATTGGAATGACGCGAACTGCCATCATGTGGGTTCATAGACGTCACTAAAGCTTTCCAACCTTCCGCCGTATCTACCACCAAGGTTTTACGATGATTGGCTTTAAAATTAAATAGATTAAAATAACTGCGCAAGGTAATCGGTGCTTTCCCAAATGGATTTGGCAACCAGCCTTTTTCAGGGTTATTGCCTATATCTTGACAACATAAATACCAGAAACCCGACCAAGCTGGATTGGAAGCCCGCAATGGTCGTAAATCGGTTTCAATCACATCAATACCCGCCTGACGCAGTTGGCGATAATGTTCGGGAGCCAGACCGCCATATACTGAATTAATCGGATCGGTAATGAATTTCACTTCAAGGCCTGGATACTGACGGCGCTTTGAAATCAGAGCATCCGTTAACTGTTGGGTTAAAGCTTGTTGTTGTGCTTTCGACTCTCCCACTTCTTTATTGAATAAAAACATATCCAAGACAATGGTGGTTTTGGCTTCATCAATCATCTTCAGCATTTCATTAAAAATGACATGCTGTTGCTGCTGTTGACCATTGGCAGTCAAATAGGTCTGATCGACCAGGAATTTCACTTGGGCATGGCGTAACTTACCCGTGTAATTTAGCCCTTCAGGTAAAGGTTTTACACTGTGATAAATGCCTGAAGCCAAATAGCCCAGTGCCAATAGCCCCACAAAAACCGCAATATAGCGTCGTGGCGACCAATTTAATTTATGTTGAACTTTTCGGAGAATACGCATAACAAAAAACCTAACCCAATAGCATCAGGCTAGGTTTTCTGCGCTGTATTTTCAAGTGGCTTTCTGTGACAAGGTCTTGATTCAATTCCAAAAGCCTAATCATGCTTAGAAAGCAAATTCGAGACCTACAGTAAAATTGCGCCCCATTTGCGGGATATTGGCCAAGAAGGAAGCATGCTGATAGACCTGCTCATCCAATAGATTATTGGCTTTGAAATACACGCGATAGTTAGTATCTGCGAATGCTGGCGCCGCATAAGCCACACTAAGATTCACCATATTATAACCATCCGTTTCCTGCTCATAGGCGGTAATTTTGTCCTGTTTAAAGACATGATAGTACTCGGCTAAACCAGACCAGCCATCGCTAAAATCGACATCGACTTTACTGCCTAAACGACCTGCGGGTACGCGAGGTGCATTGGCATTGTCAATTTTGCCACGGACATAGTCCCCAAAGACACTCAACTTATACAGGTCATTCAGGGCATAAGACGCTTGCGCCTCAGTCCCGTAAAACTTGGCTTTGTCTTGGGTGTAATCGACTAAGCGGAAGTTTTCGAACTGGTCTGCGGTTTGCGCATAAATATAAGAATCAAACCAGTTATGGTAGACATGCACATGATAATCAAAACGATCGGTTTCGTAGTGCAAGCCCAGCTCAAGATTATTCGACTTTTCAACATCCAGATTTTGATTGCCACGTTCATAGGTATTGGTGGCTAAGTGTTTGCCATCGGCATACAGCTCTTGCGCTAAAGGCAAACGTTCTTGATGAGAAGCCACCAATGACAATTTATAGTCCGGTGCAAAGGCCCAGTTGGCTGCACCTGAAACAGAATAAGCATTGCCATCGTAGTCTTTTTTATCCGAATCAATCTCAATATTTTGATGATCGAAACGCGCTCCTAACTCGATATGCACATCGCCAAACTGCCTATGCTCAAGCGCAAAAAGACTCCATTTTTGCGTTTTGGTTGGATCAAGTAAGGATTCTTCACCGCTAATGTTCAGTTTCTGCTGATTATACTGGGTGCCCAATACCCCTTCCCAATCCGCAATCGGATTGTGTACCAATTCTAAGCGGGCATCATAACCCTGACTTTTAAATGTAGTTGCAGCCACGCCATCTTCAATCTCGTCATGCTTGTAATCGGTATAACTGGCATGCGCGCGAAGTTTTTCAAAACCGTTAAATGGATGATTCAGCTCCGTACGGAAATCATAACGTTCGGATTTTAGGTCGACCCATGGGCCTGCTTCATGTTCGTCATGCGCATGCTCATGGCCTGAGTGATCATGTTCATCCGTATGGCCATGGTTATCACCTCCATCGCAGTGCAAATGATCATCATGCGGATGGCAGCTTTCATATTCATGACTATGCCCTGGTAAACCATACTGATCCTGACGGTTGCTGTAGGAAATTCCAGTAAAACCACGATCGTGAATCCAAGATAATCCAAGATTGACCGTTTGGCCTTCGGCAAAGGTATTGTCTACACGACGTTGTTTTTCCCACTCTCCCTCATGTTCATGCCCATAGTTTGGGGCAATATAACTATTGGCTTTACGCTTCAGCCCCTCAACGCGCATGGCAACCTGATCGGAAAGCGCCACTGTTGCCCCTGCACTCGCCAGCTTTTCATCATTGCCCGAGTTATAACGAAGTCCAACTTGTCCTGTATAGCCTTTTTCGGGCATTTCGGTTGGAATTTTATTGTCTGTCACATTGACTAAACCACCCACGGTACCTGCACCATACAACAGGGTTGAAGGTCCCCGAATAAGTTCAACTTGCTTGGCTAAAATCGGATCGACAGTCACCGCATGATCGGGCGAGAGCGTGGATACATCTGCCGTTTCAGAAGCGTGCTCTAGGACTTTGACCCGTGGCCCCTCTTGACCACGTATCACAGGACGACTCGATCCCGCACCAAACTGGTTGGAATACACCCCTAATTCACCATCCAACGCATCGCCAATGGTTGCGCCACGCTCGGCCAATTGTTTATGCTCGACCACATGATCTGCTACAGCAAAATCTGCGGCACTTTGCACCAAAGGATGAGCTTGTAACTGAATGGTCGATAATTTTTGCGTAGATTCATCTTCCTGAGCAAATGCAGCAGGTGCGATAACTGCAAGAATTGCAAGAGAAAGTAAGTTCTTATGAAATAACATGAGTCAAACAGGATCTGGTGGAATTTATTAAATGTTATAATATAACATTACGATTATTTTGCAATAAAAAACATCATTGTCTTGTGTCTGCTTGAAACTTGCTGTAGCTATAGATAGATCTTGACCTCAAGCAACGCACTCGCTCAATTAAAATCAATGCCATTTACTCTTTCACATGCGGTCCTTGCCCCACCATTAGCCAAGTTAAGTCGGGGTCGACTACCGATTGCGGCACTCGCCATTGGCTCAATGACCCCCGATTTAATCCGTTTGTTCACACAACACGATGGGGGAAAAACTCATTTATGGCAGGCATTGATTAATCCCAATTTATTCATTGCGCTCGGCTTTTGTCTGTTGTGGTACGCCCTGTATCGTCCCGTACTGTTTCGTTTTTTCGGATTGCAGGATAAGTTGCCGTTAAACAACCTCCAGAACCTCATCGGCTTTGTTCTTGGGATGATTCTGGCAATTTTATTGGGGATCAGCACCCATCTGATTTGGGATGGGCTGACACATCTCGACTTTCGCACTTTTGCTTTTCATGATTTTCTGGGTCAAACCGTAACACTCTTCGGGCTAAGCTTTCCCATGCATCAAGTACTTCAGATTGGTACTTCGGCTGCTGCCTTACCCTTATTATTTTGGATGTGTGCACACTATTATCAACAAGTTAGACAAGTCCGAAGGGTATCCCCAAGCATTAAAGTCTATGCGTGGAGTTTGCTGGGCCTAACCCTGCTCATGGGCAGTTATTCGGTATGGGATTATGCGCGTTATTTCTCCCAAGAGCTGTGGATGTCCAACCTATATTATTTTACAGCGCGAAGTATCAATGAATTTACCCAAGCGGCTCTCCCCTGTTTTAGTTTGGGCTGTATCTTGTTTTTATTCTTGGATTACCGAGATTATTTCCGCGCTATCCCAGACTGAAAATTTGCATCTAAATGACCTGAAATACAGAGGAATTTTGATCTAGTCCTTGTGACAAAATCCTCAACGAGGCATAATCCTCCCTTTACAGGCGGTACGCTGTTTACGTATACGCTTCCTTAACCCATATAGTTGGATTTTACACGCTATGATGCGAACTCATTACTGCGGTTCTTTAACCGAAGCTCAAATTGATGAAACCGTTACCCTCTGCGGTTGGGTACACCGTCGCCGTGACCACGGTGGTGTCATTTTCCTTGATATGCGTGACCGTGATGGTCTTGTGCAAGTGGTTATTGACCCAGATACTCCTGAAGCTTTCGCAACAGCAGATAAGGCTCGTTCTGAATTCGTATTAAAAATTACAGGCCGTGTACGCCGTCGTTATGAAGGCACTGAAAATGCCAATATGGTCAGTGGTCAAATTGAAGTGTTGGGTAAAGAAATTGAAGTTCTTGCCGCTTCTGAAACTCCACCATTCCCATTGAATGATGACAATACCAATATTTCTGAAGAAATTCGTTTGAAATACCGTTTCTTGGACATCCGTCGTCCAGAAATGCTTGATCGTTTACGTTTCCGTTCTAAGCTTACCAACTTAATTCGTAACTATTTCGAAGACAATGGTTTCCTAGACGTTGAAACCCCAATCTTAACGCGTGCAACACCTGAAGGCGCGCGTGACTATTTAGTACCAAGCCGTGTTTCAAATGGTAGCTTCTATGCCCTTCCACAGTCACCACAGTTGTTCAAACAATTGTTGATGGTGGGTGGTATTGACCGTTACTACCAAATTGCGAAATGTTTCCGTGATGAAGACTTACGCGCAGATCGTCAGCCTGAATTCACCCAAATCGACGTTGAAACATCGTTCATGAGCGACGATGACATCATGGATTTAATGGAAACGTTGACGGTTAAGATGTTTAAAGAACTTCTAAACGTGAACTTCGATAAATTCCCACGCATGACTTATGCAGATGCCATGCGTGACTATGCATCGGACAAACCAGACTTACGTATTCCTTTGAAATTGGTTGACGTTGCTGACCTTATGCAAGACGTTGAGTTCAAAGTGTTTGCAGGTCCAGCGAAAGATCCGAAAGGCCGTATTGTTGCTTTACGTGTGCCAGGCGCAGGTTCTTTACCACGTAGCCAAATTGACGAATACACCAAATTTGTTGGCATCTATGGTGCAAAAGGTTTGGCTTACATCAAAGTCAACGAGCTTGAAAAAGGCATCGAAGGTTTACAATCTCCAATCGTGAAGTTTATCGAGCCAATCGTACTTGATCTCTTGCAACGTGTTGGTGCTGAAAATGGCGACATCGTGTTCTTTGGTGCAGACAAAGCCAAAGTTGTGAACGATGCCATGGGCGCTTTGCGTATTAAAGTCGGTCATGACTTGAAGATGTCAACGTGCGAATGGGCGCCACTTTGGGTGGTTGACTTCCCAATGTTTGAAGAAACCGATGATGGCAAATGGACTTCTGTTCACCACCCATTCACGCTACCGAAATCTAGCGTTGAAGACGTGAAGAACAACCCAGGTGCTGCACTTTCTGTCGCATATGACATGGTGTTAAACGGGACTGAAATTGGTGGTGGTTCACTGCGTATTCATAACCTAGAAATGCAAAAAGCAATCTTTGAAGCTTTAGGTATTGGTGAAGAAGAAGCTGAAGAAAAATTCAGCTTCTTACTCAATGCATTACGTTACGGTGCTCCTCCACACGGTGGTTTAGCATTTGGTCTTGACCGTTTAGTTATGCTCATGACAGGTGGTGCATCAATTCGTGATGTGATTGCATTCCCTAAAACCAAGACTGCTGAATGTCCATTAACGCAAGCGCCAGCGCCAGTTGAAGCGAATCAATTGCGTGATTTAGGTATTCGCCTACGTGAAAAACCTAAAGCTGAAGCCAAAGAAGCTTAAGCCTTAATTTTCAAATAAACCCTGTCTCGTGCAGGGTTTATTTATTTTTGAATCAAGAATTTTTTCTGAACATTGCATTTTTACAGATCATTGCCATTTTTCTTTTGAACTTTTTCTCAATCACGCTTAGAGTAAAGCCCAATAGTCGATATGCTGCTGCGACGGTTCTTGCCCTAATTCCACTATTCAAAACTTTATTTTGTTCTTAAGACGCTCATCTTTTTTTGATTATATCGATCGTAGATTTATCAGTTTCTTTACAAAATTTCTCCCACCCTTTCCACCCTTTCTAGTAAAAAAGATTCTTGAGTCAAAATATGGTTATCTATTTCCTGCTTAAATGTATTGCGATTTTACCGTTATCCTTTTTACAAAAAATTGCGAGTTGGGCGGCTTTTTTTCTATTTCATACCCATTCAAATATTAAGCGAATCACATCCATCAATCTTCAATTGGCCTATCCAGAATTAGATGAAATAGCACTGCAACAGCGGATTCGACTCAGTATTCGAAGTCAATGTCTCACCTATATCGAGTTTATAAAATGTTGGGGAATGCCACCTCAATACAGCCTAGATTTACTCAAAAATGTTCATGGTGCAGAGCGGTTAGAAGATGCCTTAGCGAACCAAAAAGGTGTGATTGTGGTGATCCCCCATTTTGGCTGTTGGGAGTTACTCAATGCATGGTTGAACGTCTATACCCAACCCATGATCATGTATAAACCAGACAAAATAAAAGGGGTGAATCGCTATATTTTAAATGCCCGCCAGAAATTTAATGCCACCTTGGTTCCAACAAATGAAACTGGAATACGTCAAATTTTTAAACATTTAAAACAAGGCGGTCTGACGGTGGTTTTGCCAGATCATTTACCTAAAGCTTCTGGTGGAATTTATTCGCATTTTTTCCAACAAAATACCCTATCCGCAACATTGGTTTCGAAAATGGCGGCCAAGACTCAATGCAATGTGATTGGTTTAAGCTGCATCCGTAATCCTGAATTATCAAGTTTTGATATACATTGCATTGATTTACCCACAAGCATTCAGTCCAGTGACTTGCAGCAGTCTGTAGACAGCTTAAATCTGGCAATGCAAGAAATGATTCATCTCGCACCAGAGCAGTATATCTGGTCATACAAACGCTTCAGAAATTGTTATGGCAATGTGAATGTTTACTGCAAACACTCTAGCAGGTGACTTTTTGTAAGAATGTGCGAATTATCAAAATAAAAGCCCCAATTTATGTAAATTTGTACGGCATTGAGCTGATTGCTTTTATTCATTTGAGATCAATTCTGAGCAGTGGCATAATAGCCGCTGTTTTTATGATGATAGATGATCAAGCTTATGGCTATGCGTCCTGAAGTCCGCCGTCGTGGTCTAGTGGTAATTGTGTTTGCAATCGTCCAGTGGTTATTCATGCGCTATATTCTTGCCAACGGATTATTTAATTTAGACACTTCTGACCGCATCCTCTATTTCTGTGTGAGTAGTTTGGGCGGTGCCTTTGCGATTTTTGTCGGTTTGATTTATATGGTATTGAAGGGTAATCCGGATAAGTAAATTGTATGTTTTTTCATCTAAAGATATCTCAGTTGTGATTCAGGGTCCAATATATTCACAATATAATATTGAGGATCATGTCTATGCTATGCGAAACATACTCTCTGAAAGTGAATTTATACTTTCAACTAATGATGAATATATAGATAAAAATTCATTATTTGATTGCATCATTTATAATGAAGATATAGATGCACTTCCAACCTTAAAATTTAATCAATTGTCAAAAAACAACATCAACAAACAAATAATTTCTAGTTTATCTGGTATAAAAAAAGCTACGAGACCATTAGTTCTGAAGATTAGAACAGATCAGTTTTTAAATAAAATCTATTTCTTAGAAATTTGGAATAACTTAAAAGATATCAATCGAAAAACATCTATTGGTAATGGCAGAATTTTAACAACATCACTTTTTTCACTAAATCCTCGATGTTTTGAACATATGGCTTATCATATAAGTGATATGTTTCTTTTCGGATATAAAGAAGATATACAAAGGTATTTCTCTTGCCCTAGATATGAATACGAAAATGCAGTTTGGTATGAATATAATAAACATGCAATACATTCAAATAAAAATGAAAGAAAGTTCCGTTCACGGTATGCGGTTGAACAATGGTTAGTGCTCAACTATCTATTTAACAATCAAAAATTTCCCATTAATTTTCATAACGATATTAGTAAAAAAATTATTGATAATTTTGAAGAGTTTTTAGTTGATACATTCATAATAGTACATCCTAGGGATATTGGGTTAATAATGCCAAAATTTGAAAGAGACTATGACTCTATTGAAGTAAATCTATCATGCTACAGTACTTTAGATTACCTAAATATGTTAAAAAAAAGGAGAGATATTTTTATTGACATAAAATCAATAAAAATATTTCCTCATACAAAAATAACAAGACTATTCTTAATTTTTTTAAATAAATATCCATATGCATTTAAAAAAATTAAGAAAACTACCATTTTATTTCAAAAAATTTTTTCATTAAAATTTAAAAAAAACCAAATATAAATTAAAAACCACAGAAAAGATTAGTATAAAAAATATAATCAATAATCTAGATTTATATTTTTTTAACTTTGAGCTATTTCCAACAAAATTATTCATTGCAAGATATTTATCAGATGCTTCTAATGAAACAACTATATCTTCTAATGAGTTCTTTCTACTTATATTAAAAGAATATATATAGGCTCGATGAATAATATTTTTACTCACTACCAACTCACTGAAAGCTGACTCTGGATGGAAATTTTTATTGGGAAACATCCTTGTGAAATCAATATAATATTTATCAAAATCAGAGATAGATTTGAATAATCTATTTGCCACATTTGGAGTCATCAACATAAAAACATCACTCGCTAAATAAACTATATTTAACCTTCGTAGTGCAACTGTTAATACAGGATAATTAACAAAACTAATTAAGGTGTTTGAATTAAAATTAAAATCATTTTCAAATAAATTTATATCAAAATCATCGTTTAAATATATATCAGGCCTTATACACAACACATAATCATATTCTGTGCAATACTCCTTTTGATAAGCCATCCTTAATAAATTTACAGAAATCATACTATAATTCATGTATTTTAAACCACTAAGTAAAGCATTAACTCCCTTAAATTTTGAATCAGTATCAACTATATAACACCCTTCAATATCATTATAAAATTCTTGTTCTTCTATTTCTATTTTTTTGGGATTATATAACTGTATAATATCTGAACAAAAATCTTCTTTAACCTCAATATCATCATGATAAGGTTTATTCCAAGTATGAATAAAAACATCACAATCATATTTTTCTAAAATTTTCTGTTTTAGTATAGGTGCACATTTTTTAAATGTTCTCATATGACCAAAAATTTGAACTGCTATTTTCATTTAAAATAAATCTCTAATCTATCATTTCATATAATCTAAAGGCATTTAAGAGCATTGCTTTTTGTCTATCAAGTCGATCCTTATGAAGAGGAAGCATTGAAAAAAACAATAAAACAACTAATGGAATAATATCTTTAACACCTACTCCATCTACAAATTGATACTCTAAAAATTTTTTTTGAATATTTTCCAAACGCTCATCGATATCAAAAGAAATATACTCACTACCATCATCATAGTTTTTTATTTCATATCTTCCAGATATTATAAAATCATAAAGACCCAATATAGAGTGGGTTAATTTAGCAAAATCATATTTTTGATCACCATATATTGTCATTTCACTATTATAATTTATTCCCCTAGGATCAATAACTTTAATTTTTTTTGCTCTTGAATCATATAAAATATTACTAAAACAAAAATCTCCATGTAAAACTGATGGAACTAAGGGAAGTTTCAACGTTCTATGAATACATTCATCAACTATGTTTTCCACTGAAATTTTCTGAGCATTCACTGAGACTTCATGATTAAGGAATTCAGAGTTTTTAAATTCTTTCAGTCTCGAGTAGGTTTTTAAAGAATATAATGATTCTGCATCTTTTGATATTTTCTTACTAAGAGTATTTATTATTTTAACATCAACAGCTTTCCTTGAATCTTCAAAATATTTAAGAAATAAATTAAACTGTCTACTCCAAAATATAATGGAGTTTCGGCCATGTACAAAAATTTCGTTCATTGGTAAATGAGGCAAGTATTCTAGAGAATAAAATGGCTGATTAGATTCATTAATTCCCGTAGAAATCAATTGAGGAGTATATTTTTTTACAATTGGGGGAATATTTTCAAACCATTCAGCTTCAGCTTTTATCTTTAAATAAGGAATACCTGTTTTATATACCACTCCGTCACTAATCTTTAATGAATTAAAAGCTCGCTGCGTCGTAATAAATGATCTGGATACAAAATATGTATTTACATGTCCTAAATCATGCCACTCATAACATTCGATCTCTTTTGAATTTTTTAAATGCTGATATCTTATTATTGCATTTACAAAATTACCATTAGATAGAGATAATACTTTTAATAATGTTTTTCTATCAGAAAACGAAAAAAAACCTGACCATACTAAATCTATAGTATCATTTTTATCCTGAGAAACAGTTTTCCATTTATATTCATCACTAGTATATGCTACTGAAATTCTATCTAATTCATTAGGTAGATCATAAATTAGCGTATCGCCATGTAAAATACGGATATAGTCATCCAAACAAACAGAAACATTAATTACATAAATTAATGCATTAACTAATGAAAAATTATCTGGAATTGTGATGACTTCAATGTCTAAATCTTCAAATAGCTTACTTTCAGCTATACTCACTTTATAACTAAGTGGTAAAGAAAGTACTATTCTTTCATTTTTGAATTTTCTTAAATTTTCTACTTGATACTGTATAAGTTTACGGTTACCTAAAGGCAACATACATGGTGGTATCTCGCCTAATTCGCTCTGAAACTCAGGTACAACATATGCTGCAGAATTAATAATAATCATTAATTTAAACCTAATAAATCTCTGATTTCTTTTAATGACAATTTTGCAAATTCATCAGGCCTTATTGCTTTATCATCAACATAAAATCCTTCAAAACCACACCAGGGTTTTCCTGTATAAATTTCATCATATGGCACATTATTCTTTTCCAACCAATCAATTATGACTGGGAGGGTATTAGCATTTATTTTACCTAGATTACCTTCATAAGTACGCATGTTCCTACTAGTACTGATTACAATAACAAAACCCTCCCGCTTATATTCGTGCATTTTTTCTATAATTTCTACATTAGGGTATGAATTTTCATAATCACCATTTAATGTACTGCAAATAGTATCATCCAAATCCATAATTAATCTTTTCATCTACTGCCCATCTTCTTTAACAAATTTTCATATTCTACAGGTGTTCCTGAAAAATCTAAATATCTTGAAGAAATTTCGTAGTACTTAATAATTTTACCTTTTTCAATCAGTTTATTATATAAAGGGGCAATATAAAACTCGTTATTAACCAATTCATTAGAATTCAATGCTTCTTCAAAAATTCTACAAAATTCTTTCTGACTTTTAAAATAATAGAGTCCATCACTACATAGATTAGAAATTTTTAACTTTTCCGTAGTTCTTAAGACTAAACCATCAACCCCTGGATCAATAAAAGACCAATGCTCTCCTTCATCATAAAATACTTCTAAATAACCATCGCACTCGTCAATGAAGTCTGGCTTTATATAATCATACCTAATTGTATCTATATTAAATATTATGATTGAGAAATCTATTATATTATTTTTTAATGCCAAATATGCTGTTTCTGCTTGCCCACTAGTATCATTGCTTAACTCAATAATATTATATTTTAATATTCCTAATAACTTAATTTTCGCTTCAACATATGTTCGTATTTCATCACTACTTCTAATGACAAAAGTAAAATCCTCAGTTTTAAAATATTTTTTAAACGAAGATACAGACCACTCAAATAGAGATTTACCATCTAATTCAAGCATATATTTTGGCAACTGATAACCAGCTCTAGAAAATCTAGAGCTTAAACCTGCCATAGTAATTAATATCATAGAACACAACCAAAATATTAGAAATATAACAAAAAAAGAGGTGACAATAATAATTCAATTGTAGTTTATCTATCAACCACATTTTACCCAAATCTTGACACCAATTACACCATACATCACTTTAGCGATTCATGGATCGGAAATAAAAAAACTTTAATTTTAATGTCCATGAAAAATATTTAATAAAATCTCCAATTAAATACTAGGGTTTGTTGACATTTCATAATGGTAGCCAAATAAAGACACATGCTAAAGCAACTGAATTTTCATAATTCCGCTTTAGCTTGTCATAGCGTGTAGCAATACCTCTAAATTGTTTAAGTATTACAAATGTGATTTCAACTAAATGCCTAATTTTATATAAATACCAATCCATATACTTGTTATCAGAATTGGTATTGGATTTCTTAGGTATATTGGCTTTTGTATCTGTTTTAATAATTTGCTCTCTCAGTTTTTCGGAGTCATATCCTTTATCAGCACATAAAATTGTTGTTGCTTCCAAATCCAGTGAATCAACTAATTGGGGTGCAATTTTTACATCATGTGTTGTCCCATCACTCACTATAAATTTAATCGGATTCCCATGAGCATCTACAGCCAAATGTATTTTAGAGCTGTTTCCATCGATACTTTTTGAAATAGCTTGGTTTTTTATCCCAGTCGCATGCTGATGAGCTCGGACATAGCTACCATCCATAAAAATCCATTCTAGATCTGCACATTTGGACAATAAATTAAATATTTTTAGTAGTTTATTGTCTTTAGACCACCGAGTGAATCGTTTGAGAATCGTATTAGATTTGCCAAAAGCTTCAGGTAAATCTCGCCAAGGACATCCTGTTATAATTCTATAAAGAATAGCTTCCAGAAATAATTTCAAATTATGTTTGAGATAAATACCGAAATTGAACAGAATAGGTTTTAGCTTAGACCAGTGTTGGTTAGTCAGCATAGTACGAGGCATAGCGAATAGTAAAATTGGGTTTAGCGATTTGATTTTACTACTTCGCTATTTTTTTAAGCTAAAAATGTCAACAACTCCTACTCAATTTATCAAGAAAAAAATTTTATTAAAGAAATCGCTAAAAATTTAATCTTAAAAAATTTTTTAAGATTATTAAGATATTTTATTAAATATAAAATATCTTAATAATAAACTCTAAGACAACTTGAATCTTTTATACTTTATTTTAGCTACTTGTTTTGAGATTCCATGCCCATAGCAACTAAAAGGAATATCATTATTTTTTATTCTTTCAGATTCAATGTAACTATTACTAATATTTTGATCAACAGGATGATCTATTAAATTAGTCATATAAATTCTTGCCTTAGAATTAAAATCATGTAAATAACTCCAATCATCTGCTCTTCGTGGTATATCATGATATTTTAGTAGAACTTCTGCCATTTCTCGATCAATTACATAGGCAAATGTATAACAAACTCTATTATAAAAATGTGGATTGACAGTTATAACAGGCTGAGAGAGTATTTTATTTTTTTGGATTTCACCTCTCACATTACGGCATACTTTCATTTGAATCCCTCCCAAACTTAACAAAAAGCATGAGTCAAATTTATATTGCTTAATTTGTTCCAAGAGTTCTTTATAGTTTAAGGCCTCAGGAAAAATAGCATCATCTTCAAAAATTAATGCAAAATCGTTTTCTGTTAATAAGAGTCTCTTATATATTTCCAGATGCGATAAAGTACAACCTAATTCTCCAGGGGTCAAAGGTTTAGCTCTCCCATGCACAGCTAAATTAAAGTATTCTTTCGCTGTCATCCCCCCCCCTTTGACCCCTAAAATATTAATGTCATTTTCAGGAATATCTTTAAAAAAATTTTGTTTAAAGAAAGAAGAAAGTCTTTGACTCTTTCTTTCTTCAATACTGACAACATAAATACCAAACACAATAAAACTTTCCTAAATGTAAGTTTGCTTTAATATATCTATTATTTGATTAGCAGCATGGCCATTTCCATATGGATTGCTTGCTGTTGACATATAATGGTAAATTTCTTCATCATCTAACAAAGCCTGTACATTAGAAATAATGCTATTTTGATCAGTACCGACTAGTTTCACTGTTCCAGCTGATACTGCTTCTGGTCGTTCCGTCGTATCCCTCATTACGAGCACTGGAATACCTAAACTTGGTGCTTCTTCTTGAATACCGCCTGAGTCTGTCAAAATAATATAACTATGCTTCATTAAGTTCACAAATTCTAAATAAGATTGTGGTGGTATTAAAGCAATGTTTTTGACATCTGATAAATAATCGTTCACAACATTTTTAACGTTTGGATTCAAATGTACAGGATAGATAAATTTAACTGTAGGATTTTTTTCTGCCAACTGCTTTAATGCTAAACAAATGTTTTTAAATCCATCACCAAAATTTTCACGACGATGACCCGTTATCAATACTATTTTTTCATTAGAATTTAATTTCAAAAATAATTCTTCAGAAAGTTTTGGTAGGGGTAAATCATTTTTATTTGCAATACTTAACAAAGCATCAATTACAGTATTACCCGTAATAAATATATCTTCTTGCTTCAATCCTTCATTAATCAAACTTTGACTTGAAATAGAGGTAGGAGCAAAATGCAAACGTGCAATTCGAGATATTAGCTGGCGATTTCCCTCTTCTGGCCAAGGTGACTTCAAATTATAAGTTCGCAACCCTGCTTCCACATGTCCGATATCAATTTGATTATAAAAAGCTGATTGTGCTACTACAAAAGCTGTTAAGGTATCACCATGGACTAGTACAATATCGGGACGAAATTCTTGGAATACATCATCCATTTTACCTAAGATACGTGCAGAGAGCTGGCTTAAGGTTTGATTAGGTTTCATGATATCCAAATCAAAATCTGGATGAATATCAAATACAGCTAATACTTGATCTAACATTTCACGATGCTGTGCAGTTACTAAAACTTTTGCATTGAATGTAATGTCTGCTTGCAATGCTTTAACTACTGGTGCCATTTTGATTGCTTCAGGTCGCGTACCAAAAGCAACTAATACATTAATTTTACGCATATAAATTTTACAAAATTTGTTTATAGTAAGTTTCTGTTTGCTTCGCAATAACAGTCCAATCAAATTTAGACTTTGCCCGTTCTGAGCTCGCCAAACTTAGCCGAATATATTTTTGATTATCAAAAGATAAAACCTTATCCATTGTTTCTGCTAGGGCATTAGCATCATGGGAAGGCACAAGAAAGCCTGTAACCCCATCTTCAATAAGATATGGAATTCCACCTACATTTGTTCCGATCAGTGGCAATCCAGAAGCCATAGACTCAAGCCCAGTAATACTTGTAGCTTCATAAAACGATGGTAAAACAGAGTAATCCGCCTGTTTATATAAAGCTGGCATATCCGAGTTCTTCACAGCCCCGATAAATTTAACTTTATTTTCTATACGGGCTTTTTTGAATATTTCCTGCATGGCTTGCTGCTCACTGCCTATACCAGCGATTAGCACCTTAAAATTGGGGCTCTTTATTTTAGTCAGTGCTTCAGCAAACACTACAACACCATTTTTTTCGACTAAACGTCTCGCGAGAATGAAAGTTTTTTCTTTATTGATATTCTTCAATTCTTTTGCTGAAAACTTATTTGTATCTACCCCATTAGAAACGAAATATACAGGCCCAGTGTAGCCAATTTTGGCTGTAGCATCACATAACTCATAACTTGGTGCTAACACCAGAGAAACATGTTGTAAGCGTGATTTTAAGCGACCTTGTAAAATTGAAGGCTTTTCTAACCTTTTTAAAAACCCTGAAGTATGATTTGTAAATACAACAGGAATATTTAAGCCTTTCGTTGCTTCTAAAGGTCGCATTCCATGCACATGAATTAAATCTATTGAATTATCTTTTATTAATTTTTTTATATGCTTAGCCATCCCCCAAGTATAAAAAGGCTTTTGCCAAAGAATTTTCGCACGATGCACAAAAATTCCATCCATCATTTCCTCGGGCTCACTCCCATGAACCAAGGAAGTTAAAATATGAACTTCATGTCCAAGTTTTACCATCGCTTTTGCTAATTCATGTGCATGGGATGCAACGCCACCCAATGTTGGTGGAAAATCTGTAGAAATAAAGCAAATTTTCAACTTTATATACTCAATATTTAGAATCACGCTTATTGTAGCTTCTTTTTTCAAACAATTTAGCTTCTTTTAGAAAAGCATAAAAAGCATTGATCATACTACCAACAAAACCACGCCAACCATTCATAAAATTTCGTCTAAGAAAATAAGATTTTACGAACATTAAAGGCATGATACATATCAATTTTAAAATACTTGGAGATTTTCCTTTTTGAAACTTCTCTTGTGCTTTTAATTCAGAGTACTGATTATTCTTTTCAACTTTGACAAAAATACTCGATTCACCATAGTGATAAATATCACCTTCCGCACGAATACTATGACCATCAACAATCACATTCTCATGCACTTTATTTTCTAGATCATATTGTCCTTTGGACTTACGAAAAAAACGTACCTTGGCGTGTTTTTTGGTGTGCTTGCTGTTCGGCACGCCCAAGAACACATCATTAATCGGTGTAATTAAAGCATCAATTTGATTGGTTTGAATGACCTGTTCAATTTCATTTTTTAATTCAGGTGACAATACTTCATCGCCATCCAGGTTCAGCACCCAATCATGTTGACACTGCGACAATGCCAAGCTCTTTTGTGCAGCATAACCAAGCCAATCTTGATGTGATATACGGGTATTGGGAAATGATTTCGCTATTGCATAGGTATCATCGGTACTCCCCGAATCTAAAATGATCACTTCTGCAAAGTCTTTAACACTATTTAAAGTACCTTGAAGCCACGCACCACAATTCAATGTCACGATATAAACACTGCAAGGAATCATAATTTGTAGCGTCCTTTAGCTAAAGCAATGCGCATTTGTAAAGCATTCATGGCACCATGTGTACTAACACGTGGAATATTAAATTGATTGGTTGCAGTATATGCCTCGACTTTTTTACGGGTAGAAACTGCATTTTTAAAACCGATTTCTTTTGCCATCTGTTGATGCTTTTCATTAAACCGTCCAAATGGATAAGCAAAGCTTGGACATTTCCCAACCAGAGCTTCTACATCATTTTTCGATGCCTGTATTTCTGCAAATGCTTCCTCATCAGACAGTTTTAATAAATTCACATGATGCTGCGTATGCGCACCAAACTCAATTACACCAGAATCTGCCATTTCATGAATCTGTGCTTCATTTAACTTTTCAATACCTACAATTTGTGTTGCCAAATAAATAGTTGCTTTAGCATTGTATTTTTTCAACAATGGATAGGCATATTGATAGTTATCCAAAAAGCCATCATCAAAAGACAAAGCAAAAACATTACTTTGATCTTTGAATTGATCAAGTTCCGAGACAAAACAAAACGTGGCCTTTTTGTTGACCAAATATTGCAATAGCTGTTCAAATTTTTCTGGTGGCATGTTCATACCCGAAGCCGCTTCGTCTGGTGTCACTTGATGCAGCATCACCACGCGAGGCAGCTTTGAACTACGAAATGGTAGCCAAAACGTATAATTACCCAACAGATAGATGAGAGCGGCTAGTACAACTACTCCTAGAACAATATATAAAATCCACATTAAAGATAAACCTCATGTGACCATTCATAAGCTTCAGAAAAAGGCTGATCGAAAATAACCTCCAGCATATATTGCGTTACTCTTCTACTATTGAATGATTGATGTGATTTTTTCCAACCTTTTTTCGCAATCGCTTTGGCTTGTTCAATATTACATTTATAGTATTCAAATTTTTCTATAAGATCTTGTATATCATTAAAATATACTACTTCATTATCAGTATATAATTTATTAAAACCTGGTACTTGAGGGGTAAAAGTCAATAAACCGTTACCTGTTAATTGAACAATACGATCAGATGAATATAGTTCTATATCATTACGCCTAGATAAGTTTAATCCACATCTAGCTGAAGACAAGATATCAATGTATTCATGCCCATAAACTGTTTTATTATCAAAAGCTCCAAAACAATAAAAGTTTTCACCCAAACTTTGAATCAGGTGTTTTAAAAATTCCTCACGATCAGGATCTTTATATACTGTACCAAAAAACACGAAATCTCTTGAAAAAGTTTCTTTATTGAACTGCTGAAGTTCCTCAATAGATTTCTGAGAAATATTAGGGATATAGCCAACTTTATTGTTTGGTAGTTTAAATTGCTTTAACAACGTCCCTCCCGTAGTACAAAAAATAGCATCAACATAAGGAGAAAAACCTCGTATATAATTTGCTTTAGATTGTTCACATAACCAATCTACAAACCAAAACCCAATTTTGATTGATGGATAATTTTTTCTAATATTTTGAAGAGTTTCTTTTTTCAATAAATCACTATGACCTATCAATAGGAGATCTGGGCGTAAATTTTCAATAATTTTTAAAATCTCATTATTAGCTACACCACTTCCTAGCTTTTTTGTCTTAAAAATTGTTCCCATTCTTGCCATATCACGAAAACTATAATCATAGACAAAATGGCCATTTTCTATTAATCCCGCAGAAATTTTTCGATCTATAGAATAATACCGCTCTCCTAACTTATTAAAAGCAAAATTAGATATATGCAAAATTTTCATAAAAATCAAAACTCTAACTAGATAATATAATTTTAGCAACTCGAGTTGCTTCATTTAGAAATGCATTAGACAATATTTTTTTTTCATTATCAAAAAAAGTTGAAGTTTTTAATTTATCAAGAGAACAAGTAATCCTATCCTCCTTTACTCGTTCAATTTCAATAATTCCGACCTTACAACCTGCCGTCAATGCTTCATAAATCATGGATACACTGTCTTCAGTGACCCAAACGGCTTCCGCTTTCTGCATTTCTTCAAAAATCCAGCCTTGCGGGGTATGCTCTACAGGGAAAAAATGTACATTCGGTAAAAAAGGGTGAGCATTAAGTCGGGCTACAAATGCTTCAGGAGTTCTTCGTGAAGTGGTAATCACAATTTCACTATCCAAATGTTGCTCGACAATCTGTTGAATTGCAGAAAAGACTTTTTCTTCGTTCCACTGATGCCGTTTAGATGAACCGCCCAATGCAATTAAAATTCGTCCTGTTTGATGTCGCTGCTCATTCACAATCGGATTCAATGCACCCTGCGTCACAATCACGCGATTCGAAGCCTGCACGCCATCATGTTCGGGAATGACACTATAATCAAACCACGCACTTGGAAAATTCGGTTTCATTAAAATTACGGTCTTGGCTGAGGCATAAATTTTCCCCAGTAACAACACCCGTAAATGAGTATGACTACCCACACCCAAAATAAAATCAGGTGCAGTCTGTAATTGTGGAATCGATCCACGAAAAAGACCTGCAATGAGCGGCAATATTGCTAAATCATTGATGGAGATTTCTTCAAAACTGACGGTTTCTGTAGATTGTCTTTGCATGGCCTTAAATAAGCCGAGGGCTTGAGAGCGATGCCCTGCTTTTCCATCACTGACATAGACAATATGCATAAACGACAACCATATTAAAAACTCAAAGAAAAAAGGCGAAACCGAAGTCTCGCCTTTTGATCTTAACCGATCAACTTAGTTTACGTAAGTCAACCAGTGTGCATATTTGTCGTTACGGCCTTGTACTGCATCAAAATAAGTCTTTTGAATTTCGGTGGTGATTGGACCACGTGAACCGCAACCAATTTGACGATCATCATACTCACGAATCGGTGTCACTTCAGCCGCCGTACCTGTGAAGAACGCTTCATCGGCAATGTAGAATTCATCACGCGTAATACGGCGTTCTACTACGTCATAACCCAAGTCTTTGGCAATGGTAATCACGGTTTGACGGGTAATGCCGTCTAATGCCCCACCTGCAATATCAGGGGTATGTAAAACGCCATCTTTGACTAAGAATACGTTTTCACCAGAACCTTGACATACATAGCCTTGTGGATCCATAAGCATCGCTTCATCATAACCTGAATGCGCCACTTCTTGGTGAGCAAGAATCGACAAGGTATAGTTACCTGATGCTTTTGCTTTACACATGGTTACGTTTGGATGGTGATGGGTAAACGATGAAGTTTTTACGCGGATGCCTTTCGCCATCGCTTCTTCACCTAAATATGCTCCCCAACCCCATGCTGCTACAGCGGCATGAATGGTATTGTTTGTTGCGGCAATACCAAGTTTTTCAGAACCAATCCAGATCAAAGGACGTAAATAGCATGATGCTAATTTATTTTCACGAACCACATCAATTTGAGCTTGTTCTAGCGTTGCTTGATCAAACGGAACTTTCATTTGATAAATTTTTGCAGAATTAAGCAAACGCTTTGTGTGGTCTTGTAAACGGAAAATCGCTGTACCTTTTGGTGTTTCGTAAGCACGTACACCTTCAAAGACACCCATACTGTAGTGCAAAGTATGCGTTAAAACGTGAACTTTCGCTTCGCGCCAGTCAACCAATTGTCCATCTTGCCAAATAAAACCATCACGATCAGCCAAATTCATGGCACACACTCCAAATTTTTTTATACACAGTCATTTTTATCCAACACTGCCGTGGCGGTTGGATCTATTAATCTTTGCCATAACTTGCAAACGATCACGCGGGTATCGTGCCAGTCCGCAGCATTTACTTGCATGGATTGGTTCGCAAGCGCTAAACGGTGGCTCTCGGCTCGTTCACTGAGATAAGCTTGAATCAATGCTGTTGCATCGTCACTGGATAAGCAACCTGCTTTTGCAGCGTCTTCAAGGATTCGTACATTGTCGGAGTAATGGGCGAGATCCGGATTCGACCCACTCCAGGCTAACACAGCATACTGTGCCATAAATTCAATATCAACGATACCACCTGCATCCTGTTTTAAATGAAAAATTCCATCTTTTTGCTGTTCCTTGGATGACCCTAAATGGTCTTTCATTTTCTGACGCATTTTAAGCACTTCTTCGCGGACATTTTCTTCAGCTCTAGGCAAAGTTAAAATGCGGCAACGTAATTGCTCAAACTTATCTCTTAAGCTTTGTTCTCCCGCGATGGAACGGGCACGCACCAGCGCTTGATGCTCCCATAACCACGCATTTTTCAGTTGATACTGTTCAAAGGCCTTCAAGCTGGTCACCAGCACCCCAGCTTCACCTGAGGGACGCAATCGAGTATCAATTTCATAGACACGACCATCTAAAGTCTGCGTGGTCATGAGTGAAATAAATTTTTGGGCCACGCGCATGGCAAATTCAAAGCCACTGATGGATTTTGAACCATCGGTATCGGCTTGCTCATCCATATAATGAATAAACACCAGATCCAAATCTGACCCATATCCCAGCTCAATCCCACCGACCTTGCCGTAACCCACCACGGCAAAGGCGGTATGGTCAATGGCACAGCGCTGCCCTTCAATGTCAAGCGGGAAACCATGTCGTTTAGCCACCATCTGATAGGCCATATTCAGGGTGGCATTCACCGAGACTTCCGCAATATCCGTCAAGGCATCCGACACTTTCATCAATGGGCTTTCCGCTAAGACATCGCTGGCAGCCACTGCCAACACATTCGATTTTTTAAACAGGCGCAAGACCCGCATTAAATCTTCAACGTCATCTAGCTCAATGCGCAGCAATTGCTGACGTAATGAATCCTGTAAATCCTGACGGCGTGGCAGTTCAAAATCCATGGACAAAAACTCATCCAACAACACTGGATAATGCGTCAATTCTTCACAAATCCATGGGCTGACAGTGGCCATTTTGACTAAACGCTGCAAAGCGCCTTTACTTTCAATCAGCATCACCAGATAGACCGTACGACGCATGACCGATTCAACCAAGGGCATCAAACGCAATAGCGCAGTTTGCGGCTTATCGGACTCTAAAATGGCTTCAATCAAATGCGGCCAAAACATTTTTAAACGCTGTACCGCTTTGGCTGGCAGTTTTTTTAAAGCATTGCCATGCCAGAACTCATGCACCAGATTTTTGGCATCCTCATCCAGTACCGCTTGTAAACGCTGTTCTAATTGACCAAAACTTTCGAGCAATGGGTCTGGTTCTTTTTCTTTAATTAGATGTTCAAACTGATAAATGACTTTGGCACGCTTTTGATTCAGCACCTCAAGAAATGCCGCCCAACTCGGATAACCCAAGGTGTCAATCATCCGCTGGCGCAACTCGGGCTCACTTGGTAGTGATTGAGTCTGCTGATCATTTAAGGCCTGAATGGCATGTTCAATCCGGCGAAGAAATAAATAAGCATCTTCCAGCTCTAGCACCACTTGTGGGTCCAATAATCCCACTTCTCCCAAATGATGCAAACTGACTAAGCATTGACGATCTTGCAACTCGAGTTTGGAACCCCCGTAAATGAGCTGAAACACCTGCACAATAAATTCAACTTCGCGAATTCCCCCTGCACCCAACTTAATGTCATCTTCAATATTACGTCGCGCCACCTCGCGTTCAATCATGGCTTTCATTTCACGCATGGCTTCAAAGGCGGTGTAGTCCACATAACGGCGGAATACAAATGGACGGGTCATGGCCAGTAATTCATCTCCTTCCTTACCGCCCGTGACGATGCGTGCCTTAATCCAAGCGTAACGCTCCCACTCTCGTCCATGCTGGCTCAAATATTTTTCTAATGCCACATGGCTGATCGCCAAGGCTGAGCCATCCCCCCATGGACGCAAGCGCATGTCGACGCGAAACACAAAACCATCCGCGGTGATGTGATCCAGCAGGTAAATCAGTTTTTGTCCCCAAAGCACGCAAAACTGCTGCACATCGATACATTTACGCCCATTGGTTTCTCCTTGCTCGTCAAAGGCAAAGATCAGGTCAATATCGCTCGACAGATTTAACTCTTGCGCACCATGTTTCCCCATCGCGATGACGATCAGGTCTTGCACTTTACCGTTATAACCGATGGGTTCACCATGTTTGGCCACCAAAGGCACGCGAGCAAAGGCTTTAGCCGCACAAACCATAGCATCAGCAAAATCAGACAGCTCTCGGGTCAAGGTCACCACATCGGTGAGTTGATTGGCATCTTGCCAAATCCAGCGAAACATTAAGCGTGCACGTAAAATACGGCTAAGACGCAACCATGTGCTTTCATCAGCAACGCTTTGCAATTCTTGTTCAACTTGTGCATAGATTTGCGCGGTACTTAAGGAGGACTGAAACTGATCAACAGCATAATCTTGTTCTAATAATATGGGATGAATGGCTAAGATTTGTTCTGCATATTGGCTGGCACACAAGGTTTTTTGCAATTGTTCAGCGTTCATCAAAAGCTGCGCTCCTTATTCTGGTAAATGCCTGATCAGCTGATCTGTATTTTTCGAAGTTCATGCTTTTGCTATTTTCATGACAATAATCAGAGCATTGTTCAATTTTATTTAATCTGTTCAGCACAATCTCATGGCGATTTTGATCTTGCATCGATGCGATATGCTTTTCTAGCGTGACAGCATATTCCAGATAACTTTTTTATGAAAATACGGCATTGGTATGACGTCGAGTTAAACCTGAGTGTACTCAATCAAGCGACTGGATACTACAGATTCTCTCGCGATTTCACTGAATTTTCTGAGCGAAAAGCAACTGGCCAAGCTTGAATAAACCTAACCTTAAGGAGAGACTTCTTTTTTCTTTTGTGCAAAGTCTAAGGCTAAATGTGACTCTGCTTGTGGCAAGCTTACTTTGAACAAAGTGCCTTCACCTTCTTTCGAATAGACCTCAATTGCGCCCTGATTAATCTCGACGAAACGTTTACATAACACCAAACCCAGCCCCATGCCTTTTTCGCCATCTGTGCCTTTTAAACTCACGGTCATACGTGGTTGGAACAATTGCTTGATTTGTTGTTGGGTCATGCCTAGCCCCGTATCTTGTATCGAAATTTCAATGTCTGTATCACGAGTGATGGCAGAAATCTTCACAACACCAGTGCCATCCATGTGGGTAAACTTCAGCGCATTCGAAACCAAATTCTGAATCACGGAAGTCACCATATTAATATCGGCAAAGACCTTAATCTCTTCAGGCACCGCATCAATCAATTGAATTCTTTTCTTAATCGCTAAACCATTCAAAACATCAAATACAATTTTAGTGGCTTGTTTCAATTGAAAATTAATAGGATGGAAGACAAAGCGCCCACCCTCTGCCATCGCCCAATTGAGTAAGCTTTCCAGCAAACTATAGGTCGACTGCGTAGTGTCGTGTAAATAATCGGCAATATTCTGCACACTGGTTTCATCTAAAGTTTCGCGCTCTTGCGCCAACACTTCGGAAAACCCGAGCAAACCATGAAAAGGTGCTCTTAAATCATGCGCAATAATCTGGAAAAATTTAGTTTTACTGAAATTTAAGGCGGACTGCTGCTCATACATTTCTTTTAATTCAGCATAATCAATCTTGAGTTCAATATGGCTGATCAAACTGTTAAACAGTTCCCGCAACATCGGCAACTGGGCTTGATTAAATGCCGCTGTATGTTGATCAAACAGAATCACTTGCCCAATCATCTGTTCATCCGAGTTTTGCAAATGCAGTACGATCAGACGCGGATTCACCATAAAACCCAAAGCAGAGAGGTCTGCGACAAAGCTGGGATACAAGGGATGCTGGTCATCAATCACCTGATCTACGGCAGCGTGTATCGGCATGACCATGTTGCGTTCACAGGCTTTGAGCCCCTGTTCGGTCGCAACCCATGCATAGGGCTCATTATAAAATTGCAATAAGGCGAAATCGACGACAAGCAATTGCCGCGCAAGCTGAAGAAAGGTAGCAATTTGATTGGGAGTCGTCGAAATACCCAACAACAAAGATAATCGACATGCACTCAATTGCTCTGTTTCCGAGCCAATCTCAAGGAGTTGTCTATTCATAAGTGCCTCGGGAAAACACGACGATCAAACCCTGTGATCTATCATTTTGATTATTTATTCAGAGACTCAACAGCAGATCAAGCTTTTCAATGAGGATACAAAAAATAAAAATATGGTTACAAAAACAATATAGTCCTTAATTACAGAATTGACCAGTTTTACAGGTGATGAATAGATGGATAAATTTCATCAAAACTAGATTTTTATCTCATTTCTCTATACATTGAACGACATTGCGCAAGTTTTATCGCAAGTATATTGATTCGTCCTTCGCTACGCTTTGCGTCAATTAAACTGAAACCTGATTTTGCAGAATATTTCCCATAATGTGATGACCATGCTGAAAAGGCTCCTTTCAACTCTGAATCTAGATTTGAGAAAACTCATTCTTTTTCTCGCTATGTTTAGTGTGTTTAGTCTATTTGTGGTTTCTCTCGCGGTCAGCTACTACATTCAACGTCAACAGCTGATTGAAAACTCGCTTTCTGTCAATTTTGACTATGCCTCAAAAATTGCGCATGGCACAGATTTGCAAATTAAAAGTCTCGTCAAGGAACTGGCCTATAGTGCTGAAATTCTCGGGCATTCTTTCGGTGATGCTCGCGTCTTGCAAAGTGAAGTCAATCGCCTACGTTATCAATCCGATTTCTTCGACAGTGTGGTGGTGATTAATAAGGATGGACGCTTTGTATCCTTTGCACCTGAACAACTGGCTTTTAATAAACAACAAGTCAACAAAACCTATGGCATTCAGCTTTCCTTAGAGAAAAAAGCCCCTGTCATTACCCCACCGTATTATTCAGTCAGAAAAAATCTGATTGTTTTTATTTCACAACCCGTATTTGACCGCAACCATCAATATCTCGGCTTTATTGGCGGTGCTGTTTACTTAAAAAACAATAATATTATTCGTGAATTGTTGAGCATTAAATATAACTATCAAAACAGCTATATGTATGTACTTGACCAGTACAACCGGATTATTTTCCATCCTGATGCTAAACGTATTGGAGAAACGGTTTCGAACAACACGGGACTGGCCTATATACAAGCCACCAAATTTGGTAAGACTCAATTGGTCAATAGCGAAGGCAAGGACAATCTGGCTGGTTTTGCTTATGTTCCATCCACCCAATGGATCGTGATTTCACAACAACCGACTGCTATATTGTTAGAACAAGCCACCAATATTGTCTATAAAATTTTGTTTGGCATGTCGATCTTTTATTTAATCATTTTCTTTATTGTTTGGCGTATTGCGTATTTAATTTCTAACCCTCTAGAACAACTGGCGAAAATGGCGAGTATTCTGAATACTCCCGATATTGATCAAAAAATTAAGAGTATTGAACCGTGGTATTTTGAAGTATTGAAATTCCGACTTTCGCTATTGCTCAGTGCCCAAAACTTTAAAAAGCGGATCAATGAACTGAATTACCACGTAAATACAGACCCGCTGACTGGTTTTTATAACCGCCGTGGCATGGAAGTTTTTACCCAAGAACTGATCAATGCCCGCACCCAGTTTTGTGTGATCGCAATTGATATTGACCACTTCAAACAAGTCAATGACACCTATGGTCACGATAAAGGCGATCTGGTATTACAAAAAGTCGCCGAATTAATTCAGGCCAATTTCCGGGACAATGATGTATGTTGCCGTTTTGGTGGGGAGGAATTTATCGTGCTCACCCCAACGACCGACCTGACGATTGGTTATAAATTAGCAGAACGGCTCAGACTAAAACTGGAAACCACACTGATTGAAGGCATCGGTCCAGTGACCATTTCGATCGGTCTGGCGCATTGGCCTGATTCTTCCGTACACATTAAAGCGGTCATGAAGCTGGCTGATGAGAACCTCTACCAAGCCAAAGCTGAAGGACGTAATCGTATTTGTATGTAATGGGGGGCTGTTGTCAAATACTACAGCCAGCGGTGTGACCGCATAAACACAATCTACCGACAAGATTCATAGATTGAAGCAGAAGCCTGAACTACACAGCCGTTCAGACTGAGCGATGGCTGTCATCGATAACTCAGCTTAGAAACGTTCCAGTTGTTCAACTTCCATCGGCATCGCCAACAAATAGCCCTGTAATTGCTGACAGCCCAAACGAGATAAAATTTCAGCTTGAGAGGCACATTCCACCCCTTCTGCGGTCACCACCAAGCCGAGTTTAATCGCCAGTTGGATAATACTCTCCAGAATCATTTCTTCTTTAGAGTCGACTTCCAGATCATAAATAAACTCGCGATCAATCTTCAGTTCATCCACCGGTAAATTCTTGAGATACAGGAAGCTGGAATGACCTGTACCAAAATCATCAATTGCCAACTTGATGCCCATTTGACGTAAACGCTCAAAACTCAGAATGCTCGACTCAATGTGATGCATGGCTGTAGTTTCCGTAATTTCAATCATCAAATGACTCGGATCAATTTGATATTTTTCAAATAGGTTTTCTAAATTTGTAAATAAATGCTTATGTTCAAACTGCACGGCCGAAAGATTCACCGCCACAGGAAAAAAGGGAGCATTATTCTTTTCCCAAATTTGAATTTGGCGACAGGCCTGTTCCAGCACCCAGTAGCCCAGTTCAATAATCAATCCGGTTTTTTCAGCACCCCGAATAAACATGTTTGGGGTCAGCAAGCCTAAGGTTGGATGTTGCCAACGAATTAAGGCTTCGACTCCACAAATTTGATGATCTTGTGTGGTGAATTTCGGCTGATAAAACAGCACAAACTGCTGCTCTTCAACGGCTTTATACAGATCATTAATCAGCTTGGTTAAGCTTTTGGTTTCTTGTTGATCCACGGAATAGTTAAAGACCGAATAGGTGTTTCGACCTTGATACTTGGAAGACAGCATTGCGGCATCCGCATTGATCAATAAATCCTGCAAATTATTACCATGTTCAGGAAACATAGCGATGCCGACACTGGCAGAAATATTAATTTCTTTGCCTGCAATCAAAAAACTATTTTGGATTTGTTCTAGTGCAACCCCTGCCATCTGTTCCGCTTGTTCAAGGCTCGCATCTTCAATCACCAATAAAAACTCATCACCACCGATTCGAAGCAGTTTTTGACGATCATTTAACTGTGCATGAATTCGGCTCGACAACTGCACCAACAATTGGTCACCGACATGGTGACCAAAGACATCATTCACCCCTTTAAAACTATCTAAATCAATAAATAGAAAGGCAATTTTCTGATCATTATAACGATGATTGGTAAATAGAAAGTGCGCGTATTCGGCCAAATATAACCGATTCGGTAACTTGGTCAGGTTATCTCGAACAGCCTGTTTGGCTAATTCTTGATTGGCCGTATAGAGCTGTAAATTACGCTCTTCTAAACGCTGCTCGAGAACCGCCACAAAAAATGCCGCAATAAAAATTAAAGCAGTGACCAGAAAAACGGTAAATAAAATCAAACCATAGCCCGACTGATTCAGCCCAATTAAGTAACTGGGGTCTTTCACAAATTGTGTTGCCGCCATACCACTAAAATGCATACCGACAATAGAAATCGACATCATTAAAGCAATACCCAGCTTTAACCAGAACTTGTATTTAATCGCGGCTTTATATTTAAAGGTTAACCAGAACGTCAGCCCGGAGCCACAAACGGCGAAAATGATGGAAAATACCACCATCATGGCATCATACTGAATCTGATAAGATGGGAATTTCAGAGCAAACATACCTGTATAGTGCATGCCTGAAATCCCTACGCCCATCAAGACCGCCCCCATCATCAGACGTACAAAAGACAGCGTTGGGCGTGTCACCAACCAAATGGCAAAAGTTGAAGCCACAAATGCAATAAAATAAGAACTTAACGTCAGACCCACATCGATATTAAAAGCTTCTGGAAATTGACCTGCAAATATCGCAATAAAGTGCATACACCAAATTGCAACAGCCATGACCAAGCCACTCACCAGTAAAATGACTTTGCGAAGCTTGTGCTGTGATTCACGGAATAATAGTTGTTCGAGTGACACGACCATTAAACATGCCAACAAAGCAAATAAAATAGAACCTACAACGAGGCTTAAATCATAATGAATATGAACCATATAAAGCTTCCGTTTAGGTCATCTTTTTTTTATCAGTACATTCAAAGTCGAGCTCTCAAACGATAAAAACGTAAAGTTTTTTCAAATCTTATAATCCCGTTAAGAATCTAATACTCTATCGTTTTGGTCAAGTGCTTATTCGTGAATTTTTCTATAAACCAATGACTAACTTGACTGATATCCATTTATTTTTTAGGAATTTTTTATAATCCAAGCATTAAAAAAGCCAGTCTCAATAAGACTGGCTTTGATCGGTTCAGGATCAGGCTAATGTTAAGACTTGGCTTTTTGCAACTGCGCGTAGTCCAACAATACATTGGCCGCTTCAACAACAAAAGTTTCTTCTTCCGGCAATGCTGGTCGCTGGGTGGCTTTCATTTTGGCACGCGACTCGGCTAAAGCATCTAAAGAGGCTTGATAACTTTCCCAGTTGGCATAAGGCTTCTGACCTGTTGCTTGTCGACGCTGATTTTCCGCCTGCAAGGTTTCCTGCTCTAAAGCGATGAGCTCTGCTTTACGTTGGTTCAAATCTAGAACAATACGTTTTTGCTCATCCGACTTTTTCGCAATCGCCTTACGCTGCTCTAGATACTTAAACTGCGGATCAAATTTAACGCGCTGTTGTGAATATTGCTCAAGCTGCTGAACATAAGGTTGGACAGAACCTTCACGTTTGAACGGTGCCGTTGGAATCGTGTCCCATTTCAATGCATTCTTGGCTTTGCGTTCACCAAACTCTTCATTGTAAATGTCGACCAAATTAATATCAGGAATTACACCTTTATTTTGGGTACTGCCACCCGTCACGCGATAAAACTTACGCTGCGTTAAGGTTGCTTGCCCGTAGGCCAAACTATCCAATTGAACTTGAGCGGTACCCTTACCTGTGGTGGTACTCCCAATCACAATACCGCGCTGGTAATCTTGAATCGCTGCCGAGTAAATTTCACTGGCTGAGGCCGAGGCTAAATTGACCAAAACAGCCATTGGACCTGCATAGGTTTGTGCACCGCCATCATCATCTTCAAACACACTGACATTACCGTTACCATCACGGATCTGTACCACAGGACCCGACTTGATCACTTGCCCGAGCATTCGTGCAACCTCTTCTAAAGAACCGCCAGGGTTATTGCGCAAATCGACAATCACACCTTCAACATTTTGGCTTTGCAGTGCTTTAAATGCATTATTGGTGTCTTCTGAAACAGAGCGATATTCATTGCCGGCACGGCGCGCACGGTAATTCAAATAGAAAGATGGAATTTCTATCACGCCCATACGGTGAACTTTACCATCACGTTTGACTTCAACCACACGTGAGCGTACCCCTGCATCTTCTTCCTGAATCACATCACGCACAATCGTGACGTTTCGGGCCTGACTCATAGCAGCGCCTGTCGCCAGTAAGCGAACGGTAACCTTGGTTCCACGTTTACCACGAATCAAACCAACAATTTCATTACTTGGCCAACCAATGACATCAATCATTTTCTCGCCATCTTGTGCCACACCAATAATGCGGTCACCTGATTTGACTTGTCCTGTTTTGCTGGCTGGTCCACCATCCACAATGGTTTCAATCTTGGTATAGTCTTCATTGCCACGTTCTGGACGAATCGAAACCCCAATCCCTTCTAATTGCAATGTGGTTTGTCGATTCAGCTCCATCGCATCCACAGGCGGGAAATAGTTACTATGTGGATCATAGGTCAGCATCATTGCATTCAGGGTTTTATCCAGCACATCATCACTCTTGGTACGGCTAATGCGTTCCAATTGACGTGTATAACGCTTGGTTAAGGTCTGAACGGGGGTCAGATCTTCTGGACTCGCCAAGTCCTGACCATTCGCAAGCTCTGGATTATCTTTCAGCACTTTTTGCTTGGCCTGCTCTTCTTGTTTGCTGATAGTCAAATTAATCAGCTGCGACACCAGCATTTTCTGCCAATAGCTACGTTGTTCTTGCGAATTTTTGAAATAGGCGGCTTTTTCGCGATCAACATCAATATACACATTAGGCTGATTCAAATTTTGCGGCTTTTTCAGCTCAGCCAACATAAATTCATAAAACTGCGCCAAACGCTCGCGATATTGTGCATGAATCGCATAAGGGCCCGTTAAGTCGCCTGCTTTTAATGCCGCACCAAAAGTTGCCCCATATTGCTTTTTGTACTGTTCAACTTCTGAGTTTAGAAAAATGGTGTGATCAGGGTCTAGACTATCCAAGTAAAAATCAAGAATACGGTTCGAGGTTTCCGCATCCAAACGCATATTCAAATAATGTTGACGATCGACTAAAGTGGCCAATTGTCGCGAAACCAACGCCTGCTCTTTGGTTGGCACGATTGCTTGAGAGACAGCAGCCGTATCATTTGCAGCAATTGCTTCATTAATTGCGTGAGTAAAGAACAATCCACCAGTCGCAATCGCAACTGCACAAGCTATTGTTTGAAGTTTCATAAATAATTTGTACTTCCTTGGTTTTCGACCAAAATTACTGCGTCGTTATTCAACTTGAATGGTGCAGATTCAACATCTTAAACAACTGAATATGTTTATGTCGTGTAGTTTTATCATAATCTGTGCTGACAAAATGTAGCAAATCATTGCAGAATTCGGGTATTGTTTTGCGGATGCTGACTCCCTCAGCCTCTTTATTTAAATAATTCAAACACGGACACCGATATGATTGGCGCATTGATGCTTGACATCGCTGGCACAGAACTTACCCAAGAAGATATTGAACTATTGCAAGCTCCGCAAGTCGGTGGCGTGATTTTATTCGCACGCAACATTCAATCCCCTCAGCAAGTCCGCGCACTGACCGACCATATGCGTCAAATTCGCCCTGAAATTTTGATTGCTGTCGATCAAGAAGGGGGTCGAGTGCAACGCCTGAAACAAGGCTTTACCCTATTGCCAGCGATGGGACGTTTTGGTGAGCTGTATCAACAAGACCCAGCCCAAGCACTGGAACTGGCGGAACAATGTGGTTGGCTCATGGCCACTGAAGTGCTTGCAGTGGGCATCGACTTTAGCTTTGCACCCGTGCTCGACTTAAATGATATCAGTGATGTCATCGGTGACCGTAGTTTTGCAACCAATATGCAGGACATTGTGCCTTTAGCCAGCGCGTTCCTCAAAGGGATGAAACGTGCAGGCATGGCTTCAACAGGGAAACATTTTCCTGGACATGGTTCAGTCAAAGCGGACTCACATGTAGCTGCTGCCATTGACTCTCGTACCTTTGATGAAATTTATGCCAAAGATATGCAAAGCTTCATCCAACTGATGCCGCAGCTCGATGCCTTAATGCCAGCACATGTCATTTATGATCAAGTTGACCCGAACCCAGCAGGCTTCTCGGAGTTCTGGATTCAAAAAGTGCTGCGTGAGCAACTGCAGTTTGATGGTGTATTATTCTCGGATGACTTGAGCATGCAAGCGGCTTGTGTCGCTGGCGGGGCCGATGCACGTATTCAAGCGGCACTCAAAGCTGGTTGTGATATGGGCTTAGTCTGTAATGACCGGGCTGCGCAATGTGTGGCACTAAGTGGAATCACAACCTTACCCCTGCCAAATCAGCAACGCTTAGAGCGTATGCGCGGCAAAATTCCAAAGCTTGCAATTGGTGAAACGCTAGACCTCGGCCCTGAATGGCAAACTGTACGAGATACGCTCGTCGCCTTTAGAAACGCCAGCTAACTATTCGACGGAAGGAGCACGACAAGGTGCTCCTTTTTCTTTATGATGTGAACACTTTCAGCGAATCTTGCTGTACTCAAAGCAAAACAAAAAAAACAGGTCAGGAAGACATGACACAGCCCCTTTCACGACATCGTCATATTTCATTTACGGCGCACTATACTGGCTACATTTGGTATCAGATGGGCATTTCAAATCCAATTTTTGCCACAAGTAAAGGTAAATTTCTGGCAAAACTCGTGCATCCTTTAGAAGCATGGGCCGAGCGCCATGTCGGTGGCAGTATGCGCAGCACCCTCAAACAACGCCATCGCATGATTGATGAACATCTTTACCAATTACTGGCGCAACACCCTAAGCTTCAGGTTCTAGAAATAGCCTGTGGACTTTCTCCACGCGGCTGGAATTTTCGGCAAAAATTCCGCAATTTGGTTTATCGAGAATTGGACTTACCTGAAATGGCACGCGTCAAAACACAGGCTTTGCAGCAACTTGATCCAAACAGCCCCACAGTATTGAGTGCTGATATTTTTAGTACTGAGTTTGCCCAAGTTTTTCAGCAATTTGATCTAAATTACCCGTTGGTAGTCATTAGTGAAGGGCTCATTAATTATTTTGATCAGCCCTTATTGTCCCAGCTCTTCAAAGCCATTCATCAATATGGGCAAAGCTTTCCCGAAATTCATTATCTCAGCGATCTTTACCCCGAGCCTGTCAAAAACAAATTGGCACATATTATTTGGAGCAGCAGCAAGCTATTAAAGTTCATGTCTCGCAGCGCCTTTAGTTTTCATTTCACTCGTCCCAGTGAAGCCCAGCAGTTTTTACGACATGCGGGTTTTGAAAATGTCCATGTGCTTCAACCGCAACTTTATTTTCAAGTCGAGAATAGCCAGACCTCTTCAGAAGAACATCTAGGGGATTTGGTTTGGATGCTACATGCTTACAGTAAATCTCAGTCTTCCAGTTAAATCCTGCAATTAAAAAAGGGAGAAATCCAGACGCTTCTCCCTTTTTATATGCTGCCTGAATTTCAAAACCCTCGATCTAGCAACCTCAATTAAGCAGTCGCAGACATTAAGACGGACTGCTGACGCTGTATATAACGTAATAAGCGTTCTGCCACCTCAAAACTGCCATGTTTAAATAACGCTCGGACATAATCTTGCCCTGTTTCAAAAATCAGGCATTCAATCGCAAACGCCCCTTCCTCATCCTCAAGATGTAAAGCCAAATCACGGGGATACTGTGCAGCGACAGTAACTTGTGTAGGTATAAAGTTCAGTTTGAGTCCAAAGAAGTTTAAATCTGCGATTTCGGTAGCCAAGCGTAAATCTGAGTGTCGATGGCTTAAATGCGTGTGCGGATAACGCACCTGAATACGTGCTTCTCCGCGACGCTCCATGGTTAACAGTTGTGCACGTGAAAGTGGAATAATTCCGTCAAGCTGCTGAATGGATTCCCCCCGCAAATACGTGGCGAACAAGTGCATGGTTTCTTTGCGACGTTGTAACTGGGGCACATGATCCGCATTGGCAATCATGGCAAATTCCATATCAGGACATTGCAAGGCAAAATTGGCATTTTCATGGGGTAAGGTAAAACTGTCATATTGTCCACAAGCGACTAAAATCTTACAGCGTGGAATCGGGACGTCGGTTAAACGCAACAGCCGATTACAGTTAATTTCATAACGCTCCTGCTCGGTTGCAGTGAAGTCCGCCATCTGCCGAAAGAACAGGCGCTTGGCTGTCGGTGACATACGCGTGACATCCAGTTTGGCATGATTGACCAAATACAAAATGACGGCTTGACCAAACTCCTCCATACGCTGTTCCTGCATCAAGAACAGAGACTCTTCCAAGAGCATGCGCCAGCTTTTCCGAGTTTTCTGCATCACCCCCATCAAAATCATGCGCTCAATCAATTCAGGCCGTGAGTCTGCCAAACTAGACGCCACCACAGATCCCAACGACATCCCCATCACCGAAACCCGTTTTTGGCCGACAATATCGAGCCACTGCCCCAGCATGGCAGCAAGATCACTCAGCTCTAATGTCCCTGCTGAACGTCCTGTATCTACATTGGTAATTTGCTGATTGGCGCCCATAGAGGGTAAATCAATTAAAATCACGGGTCCCGCAGCAAACAGTTGTTCTACACAATATTTATAAGAGTTAAAATTTTGAAAAGCGCCCCCAATAATCACAATCGGCGTACAGTGCAGCGTTTCAGGTTGAGCAATCGCCATATACTCAATTTTCCAGCCATCTATCCACGTGGTTCGGGCTGCTTGTTTAAAACTGTGTTTATTGTATAAATCGAAAAAACCATGACGATTTATAGATGACGGTAATTCCGCGCCCATTTGGATAATGGAATTCATATCCCTTACCTCCAATCCTTGTTTTATTTTTATTGTGCAAGACACTTGCTTATGCAACGAATACACCGATGATTTTGGTGCAAATCCATTCTCATTTTTTGTTAAAGACATCAATGTCATTATCGCTAGCCATCATATACAAATGATGTTTTTGGGCGCAACTCATTCCATGACCGCTTATCTTTTTTTTGCCACAAAAGCGATGTGAGGCACCATGCATACGAAAGTTTCAGCAATTTTCACTGAAGATGCTTCATTGTAGGAACTCAGGCTGTTACTATCGGAACTGAAATTTCTAAGTGATCAAACCGCCATGCAAGAGTCGATTGAACAATATATGCAAACGGTAGGACAACAAGCACGCCAAGCATCGCGCGTGTTAGCCAGCGCTTCTACCCAAATGAAAAACAATGCTTTGTCAGCTATTTACACAGCATTACAAAACAATGAGTCTGCGATTTTAGCGGCCAACCAAATAGACATGGATAAAGGTCGTAACAATCAATTAGACAGTGCCTTGCTTGATCGCTTAGAACTGAACCCCACACGCTTTAAAGCCATGTTACAAGGCTTAAAAGATGTGATTAGCCTGGTCGACCCGATTGGTGAAATCACAGATTTAGCTTATCGCCCGTCTGGTATCCAAATCGGTAAAATGCGCGTGCCACTCGGTGTGGTCGGCATGATTTATGAGTCACGCCCAAATGTTACCTTAGAGGCGGCATCACTGGCGCTCAAATCAGGCAATGCCATTATTTTACGTGGTGGCTCAGAAGCCTTAGAGTCGAACAAAGCCATTGCCGAAGCCATTCAGCATGGCCTCAAAACCTCTGGACTACCTGAAACTGCGGTACAAGTCATTAATACCGCGGACCGCGCTGCTGTCGGCCAACTGATTACCATGTCGGAATATGTGGATGTGATTGTTCCACGTGGAGGCAAAGGTTTAATTGAGCGCATTAGCAATGAAGCACGTATTCCAGTAATTAAACATCTCGATGGCAACTGTCACGTTTTTGTTGAAGCGCATGCTGACTTACACAAGGCACTACCAATTGCCTTGAATGCCAAAACCCATCGTTATGGCGTGTGTAATGCCATGGAAACCTTATTGGTTGATGAAAAGGTTGCCGAAGAGTTTTTACCGCGCATTGCTGAACTCTATGCAGAGAAAAATGTGGAATTACGCGGTTGCCGTGAAACTCAGCGTATCCTCGGCAGTGGCGTCAAGCCTGCAAGTGAAGAAGATTGGTACACCGAATATTTAGGTCCAATTTTAGCGATTAAAGTGGTGACTGGCATGGATGAGGCGATTGAACATATCAACAAATATGGTTCACACCATACTGATGCCATCATTACTGAAAACTTCAGCTTAGCGCGCCAGTTCCTTGCGCGTGTTGATTCAAGCTCAGTCATGGTCAATGCTTCAACTCGTTTTGCTGATGGCTTCGAATATGGTCTTGGTGCCGAAATCGGTATCTCGACAGATAAGATTCATGCCCGTGGACCTGTCGGTTTAGAAGGTTTGACTTCGCAAAAATGGATCGTGTTAGGCGACGGACAAATTCGCCAATAATTCCTCTTTATCTAAAGTATCTTTAAGTGTTCAGTTTCAACCATGAAGCTGAACACAGCGACTACACCATCCCTGCGCTAAATTTTGTAACATGATAAAAAAATTGAAAAAGATAAAAGGGAAATCGCATGTTTTACTATTTGATCATTTGTACCTTTTTACTGGCATTACTGGTTTCTTTTACAGTAATGAAAATTTTTTCCAATTCGATTAATACTATTCTGGCACGCATTATTCACGACCCGATTCATGAAGCTTGGGCAAAATACACCAAATTTGCTGGCATGGTGGTCGGAACATCTTCAGGCATTCGTATTTACGATATGGAAAAATACATCACGCCGCTGACCTATACTGAGAATGACAAGAAAATTGTGATTGAACTGACTCAAGAGCGCTGGGTACTGGAAATTTACCGAACGATCATTGAAACCTTACAAGGTCTGGCTTGGATAATGCTGGTGTTTTTTATGGTGGCATTAATTGCCTATGTCATTGTACGCTGGTCAGAAATCAAATATCAAAACTAAGCATAAAAATAACATTTAGCTCCTGCCCAAAATTCATTTCTCATGCTAGGGTTAAAGATATACAGGAAAGAGAATTGATGCTTGAGTACTATTTCATTAATAAATGAAAACCATCAACCAATAAATTCTATTTATTATTATTTCACTGGTCGATAGTGCTTAAGTCTAATCTCCTAAAGTCTATCTAGGACAGAAAATCAACACATGATAAAACATTACTACTGATCTGGATTGCATTGATAAGTACTGCATAAAGATCACTTTAGGGACGACTTATTTCAATTAAAATTCGGGTATATAAACGTGTCTACATCAGTATTAGTTATTAACTGCGGCTCATCTTCAATTAAATATGCACTTGTTTCAGAACGTCGTGAAGATCGAATTTTTGGTTTAGCAGAGAACTTAGGTTCTGCTGAAGCGCGCATTAAAGGCGTCACTGTCGGTGGCGCACCACTAGAACTGTCTATTCCACATGCGGATCACGAAAAAGCATTAGAAACCATCTTAGAACGTCTTTCTCACTACAATCCTCAAGCGATTGGTCACCGCGTTGTCCATGGTGGGACATTGACCAAAGCTGAATTACTTACACCAGAAATTATTGAACGTATTCGTGAAGCAACGCCACTGGCACCGCTTCACAACCCTGCACACCTTGTGGGCATTGACGCAACTATGCGCTTATTCCCAGAATTGCCTCAAGTTGCAGTATTCGATACAGCATTCCATCAAACCATGCCTGCACACGCTTACCGCTATGCAGTGCCAAAATTCTTATATACAGAACACAACGTGCGTCGCTACGGTTTCCACGGCACCAGCCACGCCTATGTTTCGGAGCGCGGTTCAGAGTTAGCGGGTAGCCTAAAACAAGGCGGCTGGCTCACAGCGCACTTGGGTAATGGTAGCTCAACCTGTGCCATCTGGAATGGTCAAAGTGTCGACACTTCAATGGGCTTAACCCCACTCGAAGGGATTGTGATGGGCACGCGGAGTGGTGATGTAGACCCAAGTTTACATAGCTTCCTCGCTGCAAATCTCGGTTGGGATGTCTACAAGATTGACAAAATGCTGAACAAAGAAAGCGGCTTGCTCGGCTTGTCGGACAACCTTTCTAATGACATGCGTACCTTGATTGAAGCCTCTGAACAAGGCAATGAAGATGCAACACTGGCGATTGAAGTATTCTGCTATCGTCTAGCGAAATCATTAGCAGCGCTCAGCTGTGGCTTACCACGCTTAGATGGCTTGTTCTTCACTGGTGGTATTGGTGAAAACTCAGCTTACATTCGTGAAAAAACCATGGCGTACTTACCGCACTTTGGTTTTAACCTAAACAAAGAACAAAATAACACCCTCAAACGTGGTACTGAAGGCCGCATTGATACTGGCACAGGTCCACAAATTTGGGTGATTCCGACTGATGAAGAAGGCCGCATTGCCAAAGAAACGGCAAGTGTGGTTGAAAATGAGGTTAATCAGACAACCTCAAAAAAGCCTGAATCTAATGCCGCGATTGTTTAAGCAATCGCGCATTTTCGGCTTTTCCCTTTTTTCCAAATTAAAAAATTAACGACTATGAAAACGATTCTTTTAGTCCCTACCGGAGAAGGCGTTGGTCTAACTTCGGCATGTTTAGGTTTAATTTATGCGCTCGAATGCCAAGGTGTGAAAGCGGGTTTTCTTAAACCTTTTTCGCAAGAATGCAAAGTTGAAGCTGACCGTACCAGTGCACTATTTCATCACCTCACCAAAAGTGACACGGTTGAACCCATTCCTTATGCCAAGCTTACCCAGCAATTAAACAATGGTGAAAGTGACGAATTACTTGAAGAAGCAGTTCGTTTACATCGTCAAATTGCAAAAAAACACGACATCATCATTGTAGAAGGCTTATTACCGAATGCTCGTGATGCATTTGCTTCCGAACTCAATTCAGCTCTCGCCAAAGCTTTAGATGCTAAAGCCATTATTGTCAGCAATGCTGACATTAACAATGCTCAAGCAACTGCGGACAAAGTGGAAGCCCAGTTACGTCATTTTGGCGGTGCCACCTGTGAACGTACTGCCGGCGTATTATTAATGCGTACCAAAGGCTTACCTGAAGGTTCGGCACAAATTCCACTGACATTTGACCCTAGCCTACGCCTGATTAGCGATAGCAACAATTTTGTGGCAAATATCCAAAAAACCCATGCGCATATTGGCTCAGCTCAGTTGCCTGTGATTGGGTTAGTCCCATTTAGCAATACGCTCAGCGTACCGCGCATGACCGATTTAGCAGCCAATTTACAAGCCGAATGGATTAACCAAGGCGAAGCTTCACAGCGTCGTGTTCTGCACAGCAGCCTGATTGCCGCGAATATTGAACATGAACTGGACAAATTTGTGGCGGGTGAGTTGATTATCAGTGCTTCTGACCGTATTGATGTATTACTGGCAAGTAGTTTGGCCAGCAGTAATGGCACACCTTTAGCGGGTCTTCTCTTGACTGAGCATCATGCCCCAAACAGCCAGATTCTAGATTTCTGTCAAGCCGCGATTAAGCAGGGCTTGCCAATTTTACATACCCCACTCAGCACCTTTGAAACAGCACAAAGCTTAATGAATTTAAGCAATGAAATTCCTGTGGATGATACTGAGCGTGCAGAACAGGTGACGCGTTTTGTGTCTAGCCATATCAATGAAGAATGGTTGGCACAATTGATCAAAGGCACGCATAAGCCGCGCCTTTCTCCTTCTGCTTTCCGTCATGAGCTGGTACAAAAGTCGATCCATGCCAAGAAACGGATTGTCTTACCGGAAGGTGATGAACCACGTACCATTCAAGCCGCTGCCATTTGCCAATCTCGTGGTATTGCAAATTGTATTCTGTTAGCAAAACCAGAAGCTGTGGTCGAAGTTGCTAAAGCACGTAATATCGAGTTGCCATTTGACCTTGAAGTTATTGACCCTGATCTGATCCGTGAAAACTATGTCGCACAGATGGTTGAATTACGCAAAGGTAAAATTAACGAACTACAAGCACGCGAACAGCTACAAGATACCGTAGTGTTAGGCACGATGATGCTAGCACTGGATCAAGTAGATGGCTTGGTGTCTGGTGCAGTACATACCACCGCCAATACCGTTCGTCCTGCATTCCAGCTGATTAAAACTGCGCCAGAATATTCACTAGTATCTTCAGTGTTCTTTATGCTGTTGCCAGATGAAGTTTATGTGTACGGTGACTGTGCAATTAACCCAGATCCAGATGCGGAACAATTGGCTGAAATTGCGATTCAGTCGGCAGACTCAGCTAAAGCCTTCGGCATTGACCCGCGTATTGCCATGATTTCCTACTCAACAGGAACTTCTGGTGCAGGTGCAGATGTGGAAAAAGTAGCGCAAGCCACTGCGATTGCAAAACAACGTCGCCCTGACCTATTGATTGATGGTCCGTTACAGTACGATGCAGCATCGGTTGAAAGTGTGGGGCGCTCAAAAGCGCCAGACTCGCAAGTTGCAGGTCGTGCGAATGTATTTATTTTCCCAGATTTGAATACAGGGAACACCACCTATAAAGCCGTACAGCGTTCTGCCAATGTCGTCAGCGTTGGGCCTATGCTGCAAGGTTTAAACAAACCTGTGAATGACTTGTCTCGTGGTGCCTTGGTGGATGATATTGTATTCACGATCGCATTAACTGCTATTCAAGCCGAACAGCAAGTCGAAGCTAAAGCCAGCAAAGCATCCTAAAAACTCGCGTTTTCCAAGCCACTCTCTCGAGAGTGGTTTTTTTTGCTTGCTGAATCCGATTGCCTTGCTCATGGCTATATATTATTCAGCTCTATTCTGCTTCACGATCATGGCATTTAGATGTGAGATCTACGCCATCTTCTAGCTACTTGAATAAAGAAAATTGCATTAGCCGCCAGAATTAAAATCACCCCAATCACCGCATTAATGTGCCATTGATAGCTTTTTCATCCAGTAGAGACCAATAAGGCAATCAAGGGCAAAAGTAAGGTGCTATACGTGCCAGAACCCATTCGACCAACCAAATAAAAATATGCGCTAAACCCCTTCGCAAATGCAGAAAGGTGTAAAAAATTGATCACGCTGAGATTATTGAAGATTTGAAGATTTGAAGATTTGAAGATTTGAAGATTTGAAGATTTGAAGATTTGAAGATTTGAAGATTTGAAGATTTGAAGATTTGAAGATTTGAAGATTTGAAGA
>NZ_JBTLFO010000011.1:0-87928 GCF_054457875.1 Acinetobacter sp. GXMZU3951 | reverse complement strand
GATTTGTGAGTAATCTTTCGCTTCACCGCCGTAAGTTTTTGCACAGATCGTTGCAATCGCAGCAGTTAAAGTAGTTTTACCATGGTCAACGTGACCGATTGTGCCCACGTTTACGTGTGGCTTATTACGTTCAAACTTAGCCTTAGCCATGTTTATATTCCTCGTTTACGTCGAACACACTTCTGAGAAAAGCTCAGCATCGACATATCGCCTAAAAAAGCAGACACCCAATACTTGAAAAGCAGACTAATAAGCCTGCTTTTTAAAATCTTTGTAGAATATCTACTAAGCTGTATCTGGAGCTCTTATCGAGATTTGAACTCGAGACCTCTCCCTTACCAAGGGAGTGCTCTACCACTGAGCTATAAGAGCAATCTTCTTCGATGGAGCGGGAGACGAGGGTCGAACTCGCGACATGTAGCTTGGAAGGCTACCGCTCTACCAACTGAGCTACTCCCGCTTAATGTTGGTACTTAACCACTTCAATCGAAGTTAATGGTGGTGAGAGAAGGATTCGAACCTTCGAAACTTTCGTAGCGGAGTTACAGTCCGCCCCCTTTGACCGCTCGGGAATCTCACCATTTCACACTTACTCAGTGTTCGTTCCTTACTTCACTACTACACACCTTTAAGATGGTGCCGGCACACGGATTCGAACTGTGGACCTACTGATTACAAGTCAGTTGCTCTACCAACTGAGCTATGCCGGCGCTTCTTAGTGTTTCGTACGTTTCGTATCGGAACGGTGTGCAGTTTAGCAAAACTTGAAATCCTTGCAAGTGTTTTTTTCAAAAAAACCGTCAAAAACTCATAAAATCAATCCATTTGACGATAATTCAACCGCTTTGATCACTGCGCGAGCTTTTATTTGGGTTTCATTCCACTCAGATTCAGGATTTGAGTCTGCAACAAGCCCTGCTCCAGCCTGAACAAAGACCTTATTTTCACGAATAACACAGGTTCGAATCGCGATTGACATGTCCATTTCACCGTGCCAGCCTAAATAACCCACAGCACCACCAAAAATTCCACGTTTTACTGGCTCTACTTCGTCAATAATTTCCATGGCACGAATTTTTGGTGCTCCAGAAAGTGTGCCCGCAGGGAAAGTTGCCTTAAAAACATCCAAAGCATCAACATCATCGCGTACTTCGCCTTGTACATTGGAGACAATATGCATGACATGCGAATAGCGTTCGATCACCATTCGATCAGTGACTTGTACTTTACCAATTTTTGATACGCGCCCAACATCATTACGCCCCAAATCAATCAGCATTAAGTGCTCTGCAATTTCTTTTTCATCGGAAAGTAAATCTTTTTCCAGTGCCAAATCTTCTTCTTTGGTTTTGCCACGTGGACGTGTGCCTGCTAGAGGACGCACCGTCGCTATGCCATTTTCCAAACGCGACAAAATTTCAGGTGATGAACCGACAATATGGAACGGTTTATGATCTTCCAAAGTTCGACCTTGCACCAAAAACAAATAAGGCGATGGATTAAGATGACGTAAGGCACGATAAACCTGCAACGGTTCACCATCAAAATCCGAGACCATGCGATGCCCTGGTACCACCTGCATCACATCCCCTGCACGAATGTATTCTTTCACCGTCTCAATCGATTCAAGAAACTTGTCTTTGCCCGTTAATGATTCAAAATGCGGTGCGGTGTGCTTCTTGGCTTGCAAACTCACAGGGGTTGCTAGCAACCTTTCTAATATATCGAGCTGAGTTTGCGCTTTAAAGTAAGCTTCTGGTTCATTCACATCGGCATGCACAATCAAAAACAGGGTGTCTTTGAGGTTATCAAACACGATTACAGTTTTAGACAGCATCATCCAGATATCTGGCAACCCAACTGGATCGGCTTCAGGTACATTCTTGAGGCGTGGTTCAATATAACGCACTGCGTCATAGCCGAAATAGCCAACCAAACCACCTGTAAAGTTTGGCAAAGCAGGTAAATCTGCTTGTGTAGGCACTTTAAACTGCGATAGAAAATCACGAATGTATTGGAAAGGATCGGCACAGGCTTGCTTTTCATGTGAACCATTGACATGTTTAATGGTGAGTTGACCCGCATTACAGGAAAATACGGTCGATTCACCCAAACCAATAATCGAATAGCGTGCCCAGTTTTCCCCCCCCTCAACCGACTCGAATAAATAGGCTTGCTGATGTCCCTTTAGACGGGCAAAAACAGATAATGGGGTTTCGGTATCAGCCAAACGCTGACGGTAAACAGGAATCAGGTTGTAGCCTTGTGTTTTTAATTGTTCGTATTGCACTTGAGTCGTCATAAGGTTCTCTTTAAATTTTCGATTAGGGTCAATTCAATTTTTCGTTACATCAGACTGAGCGACGCCATCGAAAAGCTTTACAACGACTCATGTGTCATTATTCCTTATCTACAAATTATGCTGTGATTAATTCTCTTAAATCATCCACCACTTGTTGTGGTTGGCAATCATGTATATCTTCTCCATGATTATAACCATAGCTTACGACAATACAATCAATACCCGCACGGCGTGCTGCTTCAACATCATTACTCGAATCCCCCACCATGAGGGTTTGTGATTTATCGACCTGATAAGCATCGACACAATGCAACAATTGGCGTGGATGCGGTTTACGTTCTTCAAAACGGTCCCCACCAATGACATCGGCAAAATATTTAGACATTCCGAGCGCTTCGACAATTTTACGTGCTGGCTGCTCCGGTTTATTGGTCACACAGATCATGGTCTTATTCTGCTGCACACCCCATTCTAGAAATTCAATAATGCCTTGAAAGGGCCGCGTATCAACACAAGGATCTGCATTATAAATTTGCAAAAATGTATCCAGTAACTGTTTATGCTGTGCAGGATCAACCTCACCCGTCAGATACTGCAAGGTACTGTGACAAAAAATTGAAGTTCCCTTACCGACCCAAACACGGACTTGTTGCTCCGTGACTAAGGGTAATTGCAGCACATTGAGACTCATATTCATGGCACGATATAAATCTGAAGCCGAATCTACTAATGTACCGTCTAAATCAAATAAAATTAATTCACGGCGGTCTAATTGCGCGATGCTCATATACGACCCCAATTATCCTGTTAAAAAATAAAGGCATGCTTTCGCATGCCTTTATTGTAGGGAATTCACAGATTATTTAAACATCACCCAGGCGATGATTGCCAAAATAACCAAAATAATCAGGGTCATTAAACCCAAAGAAGCATTCTTCTGCTCTGTGCGCTCTTCCTCCACACGAGAAACAGGCTGCTCGACAGGAATAGGCTCTGGATTTGGTGTGGCTTTAGACACATCCACACCCTCTGGAATAGGGGCTGGTTTTGGAATCGACACATTCTGCGGCATGCCATCACGACTCAGCTGAACATTGTTATCGCGCTCCGTCAAACTTGGCATCCCTTGCTCATTCATTTGCTGCGCTGCATTTTTCTCTTCTGTGGCTGGAATTTCAGCAGGTGCAACAGCCTCCGCAGGCTGTTGTATTTCAGGTGCTTCCGCTGCAACAACCTCTTCAGATGCAGCAGGCGCCAATACCGAAAACTTAAAGCTGGCAAATTGCACAATATCCCCATCCTGCAATTGGCTTTCTTGCTCAATTCTCAAGTCATTCACAAAAGTGCCATTGGATGAGTTTAAGTCTTGCACCCATAAGTTCTGTTCTTTCAACAGCAAAGCCGCATGCTTACGTGACACTTCTGCTGACTGTAACAGCACATCTGCTTCTTGATGACGCCCAACCAACATATCGCGATCAATGCTGATTTCCTGCCCCGTAAACTCACCGGTAATTGCCTGTATCTTCCAAGTCATCACACAATCTCTTTATGATTTTGCTTCATCATACCATGCAACTTAGACTTTTCAATTTTGCCCATCTCGCCTCATGAAGCTGGACGAACGCTAATGGTGGTTACGGTGTTCTTGGTTTTTTCCACAGCTGATTTGGCAACAGGAGTACTGGTTACAGGCGGCTCGATGGCAACTGGTGTTGTCACTACAGCAGCATTGGAGGGCTGTGCTCCTGATGGAATCGCTTGATAAGGACTGGTCCGTGGTGCACCAGGTTTCACAGGTAAGCGTTGTAAATAAACATCATCTACCTGTTCAGGCAACTTGGCAAAGCTCCCATCTTTATCCAGTGCCAACTGCAAGCTATAGAGCTGACTATAACGCTGCTGCGATAAGCGGCGTACATCATCCCCACTCCCCACAATCGTCGGATGGATAAACACCAACAGATTACGCTTCTGGTTTGATTTTGAATCAGATCTGAATAACCGCCCAACCCCTGGAATTGCACCCAATCCTGGCACCGATTGGCGGCTATAGATGGAATTATCCGAAATCAGACCACCCAGCACCACGGTTTGCCCATGCTCTGCCAATATCGAGGTTTTAATGGCACGCTTACTGGTGACCAGATCTGAGGCTTGACCTTTACTGTTTTTAACCCCAGAAACCTCTTGCTCAACCTCCAAACGGACTGTGCCATCTTCACCAATATGAGGAATGACTTTCAGGGTAACCCCGACATCCTTACGCTCGATGGTGGTATAGGGATTAACCGTCCCACCTGTTCCCGTACTGACCGAACCCGTCACAAATGGGACGTTCTCACCCACCACAATATAGGCTTCTTCATTATCCATGGTGACAATCGAAGGCGTGGACAGTAGATTCGATTTGGTATTTTCTTTGAGTGCCTGAATCAGTGCCCCATAAAGTTGACGGGAACCATTACTGCCTTCTTTATAGTCACCCAGCACTAATGAGCTTCCCGCACCCGTGAGCGCCTGCCCCAATCCTGAAGCCCCACCAGTCAAATAACCCGCTGCCAGACTGGCCAAACTGGAGCCGACGTTATCAAAACTGATTAAGCCGACACCGCTGCTGATATCTCCGAGAGCCCACTGCACCCCTAGCTGATCTGCATCGCTCCCTTCAACCTCAATAATGGCCGCTTCAATCAACACTTGTTGACGACGTACATCCAACTGCTGAATCGCCGACTCAATCTCGCGCATCAATTGCGGATCGGCTTTCACCACCAAGGCATTTTGTGAGCTATCGGCAATAATGCTAATGCCATTGGCATTAAAACTGGTGATGTTATTCTGATTAGCGCTTGAATTACTGCCACCCAAATTAATCGCTGGTGTGGAAATACCTGAAGATGAACTACTTGCTGAGGTGGTGTTATTCGCTCCCAGCGTGCTGCTGTTCGCGTTACTAGAGCTATTCGCACGACCATCTGATCCCGCAACTGCCTGCCCAGTCACCAAACCCTGAAGAATTTCCGCCAGATTTTTAGCACTGGCATATTTCAGGCGAAAAACCTTCAATCCGCCCAAACGATCTGCCGCGGGGACATCCAGCATTTCAATGAGTTGGCGCAAGCGCTTACGCGTGGTGGTATCCCCTTTAATCAGAATCCGATTAGTCCGATTATCCGCAATCACGCGAACCCGAGCCCCTCGCAAATCTTTAGCAGCACCCGTGGCGGTCATGGAGTCTAATAAACCAATCATCTCCTCAGCTTGGCTGGATTGCAGCGTAATTGCTTCGATATCATGCTGATCAGTTCCATCCAGATTACGAATGATGGTTTCCAATTGATAAATATTGCTGGCACGATCCGAAACAATCAGGGCATTGGTTCCCGCAACAGCAGACAAGTGTGCAAACTGTGGCATCAATGGGCGTAATGCCGGAATCAGGTCATTGGCATTGGTATTTTCCAGCCAAATTACCCGAGTCACAATTTGATCCCCGCTGGCTCGATTGCGCGCATCATAGGGAATCCCCGAACTCTTCACATTACTGTCAGGCACAATTTTAATGGTATTGCCGGATGGAATCGCAACCACGCCATTAACATTCAAGACCCCAAGGAACAGATCGTAAACTTCACTTTTATTTAACGGTTTATTTGAAATAACCGTGACATTGCCGCGCACACGAGGATCCACTGCAAAATTTTTACCTGTAATATCGGCTACTTCATTAATAAACGCCGTTAAATCTGCATCACGTAAGTTAATTTTCCATGTTTGCGCATAGACACTGGTGCTCATCATGGCAATTAAAGGTGCGCTTGCAAACAAAGCCCAAACTGGACGATTATTATGAAATAAAGCCATATACTTCTGTATTTCCTAACCCATACGGGCGATTTCTCATCATTTAAAAATTTTGTTGTATGGTCATCACCTGATCACCACGTTTTATTTCTATTTTCACTTGCCCAGCCTGTTTGGCTTGCTCAAGCAATTGTGCATCATTTTGCCCTTGCCCTACACGCTGTCCATTTAAGGACAAAATACGGTCTCCAGGCTGTAATCCTAAGGTATTACGCAATGCGGCAGGTGTCTTACTGCTCACTTCATACCCGTCACCTGTCGCTGCACCAACCCCCATGTCTGCGAGAAACTGGTCGCGGTTTTGTTGCATCTGCTGTACCGCCTGACCCAATGCATTTTGGGGGTTTTGAGATCCAGCTTGATTCGGCACCCCACTCGGATTCACGGGTGGCACTATCGGCTGATTCAGCCCATTGGCAATCCGGTTAAAAGTCAGTTCCTGAGTTTGCCCCGCAGCATCACGTAATACCACATGATCCCAGTCCACTTCGGCCAATTGATAATTGGTTCCATCCAGCATTTCCCCAACACGATAGCGGTCTGAAACCTCATTCACTTTAATAACTGCTGAGGAATACTGATTTGGATAAGACACCACCACACCCTGCAAAACCAAATTCGCCAAATTGACGCTGTTGGTTGCCGCATTTTCTTGGAATAAAGCAAAAGCTGTAATGTTTGGAACTTGTGGCTGTTGTGAACCTAACTCTACACGTTCCAGTTGCATTGGCATTGGCGGTGCAACCCACAACCAAAATATACTGGCCAATTTCCAGCTTAAACATACCAATAACACCGCCAATAGCCACGGTGCACCACGGTCAAGTTGAGTGAAATGAAACTGTTGCAGTTGATCCCTAAATGAGCGCATTACATCCCTCCTTTCAATAGAGGTTGGCGCGAACTGACCACATAGGTATCTAAACCTGCCTTGCCTTGATAGGAAGGGACATTCATCAACATGCGCTGGGTGATCTGCACATCCAGCATCAGATTTTTATCTAGTAACAAGTTCAGCATTTTCTGGTCGCGCTGATCGCGCACATCTACAGTCAAGACTTGATCACGATCACGCAATTGACCTTTTAATGAAGGAATATTCATTTGTTCCTGACGTTGGGCAAACGTATAGACCAACTCTCCACCGCCCCACTGCACAGTACCATCGACCTGCTGAAAGCCTTGTTCTTTCTGATATTTAAATTGAACATCCTGTAATTGAATCGGGTTACTAGGCCACTGCCAGTCTGCAATTCGCTTTAATGTTTCTGGTGCAATTTCACCTGTCAGCCCACTCACGCTCCAGCGTTGAGAAAAGCCATAAGCAACCACAGCTTGTAATTGCGTTCGACCACTATGTACATCGACCTCTGCACCTAAACGCAACAGCAATAAATCCAGTGGACGAATTTTCCAGTTTAGAGAGCCTTTTACACTACCTTGGTGCCAATCTGCTTGCCCTTGCCAAATATTGCCACTGACATTTTGCAACACCGTATTATTTTTATAAAATTTAGAAATTAACCATGCCGCAGGAATTTGCAGCACGACAAAAATTAAAAAGCTACTTAGGGTAAAGATCCACCATGTCAGGTGTTTATTTTTTTTCGTCATCCCACCACAACCAACATCACTATTTTTATTCCTTGAATCTGTATTTTATCTTTGTCACCCATTATGCACACTTTTTTCACATCGCCAATTCATCGTTATAAAAAAACCAAGCAGGTTTGCTTGGTTTGAATAATCTAACAAGATTGAATGACAATCTAATGAAGCTTAGATCAGAAAATCTTCAAGTTTTGCGCCTTTTTCTAATTCAGCCACTAACCAGCGCGGTTGTTTACCACGACCTGTCCAAGTTTCTGAAGCATCTGATTTATTGCGATAACGTGGTTCTACAGATTTACGAGTACTTTTCTTACGTTTAGTTGCGCCAAACTCTAAGATTTGTTCAATACTCAAACCTACTTTATCAGCAACATCCATAATCTGAGTATAAGCATCTTCAATCGCTTGATCTTTTTTAGAAACGATTAAAGCTTCCGCTTCAACTTGTAAACGTTTTAACTCTTCTACAGATAAATTACTAATGTCTGGCATCATATTAACTCCATTAAATACGATTTGATTTATTCACACTGGATTATCATATTTTTATTAAACCCAATATTCAACACTTATATTTAAATTCACAACAATATTCACACAGTTAAAATCGTTTTTTAGCTGTTTATATTAAAATAAAAATAAATAGCTTAAATAATATGACCGACCTGCTGCTCCATTGTGCGGATTTTTTCACGAATATGTTCAGGAATTGCGGTTTTTTGCATGCTTTTATTATCCACACAAACAATAACCGCCTCTGCGGTTGCAACAACAGCATTTTGTGCCGTGCTCCAAAGCAGATAACTCATACGCATGGCACTATTTCTTAATTCTTCTACACGCGTCGCGATTTTGAGTTGGTCCGGATAAAATACCGGACGCATATATTTGCACTGATTTGATGCAACAACCGTCAATACACTTTGTTCAAATATATTTAAAGCATCAAAATATTGAATACGAGCACTTTCAATATATCGATAATACATGACATTATTTACATGACCAAAAGCATCCATATCCCCCCATGCCACATTTTGTTCATGTACAACTGGATATTCATTTAATAAGGTCATTATATTTTCCCTAAATCTTAATTTTCACAAAATTCGCATTATTTTCAAAGATAAAATTTAACTGTTGAATCAAATCTTCACGATTTTTCAAAGTCGATTTAATCCTTAAATAATTCATCAGCACATTATCAGGATATAGCGTTAATAATGTATCTGCTTCTGTGAACCGACCAGTCGCATCAAGTACATGCCACTTGGCAAACGTCAGAACCGGTAAGGAAGGATATTTTAATTCCCAAGCATGAATATGCTGTTCAACCTCGTTATAATTGGGCACCTGTTTTAACAATTGCTGTTGAAACCATAAATGAAACACTTCCGCATTGAATTGCTGATCAAGCAAATGTAAGGCCAACTTCTCTTGTTGCACACTTAAATCGGGTAAGCGGGACAGTAATTTCAGCCACAAGGTTTTAATGCTATAACTTCGGGTTTCAATTTCTACCGATAAATCCAAATAGCGTTGTTGTAAATCTTGCAAATTTTCTGCACTGGCTTGATCAAACTGCACCAAAAGTTGCTCTAGCCAGGCCTGCTTCATGGCCTCATCCAAATGCCCGTAACGCATTGAACGCAAATACAACCACGGAAACTGCACTGCAAACAATCCCCAAAGCTCTGCCAGTCGATGCTCATACGCAGTTTGGACATCTTTCAGCCAAGGCGACAACTCATGTTGGGTTAAAAACTCTAAATGCGTTAGGGCTTGCTCACCATCTTGCTGTGCCAGAAAAACCTGAATACGTTGAATTTCTGCTAACTCAAAGGCCATGGCATGACTTCGTGTTAATACTGACAGTGCCTGTGCATATTGTTGTTGCATTAAATATAAGCGCGAGTCAATCACCCCTCGCAATAAGCCCGATTGAGTAAAGGCATTCTGAATAAATTGCTGCTGCTCGCGGTCCGCATCTAACAGCCAAATCACCGCAAGCTGTTCATACGGATGCAACGTTTTAAAATCAAAGACTTCTGTTTGCTTTCTCTGCACTCGGGTAAAATAGCGTTTCAACAGCAGCCATAGCAACTGAAACACAAAACCCAACACCGCCAAGAACACGAACATGAACCAGACATTACTTTGTAACTGCCAATCACGCCAAAAAATATAGACATAACCCGCGCCAAAGCCATAGCTCAGTACACTCATTACCGCAATAAAAATCAGACAGATAAACGCATATGCCCACAGGATCTGTTTCATATTAAGCCCCTAGCAATGCACGCGTATTTAAAATTGGCATTGGGACGACGCTTAGTCCCTTAATTTTTTCCACCTGCTTACGCAATTTTTGGGCTTGTGCATCAGGAAGCTGAGCCAAGATTTTCATAATCTCGGTCAGATCTTTCTGATATTCCAGATACTGTCCTTGATTCAATGCCTGTCGAGCCAGTAACAGCCTGAACTGCACTTCCTTTAAAATTACCGCACGCTGCATTAAGTCGGTCGCAGGAGCCGTCGCAGGTTCCACGACTAACCAACGCTGCCAAAATGAACGATCCTCAGCCTTAGCTGGCTTCAATTGCGCCTGTTGCCCTTCCTGTATTAAGGCCTGATCTAGTTGTTGCAACAGCTGGTTAATCTGCTGCTGTTGGTCATTACGGGCTTGAACAGCCTGTTGAATTAACTGCTGATCTTTGGCAATCACTTGATGCAAACTTTGTTTCAGTGCAGGTGCCAAAGCATATTCTTCAATCTTCAGATTCAACTGCGAGAGTTTTTCTAAAGCAAAATGATATTGTTGCTGTTGTAATGCAAAATCGACCAAGTCCAATTGCTGTCGGATCAGCACTATCGGGTCGATGGACAATAGATTAGCCGATGCTGTGCCCTCTGGCTGAGTTGAAGCCGCTGAAGATGCACTTGAACCCTGTGTCGGGTTTTGTCGTTGCAAGGCCACCAACTGGTCATTCAGGTTCGCACTATTGTTTTCCAATTGTTGTAAGGTTTGCTGCATTTCAGTTTGCGCCTGCTGAAACTGCAAGAGGTCATAACTCAATTTGGCAATCCATGCCACACAAAGCAAAATCAAAAAAATTAAAAACTTTTTCATGCGTCTCTCGGCATCGCCCTCAGGCATTGCATTATGGTCTCGGAGCGTAAATCGAATAATGGATAAAGATGAAATTTTAAATGCTGCGCTGACTGAGCATTTAACAGCAATTGATACAATCGATCACCCAAAACCATGAAATGCCCATGTTCAAGTAAAGTCGTGCGATCCTGAATCAAAGCCAACCAATTCAACCAACTGGCTTCACTGCTGATGAGCACACTATAGTGCTGTTGTTGCAATTGTACGACAAGCTGCTCAAAATTTTGAATGGTCTGCTTAGGGCACTGCCGCTGATACAACACAAAGTTTAAGACCTGTATACCCTGTTGCTGCAAGGCTTCCATCATAAACTGACGTCCACCTTGACCACGCCAAAATGCAACACAGGATGCTGAGGTCAAATTCCGTAATAAAGGAATTTGTAGCATCCCCTCAGACGTTTCCACTTCAGGAACTTCACTTGTAATACCATATTTGGCCAGAGCCTGCGCAGTTTGCTCACCTACAGCCACCCAGCGCACTGCTGCTAAATCTTGGAGGGATAAACCACTCTGCTGTAGACCAGCCATGCCAAATTCAACCGCAGCAGGACTCACCACCACAATACAATTCACACTTGGCAAAAGCCGATATAAGTCCTGTAAATCTGCCGTCCAAGGACAACCGTTCAGTTCCAATAAAGGCAATTCTGCGACTTGAATCCCAGCTTGTTGCAAATCCTGAGTCAGCGCGGTTGCGCGCTCCTCAGGTCGGGTATTAATAAATAGCATAGCTTAATGTAAAGCTCGTAAAAGCTCTCCAGCGCCTTGATCAAGCAAACGTTGCGCCAGTGTTTCACCCAGTTGTTCCGCATCCGTAACAGCACCTTGTAAGCTTGCAACCAAAAGTTGGCTGCCATCGACACTTCCCACTCGACCTTCAAGATGCAACACATCTGCTTGTAAGGTTGCATAACCCGCAATTGGAACCTGACACCCACCTTCAAGATAAGCATTAAAAGCGCGTTCAGCGCGAACACAAGCCGAGGTTTCGGCATGTAATAAAGGCTGAATTAAATCGAGCACCTGCTGATCATCTGTACGGCACTCAAGTCCTAAGGCGCCTTGCCCTACTGCAGGCAAACTCACCTGTGCAGGCAGGCCATGACGAATCCGCTCTTCCAGTCCTAAGCGTTTTAACCCAGCACTGGCAAGAATAATCGCGTCATACAAGCCTTGATCTAGCTTAGACAAACGCGTCCCCACGTTACCGCGTAAATCAATAATTTCCAAATCCGGGCGATGTTTTAAAATCTGACATTTACGGCGCAGACTGGACGTTCCAACTTTTGCACCCTGTGGCAAATCATGAAAATGGGCATAGTGGTTAGAAACAAAAGCATCAAACGGGTCTTCACGCTCACAAATGACCGCCAGACTCAAACCTTCCGGCAGGGCCATGGGTACATCTTTCATGGAATGTACCGCCAAGTCTGCTCGACCATCCAGCAAGGCCGCTTCCAGTTCTTTCACAAACAAACCTTTACCACCAATTTTTGCCAGTGGCGTATCTAAAATTTTGTCGCCTTGGGTCACAAATGTCACCAACTCCACCTTGAGGTCGGTATAGCGTCCCTCTAAACAAGAACGAATATATTCTGCCTGCCATAATGCAAGTGGGCTTTGGCGAGTCGCAATCTTCAAAGTTTTCATAAATTTTAGATACATTGAATGAAGTCAGTTATTCTAAACTTAACCTGCAAACTTTAAAATGCAAGTAGAATTACCAATTCCGCTCTGTAAATCACAGATTTAGGTTCAAAGCTTCTGAATTCGCTCACGCAAATTGGGTAAATGTCGTCGGCTCACCGACAAACGATCATCCAATTCACGGCAACGTACTTGATATTGTCCAGAATTAATCACTTCCAGACCATCGAGGTAATGTACCGAAACCAGCGCATTACGATGAATGCGAATAAATTGTTCGCCAAACTCCAGTTCTAAATCTTTTAAAGTTTCATCAATCAATACACTGCCATGTTTATGACGAACCGTGACATATTTTTGATCGGCTAAAAAATAATAAATATTTTCTATGGGCACCAACTCAACACCACGATAAGTTTTCGCAGCGATTTGGTGACGGTGTGATTTATCGTCCATATTTTCTTTTTGTTTTAGGTTACTCATTTGCGCTTGCGTGAGTTTAGTCAGTTGATCCAAAACCTGCTGCAATTCCTGTTGCATGATTGGTTTTAGCAAATAGCCTTCGGCATGAGATTTAAATGCATCTAGTGCATGCTGATCATAGGCAGTACAAAATACAATGGCTGGTGAAGGGTCTAACTGTCGCAAATATTGCGCACAGGTCAAACCATCCATTTCAGGCATTTGAATATCAAGCAACACCACATCGGGTTGATAAAATTGCACCATTTCAATTGCTTGCTGGCCATAAGCCGCTGTTGCAATCACATGATGCCCCATTTGTGTGACCAATCGCGATAAACGCTCTACTGCAAGAGGTTCATCATCACAAATCAGGATGTCCATTAGTCCTCCTTTGTTCAGTTAACGTGGTTTATTTTTATAAGTTAACTGCCACTGTTCTACTTATACGGATATTGCACCACAGTGGTATACATCCCATCCCCTGCAAAGGTTCGAAAGATGACCGCTCGCCCATAATATGCCATCAGGCGTTGTTTTACATTATCAATGGCAATACCGTGTCCTTGTCGTAAATTTATTTTATCCTGTGTGTACGGGTTTGTAATGACGATATTGACTTGATTTTGTGTAATTTCGACCAATACACTGACTGTACTGGTTGATAAATTTTTCTCAACCCCATGAAAAATACTATTTTCTAGCAAAGGTTGCAAAGTCAGCAACGGAATTTGTACCTGTGAAAATAATTCTGGATGCAGCAATTTCCAATCCAGTTTTAAGCGATTACCTAGGCGAATCTGCTCAATGGCCAAATAACGTTGGCAGAGTTCAATTTCATCTTGCAACTTGACCAGCTTTAATTCCTGAAAACTGGCACGAAATAACCGCGACAAGTCCAACAGCATCTGTTCGGCTTTGTCGGGGTCAATCGCAATTAAGCTAATCGCGCTGTTTAAACTATTAAACAGAAAATGAGGGTGAATACGCGCTTGCATGGCCTGAATACGAGCATTCAGTTCACTGTGCTGCTGACGCGTCCATTGTTCACGAATATATAAATAGCGAAAGCAAAAAGCCCCCAACAAACCGCCATAACTTAAATGCAGCAGCACACCTTCTAATGCCGTTGCTAAAGTTAAGCCAGTAAAAGTGAAATTTTTTCCAAAAAAGAGAAAGATATTCAACGTCATCGTGGTAACGAAAATGATGCTTTGCAATAGCACAAAACCGAAGATTAAAGTTGAGCTCAACCCCCAACGCCTCAATCGAGGTTGAAGACGTTCCTGAATGGCGCTAAAACACAGCAGTACCCAATTGATATACAGCATGAATAAAAGCACGTGTGTGGCACTCAATGCCTGCCACGAGCCTGCTTCTGCTAAGGCCAGCAAAATTGCCAAGAGATTGCCTGCAACACAGAGTTCCAGCAAATTTTGCCAACGCCCTGCACTACTAAAAAAATAAGAATAGGAGGATTGCACACGATTATCTGACAAAGATTGCGATGCTTTGGCTTCGGCAACTGCTTTTGAATTTGCTATACTCTGTTTGATTTGCCGTTTTTTTATTTTACTGAGCCGACATGACCACATCTTCTAATTCCTCTAATCCGTCACAAGCCCAGACTTCTGGCATGTGGGGCGGTCGTTTTACTGAAGCGACGGATGCTTTTGTAGCTGAATTTACCGCATCTGTTCAATTTGACCAACGCTTTTATAAACAAGATATTGCAGGTTCTATTGCCCACGCCACTATGTTAGCAAAAGTTGGGGTACTGACTGAATCTGAACGTGATGACATTATTCAAGGTTTAAGCACCATTCAGGCTGAAATTGAAGCGGGTAATTTTGAATGGCGCATTGATTTAGAAGATGTACACATGAATATTGAGTCACGTTTGACTCAGCGTATCGGCATCACCGGGAAAAAATTACACACCGGACGTAGCCGTAACGACCAAGTGGCAACCGATATTCGTCTGTATGTGCGTGATGAAATCGACGCCATCTTAGCATTATTGGCCAAACTGCAAAAAGGCATTCTGTCATTGGCAGCCCAAAATACCGATACCATTATGCCTGGCTTTACCCATCTACAAACGGCGCAACCCGTGACTTTCGGGCATCACTTGCTGGCTTGGTTTGAAATGCTGGTACGTGATTCAGAGCGTTTAATTGACTGCCGTAAACGTGTCAATCGCATGCCTTTAGGTTCTGCTGCACTTGCAGGCACAACCTATCCGATCGACCGTGCTTTTACCGCTGAGTTACTGGGTTTTGAAGCAGTGTCTGAAAACTCGCTGGATGCAGTATCAGATCGTGATTTCGGGATTGAATTTAATGCCGCGGCATCTTTAATCATGATGCATTTATCGCGTATGTCAGAAGAACTCATTTTGTGGACTTCGGCACAGTTTAAGTTTGTCAACATTCCAGACCGTTTCTGCACAGGCTCTTCAATTATGCCGCAGAAGAAAAACCCGGATGTACCAGAATTGGTGCGTGGTAAAACGGGGCGTGTTTATGGTGACTTGATGAGTCTATTAACGCTCATGAAAGGTCAGCCTTTGGCATACAACAAAGACAACCAAGAAGACAAAGAACCTTTGTTTGATGCGATTGATACCGTTCGCGGTTCCCTCATGGCTTTTGCTGACATGGTTCCTGCACTGGTACCAAATATTGAAATTATGCGTGAAGCCGCACTGCGTGGTTTCTCAACCGCAACTGACTTGGCGGATTATCTGGTGAAAAACGGGGTTGCCTTCCGTGATGCACACGAAATTGTCGGTAAAGCAGTCGCGCTAGGTGTACAAGAAGGCAAAGACTTATCAGAATTAACCCTGGAACAGCTTCAGCAGTTCTCTGACCTGATTCAAGCCGATGTCTTTGAAAAAGCTTTAACGCTTGAAGCATCCGTGAATGCACGTAATCACATTGGTGGTACGGCACCTGCGCAAGTTGAAGCAGCGATTGCACGTGCCCATCTTCGTTTAGAAAAGCTTTACGCTTAAGAGGTCTTGAGATGTCTCGACAAGTATTCTGCCGTAAATATCAAAAAGAAATGGAAGGTTTAGACTTTGCACCTTTTCCAGGTGCCAAAGGTGAAGAACTATTTAACCATATCTCCAAACAGGCGTGGCAAGAATGGTTAAAACACCAAACCACACTGATTAATGAAAAGCGTTTAAACGTGTTTGAACCTGAAGCGAAAAAGTTTTTGGAAGAACAACGCGAGAAATTTTTCAGCAATGACAGCAGCATTGAAACTGCCGAAGGCTGGAAACCTGAAGCTTAAGCTTGAGCGGGTTTCTACAGTAAAAAACCAGCATTAAGGTGCTGGTTTTTTTATGGCTATAAAATTGAATTTTAGAGTCTAAAAGGTGCATGCATCAAGCTTTGGGGTGGCCTTCTTGATTTCAAGTGAGAATATATAAAAAGCTACATATTCATAAATAAGGCTACATTTGCACACAATATCCTACATGAGTCATGCGCATCCTCTCACTATAATGGCAATTAAGGAGATGGAGACATCTCTGAATACTAGAAAAATATCCCCCAATTTATTTTCTTCCCAGATTTCCCCCAAAGTCTGGGATTTTTTTTAACTTGTACTTCGGCCCTAACACGCTTCGAATGGCATGAATGCCCATAAAAAAAAAGCTCACCCCTTAAAGGATGAGCTTTTCGAAGAAGATATACTGCTTTAAGTCTGCAACCTAAAGCCGCAAAAATTAACGTTCTTGAACTTTTTCTTCAATTTCAGCGACACTGGTATGACGTACATCCAGCCCTTTCACCATATAAATGACTTGCTCAGAAATATTACGAGCATGATCACCAATACGCTCCAGTGAACGTAACACCCACATGACATTAATCACACGCGAAATATGACGTGGATCTTCAATCATATAGGTCATGAGCGTGCGCGTAGCCGACTGATATTCACGGTCAATATCGGCATCTGCCAGCATTACACGTAGCGCCTGATCGACATCTAAACGGGCGAATGCATCCAAAGCATCATGAATCATCACTCGTACCTGATTGCCAATATGACGGGTTTCCATATAACCGCGCGGCGAGCCCCCTTCTTCACATAAACTTTGAGCAATGCGGGCTATTTTCGCAGCTTCATCACCAATACGTTCTAAATCGGTATTGGCTTTACTCATGGCAATCACCATACGTAAATCAATCGCTGCAGGATGGCGGCGCGCTAAAATTAAAGTTAAAGCTTCATCAATTTCACGTTCATAGCGATTCACGGTGTTATCTTGATATTGCACATCAATCGCGAGATTGGCATCCGTATCTAAAAGTGCGTGGATTGCATTTGCCACTTGTTGTTCGACTAAACCACCCATGGTCATAAATTTAGTATTTACAGCCTGCAAATCTTCGTTAAATTGCGAAGAGATGTGATGATTTAAAACAGGATTACTTGGACTCAAAGTGCATACTCCACAACAGCAGCGGTTAAAGGCAAACGCTTTCGCTTGATATTAAAGCATACTGATTATGAACATTTGATGACAATCAGGATCTGGATAAAATTTGTTATCTCTATTTTTCGACCAGCCAAACATTCATTTGTGCCAAAGTCTGCTCATTTAATTGCCCAACCACCGCCTTTAATCTCAGCACATTCAAAATGTAATCATATTTTGCATTCAGATATTCCTGTTTGGTGGAGAATGCATTGCGCTGCGCCAACAGTACATCAACCATGGTTTTCAGCCCCTCTTGATACTGTGCTTGCGAAGCCTCAGACACCACTTGAGAAGATTGCATGGCGGCCTGACGTGCTTCAATTTTGGCTTGATCGGTTTCCACCTGATAATAGGCTTTTTTCACCTCTGTCTGGGTCTTGCGGATGACTGCCTCTAATTGTGCTTGCGACTTACGCACATTAACCGCAGCTTTTTCAATGGAACGCTGGGTTCTACCACCAGTAAAAGCATTCCAGCTCAGCTCAATCCCCACCTGATCAAACTGCCCCTCATTGGAAAGCACATTCGAAGGTTGCTGTTGGGTATAACCATAAGTACCGACAGCTTCGAGTTGCGGATACAGTGCCGCTTTCTCAACGCGTTTCTGGTCTTCGGCATACTGCTGCTGTAACCGTGCTTGTTGTATTTCTAAATTATGTGTGCGTGCTAAAGCTTCCCAAGCTGACAGCTCAGCAGGATTCGGCTTCTGATAAGCAAAGTCATCATCTATTACCGCCAAATTTTCGCGATAAGTTCCAATCAACTGTTGTAACTGCTCTTGCGCCAACAACAATTGCACCTGTGTCGCAATACGATTGGCACGGGCATTTTGATACTGTGCCTGCGCTTCACTCACCTCACTTCGAGCCACCAAACCTTCTTTTAGCTTGGCATTCATCATCTTCAATTGTTGCAGTAAAGCCTGTTCTTCTTGCAGGTAGGCTTGAGTCAAACTTTGCTGACGCAACACATCAAAATAACTTTCCGCCACGGTTAAAATGTGCTGTTGCTGCTGAAGCTTTAACGTCACTGCACTCAAACTGACCGAGGTTTCCACCTGTTTAAAGCCTTGCCATGCATCCCAATGGAATAGCGGCTGTCGTGCAGTCAACGCCAATTGATGGGTCGTACTTGAAGAGGGAATCAATAAGGCTGAAGAGCTGTTCTTGGATTGCTCTTGTGTTTTACGCAAACTAGTGCCGGAAATACTGATGGTCGGCAATAAATTGCCTTTGGCAATGCCGAGATTCAATTGATCTGCTTCGTACTGCAATTGGTTGGCTTGCCAAGTTGGATCGGTTTGTTGAGCCCTTGCATAGGCTTCGACCAAATCGACTGCCTGAGCATGCAGCCCACAGCCCCATAACGCCAGCCCCAACAACCAGTGTTTCTTCATTTTTATCCCTAAGTGAATTATTGCAGCCTGCTTGGACAGCACGGCACCCAAACAAGTCCTGATAAATTAACGTGATCAATTTTATTTTGCACGGCTTTTCAAGCCTAGATACAGGATTAAAAAGCTACGACTTGGTAACCAAAATCCCTCAGAAGAGTACAAATCCCAAGCCACAATTGCGTTTAGAATAAAACATCTCCTGCTACTCCTCTTTAGGTCGACATTCTAACGGTTGTGAAATTCAAGTTTATGCCTTCTATAAAACCCTGCTTAGTCTTGCTATGCGGCCTGTTATTTGTGGGCTGTCAACAACCTGAATCTCAGGCGGTTCAGGAACAACCTCCCAAACAACAGCAGCAAGATATCGCCGTCGACTTGACCGAAATGTGTAAAGACCTGAAAAAGAATATGGCTGAAATCAACAATCAGCGCACCACTTTTGCCCTAGAAGAAATTAATCAGGATCTCAAAGTTTGCCTTCCCCTGCTAAAATTGCATGAACAGCAAGAGTTACTCAAACTCTCAACCCTGATGTACGACAACTTCTTGCAAGTCGAACGTAGCCCGCAACAGCAACTGGCGTTCGAGCAATATGCCTTTGATATGGCACAGCATCCAACCATTCAGCAAAGCCATTTTGAGCAATTTGCCTTACGTGACCAGTATCTGATTAAACATCAAGGTCAGGCTTATATCGAGCTGATTGATCAAGGTGAAGGTTTACTGAATTATCGCCGTAGCCCTCAGTATCTGGCGATTGTGTTTGCACCTTACATGCCTGAAGCAGAGAAAGTATTTATCACTGAACTGGCACAGCAAAACATGCAGCCTCCTTTTCAGGATGGCGCCTTAACCATTGAGCCACAAGAGATGGTTGCCCGCGCCTTATTCTGGGAAAACTATCTACAGCAATACCCAAACAGCAGTTATCGTCGTGATGCGAATTACTTATTGCAGATGTATACCCATTTTTTATTTAAGGGTATGAATAACTCGCTGGTGTCAGAAAGTTATAGCGATCCAAGCGCAATTCGCAGTAGTCATCTGTTTGAAATTGAAAAGTTGGCGAAATTGCAGCACTCACATTTAGCTTGGCAAGCACGACGCTTTTTGGCATTTCTCGAACTCTCTGAGCAACAGCGTAAAACCGACATTCCCGTCCAGTTGAATGCTCAGCAAAAACAGATGGGTCAAAGCAATTTACTCACGTTAAAACAGCTGGATCAATTTTTGGCTCTGCCTGAACTCAATACCCGTTCCCCTCGCGACTGTTTCCGCGATGCAATTTGTCTTCCCCCTGCGCCATAAACTGCTGTCTTTTTATCCGTTTCAGCCCACCCAATTCAAACCGTCAAAACATTTTTGCATTCGCGATTGTCATGAAATATACATGGGCATTTACTAGATTGCATGCTACCATTTGACCTAGCTTGACGGAGCGCGAGTAATACCTCGCTGAGATTGTGCAGTTTAAAACATGAGCACAAGTACCGTTGAACCTGATCAGGTTAACACCTGCGTAGGAATCAAGCGCTCTCTAAAACTCTCGCCCTAAGTCTATCTGGTGTAATCATTACTCTCATTCACCCAGATAAACTGCCAAGTTTTGGTCGTGCTTGATTCGTTGATGTCATTCATAAGGATCATGCTATGAACCAATTAACGAATCTTTCCCCTGCTGAAGTTTCAGCTCAACATGAGCAAGATGCAAAAGATTTAACTCGAATTTTACCCGCGTCAAATAAAGTCTATATTCAAGGTTCACGCCCTGATATTCGTGTCCCTTTTCGTGAAATCAGCCTAACCGACACCCCAACCGGTTTAGGGGGCGAAAAAAATCTGCCGTTACGGGTCTATGATACTTCTGGCGTCTATACTGACCCGAATGTAACGATTGACCTCAACCAAGGGCTGCCTTGGGTCCGTCAAAACTGGATCGAAGAACGTCAAGATACCGAAATTTTAGCAGGCTTAACCTCTAAGTTCGGACAAGAACGCCTCAAAGACATTCGCACCGCGGACATTCGTTTTGCTCACATTCAAAACCCACGTCGTGCCAAAGCAGGCAAAAATGTCACGCAAATGCATTATGCCAAGCAAGGCATTATCACCCCGGAAATGGAATATATTGCGATTCGCGAGAATCAGCGCCAACGTGAAGGCGTCGATATGCGTCAGCATGCTGGACAAAATTTCGGGGCACAGAATTTACGTGAAATCACCCCAGAATTTGTACGTCAAGAAATCGCAGCAGGTCGTGCCATCATTCCCGCCAACATTAACCACCCTGAAATTGAACCGATGATTATTGGGCGCAATTTCTTGGTCAAAATCAATGCCAACATTGGTAACTCTGCATTGGGTTCGAGCATTGATGAAGAAGTGGCAAAAATGACTTGGGCAACCCGTTGGGGGGCAGATACCATTATGGATCTCTCTACGGGCAAAAATATTCATGAAACTCGTGAATGGATTATCCGCAATTCTCCAGTACCAATTGGTACCGTACCGATCTACCAAGCGCTGGAAAAAGTCGATGGTGTGGCTGAAGACCTCACTTGGGAAATCTTTAAAGACACCCTGATTGAACAAGCCGAACAAGGCGTCGATTACTTCACCATTCATGCAGGCGTGTTATTGCGCTATGTCCCAATGACCGCCAACCGTTTAACCGGCATCGTGTCACGTGGTGGTTCGATCATGGCACAGTGGTGTTTGGCACATCATCAGGAAAACTTCTTGTATACGCATTTCGATGAAATCTGCGAGATTATGAAAGCCTATGATGTATCCTTCAGTTTGGGTGATGGCTTGCGTCCAGGTTGTGTACAAGATGCCAACGATGAAGCTCAATTTAGCGAACTGAAAACGCTGGGTGAACTCACGCACCGCGCATGGGAACATGATGTACAGGTAATGATTGAAGGTCCGGGTCATGTGCCTATGCACATGATTAAAGAAAATATGGATCTACAATTAGAAGTCTGTAAAGAAGCGCCATTCTACACCTTAGGCCCACTGACGACGGATATCGCGCCGGGTTATGACCATATTACCTCTGCCATTGGTGCAGCCATGATTGGCTGGTATGGCACCGCCATGCTGTGTTATGTAACGCCAAAGGAACATCTGGGCTTACCAAACAAGAAAGATGTTAAAGATGGCATTATCACCTATAAAATTGCAGCACATGCCGCAGATTTGGCGAAAGGCCACCCGGGTGCACAGGCGCGTGATAATGCGCTGTCTAAAGCCCGATTTGAATTCCGCTGGGAAGATCAATTTAACTTGGCTCTAGACCCAGACACGGCGCGTAGCATGCATGATGAAACCATGCCGAAAGAAGCGCATAAATCGGCTCACTTCTGTTCCATGTGCGGACCAAAATTCTGTTCGATGAAAATCACCCAGAATGTGCGAGATTATACGCAAAATCAAAAAAATGCGTCCGTTTCAGAAGCTATCGATTCAGAAGTAGAATCTGGTCTAGAAGCGATGAAAAATGCCTATCACGAACATGGTCAAAAATTATACCACAAGGTGTAATTGGCTAAAAAAAAGATTTGTGTTCATAAAAAACTCCGTTAGGATGAAATAGTCATTTTCATCCTGACCGAGCTTTATGAATATTATTAAACGAGCCACGTATAGCAGTGACGAAGTAGACATTCTTTCTCGAGAATATTTATTTCGCGGCTTTATTCAGGTTGAAAAAGTCAGCCTACGTCATCGTTTATTTCAACAAAGCCAATATACCTCGGTCATTCATCGGGAATTAATTCAACGTCCCGAAGCGGCTGGGGTTTTAATTTATAATGATCAGCAACAAAAGTTTGCCTTAATCGAACAATTTCGAATTGGCGCCATGGATGATCAAGACTCACCTTGGCAACTGGAAGTGATTGCGGGTGTTTTGGATGGTGATGAATCACCAGAAAGCTGTATCCGCAGAGAAAGCCTGGAAGAATCGGGCTGTGAATTACAACAGTTACAGCATCTTTTTAGCTTTTATCCATCTGCTGGTGCTTGTGCAGAATTATTTCATTTATATAGTGCAGAAGCTGAATTGCCTGAGCATGGTGGTGTTTTTGGTGTCGCGGATGAAGGTGAAAATATCCAATTGCATATAATGCACTATTCGGATATAGACAGCTTGTTGAGCAATGGTCGGCTCAGAAATGCACCTGTCATCATGGCATTACAATGGCTGGCACAGCATATTAAAACAATAAGGAATGTCTAAGGGGACAGACATGACTTCTAAACAACATGAACAGCAACAAAGCTGGACCATCATACAAATTTCAGACACACATCTGATGAATCAGGATGATTTAGAATTTGTGCATATGAATCCTGAACAAAGTTTTCATCGTGTGATGGCTCAAATTCAACAAGAATATCCAGAGGCTCACGCATTGATTCATACGGGTGACTTGGCACAAGTGCCTGTACCTGAAACCTATCAGCGTTATCTATCGTTTATGCAAAGCACAGGATTTCCGCATTATCAGGTGCCTGGCAACCATGATAGTGCGGAATTCTTTCCTTTTCATGACCAACAAAATAAAGTTCACGCCATTCCGATGGGGAATTGGTGTCTGATGCTGTTGAATAGCGCGGTGAAAGGAAAAATTGATGGCTGGATTGAGAGCGAACAATTAAAACAGTTAGATCAGTTGCTCAAGCAACATGCCGAGCAACATATCTTAATTGCCTGTCATCATCATCCTTTTGAAATGCGGTCGCGTTGGATTGATCAACATATTCTTAAGAATACGGAACATCTCACCGATGTGTTGGCCAAGCATCAGAATGTCAAGTTAGTGCTTTGCGGTCATGTGCATCAAACTTCGGAAAATCAATGGCATGGCATTCACTTTTTATCAACGCCTTCCACTTGTGTACAGTTCAAACCACATAGCGATGATTTTGCGCTGGATGACGAAGCACCGGGCTATCGGGTTGTACATTTAAAAGCCAATGGAGAGTTCAGCACACAAATTCATCGTACACAGCCCATACAGAAAAAAATAAATATTGAAATTACAGGGTACTAACTTTTCATTTCATTTTATTTCCATTATGTTATGGCTGCTAAATAAAAGGTGATAGCTTAAATCGAAACATCAAAGACTATCCAGAATTGAAAAAAGTCTATATGATGACGACCCCTGTGGAACAATCTCCGCATGGGCGGTAGATAAAAACACTTGCATATCACCATATTTTTTGCGTATAGATGTACGTATATGATGAGGAATGCCCTATATGGCGAATGACAACCAAACCCAAGTCTTGGATGAACATACAGATGTTGTAGATGACAAATCTACCAAGCGCGTACGTAAAGCAAAGCCGAAGGCAACAGAAGGTGGTTCTACTGCGAGCTTATTTGGTATTGAACCTTATCAGCCAAAAAAGAATGAAGAATACATGTCTGAAGGGCAGCTTGAGCACTTCCGTCAGATTTTACTGGCATGGAAAGCTGAGCTCATGTCTGAAGTGGATCGTACCCTCAACACCATGCAAGACGAAAACACTGCCTTGCCTGACGTGAATGACCGCGCAACGCAAGAAGAAGAATTTGCAATTGAATTAAGAACGCGTGACCGCGAACGTAAATTGATTCGTAAAATTGAACAATCCATTGAAGCCATCAAAAATGATGACTACGGTTTCTGTGAAACTTGCGGTATCGAAATTGGTTTACGCCGTTTAGAAGCACGTCCAACTGCGACCCTTTGTATTGATTGCAAAACTTTGGCTGAAATCAAAGAGAAGCAAAATAACGGTTAAGCATGTTATTGAATAATCCTCCCCTAACCCCTTCTTTACCTCAGAAGGGGGACAACAGGATGGCTTATGTGGGTCGGTTTGCGCCATCGCCAACCGGCCCTTTGCATTTTGGCTCCCTGCTCACCGCAGTCGCCAGTTATTGTGATGCTAAAGCACATCAAGGCAAATGGTTGGTTCGAGTCGAAGACACCGATATTCCCCGAATTTATCCTGGCAGTGAACAGCATATTTTAAAATGCCTCGAAGCTTTCCAGCTGTATCCGGATGCCGAGATTATCTTCCAGAAAAATCGCTTGGATCTCTATGAAGCGGTACTTGAGCAATTAAGAACAGCCCATCAGATTTATGCCTGTGCCTGTACCCGTAAAATGCTGGGTTCCAATCATATCTATGCTGGGACTTGCCGTAATTTAGCACTACCTTTTCAGCATCAGGCCATTCGCGTAAAAGTCGAAGACCAACGTATTTGCTTTCAAGATCGGCTACAAGGCCAACACTGCTCCAACTTAAAACATGATTTAGGTGACTTTGTGCTGAAGCGACGCGACGGCATTATTAATTATCAACTGGCTGTGGTGGTAGATGATTATTTGCAGGGTATTACCCATGTGGTCCGCGGTGCCGACCTGCTCGACAATACCGAACGTCAAATTTGGCTGGCATCGCTGTTGGGCTATCCGATTCTAAACTACATGCACCTTCCTCTTGCCATGAATGATCAGGGTCAAAAACTCTCGAAACAGAATCTGGCACAAGCCTTAGACCCCAGCCAAGCCCCTGAGCTTTTGCAGCAAGCCCTACGCGCTCTCCATCAACCCGAAGTAGACATAGACCAACCTGAGCTCATGTTGCAACAAGCCGTGGCGCAGTGGAATACTGATCTCATTCCTCACTGTATCGAATTAGAAGGACACTACCTCTGATTCAAGCTCAATAAAAAAAACCTCTCATCTCAGCAGACAAGAGGTTTTTCCATTTTGCAAACTATATACAGCGTGATGCTCAATCCCTCAAGCAACAACACTCGATTAGAAGCTGGATTCTTCTTTACTTGGGTTGATGTCTTGTGTAGTGGCATCAATTTTCAGAATCAGGCTAATCATCACCGCACACATAATTAAAGAAGAGCCGCCATAACTAATAAACGGCAAGGTTAAGCCCTTGGTCGGTAACATCCCCATATTCATGCCCGCATTCACCAGAATTTGCAGCAAGAAAATAATGCTAATACCGTAGGCTAAATAGCCTGCACGGAGATACTGATTGCGTAGCGCACGATGCCCAATTTTGATACAGCAAACCAGCATACCAAAAGACAGCAACAGTACTGCGGTAATCCCAAGAAAACCAAACTCTTCTCCCAGCACGGCCAACATAAAGTCGGTATGTGCTTCAGGCAAATATGACATTTTCTGGATACTGTGCCCCAAACCGACGCCCGTCCATTCCCCACGACCAAATGCCATCAGAGCATTCGAGAGCTGATAACCAGCCCCCAAAGGATCATTCCATGGATTCGAGAACGACATCAAACGCTCAAAACGGTAAGGCTCAAATACAATCAGGAAGAAGAAGGCGATTAGAATCGCACCCAGCGCGATACCAAACTGAATCACGGGCGCCCCTGCCAAAAAGAACACCCCCAACATCATCAGTACAATCACCACCGTTGCACCCAAATCGGGTTCGGCAATAATCAAACCGACCGTCAAGATCATGATCGCCGCAAGACGCACTAAGCCTTTGACAGTATTCCGCACTTCTGCAGCTCGACGCACCACATAGTCCGCCGTAAAGATCGCCATCATGACTTTGGCCACTTCCGTGGCTTGCAGAGTAAAACCAGCGATACGAATCCAACGTGTGGAACCGTTAACTTCTGTCCCAACAACCAAGACCGCGGCCAACAACACAATAGTGATCAACCACAGTGGAAAAGTGTTGTTAAACCAAACATTCAAAGACACACGATACGCCAAAAAGGCTGCTACTGACGCAACACCAATTGAAATCGCATGGCGTACCACGTAGTGGAAAGCATTTTCATGCATACGTTCTGCATAGGGCATTGAAGCTGAAGCCACCATGATGGAACCTAAACACAGCAAAGCAATCACACAAAAAATGAGAACATTCCGTGCCGAAAATTCAGCAGGAATTCTCGGGCTGACGCGGTCATAAACTTGCTGAACTTTATTGATCGTTGTCTGCGCTAAACTCGCCATACAACTCTCTCCTTATGATTCTTCTTAACTTAGAGCATTCACACAATCGACAAACTGATGACCACGGTCACCATAACTTTTAAACATATCAAAACTTGCACACGCAGGAGACAATAACACCACATCGTGTGCCTGTGTCTGTACTTGGCATAATTCTACAGCTTGCTTTAATGTAGCAGCATGTAAGATGGTTGTAGTTCCTGTAATTGCCTGTTCAATGAGGTGGGCATCTTCACCAATCAGCACCGCCAGTTTGGCATATTTTGCAAGCGAATCTTTCAAGGCGGTAAAATCTTGCCCCTTACCTTGCCCACCTAAAATAATCGCCACTTTGCCTTGCTGTGCTTCAATCGCAGCACCTAAGCCATCAATTGCAGCCAAGGTTGCTCCAATATTGGTGCCTTTAGAGTCATTGTAATAGCGGACTTGATTGACCTCTTTCACAAATTCACAGCGATGTTCCAAGCCTTTAAAATGCTTCAAAGTATTCAACATCGACTCGAGGGGTAAACCAATCGCTTCACCCAAAGCCAAACATGCCAAAGCATTCGCCACATTATGCGTGCCTTGAATATACATCTCCGAACTTTTCAATAGACGCTCACGCCCGCGAGCCAACCAAATGCTGCCATCACTATCTCTTAGAATTCCGTATTGATTCAGGTCTGGGGCATTCAAACCAAAACTTTGCATTGGGGTTACATCCGGTACCAAAGGACGCGTCAATGAGTCATCACGGTTATACACCACTTTTTTTACACCTTGGAAAATACGGTGTTTGGCTTGATGATACCCCCACATATCGCCATGGCGGTCTAAATGATCTTCACTCATGTTCAAGACCACCGCAACAGCAGCATTCAAGTTCGAGGTGGTTTCGAGTTGGAAGCTGGAAAGTTCCAGAATATAAAGTTCAGGATCATCCTTGGTTAAATCCAGTGCTGGGCGTCCTAAATTTCCGCCAACTGCAACTTTTTTGCCTGCTTCTTGCGCCATCAGCCCCATTAAAGTTGTAACGGTACTTTTGGCATTAGAACCTGTAATAGCCACAATTGGCTTATCCGTAGCACGACGTAAAATTTGAATTTCACTGACCACTGGAATTTGCTGTGCCACAGCGGCTTGCAGTTCTGGAAGCTTGAGATCTAAACCTGGACTGACAATAATTTCTTCGGCTTGTAAAAGTAATTCTTGATCCAATTGACCAAAACTAGTTTGTACCTCAGCAGGAATCTGATCATGTCCGGGAGGGGTTGGTCGTGAATCTGTTACTGCAACGCGGTAGCCATTTTCATGTAAAAAATTTACTGCTGCAACACCTGAAATTCCCAGCCCTGCAACAACTTTTAATCCACCACGCTGTATTAACATTTTTGCCCCATGTTTTGGTTGATTGGTAAAACTGACAAAATGTTAGCACTTTGCTGTTTTGAATGCTTTTTATGTTTTGACTTTCTCTCTGTTTTTTTGTGTCAGCGCGTAAAAAAGCCGTCAAATTTGACGGCTTTGGCAAGATAAAGGAAAAATTGCTTATTTCCACTTCACCGCTTGAATCTCAGGGTTTTTATTCGGGCTGGGTGTATCGTCTTGGCTACAACCGCAACCACCGCCACAACCTGCAACAGGAGCTGGTTTAAGCCAGTTCGATACCGTGTTCCAACCCTGCTTTCGCGTCAATTCTGCTAGCGCTCCGAAAGTTTTATTGGCAATTTTCGGAAAAACTTTCTTAAACACCACCACGGTGCTCCACAGCACTAATGCAGCAACAATTATCATTTCAACCATGTGCAGAGTCTCCTCTCAGATTAACCGAAATAGTGCGATGCAATTTGATAGGTCAGGAATGACATCAAATAAGCCAAGCCAAACAGATACGCAGTCATAAAGCTCACCGTTTTCCATGAGCCCGTTTCACGGCGCACCGTTGCCAAGGTCGCCAAACAATGAGGCGCATACACAAACCAAACCAGTAGAGATAAACCAGTTGCTAATGACCAGCCTAAATCACTATTGCCACCAATAATCGCAGCCAAGCCTTGCGACATCGCATCATCATCGACAGCGGATAAGGCATAGACTGTGCCTAGCGCAGCAACCACCACTTCCCGTGCCGCCATGGCCGGAATCAGCGCAATACAGATCTGCCAGTTAAAACCTAATGGCGCAAAAATCGGTTGCATCACATGCCCCAACATCCCCGCAAAGGAATAATCGATATCGGGCATGCTGGCACCCACAGGGGGTTGCGGGAAAGTACACAAGAACCAGAGCAAAACGGACAACGCAAAGATAATGCCACCGACGCGCTTCATAAAGATTTTGGTACGGTCCAATAAACCAATACCAACACTTTTTAAATCTGGAAAACGGTAACTTGGCAATTCCATCAGCAATGCGTGTTGCGACTTATCTTTCTCGAAAAACTTCAAGACAAAAGAAACCAGCAGTGCACTGACGATACCCGCCATATAAAGGGCAAACAGCACCAAACCTTGTAAGTTGAAAATCCCCCACACGGTTTGCGCCGGAATAAATGCCGCAATCAATAAGGCATATACGGGCAAACGGGCTGAACAGGTCATGAGTGGCGCGACAAAAATGGTGGTCAAGCGGTCACGCGGATCACTGATACTTCGGGTTGCCATAATGCCAGGAACCGCACACGCGAAACTCGACAATAGGGGAATAAACGCACGACCACTCAGCCCCGCTTTAAACATGAGTTTGTCGAGCAAAAAGGCTGCTCGGGGTAAATAACCCGACTCTTCCAGCACCAAAATAAAGAAGAATAGGATAATAATCTGTGGTAAGAACACCACAACACCGCCCGCCCCCGCGATAATGCCATCAACCACCAAGCTGTTGAGTAAAGGATGGGAAATATAAGCCCCGACCACTTCACCCAGCCAGCCAAACAGACTTTCAATGCCATCCATAAATGGCGCGGCCCAAGCAAAAACGGCTTGGAAAATTACGAACATCATCACCGCAAGGGTGACTAAACCGAGTACTGGATGTAAGAATATGCGATCCAGAAAATCAGAACGTTTATCTTCCTGATCGGCATACTGCACCACGTCATGCAAAATTGTGGCAATTTTCTGATGATGCGAACCTTTGAGTCCACTGAGTTCGGTATGCGGTACGGTATATTTGGCTTGATCTAAGGCATTGAGTAAATTTTCAATCCCGGCATTACGCACCGCCACGGTTTCTGCCACAGGAATACCCAAACGTTCAGACAATTTCTGGGTATTGATCTGCATCCCACGACGACGTGCTTCATCCATCATGTTCAGAACCAACAGAATTGGACGGCCCAATTCGATCATTTCCAGCACCAAGCCCAAATGCAGTTTTAAGTTGGTGGCATCCACCACACATAAAAATGCATCTTGATGCCCTTCTTCTGCAATTTTGCCTTGCACCACATCCCGGGTAATCGCTTCATCAGGACTGGTCGCATCAAGGCTATAGGTGCCCGGTAAATCCAGTACACGCACCGCTTTACCCGAAGGCAAAGAAAACTGTCCCATTTTCCGCTCTACCGTCACGCCTGCATAGTTCGCAACTTTTTGACGAGTCCCAGTTAAATGGTTAAATAAAGAGGTTTTACCACAGTTTGGATTCCCAACAAGGGCAATACGCAACGCATCACTCATGCAGGTGCTCCTTCCATCTCAACTTCAATTTTGGCTGCTTCTATTTTTCTGAGTGCAAAACGGGTAAAGCCGACCTGAATTAAAATCGGATCGCCACCAAAAACACCTTTGGTCACCACCTGAACGGAAGTACCTGGCACAAAGCCTAAAGTTTCCAAACGACTAGCAACAAGGTCGGTCTGAGCCGCATCACCATCCGTATTGCGTTTTACATTACGTATGATGGCTGTTTGCTTGACTTTCAAATCAGATAAAAGCACCGCACTAAACCCTTTAATATTTTCTGTAGTATACAAGCAAATGAGAATAATTACCAAGTAAGGTTTGATTCCAATTCGCATTCACTTTATACCATAAGGTCAATCCAGAAAAATGTTGTAAAATTAGTTAAGATGAGGGTTCTAAATCGGTTTCCTGAATTTGAACCTGCAATGTTAAATAAAAAACCCAGAATTCCTACACCTGTACAGATCCCTGAAAAACTCAGCTTTCTACACGGTTTTCGTGATTATTTAATTGCTCAAACAGTAAGCCCGCATACCCGTAATGCCTATCTGTCCGACCTGATTCAATGCAGTGAATGTCATGATAAAGCCATGATTGATTGGCACAGTGAAGACATTGCCGATGTCTTACTGAGCTTAACCAAACAGGGCAAAAGCCCGCGCTCCATTGCACGCAGCCTTTCCGCCTTACGATCATTTTTCAAATTTCTGCGCGAACAAAAGCTTCGCAGTGACAATCCTGTCGCCAGTCATCGCACCCCTAAAATAGGCAGAGCCCTCCCCAAAGATCTATCTGAACAAGATGTAGAGGCCCTGATTCTTGCACCAGATACCAGTACTGCATTGGGCTTACGCGACCGCGCCATGTTTGAAGTTCTGTATGCTTGCGGTTTACGTGTATCAGAATTGTTAAATTTACGTTTGGAGCTGATTAATCTCAAACAAGGCTATTTACGTATTGTGGGTAAAGGCAATAAAGAACGTCTTGTGCCTTTAGGCCAAGTGGCCTGTGAATGGATTGAGCGCTATTTGGCACAATCCCGCCCACAACTGTATAAATCGGCCACCGACTATGTCTTCCTGACGCTACAAGGCGGCATTATGAGTCGGCAAAACTTTTGGTATGCGATTAAACGCTACGCCTTGCAAGCAGGGATTCAAGCTGAACTCTCCCCCCATACGCTCAGACATGCGTTTGCCACCCACCTTCTCAATCATGGTGCAGATTTACGTGTGGTACAGGTGCTGTTAGGGCATAGCGACTTATCCACTACACAAATTTATACCCATGTGGCACAAGTACGGATGCAGCAACTGCATGCAGAATTTCATCCCCGAGCTTAAAGCAACAAGCAGATTGCGATCTGCTTCACAGAGTTCACACCAAGAAATACGCCTGAGTGAATTTTTTTTTGCTATGCTAGCTTCCTGTTTTTATACCTAAAAGAAAGGGTTTTATATGTCATTTACCCGCACAAAATTATTGATTGCATGTACCTTGGCAGGCAGTTTCGCCCTCACGGCATGTTCTAATTCAAATAATGATGACAAAAAGCAAAACACCTTAACAGCTAGTGCCCCTGCAACTGGTGAAGCCTCTAATCTTTCCGAGCGTAATGCGCAACAGCGTTTAATTAAAACTTTGGCACAACATTTCAAAACTGCGGGTATCAATGCCAAAATCATCGATGTCAAACCGACTGAAGTGCCAAATTTATATTGGGTTAACTTGGAAGGCATGAGTTCGGTCTATGCCACAAGTGATGGTAAATTCTTGATTCAGGGCGATGTCATTCGTCTAGGCGATAAACAATTACATAATGTCAGCGAGAATTTACAAGCCTCTGCGAACAAAAAGCATTTGGCGAGCCTAAAAATAGAAGATCTCTTGGTCTATCCAGCACAAGGTAAAACCAAGCATGTGATTTATGTATTTACCGATGCCAGCTGCCCATACTGTCACAAACTGCATGAACATATCCCTGAAATCACTGCCAAAGGTATTGAAGTTCGTTATATTGCATGGCCACGTGGTGAACAGTTCATGCCAGCCATGGAAAGCGTGTGGTGTAGTGCAGATCGTCAAGCGGCATTTGATCAAGCGATTGCAGGGGTACAACTACCAGCAGCCACCTGTAAGAATCCTGTGCGTGAGCAGTATCAATTGGGGCTCAATATGGGCGTGAATGGAACCCCTGCCATCTACAGCACCGAAGGGGTTTACCTAGGTGGATACCTCAGCCCTGAAGAATTAGACAAGCGCTTAAATAACTAATTTTTATTTGTTATTTTACTATTAGTTATAGGTGGAGATTATCTTCTCTCCACCCTAGAGTCTGAACGTTTTTTTAGCTATGATCTAGACTCGCGTAAAATTGAAGAAATATATGGAGTGTGACGTGAAACCAGTTCGTCTGGCAATCCTCGGTCTTGGTACTGTGGGTGGTGGTGCCCTTAAACTACTAAAAGAAAACGCTGCTGAGATTAAACGTCGCACCGGTCGAGGCATTGAAATTACCCATGTGGGTACTCGTCGTCCGCGTCCAGACCTTGATCTTCCAGCATCGGTTAAACAAAGTGCCGACCTCATGGACATCGTGCGTCAACCTGATGTCGATGTTGTAGTTGAAGTTATGGGAGGGATTCACCCAGCTTATGACGTCATCATGGAAGCCATCAAGCATGGCAAACAAGTGGTTACAGCCAACAAAGCACTCTTGGCTGAACACGGCAATGAGTTATTTAAAGCAGCAGAAGACAATGCTGTACAGATTGCCTATGAAGCGGCAGTCGCGGGTGGCATTCCGATTATTAAAGTGATTCGTGAAGGTCTGGCAGCCAATAAAATTGACTGGCTGGCTGGCATTATTAACGGCACAGGAAATTTCATCCTGACCGAAATGCGCGATAAAGGTCGTACCTTTGAAGATGTCCTACAAGAAGCACAAGAGTTGGGCTATGCCGAAGCTGACCCGACTTTTGATGTAGAAGGCATTGATGCTGCGCATAAACTGACAATTTTGGCGTCCTGCGCATTTGGTATTCCTTTACAGTTTGACAAAGTCTATACCGAGGGCATCAGTAAAGTGACTGCTCAAGATGTCAAGTATGCTGAAGAACTTGGTTTCCGCATTAAACATTTAGGGATTGCGCGTCGTACGGATAAAGGCATTGAACTTCGTGTTCACCCAACCCTGATTCCAGCCGAAGAATTGATTGCCAATGTCAATGGTGTGAAAAATGCGGTGCTGGTCCAAGCCAATGCCGTCGGCCCAACACTGTATTACGGTGCGGGAGCAGGTGCAGGCCCAACAGCCTCTGCGGTTGTTGCCGATGTGATTGATATCGTGCGTGACATTTCTTACACCGAAGATGGTGCAGGCACGATTCCTCAATTGGCATTTGAAGCATTAACCGACATGCCAATCTTGAGCCGTGAAGAAATGACCACTGGTTACTACATTCGCCTCAATGCCGAAGATCAAACGGGTGTACTGGCAGATGTCACCTCAATCTTAAGCCGCGCAGGCATTAGTATTGATGCCATCATGCAGCAGTCTCGCTTAAAAGACCTGATTCCAATCGTGATTCTGACCGATCCTGTGGTGGAGTCAAAAATGGATGAAGCTCTACAGCAAATTCAAGCCTTGCCAGCTATTCATGGCGAAATTGTGCGAATTCGTTTAGAATCGCTTGATAATTAATCGGGTCAAGGGGGCGATTCCCCCTTGCCAAGCTCTACCCATAATTGGAACATCATCATGTCGAATGCCAATCGTTATACTGGTTTAGTTGACCGTTATCGTGACCGTTTACCAGTGTCTGCTACTACTCGTGGAATCTCTTTAGGCGAAGGGAATACCCCGCTGATTAAATTAGAGAATATTCCACGCATTATTGGTAAAGATGTTGAAATTTATGTGAAATATGAAGGCTTGAACCCGACTGGCTCATTCAAAGACCGTGGCATGACCATGGCCGTGACCAAAGCCGTTGAAGATGGTTCCAAAGCCATTATCTGTGCGTCAACAGGTAACACTTCAGCAGCTGCGGCTGCTTATGCAGCACGTGCGGGCATTAAAGCATTCGTGTTAATCCCTGAAGGCAAAATTGCCATGGGTAAAATGGCACAAGCAATGATGTATGGTGCGATTACCATGCAAATTCGCGGTAACTTTGACGATGGCATGCGCCTTGTGAAAGAAGTGGCTGATCAAGCTCCGGTAACGATTGTAAACTCAATCAACCCGTACCGTTTACAAGGTCAAAAAACCATTGCTTACGAAATCGTAGAAGCTTTAGGTCGTGCGCCAGACTACCACTGCTTACCTGTCGGTAACGCGGGTAACATTACCGCACACTGGATGGGTTATACCGAAGCGGTGGCAAATCAGCCAGCGGATCAGTTTGAATACGTGACTTATGATGCTGCGACAGACCAATTCACGGGTCCTAAGCCTGAAGGCTTACCAACCATGGTTGGTTATCAAGCGGCAGGTGCTGCGCCTTTCTTACGTGGCGCGCCAGTTGAACAACCTGAAACTGTTGCAACTGCCATTCGTATTGGTAACCCACAAAGCTGGAACCATGCGAAAGCCGTAGTACGTGATTCTAAAGGTTGGTTCGATGAGCTACAAGATGCTGAAATCCTAGAAGCGCAACGTCTACTTTCTATGTATGAAGGTGTGTTTGTTGAACCTGCTTCTGCAGCTTCAATTGGTGGTGCAATTCGTGACATTAAAGCAGGTAAAATTGCTGAAGGTTCTGTAATTGTCTGCACCGTGACAGGTAATGGTCTGAAAGATCCTGACACTGCCATTAAGCAATGTGCTGATGCCGTCATGCTTTCTATCGATGCAACCATGGCGCAAGTCAAAGATTCAATTCTTTCAAATATGTAAGTTTTGAACTTAAGGAAAAACCAGTTGCAAGCAACTGGTTTTTTTATGCCTTAATCAAACCATAACGCAACTGAAACGCTTAGGGTGAATACCGATCACTACCTATAAAAAAACTCTTCACGAAGAAGAGTTTTTTTATTTTTTTCAATTAAATACGTTTTGGCAACTGACTTACCCACGTCATCAGGCGGGTTGCATCTTCAGTTCGACTTTGAGATGAACTAGCCCCTAGAATGACGACGACCGCAGGGCGAGAATTTAAGGTCGTATGCATCACCACACAACGCCCTGCCTCATTAATATAACCTGTTTTAGACAAGTTAATATTCCAACCACCATTACGAACTAAAGCATTGGTATTATTCGATTTGAGCACTCGATATCCCAAATTAAAATCATAACTGGCCGTGGTTGAAAACTGACGGATTAAGCCATATTGCGATGCGGTACTGACTAAAATTCCCAAATCACGTGCTGATGCAACATTATGTGGATCCAAGCCCGTTGACTCAACATAACGGGTTGAATTCATGCCCAAAGCCCGCGCTTTAGCATTCATCGCAGCAATGAAAGCACTACGTCCTCCTGGATACGTTCGTGCTAACGCAGCTGCCGCTGGATTTTCTGATTTCATTAAAGCAAAAAGTAACGCCTCAGCACGGTTCATGGTATCGCCCGCACGTAAGGTTGAACTGGAATTTTTACCACCCGCCCCAGCAAAATCAATCGACTGTAATGTAATTTCTTCTGACATATCTAAACGTGCATCAGCAATTACAACAGCTGTCATTAATTTGGTAATTGAAGCAATCGGTAAAGCCGTATTCGTATTTTTACTATAGAGTACCTCACCTGTTTGTGCATCCATGACCAGCGCGGCACGGGCATTGACAGAAGGTTGACTACTATAGCCAGCAGAGGTATCAATAATATGAACCGTTTTCGGTGCAGATGTGGTAGGAACCCCATTTGAACTGCGAACCGTCGTGGTCACCTTGGTTGAACCTTGCGGAGATATTTCCTCGCCGAGCGCAGAAACATCACTATTTAATAATTGACTTGCTTCCTCTGAAGACCAGCTCATTGAAGCCTGACCTGTACTCCCCGAGGAAGGATTAATGACGAGTTCAGCAAAACTTGTTGAACTCAGGCTGAGTAGAATAGACATACTCAACACATGCATGAATGACTTCTTAGAATTTTTCACAATCGTTTACTCAACTCAGGGAGGTAAGATACATTTGCGTATTACCTCAAATATGCCTTACATTTACACAGCAACGGGAAATTTCGTTCACGCTATTGTGCAAAACTTTTAATTTCGGAATAAGAATAGGATTGCTAATTTTGTCGTTTCATTGCAAGCTTATTTTGCTTTATGTAACAAAAATTATGTAATTTTTAGCCAGAGGGAGAAATCGGTGATTACAGTTTTAGTGGTGGATGACCATGAATTAGTCCGTACTGGTATTTGTCGTATGCTAGAAGACCATGCAGATGTTCAGGTCATTGGTCAGGCGGAATCTGGCGAAGAAGCCATTAATCTGGTCCGTCAGCATCACCCCAATGTTGTTTTACTCGATGTGAATATGCCTGGGATTGGTGGTGTAGAAACCACGCGTCGTCTGTTACAAACCGCACCTGAAACCAAAGTTTTGGCTGTCAGCGGCTTAGCAGAAGAACCCTATCCTTCTCTGTTATTAAAAGCAGGGGCTAAAGGTTATATCACCAAAGGCGCTCCTGTGAGTGAAATGGTGCGTGCCATCAATAAGGTGATGCAAGGCGGCAAATATTTCAGTGCCGACATTGCCGAGCAGTTGGCCAGTTCTTATTTATCTGACACGCAACAGTCGCCTTTTGATGCCCTGTCGGAACGTGAAATGCAAGTCGCCATGATGGTGGTGAATTGTATCAGTGCTCAAGAAATTGCCGACAAACTGTTTGTCAGTGTCAAAACCGTCAATACCTATCGTTACCGTATTTTTGAAAAACTGAATATTGATAGTGATGTCAAACTGACTCACTTAGCCATTCGTTACGGTCTGATCAAACCTTAAAATACCCAGCACCTTCATTATCTAATAATAATCGGTTTGCAGCATGCAACACTCCCAATATTTCGAATTAAATCAATACTTTTTTGGGTTGTGGTATACTGCTTACCGCTTACTCATCACCAGTTGTTTGGTGGTCATATTTATTCTGACTCAAGAACAGTTGGCCAATAATTATGAATTTCCGCAATTGTACTTTTATGTGCTCTGGGGCTACTTTTTTATTAACTGTGTGCAACTGTTTAACCTGAAACATTTTAAGCATCATATCCCGCAACAATTTGCCTTTATCTTTATTGTCGATGTCATTGCACTCAGCTTGCTGACTGTGGCGACCAATGGTCCCAGCTTCAGTATCAGTGTACTGTTCTTAACTACAATCTTTGCAGCCTCATTACTACTCAACACCCAAAAAGCACTGATCATTACCCTGATTGCCGTCATCGCAGTCATTTATCAGCAATTTTTTATCAGCTTTTGGACCCTGAACTCTCTTAAGAATCTTAGCAATAGTGTCATTCTGGCCGTACTGTTTTTTGTATTTTATGCCTGCGGCCAACTGGCTGTCCGTCGCTTTAAACTGCTGGATCATGTCAATTTCTCACAATCCCAAGAATTAAAACGCTTACAGAATATTAATCGCTATATTTTAGAACAGATTGATACCGGCTATCTGGTGCTAGATGAAAACTGTCATATTGTTTTAAGCAATCCCGCTGCCTGTGCGCTGTTAGGGATCGCACCTTTTTATGCCTTTGACAAATATCCTTTATACAAATTACAGCCAGACCTATTTGAACTCCTGAATTTCGATCAACTGCAAAATGGCGAAAAATTTCAGTTCGAATCCCAACTGAGTCGCTATCACTTGCATATTGAAGTTCAGAAGTTAATCGTCCCTCAACAAGTACTCACCCTGTTGGTACTTCAAGATGGACAACGAATTAACCAACAGGTTCAACAATTAAAGCTGGCCGCGCTAGGTCAATTGTCTGCCAGTATTGCGCATGAAATTCGCAATCCCTTAGCCGCAATTGTACAAGCCAATGAACTACTTCCGGGCAGTAGCGAGCCGCAACAGCAAGCCTTAAGTCAGATGATCAGCAAGCAGACCAAGCGGATTGATAAAATCATACAAGATACGCTCAGCATGGTGCGCAATAAAGGCACTCAACCGATTGAGCTGCTCTTAAATGATTTTATTCCGCGCTTTATTCGAGAAGATCTGGCTGATATTCAACACAAGATCGACTGTCATATCGCACCACAGTTAAAACTGAGTTTTGATGAAGCCCAGTTTCGTCAGGTGTTAATTAATTTAATTCGCAATGCCATCCGACATAATGCCCCTGAACGCAGTACAATAGAGTTGCATTGCTATGCGCAGGACAACAACATTCACATTGATGTGTGTGATTTTGGGGAAGGTGTTGCGGTTCATGATCAGGCCCACCTGTTTCAGCCTTTTTTTAGTACCGAAATTACTGGAACTGGTTTAGGATTATACCTGTCCCATAGCTTTTGTGAGGCCAATCAAGCCAACTTAAGCTATGTAGAAAAACAACAGGGAGCATGCTTTCGGATTGAATGCAGACAGCTCACTTCATGATTTCAATTTTTACTGGGGTGTTATGGTGGCGAAACAACCACTCGTTTTATTTGTAGATGACGAAGAAGATTTATGTACACTGATGCAAATGATGCTCAGCCGTATGGGGATAGAAACGCATGTGGCCTATCGTTTGTCACAAGCACGAAAAATGTTGATGGAACAACAATATGATGTCTGTTTTACCGACTTAAATCTCCCAGATGGCAGCGGTTTGGAGCTGGTTGAGGAAATTTCCCAGCATTATCCGCAATTACCAGTTGCGGTCTTAACAGCCTACGGCAATATGGATATCGCCATTGCCGCACTGAAAGCTGGGGCATTTGACTTCGTCAGCAAGCCGATCAAACAAACCCATCTGGAACAGCTGCTACAAAAAGCCCTCAACAAGCCCTTACATCAACAGACTGCACAGGAAGATGCCCTCGAACAACGCATGTTAATTGGGCAGTCTTTACCGATCCAGCAACTGCGTGTCACGTTAAAGAAGATTGCACGCTCTCAAGCACCGGTCTTTATTACGGGTGAGTCAGGGACGGGCAAAGAAGTGGTGGCCAATCTGGTACATCGTCTCAGTAATCGTAATGAAGGGCCATTTATTGCCATCAACTGTGGTGCCATTCCTTCAGACTTACTGGAAAGTGAGCTCTTCGGTCATAAGAAAGGCAGTTTCACGGGCGCCACACAAGACAAGCAAGGACTGATTCAGTCTGCGCATGGCGGCAGTTTATTTCTGGATGAAATTGCAGAACTCCCGCTGAATATGCAGGTGAAACTGCTACGTGCAGTCCAAGAAAAATCGATTCGCCCGATTGGCTCAGAGACTGAAATTGATGTCGATTTTCGTGTGATCAGTGCCAGCCACCAAGATTTAGAATCTTTAGTACAACAGGGTAAATTCCGACAAGACCTGTTCTTCCGTATTCATGTCATGGATCTGGTACTCCCCCCATTGAGAGAGCGGGGTCAAGATATTCTCTTGCTCGCCCATCACTTTATTCAAAAAGTCTGCCGTGAATGGGAAATTGACAGTAAAGCCCTGACGCCACGTGCCAAAGACTTTCTCTTGGCGCAGTATTATCCTGGCAATGTGCGTGAATTGCGGAACATCATTGAACGGGCAATTACTTTAAGTGATGAAGATTATATTGATGTGCAGCACCTGCAAAGCGCACCGCTACGTCGCAGTCTCAGCCCTCAGGTACCGAGCTTAGATCAAATGACCAATGCTTCAGAAGTGACCTTAGGGCCGAAGAAGTTGCCAGAAGAAGGCTTAGAGCTGTATCTAGAGAATATTGAAAAAGATATTTTACTCAATGCCCTGAATATGACGCACTGGAATCGCACCTTGGCTGCCAAAAAGCTTGGGATGTCTTTCCGCTCATTGCGTTATCGTCTGAAGAAGTTTGGACTCGATACCGATGAGTAATTAGCGACGATTTGCCAACATCTCTGCAACATGCTCTAGGTAGGTTTCTTCTTTCATATCATGTTGCAAGGGATAGGCTTGATCCGGTTGAATGCCAATACCTTCAATCATCTTGCCGGTAGGGGTGTAATAATGCGACACGGTCATTTGCAAGGCTGCACCATTGGATAATGGGAACAGTTTCTGTACCACGCCCTTGCCATAACTCTTTTCCCCCACCACCCAAGCACGACGATGCTCTTTCATGGCAGCAGTAAAGACTTCCGCAGCGGAAGCCGATCGGGCATTAATTAAAACCCCGACTTTTAAGTTCTGAAATTCAGAGCTCGGTAAAGCCTGAAATTGCTGATTACCTTCCGAACGACTCTTGGTCGTCACAATAATGCCCTGATTTAAAAATAAGTCTGCCGTTTCAACCGCTGCAGAGAGTAAACCACCAGGATTATTCCGTAAATCAATCAGTACCGCTTTTAAACGTGGGTTACTGTTTTCTTCAATCAAACGCTTAATTTCATTGGCGGTATCTTGCTGAAAGACACGAACTTTCAGCAGCAAAACCTGATTATGCAACATTTGTGCTTCAATATCGGTTTCTATCTTTTTGGTGCGCACCACACTGATAGGCGCGGAATTTTGGCTGAGTTGAATACTCAAGGTAGAACCGATCGAACCGAATAATAAGGCATTCACCTGCTCCCGATTAAGCTTTTTCAGTTCCTGATCTTCAATTTTCACTACCGACAAACCATTGCGTAGCCCCAATTTATAGGCATCTGCTTCTGGCTTTAGCCCTTGAATCGTCCATTGGCGCTGATTGTCATAACTTAAATTGAAATCGACCGAAGCCAAATCCCCATCGGTATATTGCACCAACTGCTTATAATCTTCTGGAGATAAATAACGTGAATAACGGTCTAGACCGCTGACTAAGCCTTGAATGGCTTGTTGGAAGAGTTGTTCATCATTTTTATTATCGACATAGTTATCTTTCACAATGCCGTAAATTTGCACAAATTGCTGAATCGATTCAACAGGCACTTCGGGATAACTTTGTTCAATTTCATCAAACTCTGGAGCAGCCTGAGTGTCCTCGACTGCCCCAGTGGCATGAGCACAACACATGAATAAAGCTGTTAATGGAATAACAAATTTCAAGTGTTGGGTCATTGATTCACCTGTTAACTGCCTGCTTAGGCTTGAAGGGTAATTAAATTACGGCCTTGCATTTCTGTTGGAATTGGAAGTTGCATCAAACTTAATAAGGTTGGTGCCACATCGGCCAACACACCACCTTCAGCAATGCTGGCTTGCGTTGGGCCGACATAAATAAACGGCACCAATTCCGTGGTATGTTGCGTATGTACCTGACCACTTGCATAGTCCTGCATTTGCTCCACATTACCATGATCGGCAGTAATCAGCATATGACCTTTTTGCGCCATAACCGCCGCATAGACTCGACCTAAACACGTATCCACCGCTTCGACCGCTTTCACTGCGGCATTAAATACCCCTGTATGACCAACCATATCACCATTGGCATAGTTCACCACCAACAGGTCATATTCACCAGAATTGATTGCAGCAACCAATTCATCTGTCACTTCATACGCGCTCATTTCTGGTTTTAAATCATAGGTCGCGACATTCGGTGATGGAATGAGAATACGCTTTTCACCTGGGTATTCATCTTCACGACCACCACTGAAGAAGAAAGTGACATGGGCATATTTCTCCGTTTCAGCAATACGCAACTGGGTTTTACCCAAGTTTGACAAATATTCACCGAGTGAATTGTGCAAAGCTTCAGGCATATAAGCCACAGGCGCATCGATGGTGGCTTGATAGCGGGTCAACATTACAAACATCGCAAGATTCGGCACCACTTTACGCTCAAAGCCTGCGAAGTCTTTTTCCACAAAAGCTTTGGTAATTTCACGCGCACGATCCGCACGGAAATTCATAAAGACAATACTATCGCCATCTTCAACTTTAGCAACATCACCAATACGAGTGGCTTTGACAAATTCATCAGATTCTTCTGCTGCATAGGCCATTTCTAGGCCTTCTACTGCCGTTGCTGCAACACGTACAGCTTCGCCTTCAGTTAATAGGCGATAGGCTTGTTCTACACGATCCCAACGATTGTCACGGTCCATGGCAAAATAACGACCAATCATGGTTGCGATACGCCCTTGGTTCGGATATTGCGCAAATAAGGCATCTAATTTTTCTAATGAAGGCTGTGCGCTTTTTGGAGGCGTATCACGACCATCCAAGAAGGCATGCAGGTAGACTTTCGCACCGCGTTTCAAGGCCAATTCAGCCATGGCCACAATATGGTCTTCATGCGAGTGCACCCCACCCTCAGACAGCAAGCCCATAATGTGCACAGCACCTTGTGCGGCTTTGGCTTTTTCAACCGCATCAATCAAAACTTGATGCTCGAAAAAAGCACCTGTACGAATATCTTTGGTAATACGGGTAAAGTCTTGATACAGCACACGTCCTGCGCCGAGGTTCATATGTCCAACTTCTGAGTTGCCCATTTGACCATCTGGTAGACCCACATCTTCACCAGAACCCGAAATCAATCCATGCGGATGCTTTTGTTGCATAGCCGTCAAGTTTGGTGTTTGTGCAGCCAGGAAGGCATTATCTTGCACCGCTTCACGGTGCCCAATACCATCCATAATTACCAATACGTGCGGAACTTTGCCAGCAGTTGCATCCGTCATGATTTACACTCTTTGTCTATAAATTGGTCGCACTATCTTACCGAATTTTCGCTCAAGACTCCATGTATGCAACAGGGTTAAACCCGCTTGTGCAGATCGTTTTCTTCAATCTGCACGAAATTTTAGCGTGCGCGGCGCAATAAATAACCACCAACGATAAACATCAACACAATTGGCACAAACACAAACCATGCAGGTGATGGAGAATAGACCAAGCTGGCATAACCTAGAAAATCCTGCAAATAGAAGAAAGTCAGACCAATAAATAAGGCAATCACCAAACGGAAACCCATAGACTGCTGTCGTAACGGGCCAAAAATAAAAGAACAAGCAATTAAAACCAGCGCAATCAGGGCGAAGGGTGACCCGACTTTTTGCCAGAATGCCAGCTGATAGGTTTTAGGCACTTGGCTATATTCATTCATATAACGCATAAAGCTGACCAACTGACTTGGAGATAAATCCTCAGGGTCAATGGTGACCATATGCACATATTTCGGTTGTAAGGCTAAAGCCAAGGGTTGCTGTGCTGCCTCACGTTGGATGGAATTGCCCGCATTCTGAATTTCGACTTGTTGGGTATCTTTTAAATTCCATTGCCCATCTTGCACAAACTGCCCTTGCTCGGCATTGAGCACGCTATTCAAACGATACTCTTGGTCAAAATCGATCACTTGAATATCACGGAGTTGACCCTGCGAGTTGGCATAATCAATATAGATAAAGCGCTGCCCCTCACGCGTCCAATAACCTTTGACTTCACCTAAAGCCGCCACACTGCGTTGGCTTTTCACGCTTTTGGCTTGTTCATTGGTATAGGGAATGACCCATTCGCTCAACACGAAGGAAAGGACCACCAAAATTAAAGCGGAACGAATTACCCAGCCCACAATACGCCATAGGCTGATGCCGATAGAGCGCATCACAATCAGCTCACTGTTGGAGGCCATGGTGCCCAAGCCCAATACCGCACCTATTAGGGCAGCGATGGGTAAAATTTCATATAAATAGCGTGGGGCTCCCCACAAGACATAAATCAGTGCTTGCCAAGCGGTATAGGTGTCATTCAGATCACTCAACTCACCTAAATAGGTAAATAACACCTGTAAGACAGACAAGACCGCCGTTGCCCCCAACATGGCATAGGCGGTGGTCTTAGTCACATGTTTCGCGACAATACGACGTGCAAACATTTTTAAGACCTCACTCGCTGAATCTGTTTCTTAATTTTCGGGGCTAGTTTCTGCTTACGCGAGAAAATCGCTGCAGCAATGGCATAGACAAACAGCACCATTGGATAAGCCCAAATTCCAATTTCCTGTTTACTGACGCGGGTTTTAATCGCCATCATCGCCACAATCAAGCTGGCAAAAATCAACAATGCCGGAAATAGTTTTAAATAACGCCCCTGTCGCGGACTGACTTCAGATAAAGCCACCGCCAAGCCTAATGCCACAATCATGACCAAAGGCACAAAAATACGCCAGCCCAACTCGCTGGCCACCACTGGATCATTGCGGTTCTGCCATAACTTGCCTGTTGTGAGTGCTTCAACTTCAGCACTTTCGAATTTGGCTTCAGCATCATTCTCTAAACGTAAACGATAACTTTGAAACTCAGCTTGAGTATATTTGGGATGTCCTGGGTAGATTTCATAACGACGACCTTGCACCAAATCAACCACATTGGCCGTGTCATTCGCCACTTCAACCCGGGTGGCCTCTTTGGCCAAAATCATCACATCGGGTTTACCTTCTTTTTCCGCCCGCTGATAGAAGAAAATATCCTTCAGATTACGACGGTCCTCAGATAAATCCCCAGCATAAATGGTATAGGGACCCGATGAAATAAACTCTTTGGGTCGCACCAGATCAAAACCGGTACGCACCGCTTGACTGGTAGTGAGCTGTTCGAACTGACGCAAACCCCATGGCGACATCCACAGCATTAAGCTGGCTTGAACCAGCATAAAAATCAGGGTCATCGGAATAAGTAACCGCGCCAGCTGATGACGACTGATGCCACTCCCGTTCATTACCGCCATTTCATGGTCGACATATAAGCGACCAAAAACCAGCATTAAGCCAATAAAGAAACCCAAAGGAAGAATCAGGGTTAAAAACTCCGGCATACGATAGCCAATGATGCTAAATAAAATACTGGCATCTAGACGCCCTTGGGCAGCGACACCGAAATATTTGATTAATCGGCCACCCATCATAATTAAGGTCAATAAGGCAATAACAACCAATGAGGTAGAGACCACTTGCTTGACTAAATAACGCCGAATAATCAAATTGATTCTTCCAATTTCAAAAAGAGTAAAAACTATCGTTAGTTTACCCGAATGTTAAAAATATAAAACCTATTCCCCTGCTTCTGCATTGAAACTCTATCGATAAAAATGTTTCAATGGCTGAATGACTTAAAACTCTCAAAGGCGTGAAGACCCCCTATGAAACTCAGCTTGAATACCGCTCTACCAGCTCCCGCTTCCGATCAGGCTTTATTCATTTTAGCCCCGCTTTCTCAACTCGCTCAAATCGCAGCCACATATCAAATCAATGACTTAGAACAGATTGCTCAAGCGACACAATTTAAAGCCGGTTTCAATGAAAGCTTGCCATTATTGGCCAAGATTCCAGGCTATGCACATACGGTGCTGATTGGACTGGATAAAGCTGAAGAATTACAGCCTGCTAAATTAGCAAAAATTGCACAAACCATTATCAAATCTTCACAAAAAAAATATCAGCAGATTCAAGTTGATTTGAATGCTTTGCCTGAAGCCTTGCACTACGTATTTGCCTTGAGCCTGACTCAGGCAGCCTATGGTTATGATGAATTCAAATCAAAAAAGAATGAATTTTTGCTGAATGAAGTTGGGCTGATTGCCGCTCAAAGTCCGTTAAACAGCCAACAATTAAGCCTGATTCAAGCCATTCAATCGGGGCAAAATTATGCCCGTGACTTGGGCAATCGCCCGGGCAATATCTGCTTCCCTGAATATCTGGCTGAGCAAGCACTGGCTTTGGCGCAGCAATATCCTGAACAGCTCAAAGTCACGGTCATCAATGAACAAGAGATGGCGGACATGGGCATGTTTGCTTTCCTAGCGGTGAGTCGTGGCTCAGAGCGTCCAGGACGAATCATTACCCTTGAGTACACTGGTCAGCCTGAACAAGCGCCGATTGTCTTGGTCGGTAAAGGGGTAACCTTTGATACAGGGGGTATTTCACTCAAGCCAGGCCTAGGCATGGATGAAATGAAATTCGACATGTGTGGTGCAGCGTCTGTACTGGGCACCTTACGTGCCTTATGTGAAGCAAAATTGCCCATTCATGTGGTGGGTGCAATTGCCGCTGCTGAAAATATGCCGTCGGGTCACGCAACCCGTCCAGGGGATATTGTCACCAGTATGAGTGGACAAACCGTTGAAATTTTAAACACCGATGCAGAAGGTCGCTTGGTGCTATGCGACACCTTGACTTATATCAAGCGTTTCAACCCTGAATTGGTGATTGATATTGCAACCTTAACTGGGGCCTGTGTGGTGGCATTAGGTTCCGTGTTAACTGGTATGTTTACCCCTGATGATGAACTGGCTGCTGAATTGAATGCTGCAGGTCAGACGGCATTTGACCGCGTATGGCGTATGCCAGTGATTGATGACTATCAAGAACAACTGGATTCACCTTTTGCGGATATTGCCAATATTGGTGGACCCAAAGCAGGTTCGGTCACGGCAGCGTGTTTCTTGCAACGCTTTACCCGTGAATATCGCTGGGCACATTTAGATATTGCAGGTACCGCATGGCTTTCAGGCAATAGCAAAGGTGCAACTGGACGTCCAGTTCCACTTTTAATGCAATTCTTAGCGAATCGTGTGAGCACGAATGGCTAAAGTTAGCTTTTATCTGTTTGAAAAAAGTCCAGAACGGCAAGTCGATAGCACTTGCCGTCTGTGCCGTAAAATCCTGCGTCAACCCAAACGAGTTTGGCTATACTGCCCGGATGCGGCTCTACAGCAACAACTGGATGAACGCTTATGGACGTTTGACGCCAGCAGCTTTATCGGACATGGGATTGATCAAGCACAGGCGCGGGTCTGCATCTCGGCACAGTTACCGAAAGAAAAAGATTGGATTGTCTTTAATTTTAACAATCAGGCACTTGATCAATTCAATGATTTTAGCCAAATTATAGAAATTATTGAGAATAATGATGCTGCCAAACAGCTCGGTCGTGAAAAATTTAAACAATATCGACGCTTCGGCATTGAACCTCAAACTTTCAAGCTTTAATTGTTTAACCTTTAGGGAGATGCATGGTGGCATTAAATGTCGGTCCAGATTTTAAACAGCGCTGGTTAGATGCGCCTGAAGCTGTACGTCAGACATTTATGGATGACCTCAATCATATTTGTGATTTATTACAGCCCGAAACCGAAATACAACTTTGGTTGGCTGCGGACCAAAAGGCTCAACTGCATGCGCAACAACGCATTGAACAGGCCTATGCCGATCTAAAAGCCCGCTTGATTGAAGAGGCACGCATCCGTCGTCAACTGGCTTTAGAAAAATCTCTGGCAGACAAGCGCGCAAGTGCTGCTCAGTATGCCGAACAATTGTTTGCCGATGAGCGCAGACAGTTTGCCGAACAAACCCAAACTTTAGCTCATTTACGCCAACAGATTGAAACAGAAACGCTTCACTATACGGCGCGCTACCATCAAAATGACAGCAGTCAAACCTTGGACTTTGCACCAGGTTTAGGCCATTTCGATCAACAGATTCACTCTGAACTCGAAAGCGTGCGTTTGCGTTTGGAGCTCGAAGCTGAAGCCCAAATTGAACAAGCCGTCCATCAATTCCGCAATAAGCTGCGCGCAGCCGCACAAGAAGAAATTGACTACATATTAAAAAATTCTAATTTTTCTGATGTAAAACCAATAGTTTAATTTTTTAACCTGATTGAAACAATGTCATGAAACTGACACATAAATGTCACATGATAGTCATCACTTTAAAACAATTACTTTTAAAGTCATGACTCCAGAGATTGACATTGCAATAGATTAGGAAGAAAAAATGGACCTGTTGAACCACGTTTCACGCCGCATCGCCTCCCTCGATTCAGGCGAACAATGGATAGTTTCAGCACAACAATTACTGATTAGTCGTGCTGATTTTCAATCACTTTCGGTATTTTTATCGCGTGAATCTGAAAAAGGCCATTTCAGCCTGGCTCCACACAGCATCCCCTTCACTTGGCACAATGAGCCTGAAGTCACGGTGATTAAGCATTAATCTTTCCGTCGAAACTGTAAAACCTAGGAGTGGTCGCTAGCGATCACTCCAGCCACTCTAATGCAGCAAAAAAGATATTGCCCGCACCATAGCCAATACTGAGCAAGACACCAATCCAAATCAGACTGCCAATCACGTTATAGTACATAAAACTCGAAGCTTTCATGTGTCCGGCTCCCGCAGCAAAAGGCGCAAAGGAACGTACAAAAGGAATAAAACGGGCCAAGACGATAGTTTTGCCACCATGCTTCATAAAATAATGATTGGTTTTGCTTAAATATTCAGGTTTTATCCAACGTGAATGACGATGCAAATACTTAAACCCTAATTTCTGTCCAGTATAATAATTCACGGCATAACCCAAAATTGCCGCAATGATCAGCAATATGCCCATGCTGTGCAGCTGAATGATGGCAGATGATGAACATAATGCCCCGACCGCGATCAGTAGACTGTCACCCGGCAAAAAAAACATAAATACAAAGCCTGTTTCTGCAAAAATAATCAGAAACAAAATGGCATAGATCCATGTTCCATACTGTGCCAACAGCATCGGTAACATTTGTTCGAGATTTAGAAAAAAATCAAGCATTACATCAATCTACTGCTATAAACTCAGGTCATTGCTGCTTCATTTTGCCTGTCATAAAAATGAAAACAGCCTAGTATTCTAGGCTGTTTTAGGCGGTAAGAAGCAAGTTTTATTTTAAAAAACCATTTTCCGCCAAGAAATCCATGCTGATTTTTGACTGCTCGGTGGTCTCTGCGGCTTTATCCCCCAGCAATAAACGCTCGATATAACGTGCCAATACATCGACTTCAAGATTGACTTTGGAACCGACTTTCCACGTACCAATATTGGTTCTTTCAGCCGTATGCGGAATCAAATTCAAACTCAGGACATTGCCGCGTAAATGGTTAATGGTCAGACTAATGCCATCGACAGTCACCGAGCCCTTCTCTGCCAAATATTTAGCAATTTCAGCAGGCGCAGTCACTTCAAAATATAATGAACGGGCATCTTGGCGTACCAGCGTGATTTCACCCACAGCATCGACATGGCCACTCACAATATGTCCACCAAAACGCGTGGTCGGCAACATGGCTTTTTCTACATTGACGGGCTGCCCAACTTTCCAGTGGACTAAAGTGGTTCGGTTTAAACTTTCCCGCGAAACATCGGCCGCGTACCAGTTCTCACCCCATTCAATCACGGTCAGACAGATGCCATTGGTCGCAATCGAGTCGCCCAAATGCACATCCGACATGTCCAAATCAGTTTGAATACGTAAACGCACATCACCACCGACGCTTTGTAAGCTTTCTACTCGACCAAGGCTTTCAATAATTCCTGTAAACATAATCTTTCTCTTTCCTGAATTTGGACTTACCACAAGGCCAATTGGGTACTCACCCCAGAAGTATCCACCCCGCCGAGTTCGGCAAAATGATACAGTTGACCCAGCAACTGACGTAATGGCGGACCCGGTTTGGCATGCGTATCGGTAATCACAATGAACTCCAACACCCGTGCGCGCTCAGACTGACGCTGCTTACTAACGCGATAACGCGGTACATCTTGGGTTAATAACGTCACTCGACCACGTTCCAAATTGGCTTTGAGCAAATCGGCCGCTTCAATATTACCATCGGTCGAATAACTGGTCAGAATATAGCGTGCATTAATGGTTGAGAGTAACTTCTCATAAGCTTCTTGAGCATATTTAGAAGAGTTATACGGACTCGGACGTTCTTTACGCCAAGCACGATCAATCCCGCTCTTGAAGCCTTTGGTGTCGGGGCTGGGTAAATCCACCTGATCCCATAAGGTCAATGCATTCAACACATGGTAATTACTGCTATAGGCATGCTGGTTATACGGTGGATCCAAATACGCCACATCCACTTCAAACCCACTCATTTGATTGGCCAAGTGCTGTGCATCCACACACCACATTTCAGCAGCAGGACGTTTCGGATCACCCACTTCACAAAAACGGCTTGGAGTGAGCCAAAGCAAAGATTCAATGCGTTCTAAAGCGGTTTGGGTTTTACCCCCCCAACCATGATGGAAACTTTTAAAGACGCCACTGGTATTACTCACGAAACTTGCGGAATACAGCAGCGGTGCCAACAAGGCACTCATCTCGACATCATCAATCGCGCCTTGGGCTTGCCAAGTGGCAATTTGTTGGCGAATCGCATCAATACGCATCCCATTACGGCGTTTGAAGAACAAACGGTCACGGGCAGGGTCGTAGATTTCATCATTGCGTGGACATAAATTATGCGTGACCCAACCCTTTACTTCAGGCAGACGATTCAAGTAGTCAATCGCTTTTTGATAGCCGCCCAACTCTTTAAATGCAGGCGCATCCACACAGGCCAGAATGGCATGATTCAAGGCATGGCTGTAGGGTTCCCAGTCATTGGCAATCACACGATAACCATTTTGACGTGCTAAGCGTGACACCACACCACTGCCTGCAAAAAAGTCAGCAAAAATCGGCGCACGTCCCTTGGCATTCAAGGTACCTGTCTGTTCAAGTGCTTCTAAAATCAGATGCAATAAACGACGCTTATTCCCTAAATAAGGTACAAGCTGATGGAATAAATATTCGTCTGTGGTCCGTGCCGCGTGACGTCGTTTATGATAAACCGTAGACTCTTGATTCATATAGACTCTTGAATGGGAGTTAGCCTTAAGCGCACATCATTTCCGACTTGGGAAACTTCTTTTAGCTCAAAGCGAAGTTGCTCTGCCAAATGCGTATATTCTGCATTAAACATAGCCCGCGCTGATTGACCCAATAAGGTAGGTGCAACATAGCTGATGAGTTCATCAACCAATCCTTGCTTTAAAAAAGCACTGGACAGCGTTGCACCTGCTTCAACCAACACATCATAAATTTGAAAATCTTTTAACGCACGTAATAAACGCTCTAAAGACTGAATTTCTAACTGGATCACCCCCAGTTGTGCCAATTCAGCTCTAAAAGGTCCCATCACCATGACCGTGTCAGGCTGTTGTAAGATCTTGGCTGTTAACGGCAAACGCCCCTGACGGTCTAAAATGACCCGTTTGGGCTGCACAATCTCTGCAATATCTTCGACATTGGCCAGTTGACGCACATTCAATAAACAATCATCTGCCAAAACCGTCTCAATACCGGTTATCACGGCGCCTGAAATCGCACGCCAATGCTGCACGTCCAAACGCGCCTCAGGTCCGGTAATCCATTTCGATTCCCCAGATGCCATGGCTGTACGACCGTCCAAGCTTGAGGCGACTTTTAAACGTACATAAGGCAGTCCAGTGGCCATCGCTTTTAAAAAACCACGATTCAGCTCTGCAGCTTCGGCTTCACAGACACCTGTCGAGACGGCAATACCGGCCGCTTGTAAAATTTGTAAGCCTTTGCCTGCAACCAACGGATTGGGATCAGGACAAGCAACCACCACTTTGGCAATGCCAGCTTCCACCAAACCTTTAGCACAAGGCGGAGTACGCCCATAATGCGCACAAGGTTCTAGGGTCACATAAGCCGTTGCACCTTGCGTCAATGCTCCAGCTTGACGCATGGCAAAGACTTCAGCATGCGGCTGTCCTGCACGTGGATGAAATCCCTCTCCCACCCATTGACCATTTTGAACAATGACACAGCCTACATTCGGATTGGGTTTAGTCGAATACTGTCCGCGTTGTGCAAGTTGAATCGCCCGTTGCATCCAGACTTGATCTTGGTTTAATTCAGACATGTGTCCACTCATTCATGTTCACGTTGTTGCATTTGTTCAATTTGGCGACGAAACGCTTCGACATCCTGAAAATCTTGATACACCGAAGCAAAACGCACATAAGCAACATGATCTAGCGCAAATAACGCCTGCATCACAATTTCACCAATGGTGCGAGATTTAACATCACGCTCACCTAAACGGCGAATATGCAGTTGGATATCACTTAAAACAGCCTCGATTTGCTCTTGTGTTACAGGGCGTTTCTGCAAGGCGTGCATTAAGGAACGGCGCAATTTCGCTTCATCAAATGGTTCATTTTTACCATCCGATTTAATCACGCGTGGCATCACCACTTCATAACTTTCAAATGTAGTGAAGCGTTCACCGCAACTAATACATTCACGGCGACGTCGGATTTGGCAGCCTTCTGCAGCCAAACGCGAGTCAATCACTTTACTGTCTGCAGCGTTGCAAAAAGGACAATGCATGGCGGTTGAATTAAACAAAATATTTTCGAATTTAGAGTGTAGCAAAAATTCTGGTTTTTGTAGAGCATTACGCTAGATATGGAAAAAAAACAGCCCTTTCGGGCTGTTTTACACAATATATTGATTATTGCAGGATTGAATTACTCAATACGTTCGCCATGCTGACTTAAATCGAGACCCATGCGTTCATCGTCCGCTTCAACACGAATACCAATCACGACATCAATCACTTTTAAGATTACGAAGGTGAGTACTGCCGAGTATGCAATCGTTGCAAGTACACCTTCAACTTGCACCCATAATTGACTCATGACATTGGCTGGAGCTTTGTCGCCCATAATGAATTCGCTGGCAAAGAAAGCCGTTAAAATTGCGCCAACAATACCGCCAACACCATGTAAGCCAAAGGCATCCAAGGAATCATCCGCTTTAAGAGCACGTTTCAGACCTGTAATCCCCCAGAAGCAGACTACACCACCGATCAGACCCATGGCCAAAGCACCACCGACAGTCACAAAACCTGCTGCAGGGGTAATTACCACCAAACCTGCAATCGCACCAGACGCACCGCCTAAGACAGAAGCTTTACCACGAACCACTTTTTCTGTGACCAACCAAGCAATCGCTGCTGCCGCCGCTGCAACTTGAGTTGTCACCAAGGCATAGCTGGCAGAACCATTTGCACCGAGGGCAGACCCGCCATTGAAACCGAACCAACCGACCCATAACAGGCTTGCACCCAATACGGTTAAGGTTAGGTTATGGGGTGCCATTGATTCACGGCCCAAGCCCATACGTTTACCTAGCATATATGCCGCAACAAGACCTGCTACACCTGAGTTAATATGAACAACTGTACCACCTGCGAAATCGAGCGCACCATCGTTGAATAACCAACCACCACCCCAAACCCAATGGGTAATAGGCGCGTAAACCACAATCACCCAAATCGCAATGAATGCAACAAAAGCTCCAAACTTCATACGCTCAGCAACAGAACCACTGATAATCGCAACCGTGATAATGGCAAAGGTCATTTGGAAAATAACAAATAGAATTTCTGGAATTGTGCCACTCAGAGCGCTAGTGGTGATGCCTGACAGCATGACTTTATCAAAACCGCCAATGAAGGCATTGCCTTCTGAGAAGGCCAAGGTATAACCGACAATCACCCATGCAAGACTGACCACTGCCGCAGCCACGAAACTGTGTGCCATCGTGCTAAGTACGTTTTTCTTACGGACCATACCGCCATAGAACAATGCCAAACCTGGGATTGTCATTAAAAGAACCAATGCTGTAGACACTAAAATCCACGCTGTGTCGCCAGTATCTAAGGTTGGTTCTTCAGCTGCTGGTGCAGCAACTGCTTCAGTTGGAGCCGGTGCAGCGACCGCTTGTGCATCAGGTAGTGCGGCTGCAGTATCCACTGTCGTTGTTGTGATTTCTTCTGATGGAGCAGATGCTGTTACTTCTTCAGCCCAAGCAACAGAACCTCCTAAAAGCGCGCCTGATAGACTCAGCGCAAGTAGCATTTTTTTCATTCGTGTCCCCCAACCTAATTTTGCGAGTTATTCGATACTCTGCAAACTTTGTGCCAAATTAAACAGCATCTGGACCTGTTTCACCTGTACGAATACGGATAACTTGCTCTAAGTTAGTCACAAAGATTTTTCCGTCACCAATTTTTCCTGTGCTCGCCACACGAGTGACAGATTCAATCACTGCATCAACCATTTCATCGCTGATTGCGATTTCAATTTTAACTTTTGGTAGAAAATCAACAACATACTCTGCACCACGATACAGTTCAGTGTGACCTTTTTGACGACCAAAACCTTTGACTTCGGTTACAGTGATCCCTTGAACACCAATTTCAGAAAGTGCTTCACGCACATCATCCAGTTTAAAGGGTTTTACAATTGCAGTTACAAGCTTCATGTTTGTTTTTCCTTCGGCTTTTTTCACCAGTAAGGTTTTATGTTCAATTTTCGTGCCAAGATTTCTAAGGTTGAGGGAAATAAAAAACCTTATACACGTCTCTATTTATACCCTATTTTTGGCTTTTAATCGAAGCTTAGTGCCTTAATATTCGAGATTTTTCGCCGAAAAATAGAGATTTTTGTGGATAAATTTTAGGATTATCAATAAAGCACTATAGTCTCTGCCTGAGCAGTGATAAACTGCACCCGCTCTTCTCCATCACTATGGATAAAACAATGATTGAAACTTTATTACAGGCCATTCTAGAACAAGTACAACAACCGAAAAGTGACCTAGAACATAACTTAAGAGCCTTACTGAATGAGGCTGTGACGAAAATGGATTTAGTCTCACATGATGAAATCGAACGTCAAAAAACAGCGCTAGCGAATGCGAACCTTCGTCTTACGGAGTTACTGAAACAAGTTGAAGTACTCGAAGCAAAAATTCAGAACAAAAAATAAGCACATTAATAGTGCAATAAAAGACAATAAACGATCAAAAATAACGCACCAAAACGGAACAATAATATGTCTTTTGCCAAGATCAATACGCGGGGGCTATTGGGTCTGCACGCCCCTTTAATTGAAGTTGAAGTTCATTTAAGTCAAGGATTACCCTCACTTACCATTGTCGGTCTGGCTGAAGCGGCCGTTCGAGAAAGTAAAGACCGGGTTCGATCAGCCATTATTAATAGTGGGTTTCAATTCCCCAGTAAACGCCTCACCATCAATCTTGCGCCTGCAGATCTGCCCAAAGATGGTTCACGCCTAGATTTACCGATTGCGTTAGGGATTTTGATTGCATCAGGGCAAATCCCTGAACAAGGTATCGATCAGCTTGAATTTATTGGAGAATTGGCTTTGGATGGTCAATTACGCCCAACCACAGGTACTTTGAGCATTGCAATTGCCTGTCAGCAAGCGCAGCATCGTCTGGTTTTGCCCGAACAAAATGCATATGAGGCAGCACAATTGCCCCATTTTGAAGTCTATGCTGCCAAACATCTGAAAGACGTCTGTGCACATTTAACCCAGAATCAGCCACTCACACCCGTCCAGACTACAACTCAAGCAGCATCTCACAGCTATAAATTTGATCTGGCCGATGTGAAAGGACAACTTCGACCACGCCGTGGTCTTGAAATTGCAGCTGCAGGTGGACATTCCTTGCTATTCCGTGGCCCCCCTGGCACAGGGAAAACTCTCCTCGCCTCGCGCTTACCGAGTATTTTGCCGCCCTTAGATTCACAAGAAAATTTACAGGTCGCCAGTATCTACTCGATTGCCAATACACCGCACACTTTTGGTCAACGCCCATTTCGGGCACCACATCATACGGCGTCTGCGATTGCACTCGTCGGTGGTGGATCACAACCGAAACCGGGTGAAATCACCTTGTCACATTTAGGCGTGCTATTTTTAGATGAATTGCCTGAGTTCGACCGTAAAGTGCTTGAGGTGCTTCGGCAACCTTTGGAATCTAAAGAGATCGTTATCTCAAGAGCATCCCGTCAAATTACCTATCCTGCCAATTTCCAATTGATTGCAGCAATGAATCCCTGTCCGTGTGGTTATGCTTTTAATCAGGATCAACGCTGTCAATGTTCGACTGAAGCCATTAAACGCTACCAAAACCGCATTTCGGGCCCACTGCTTGATCGTATTGATTTGCATATTGATGTTCCGCCGCTGAGCGTACAAGAATTACAGGATCATGCACCTACTGAAAATTCCGAAAGTGTCCGTCATCGAGTCATTCAAGCGTATGAGCAACAACTGCAACGGCAAAATTGCTTGAATCACGCCTTGAGTCCACAACAATTGGAACAATATGCCTGTTTAAATCCACAAACAAAACCTATGTTGGAATTGGCTCAACAACGCTTAAACCTATCTGCGCGAGGTTATCATCGTGTCTTGCGTGTTGCCAGAACCATTGCAGATTTAGCGCAGTCCGCAGAGATTCAAAGCGCACATCTCAGCGAAGCGTTGTCGTATCGACATCAGTCATAAAAAAGGCGACCTTAGTCGCCTTTGCATTTTTTAACTTTAGAACGTATATTTCAGACCAAAAACCACTTTGTTCTTTTGCTTTACGTCTGAACGGTCATAGCCGCCCACAATATAGTCCATGTTGACGCTTGCACCTGTATCCCCCAATGGATGGCTTAAACCCGCAGTAAAGTGACGGAAATTAAAGTCTTCAGTGGTATCTAAAGTATCACCTTCAAATTCACCGCTATCTGAATAAAGATAAGCACCTAAAGCAAAGTTCGCACTAAAGTCACGAGGTAAAGCGTGGCTATAAGTCGCAAGGAAATAAGTATCTCCCGCATTCCCCCACTTCACATCATCCGTCAAGGTTTGTGCCGTAAAACCAAAGCTCTTGTAGTTTAGACCGACTAAGGTTTCGAATACGTTAGAATCATCTGCTGGGTAGTAAAGATAATAGGTCCCACCTAAGGTAAAGCCGAGGTCTTGCGTAATACTGCCTTTATAGCCTGCATAGAAGTCATTTTCAAAAGTATCGCTACTGCCCGTTGGTGTTTCGGCATTGTAATCCAAGGTTGAACCCCACCAACCCGCATAGAAACCTGATGAATGACTATAATCCAATCCACCTTGTACAGTTGCACCACTGTTTTCAGGCACATTGGTAATACCACGTAAGTTATAGCTCGAAAATACCCCAATATTTCCTGAGACGCTATGGGCTGAAGTCGCTTCATCAGCAAATGTAAAAGTCGACGCTGCTGCAACTACGGCCATAGATAACATTTTTAAAGTAAATTTCATTCTGAGGTTCCCCCACATCGCATGACGACGTTTTTACTGTAATTAATAAACTCAGAGATGTATTAGCAAGCGTTATGCCAACTTTATTACTTTTGTTTTTAAACGTTATTATTTTTTTAAATATTATTTTTATTTTTCAATAATTTAAGAAGATAAAAATGATATGTTTCTACTAAATCAGAACCCATATCACCCCCAACATGCATGCTAGGCGATCTATTTTAAACACATACCTCATCTCGATATCGCTTTGTATATGCATCAGCTCACATACGAGCGCGATCCTATGCACTGATGCCGATCAAAAATGCGTCATTGAAGTTCAATTTAAACATCTCACGCCTTAAATTGAATAAAAATTATGCACTAAAAAAGTTCTCAGGGTCGCGTAAACCTCCTTAAAAGAAAAATGCAATGGCATTCTGTCATGTGTGTTATACAACCATTTTTCCGCTGCACCTAAATGAAACATTTCTCATTTTCAATTAGAATTTCCACCAAAAACAAAAATGCAAGCCCAAATCAGAATAAAAAACCGCCAAACAAACACATAATGAAGAAAAAATAAACAAAAGAACCTGTTTTTTTTTAAGCTTAAATGGGGCTTAAAATGCTTAAATTTTTCCTTTTAGTAAAATATATTCTTATTATGAATGAATGATTTAAGCCTAAAAAACAACTAAGAACTCACAGTTTACAAGAAACCAATTTCGTCAAGTAGGCAGTAACAAGAATGAAATAAAATTAATAAAAATCTATCTTTTTTATAGATTAATTATACAATTTATGAAAATTTCGAGTTATGCCAAAAAACGAAATTCTGAATCTATCTTTTTTTGAGGTTGTTTCTTATGCCAAAGGCGCAAAAACTTACATTAGCAGTATTAATTCAGGCTGCCCTTATTACTACCGCTTATGCAAGCGAACAAAGTGAAGCAAAAGGATTTGTAGAAGATGCTGAAGGATCAGTATTGTTCCGCACTGGTTATCTTACTCGCGACAAAAAAAATGGCGTAGCAGATACGAGCTCAGCCGCTCAATCTGCTATGGTTAAAATCGAATCTGGTTATACCAAAGGTATCGTTGGTTTTGGTGTAGGCGTGATTGGCGATGGTTCATTCAAACTGGGTGAAAATAACCACGCTGGCAACCAAATGATTCCTTTACATAATGATGGTGCAGTAGATGCAAACGGTCACGTTGATGCTTATGATCACTGGGGCCGTGGCGGTGGTATCGTAAAAGCACGTATCTCGAACACTGAAGTCCGCTATGGTACTCAAGTACTCGACATACCTGTACTTGCAAGTAATACAGCACGTATGGTGCCAGAATACTTCGAAGGTGTCTTAGCGACTAGCCGTGAAATTAACGGTTTAGAATTAACTGCTGGTAAATTCACTAAAGACCAATATTCTGACCAAATCAATACTGATGGCAATGAATTAGATCGTGCAATCGTTTGGGGTGCTAAATACAAGTTTAATGACCAAATCAATGCTTCTTACTATGGCTTAGACAGTAAAAATGCACTTGAGCGTCATTACATCAATGCCAACTATGCACATCCACTTGCAAATAGCAGCACTTTAACTTTTGACTTCAGCGGCTATCATACTGAATGGGATAAAGGCGCTAGCGCATCTTCATCTACGTTACCTGTTGAGTCCGACAACCGCAGTAATAATATCTGGGCAATTTCTGGTAGCTATAACACAGGTGCTCACAATGTCATGCTTGCTTACCAACAAAACACTGGTAACACAGGTTATGCATATGGTGAGAATGCTGATGGTGGTCAAAGTATCTACCTACCAAACTCTTACCTTTCAGACTTTATTGGTCGTGATGAAAAATCTGTTCAAGTTCAATACAATCTCAATTTCGCAACTTTGGGCGTGCCAGGTCTAAACTGGACAAGTGCATACGTCTATGGTTGGGACATTGATACAGCTACAGACAATGATGCAAAAGAGAGCGAAATCTTTAACCAAGTGAAATATACCGTTCAATCTGGTTTTGCTAAAGATGCCAGCTTACGTGTACGTTATTCACACTACCGTAATGATGATGCTTATGCAGAAGAATACATGCCAGACACTAACGAATGGCGTTTATTCCTCGATATCCCTGTAAAATTCTTCTAATTTGAAGTCATTTTCAGAGATCTAAAAAAACCTGCACATTGTGCAGGTTTTTTAATAGGTTTAACTTAAAAGATAAAGTTAAACCTTAATCCTGTTAACAGGATTATTTTGCAGCTTCAATGGCTTTCAGTACTTCAGCTTTCGCGACTTCTGCACCTTCCCAACCTGTCAACTTCACCCATTTACCAGGTTCTAAGTCTTTGTAGTGAGCAAAGAAGTGTTCCACTTGCTGAATTAAAAGTGGAGGAAGATCTGTATATTCTTGAACATCTTTGTACAATGGCGTTAATTTTTCATGTGGAACCGCGATTAATTTCGCATCAATACCACCGTCATCTTCCATGTTCAATTTGCCTACTGGACGGCAACGAATCACTGAACCAGGTTGTACAGGATGTGGAGTTACGACAAGCACGTCTAATGGGTCACCATCTTCTGACAACGTATTTGGTACATAACCGTAGTTTGCTGGATAGAACATTGCTGTACCCATGAAACGGTCTACAAATAACGCATCCGAGTCTTTATCAATTTCGTATTTGATTGGCGCTGCATTTGCAGGAATTTCAATGATGACATAAATGTCATTTGGTGCATCTTTACCCGCTGGGATATTGCTGTAGCTCATAGCATCACTCTTGAACAAATTAAATTATATTGAAATCGAAATCATCGTATTCGATTTGATCACGCAGCGATTATACATCTGCCCTGTAAAAATAGGGAATATGCACGTTCATTAGCTGAGTTTGATGACCAAAATCAATAGAGAAATTGGACATAATAAAGACAATAGCCATACAATTGAGCGTAAAGTTGCCCAATTGGCCAAGTAACACACCCCATAGACGACACGTAAGACCAAATAAGCGATACCAAAGGTCATAATCACCGTTTGGGAGAGCACCATATATTCTGCCATCAAAATAGCAGCAATAAACAAAGGCAGCCCCTCAAAACTATTCTGCTGTGCCGCATTGGCACGCGCAGCTAGACCTGTCGTTTGTGCTAAAAACTCTCGCGGATGTTGATTATCTCTGCCCTGAAATCCCCCTGCCATTTTAGCAATGATGGTAAACACATAGGGGAATAAGCACGCAATTAAAATGAGATAAACAATACCACTAATGCTTTGCATCAATTTTGTTCTCGTGATGGATAAATAAGACTTATCATAGCATGGCAATTCGAGAATATTTTTTGTTAAATATAGTGTTTTTATAACCAAACCTTTAGGGAATGACTATGCCATTCAATGCTGATCAGCACAAATTGTTTGATGAATTGGAAAAGCAGCATCAACATCAACGGCAAATGGATCGTGTACTTACGATTGTCTTCCCGATAGTGGCGTTTTTACTGACCGTCATTTGCGCCAATATGAACATATGGTCGACTGTCTGTACTTTTATTCTGCTTTGGGTCGCATTTTGGGCAGTCGGCATACGTCGCCTACCTTTGTGGCACTGGGTTTTGATAAGCATGATCTATTGTTTGGCAGATAATTTTCTTAGTTATGGCAGTTTTAACCGTGCAGGATTTAGCCGTCAATTTGGCACCATCTTTATTTTTATTGGCATTGCTGGTGTAGGTCGCCCCTATTTTGATCGCTGGCTGATGAAGAAAAAAATTTAAGCTCATAAAAAAAGCGCCCAAAGGCGCTTTTTTATTTGTGAAGCTTATGCAGATTTACGTAAATCTTTACGTAAAATTTTACCAACATTTGATTTTGGTAATTCTTCCATAAACTCGACATAACGCGGACGTTTGTAACCCGTTAAGTTTTCTTTTGCAAAATTAAGAACTTCTTCTGTTGTTAAAGAGGCATCTTTCTTCACGACAAACAATTTCGGTACTTCACCTGATTTTTCATCCGGCACACCAATCGCTGCCACTTCTAGCACTTTTGGATGTTTGGCAATCACTTCTTCAATTTCCGAAGGATAAACGTTAAAGCCAGACACCAAAATCATGTCTTTCTTACGGTCTACAATTTTGGTATAGCCACGCTCATCCATCACGCCAATGTCACCGGTACGGAAGAAACCATTGACCATGACTTTTGCCGTTTCATCTGGGCGGTTCCAGTAGCCTTTCATGACTTGTGGGCCACGAATACAGATTTCACCTTGTTCACCCAGTGGGACTTCGTTGCCATCATCATCCAAGATGGCAATTTCTGTGAGTGGTAATGGAATACCAATCGTGCCACTAAACTCATCTGAAGCAGGTGGGTTTGCGGTTGCCACTGGAGATGTTTCAGACAAGCCGTAACCTTCAATAATGTTGGTTCCTGTGACTTTCTTCCACGCTTCAGCCGTCGAAGGCAGTACAGCCATACCACCGCCCATCGCCATTTTTAGCTTGCTGTGGTCGAGCTGTTTAAATTCTTCATTATTGACTAAAGCATTGAATAAGGTATTCACCGCAGGGAAGAAGGTTGGCTGATATTTACGTAATTCTTTCATTACCGCAGGTAAATCACGTGGGTTTGGAATCAGGACATTGGCTTGACCTTTATACATGCCATACATCGCGCAAACCATAAATGCAAAAATGTGATACAGCGGTAAAGCACAGAAAATTCGGTCTGAGCTTGAACCATCTTGCACCCCAAATTTACTTTGGAAAATACCATCGCACTGTAATAAGTTAGCCACCAAGTTACGGTGTGTTAACTCTGCACCTTTAGATACCCCTGTGGTCCCACCGGTATATTGCAATACCGCTGTATCACTAAGTGTCAAGTTTGGACGCTTATAATTGCCTGGATTAACTTTCGACATGGCCGCATTAAAACGGATATGACCCGGAATATTCCATGCTGGAATTTGCTTACGGACTGAGCGCAAGACAAAGTTCACAAGCGTGCCTTTTAAAGTCCCTAACATGTCGCCAACCGAAGCAACCACAACATGTTTTACTGGCGTTTTACCGATAATGCTCTGATAAACTGAGGCAAAGTTTTCAATAATCACCAACACTTCAGAACCTGAATCATTCAATTGATGCTCAAGCTCACGTGCCGTATAGAGTGGATTGACATTGACCAGCACCAGACCTGCACGCAATACACCAAGGGCAACCACTGGATATTGGAGAACGTTTGGCATCATGACGGCAACACGTGAACCTTTTGCTAGACCCAAACTTTGCAAATAAGTTGCAAATTTACGGCTCGCCTCATCAAGTTCACTAAAAGTAAGTGCTTTATCCATGAAAATAAAGGCATCACGTGAACCAAACTTTTGGAAATTACGCTCAAATACATCAACCAAAGATGTGTTTTCTGCTGGCAATTCTACAGTTTCAGGAATGCCTGTCTTGCGGTATTCAGCGAACCAAATTTTTTCCATATTCCCAATCTCTCCAATCAATAGTCCTTAAAATATGCAGCTTTTTTTTCGGGTATGTGCATGATTATTTACCTTCTTAAAGCACACACCCGTATCCATTTTCACGAACACAGCCACATATATAACTTATTTCAACAACCACATGCTAGTTTTATCTCTGAACCAACAGTCTATTTGCTTTTTGATATCCACGTGGTAACAGTTGCCCTTTTGTCGCACGCTTGCCCATATATTTTTGTAAATCATCACCTTTGATTTTGAGTTGTTGTTGTCCTGCAACCACTTGAATTATTTCATCTAAATTCAAAGTTGTCATAGCGATTACTTGATCTTTCTCTTCAAGTTGTATCAATTTATTACCTTTACCTTTATTTAGACTTGGCAATTCTGACAAATCAATAATTAATAAGCGACCGGCCGAACTCAACAGTGCCAAATGTGTGGCTTGCTGTAAAGGATACAACGGTAAAGGTTTGGCATCATCAGACAAGGTCAGAAAGGCTTTACCAGCCTTAGCACTGGTATCGAGCTGTTTGGCTTGAGTTTTAAAGCCATACCCCTTAGTGCTCATCGCCAAAATTTCGGACTCATCATCCTCAATCAAGACTTGCAAGAAGCCTACACCACTTACAGGGGCAAGCTTAGAACTTAATGGCTCACCCAACCCCCGTGCCGAAGGTAGGCTGTTAATGGCTAAGGCATAACTACGTCCAGTCTGATCCAAAATATAGACTTTTTGATTGGACTTGCCCTGCGCATGACTTAAATATTGATCCCCTGCACGGAAATTCAGATTTTCCGCATCCACATCATGCCCTTTGGCACTTCGGATCCAGCCCGCTTCGGAAAGGACCACGGTCACTGGTTCGGCAGGCATTAAGTCCTGCTCACTAATTGCAGTGGCTTCGGCACGCTGTACAATTGGAGAACGGCGGTCATCGCCAAAACGTTTAGCATCCTCTTTCAATTCATTAATAATTAAAGATTTTAAGGATTCTGGATTGGCTAATTGTTCCCGAATAATGGCCGCTTTAGCTTCTAGTTCTTCTTGTTCACGGCGAATTTCCATTTCTTCTAATTTCGCCAAATGGCGTAATTTCAACTCTAAAATGGCTTCGGCTTGAATTTCATCTATACCAAAATGTGAGATCAGTTCGGCTTTCGGCTGATCTTCTTCGCGAATAATACGAATCACGGTATCAATGTCGAGATAGGCAATCAAAAGACCCGCTAAAATATGCAGGCGTTTTTCAATTTTATTTAAATGATATTGCAGACGACGGGTCACCGTATCTTTACGAATTTCAATCCATTCTAGCAAGATGCGACGGATTGATTTGACTTGCGGACGACCATCGGCACCAATCATATTCATATTGACGCGATAGCTGGATTCTAGATCCGTGGTGGCAAATAAATGGCTCATCACCGCTTCTGCATCAATCCGGTTTGAGCGTAACACCACCACCAAACGGGTCGGATTCTGATGATCCGATTCATCACGCACATCACTGACCAGAGGCAATTTTTTCGCCTGCATTTGATCGGCAATTTGGGTAATGACTTTAGAACCCGAGACTTGATACGGCAAATCAGTGATCACGATTTCATTTTTTTCTATCGTATACACAGCACGCATACGGTAGCTCCCCCGACCAGTGGTCTGAATTTTCAATAATTCATCGGGTGGGGTAATAATTTCTGCTTTAGTCGGTAAATCAGGGGCAGGAATATATTCTGCGACTTTTTCATCCGTTAAATTGGGATTGCGAATCAGGGCGATGGTGCCCTTGACCACTTCACGCAAGTTATGCGGTGGAATGTCAGTGGCCATACCGACCGCAATACCTGTGGTACCATTTAACAGAATATTCGGCACACGAGCAGGCAAATTGACAGGTTCTTTCATTGAACCATCAAAGTTGTCTTGCCAGTCACACGTGCCCTGTCCCAACTCGGCTAACAGCACTTCACTATATGGTGAAAGTTTGGCTTCGGTATAACGCATGGCGGCAAAAGACTTGGGATCATCGGGTGAACCCCAGTTGCCCTGTCCTTCAATAAAAGGATAGCGATAGCTAAAGGGTTGTGCCATCAACACCATGGCTTCGTAACAGGCTGAATCCCCATGCGGATGGTATTTACCCAACACATCACCCACAGTACGTGCAGATTTTTTTGGTTTACCACTTGGCTTTAAGCCGAGCTCACTCATGGCATACACAATCCGACGTTGCACCGGCTTTAAACCATCACTGATGTGAGGTAAAGCACGATCCATAATCACGTACATGGCATAATTGAGATAAGCACGTTCTGTAAATTCTGCAACGGAGCGGTTTTCAGTTGCGTGATGCGCAAGGTTCGTCATAACAACCTTTCATCCTAATCAAATCATTTTTTTATCTAAGTTCTTATGCTAAGTCTCAGACTGTGACTACACAAGGGTATGCCATCCACTACCACGACAAATTGTGTCTTTATGGGTCTCTGATGTCGTAAAATTATCCATTTTTAAATAAATGATCAACTTATAATTTTTATTTTCTCCAGAATGCAGTTGGATAACGAGCGACCGCATCTGAAAAAAGCCAAATGGTGAGCCATGCATCACCATTTTAGCCAGCCGATTTTACATGCCAATTGATTCTAACATTTTGCCTTTGGTTTCTTCGCCTAGCACTAAAATGACCAATGCTACAGCAAGCAAGACTGCGGTAAACATCATAAACACATGATTAAAACCATTGCTCTGCACCATCATCTGCGTCACAACCAGCGGGGCCACAATACCCCCCATACGTCCAATTGCCGATGCCCAACCTGAACCAAAAGCTCGAATATTGGTTGGATATTGCTCGGGGGTATAAGTATACAATACGCCCCATGCGCCTAAATTAAAGAACGACATCAGACAGCCCCAGAACATAATCAAGGTGACGGTGTTCGCCTGCCCAAAAAAGTAAGCCGATAGCGCACAAAAACCAATAAAACCCGCCAGAGTCAATTTGCGCCCTAATTTTTCGACCAACCAAGCCGCAGCAATATAGCCTGGTAATTGTGCCAGAATCATCACCAGCACATATTCAAACGACTGCACGATGCTATAGCCTTGTTTGACCAACAGACTTGGTAGCCAAGTGAAAATGCCATAGTAGGAATAGACAATCCCGAACCAGATTAACCACAGCATTAAGGTCCGTTTGGCAAAAGGATTTGACCAGAGTTGGGAAAAAGAGACTGTTTGCTTAGTAGCAACGGGTTGAACTTCAATCTGCTGAATAACCTCCACCCCACATTCACGCTCTAATTTTTGTACCAAGGCATGCGCTTCTTCAATCCGGCCACGGTTAATTAAATACGGAACCGACTCTGGCACCTTCTTTAAAATCATAAACACATACAAGGCTGGCAAACCACCAATCAGAAATGCCACATGCCAGCCATAATTCGGAATCACGAAATAAGACACCAATGCCGCAACCAGCCAGCCCAGTCCCCAAAAACTTTCTAGCAATACAATAAATCGTCCACGTACCTGCGCAGGAATGTATTCACTAACCAACGTCACCGCAACAGGGAGCTGTCCGCCCAGTCCTAAGCCGACAATAAAACGGAATACTAATAACCACGTCAGATTTGGCGCAAATGCACAGAGAGCCGTGGCAATGCTATACGTTACCAAAGTTGCCGCAAACACATTTCGACGTCCCCAGCGATCGGCCAGAGCCCCTGAACACACCGCACCAATTGCCATACCAACAAAACCAATCGACACCACCCAGCCTTTTTCAGCTGGACTCATATTCCACTCGGTGGCCATTTGGGTCAGGATAAAGGAAATCAATCCTGTATCCATGGCATCAAACATCCAGCCCAAGCCAATCACCCACAGCAAGGTATAGTGGAACTTTCCAACAGGTAAGCGTTGTACACGTGAAACTAAATCCATAGTGATGACTCAAGCAAAAAGTGAAAACCACAGCACGCTACTGAAAGTACTATTTCGTGCCTCTGTGATTTAAAGAAAAGAAGTGCAGATCCGTTTATTTTAATAAATTATGCAGACCAATGGGGCAGGAAATTGCTTTTTATGCGATAAGCCCACTAACCCAAAGTGATGATGGGCTAGTGTTGTTGGAGAACGATCAACACGAATCAAAATGCATCAATGCGCATCGGTTGAAGAGGCGGAATCACCATCATCTTCTTTATAGATAAATTTCGGCATTTCTAGACCAAAATAAATCGCAATCAGACGTAAAGAAAAACCAAAAATTAAGGTAGAGATCACCGTCAGTTCCAGTGACAGTCCGATTTCCTGACAAAACCAGTAACAAATCACGGCCACAAAGGAAATACTGGCATACAGTTCACGGCGGAACACCAAAGGTACATCATTACACAGAATGTCACGCAGAATACCGCCCGACACGCCTGTCATAATCCCTGCAACAGCAGAAACCACAAAACCATGCCCCATCGACAAGGCAATTTGACAACCAATAATGGTAAAACCTATCAGGCCCAAAGCATCGAGAATCAGGAAGATATTGCGTAAATGACGCATCCATTTAGCAATCAGAATAGTAAACAACGCGGCACAGCAGGTCAGCACCAAATATTCAGGATGTTTAACCCAAGTCAAGGGATAATGCCCCAGCAATACATCACGGACCGAACCACCACCGAGTGCGGTTACACAGGCAATCAGAATGACCCCAAACCAATCCATACTACGTCGACCCGCAGACAATGCTCCAGTCATGGCCTCAGCCGTAATCGCAATAATATAAATTATGGTCAGTAACATCGCCCTGCTCTTCCATTGAAGGGTTAAGATGCGGCTTATTCTAAGCCAATTCTGGACAGAAGGTTATAGAAATTGTGCGCAACATTGCTTAAATTTCTTGCCTGAGCCACAAATACAGGGCTGTTTCATGGTAATGACTTGTTCCGTGGTCGGATCCAGGAAATACCACTGCTGGGCATGTTTTACAAAATGTGAAATTTCATGATGCGTCTGTGCCTGCTGACCATCATGATAATGCGCTTTAAATTCGACCTGCGCATGGGTTTTGTCCAGTTGTTCCTGTGCCCGCACCACTTCCAGTCCCAGCCATTGATTGGATTCACTCCAAGCTTGAATTGCCGGGACATCTAAGGCTGACTGCTGCCCCAGTGCTGTGGTCTGCACAATATAATTGATCTGCTGTTTGGCAAAAGCACTATACCGTGAACGCATCAACTGTTCAGCCGATGCCGCGTGACGCTGGCCGAAATGCAAAGGTTGGCAACAATCGGCATACAACCCTAAGCCACAGGGACATTGTTGTTCTGACATAAAATTTCCAAAAAAATAGCCTGCTCTAGCAGGCTATTTTAACTGAAGTTGCAGCAAGACTTTGGGTTGAATTAATCGTCTTTCTCAGCAACATTCTGCGGAATGACATGGACTTTCTCAATTTTATGTCCATCCATGGTCACGACTTCAAATATACAACCATCCGCTTCGATACTCGAACCATTTTCAGGCAAACGCCCCAAATGGAACAGTAGATAGCCCGACAAAGTGGAATACTGTTCGGACTCATCCACCAGATCCTTGCCTAACAATAGCGATACATGTCGAATATCCGTTGACCCTTCTAAGATCAAGCTGCCATCTTCCAGACTTTCTGCTGACGTTTCCAGCTCATCTTCATCCGGGAACTCTCCGGCAATGGCTTCGAGCACATCAATCGGGGTGGCAATTCCTTCAATCGAACCATATTCATTCAATACAATTGCCAACTGTAATGGGGCTTGGCGTAACTGCTCCATCACCATCAAGACCTGAGCATTTTCATGCACAATGACTGGATCACGGAGATGCTTCTCAAAATTCAACACCCCAGTTTCGATGTATTCATTCATGACTTTATGCGTAAGCACCACCCCGGCAATATTGTCCAACTCACCATGCGCCACAATTAAACGCGAATGGGTCATACTCAGTAATTGCTCTTTAATCGCGGCTTCGTCTTCATCCAGATCCAGCCATTCTAGCTCTGGACGCGGCGTCATCACCGATTTCACAGGACGCTCAGCCAAACCTAGCACCCCCTGCACCATCACACTGTGATAGACCCCATTTTCCTGATTAAAGACTTCATCGGCAAAAGCACGCGTCGCCAGTACATCTTCATTTTGATGTTCAGGCGCATCGCTAGGATTCTTTCCACCCAACATGCGCAACACGGCAGAGGCGGTGCGATAGCGTAAATCGGTGGTGGTGACCATTTTTTCCTGATTTTTCTTCACCGTTTGATTCAGGAATTCAATCAAGACTGAGAAACCAATCGCAGCGTATAAGTAGCCTTTCGGAATATGGTAGCCAAAGCCTTCCACCACCAAAGAGAAACCAATCATCATCAAGAAACACAGACACAGAATCACAACCGTTGGATGCTTATTGACAAAGTCCATGAGCGGTTTCGATGCCCACAGCATAATACCAATGGCAATAATCACGGCAATCATCATCACCGAAAGATGTTTGACCATGCCCACCGCGGTAATCACGCTGTCTAAAGAGAACACCGCATCTAAAACCACAATCTGTACAATCACCATCCAAAAGGTGGCATGTACCGGGTTTTCTTCTTTTAATAAAGGCTTGCCTTCAATGCGCTCACGCAATTCCATGGTGCCTTTAAACAGCAAAAACACCCCACCCAACAGCAGAATTAAATCGCGCCCAGAAAAGGGATGATCAAAAATATGGAACAATGGCGTGGTTAACGTGACAACCCAAGCGATGGAAGCCAACAGAATTAAACGCATCCCCAGCGCCAGAACCAGACCGAGAACACGCGCAGTATTGCGTTGTTCGGGCGGTAATTTTTCAGCCAAAATTGCAATAAAGACGAGGTTATCAATCCCCAACACAATTTCAAGTACCACTAGGGTGGCGAGCCCCACCCAAGCTGAAGGATCAGACATCCACTCAAAAATCATTGAATGTTCTCCTTCCAAGATAGGTCAAAGTAAAAATGCGCAGCCTGCATAAGCGATGCAGCCAGTAAGCGATTCTCTGTTATTAGGGCAAAAATGTGTGTCCGTTTCGAGCGACAACAACCACGACTCATGTTGATTCATTTGTTGTAAAACAGAAACTCAGTATAGGCAAGATCAAGCATAAATTCATCTTTTTTTCAGCCGCCTATAGGACCCGTTCACTCAGCAGCAACAGAAACACCGCATCAGACACCCGATGCAACATCGCAGTGTCATATTTCTTGCATAAGCTAGAGCAGCCAACAAGAAAGTGATAAGGTGAAACAGAGAATGATGAATAGCGTATTAAAAATGACTGTAGAACATGAAAAATTAACTGTGAAAACAACTCAACCCTTAATTGCGCTTTATTGTGGTTCACGTTCTGGTAATCGGCCTATTTATAAGGAAAAAGCCATTGCACTGGCTGCTGCCATTGCAGAACAGGGCTTTGGTCTGGTCTATGGTGGCGCCAGTATTGGTTTAATGGGGCAAGTCGCAGACAGCGTGATTGCACACGGGGGGGAAGCCGTGGGGGTGATTCCAGAATTTATGCTGGACTATGAAATTGCACATAATCAACTGACTGAATTACATGTGGTTCGAACCATGCATGAACGTAAAGCCATGATGGCGGAACGTGCCAGTGCCTTCATTGCCCTGCCTGGCGGCTTAGGCACTTTTGAAGAAATTCTGGAAGTTGCCACATGGGGCCAACTCAATCAGCATCAAAAACCGATGATGCTATATAACGTCAATGGCTTTTATGATGCCTTGATTGCTCAGCTCGATCATGCGGTACAAGAAGGCTTTTTGCCCCCTCAACACCGTGCCAAACTGATTGTCTGCAACCATGCCGACCAGATTTTAAATGCTTTAAAGAACCTGAAATCCCCTGCGCGCTTCGTAATTTAAACCGATTACAGCCACAAAAAAAGCGAGCATCTTGCTCGCTTTTTACATGAAACAGGTTTGTAAACTTAACCCGAGATCTGTTGATACAGCCACGGTAAACCTGTCGCCAACAACACACTGACGGCCAAACCAAACATCAACTTCATGGCGTCTTTGCTGACATTGCGCGAAGTACGGTATTTATTGACTTCAGCCAGATGCATCGACATCGCAAATTCACGACCAGCGAGCAAACCGAGGAAGACCCAAGTGGTACTCATTGGAATATTGCTCCACTCTTTGAAGATCAACAAGATTAAAGCGTACATGAAGTCGATAATCGTGGCTGAACGAATATCTGCAACCCCAGTTTTGGTATCGATGATGTTTTGAATGGCTCCACCACGGCGGTAGAAAATCCAGCCCAGTAACACCACAAAAACCAGAATACCGAAAATTAGGAATTCAAATGAAACCTGACGGGGTACATAGACAAAAATGTTGGCTAAATCTTGAATCAGCCACTGACTCCATAAAAAGGCAGTAGATACCCACTGTAACCCCACCCAAATATTTGAAGGTTCCTTATGACGGGTTTTATTGAGATAAATGGTAATCCCTTTTATAACAAAGCGATAAACCACAATCGCAGCCATAAAGGCAACCGCATAACCCATCATGGATTTGGTCAGCATTGAACTTAAGCTGCTTGGAGAAAAGATCGTCAGCACTAAAAAAGTGGTACTGACTGGAATCCCATAACGGGTCAGTAAAATCAATAAAATCGGTGGGACAATATACAGCCACGTAATGCCCGTTTCTGGGAATGGAATGGTTTCCAAACGTCCATAAGACGCATCCCCTGTACCTGATGCATACCAACCATATAACAATACAACGATCAGAATACTGCTGGTATATAACCAAAGAACCCACCAAGGGCGGTGTGCATTGGAGGAGATAAAGGTCCCCAAAGTTTGTGGCACATCATTTCCGACAATTGAGTAAGCTGCTAAACAGAAGCCTACAATCATCAAAATCTCGATTGTCATAAAACCTTAACCCTTGTCAGTAAAAAAAGGCCCCCTGATGGGGAAGGCTTATAAATTATGACATTTTTATTTCATTTTAATGACATTATCGTGACTACCAATGTCACCTAACAAAAAAGAGCATCTCTGGGATGCTCTTTTGGTCAAGGTATTGCGCTGATTTTAATGTTTATGAACGCTTAACATTGATCTGATAAATTGCCGTAGAGCCACTCACTTCATTGCCCACCACCAATAATGGCTTACCATTTGGTGAGTCTTTGGCTGCAATAAAGATCAGTCCTTCAGGCCCCAAGTCGCCTTGTTTTTCAGGAATTTCTGTAAATTTTCGGTCATTAAAATACTGAATAAACTTGCCTTGTTTCGGATCGGTAATGTCATACACCATAATTCCACCCAAACGCTCTAGACCAATAAAGGCAAAGGTCTTTTTGCCTAAACGACCCAGTGCAATCCCTTCAGGTTCGGGACCTTTGTTATCACTCCGATCATCAAATGCCGTTTCTTCATGGTTGCTGTTGAAATAGTCTGAGAACAATTCAGCCACTTTTTGTTCGAACTCACTGCCGGAATCCCAAACCAAACTGCCTTGTGTATCCCAAATACTGAACGAACGCCCTCCCATCGCATACAACTTGTCATAGGTTAAATAACCGTTACTGTCCAGTTTTGGCGTACCATCGACATTGGTTTGATAACCTATATTCCAGACCACATTGAGTCGTCCCAACTGCTCATCATTTCGGCACGCACCTGCATTCCCCAACGTGGCGCCACAATATGCAAAGACTTCTGGATTTAAATTTGCGCCTTTTGCCAACAGACTTAAATGTGCTGGCAAATCATCGCCATTACGGCGAGCAAAACCATCCTTATGCACCAGATGCTTAACTCGGAATTCTTCCGCAAAACCTTGAGTGCTGTCTCCTGAAAAATAGGCGGTCTCATTCTTTAACCATTCACGGGCATCCCCCTCATTTGCAGTGACCAAATAAGTGTTGCCATTGACCTGATAATTGGCAATCGCATCAGGCTGATACATTCCAACTACACCCGGCCAGTTCTGGATATTGATCTTGCCGTCCGCATCACTCAGATCTAGCTCATTCCCAGCAACTCCATAATCTTTAGTGCCCAAAGCGTAAATTTGGCTCACGTTTTTAGTACTGAGATCAATTTTTGCCAAGGCATTATTTTCTTGCAAGGTCACCCATGCGGTTTTACTGTCTGCATCAATGGTGATGTATTCAGGTTCTAGGTCTTGTGCCACAGTTGCATTGGGACCATAAATACGTACCCCAGCATCCACTAATTCAGCCTTCCGGTCATTCCATGCTGTAAAATTGGCCTGTGTCACTTGAGGATTTTTCAAATCACGAATATCAATAATACTGACTGAACCCTCAGGGTCTACACTATAATCATCATTCGGTTCAGCCTCATTCGCGACCACCAGCATGCTGCCATCTGGACTAAAGGTCAGCATATCCGGCAAAGCCCCTACCTCGACCTGACTGATAAAACTTAAATCTTTGGCATTAAAAAAGGCCACGATGCCATGATCAGTTTTATTCGCAGCTTGCACAGCTAAAGCCACCACCCCATTGTGAACACTGACACTGTTCACTTCTGAATCGGCTAAATAGGCCCGTGCCGACAATTCACCAATATGTGTTGGCTGTGCGGGCTGACTCATATCCAGAACATCCACCATGCCTTTTTTGGCATTCACGACAAAGAGTCGCTTGGTGGTGGCATCAAAGGCGGGAATTTCCGCTGCACTTTCTCCAAAAATACCCGTTTCGTAGCCGCCAATCTTGACCAGCTCAATGCTTTCAGGTGTTGTTTCTGCTACGACTGGTACACTCACACTCTCATCGGCATCATTACAAGCCACCATCCCCACGGATAACAGGGTAACCATTAACGCTGTCAGTTGGATTTTCATTTCTAACCTATTTATTTCTATAAATTTTCATCTACTTTAGAAAGTTCAGGTGTAAGCCTCGTGACATTGTGATGTCAGTTTTATGGCATTTTTTTGACCTATTTAGACAGCAGCTTTGCTATGATGATCTTCCAAATTTCATTGATTAATCACATATCCAATCTATGAGTCAGTCACCTGCACATCAAACCTTACAACCTGAATATCGTTTGCTGGTTCTGTTGGTCTCGATTGGCTTTTTCATGCAAGCCCTCGACACCACCATTGTGAATACGGCCATTCCTGCGATGGCGGCAAATTTGCAGGAAGATCCGCTGAATATGCACAGCGTGGTGGTGGCTTATGTCTTGGCCGTCGCGGCCTGTATTCCACTCAGTGGCTGGTTGGCCGATCGTTTTGGGGTGCGCCATACCTATCTGGCGGCAATTATCATCTTTACTTTGGCTTCACTGGGTTGTGGGCTTTCGCAAAGTCTCAATCAACTGATCGGATTTCGCATTCTGCAAGGCATCGGCGGTGCCTTATTACTCCCTGTCGGGCGTTTAGCCATGCTCAAACTGATTCCCCGAGAACAGTTTTTATCGGCCATGAGTCTTATGAGTCTGGCAGGATTGATTGGTCCCTTAATCGGACCAACTCTTGGCGGTTGGCTCGTCGAGGTGACCACTTGGCACTGGATTTTCCTGATTAATTTACCCATGGGGCTATTAGGTATTGTGGTGACCTTAAAAGCACTACCGAATGCCACTGAGCCTAGTGTACAAGCTTTCGATTTTAGTGGCTTTCTTTGGCTAGTAGTGGCCATGGTTGGACTCTCCTTAGGCATTGAAAGTTTCGCCAATACAGCACATGGACATTGGCAAGGACTGGGACTGGTCGGACTGGGGCTCATCAGCACCCTGATTTATGCCTATCATGCCCATAGCCATCACAATGCCCTATTCCGCAGTCAACTCTTTCAAAATCGCATGTATGCCATTGGGATCTTAGGCAACTTCTTTGCCCGTCTGGGTGGCAATGCCTTACCCTTTCTCATGCCCTTAATGCTGCAAGTGGCCTTTCAGTTTGAGCCTTTCATCACAGGTCTATTGATGATTCCTACGGTGCTCGGTTCTTTAGCTTCTAAACCCCTGGTTCGCCCCCTGATTCAAACATTGGGCTATCGGCGGGTGCTGATTATCAATACCCTGCTGGTGGGGAGCTGTATTGCCAGCTTTGCACTCACCACCGCTGACACACCATTGTGGCTGCGCACGCTGCATTTCTTTGTGTTTGGCTTACTGAATTCGACTCAATTCGTTGCCATGAATACCTTTACACTCAAAGATCTTTCAGCACAAAATGCCAGCAGCGGCAACAGCTTTCTGTCTATGATTATGATGCTCTCGATGACCATTGGCGTTGCACTGGCCGGAACCTTGGTAAATCTGTTTACGGCTCACTATGGCGTTGCACAGGTTACCAGTGCATTCCATCTGACCTTAATCTGTTTGGGAGCCATCAATATCATTACCGCAGCGATTTTCTGGCAAATTCCAAAACATCATCACGGATGATACCTTACTAAAATCGAGATATCGTTGCGGTAAGCATCGGGTTATCATAGCAATACTGAATCAGATCAATAGACATATGAGTAAACCGACACGCAGCAAAAAATCCAACTCCTTGATTGCATCCTGTCTAGGACTGGCTACATTTGGTCTTGCCGTTGTACTTTATGTTTTTATTTTTCATCAAAATCCTGCCTCTGCTCAAGAATTTCCAGTCCAAGGCTTTGATGTCTCACATCATCAGGGCGAAATTAACTGGAAACAAATTCCACGGAAAAAATTCCAGTTTATTTATTTAAAAGCCACAGAAGGGGGTGACTTTAAAGACCGTAAATTTCAGGACAATTGGCTGCAAGCGCGGGAACAAGGTTTCTTGGTCGGTGCTTACCATTTTTATCGGCTCTGTCGCGATGGCAACATTCAAGCTCAAAATTTTATTGAAACCGTGCCCAACAAACCCGATGCACTGCCGCCTGTGATTGATCTGGAATATGACAGTGCCTGTATTAATACCTACACCAAAGAGCAACTACTGGCTGAAATTCAGGTCATGCATGACCAGTTGCAGCAGCATTATGGCAAACAACCGATTTTCTATATTTCCAAAACGTTCTATAACATAGTGTTGGCAGGTGAATTTAAACATACGCCACTTTGGGTTCGTGAATATCAAGGTCAACCCGAACTCAAAGGCAATCCCCAATGGACCTTCTGGCAACATAGCAATCAAGGCAAAATTAAGGGAATCACTAAACCAGTCGACCTGAACGTCTTTCATGGTTCAGTCTATGACTGGAACATCTTCTTACAGAAAAACGGACTGCAACCTGTTAGCCCGACTACACCATAATGACGGCCAATACGGCGTTTTTCATTCTAGACGTCATCGTCTGTCGTACAGCTGTGCCCTAAGCTATTCTGCCGCAGAAGATCATGGCATACTCACAGACTGAGGTAGCATGATTGAAACGATATGAGAAAAATCATACATATTGATATGGATGCTTTTTTTGCATCGGTGGAGTTAAGAGATCGTCCCGAACTCCAGCATTTGCCTGTCGTTATTTCATCACATCATCCGCGCGCTGTGATCGCTGCAGCCTCTTACCCTGCCCGCCAATTTGGGCTGCGCTCCGCCATGTCCATGAGCCAAGCCAAAAAGCTGTGCCCTCAGGTCGTGGTCATCGAACCGAATTTTAATAAATATCGCGACGTTTCGGCTCAGATTCACACCATCTTTCAACGCTATACCACGCTGATTGAGCCACTCTCCTTAGATGAAGCCTATTTAGATGTCACAGAAAATCTATATCAGCTTCCCAGTGCCACCGAAGTGGCCCAGCGGATTCGTGCTGAAATTTTTCAGGTGACCAGTTTGACTGCTTCTGCTGGGGTTGCACCCAACAAGTTTCTGGCGAAAATCGCCTCGGACTGGAACAAACCTGATGGCCTATGTGTGATCAAGCCCAGCCAAGTACAAAGTTTTATTCAAAATTTAGCCTTAAAAAAAATTCCAGGCGTCGGTAAAGTCACCCAAGAAAAATTAAAGCAGATGCAACTGGAAACATTGGGAGATTTACAACAGATTGATGAAAATACCCTGATTCACCACTTTGGCAAATATGGACGACAACTGTTTTTATATGCGCAAGGAATTGATGAGCGTCCCGTACAGACCGAACGTGAACGGCAACAAATTTCTAAAGAAACCACCTTCGATCAAGACTTTAGCTTGGCACAGTGCCAGCCTTATTGGGCCAAGCTGGCGCAACAAGTCTGGGAAAGTTTGAATAAAAAACACCTACTCGCACGCGGCGTGACCGTCAAACTGAAATTAAAAAACTTTCAGGTTCTACAGCACAGTAAGAGCTTTAAAACCCCCTTACAGCGTTTGGAAGACTTGCTGCAAGTGTTGGTACAGTTACTGAATGAAATGCATATTCCCAGCAACTATGAGTTCCGATTGATTGGTGTCGGGGTCTATCAATTAAGTCCTGATGATGCACAGCCGCAATTGAGCCTGTGGTAAGCACTGCATTTTTGTTGTTTTTTTAGACAAAAGGATAAAAATACAACAATTAGCTCTACACTTTTTTTATTTTTAGGTTAACCTAGTTCACGCGATACATTATCCATGTAAACGCTGAGATGCTGAAAATCACCTTTACTTTTAGCATATTGTCCTGTGATGAGTGCGACGATCCAATCCCCGTATTACAGGACAACTCTGAACATCAACATGGGTTATGTCTATTCCGCCGATAACTTCCTCGCATTTAAATCCCGCTCTTTTTCCCCATTAAAACTCGAAATTCTTGCTTAGAACTCCTGTTAAACATCAATATGTCCGCTAGGTTGTGCCCATAAATCCCCATTTGCAGATGAGATCGAATCACGTAAACTGGTTGTTCTCTTTACATCATGGAAATCACATGACGGTTCAACGTTTACATGTCGAAAAGCGTTTTTCTGAAATTGCTATTTCAGGCAACTTGGTTCATCTCGCAGGGCAATTGGCTGCAGATACAAGTCTGGATATTAAAGGTCAGACTCAACAAACTTTAGACATTATTGACCGTTTTCTGGCCGATGCAGGTACAGACAAACGTCATATTCTGTCTGTCATGATTTTTCTAAAAGACATTGAAAATGACTATGCAGGCATGAATGAAGTCTGGGATGCTTGGTGTGCCGATATGCAAGCCCTACCACGAACCTGTGTAGAAGCAAAAATGTATACGCCTGATGTATTGGTCGAAATGACCGTCGTCGCTGTACGCCCCGAATAATCTGATACCGACAAACGCGAATATCAATTCGCGTTTGTTTTAACCCCAGACTTTTAACTTACGCTTTTCGTGATAAAAATTATATTTCTTTAATGAGGTATCTAATTCTTGTGCCTCTGTCTCATGCCAGTCTTTACGTAATTCACCAAAAAAATCGCGTCGAATTTGCTGATACGTTGGCACTTCATCATAACGAATCACACGATAACCCGCCATGCCCAGCAACGCATCTTTATACTGTTTCTGCTGCAAACGCTTTAAAACATTCTGGTCATCCAAACCAATAATCGCCACAATTTGATGTGATGCATCAAGCACCACAAAATCCGCCAATAAATTCCGATACTTATTGCGAGTACGGCTGTATTTGGTGGTGATTAAAGCATCATAGGAGACCTGTGCCAAAATAGTATGCATCGGCAAGGTTTCTTTTAAACGAGCAAACGCCAACTGTTCATTCAAACTGAACACCGCACGCCGCTTAAGCACACTATCCTGTTGTTTTGACTGGTTATTCAGACCTTTAAATACCATAAAACTAAACAACAATAGGAGACCAATCAGTAAATACATACTCATACATTTATTCCTTTAATCTTTTCTTATAATCCTGTGGCTTTATATCGATTTTTTTGCCAGTCATCGATTATAACGCCGCTTTTGTTATTCAAACGTTCAAGTGAAAAAAATACATTCATCTTGACGAAATTATTATAAAAAACTGACTACACATCACTTGACGAGAGATATCTTATGGGGATGTTGTTTAGACACACCTAGCCTCAGTCCAATCACTTTAGCCTAATTTTCCTGCCAGATGCAATTCATCTTAAGTCTTGGGTTAAATAATTCCGACGAATAGAAGCCAAAAAAAGACGCCGAAGCGTCTTTTTGAATCCATCTTAAGCTTTGGCTTTCGGATTTTTTCTTTTCTTGGCTGCATTGGCATTAAACGGACGTTTCTCGCCTGTTTCACGTGGCGGTAAACCCGTATGTTGGGTCAAGACTTGTCCTTTTTTCGGACGGTTATTTTGACCTTGAGAGTTCGAATTGCGTGTCGCAACTGTGCTGGTCCGTTTTTGTGAATCACCCGCAACCGTCGAGTTTTTCTTACGTGCCGATTTATATTCACCCTCGGTCCCCTGTGGTTGATAGGTAGGAATCAAATGCTGTTTTGAATTACCAATTAAATCAGCACGTCCCATCTCCTTCAATGCTTCACGGAGTAATGGCCAGTTGTTTGGATCATGATAACGTAAGAAGGCTTTATGCAAGCGACGACGTTTTTCACCTTTGACAATATCGACATCTTCGGTATAGCGAGCCACCTTGGCCAATGGGTTTTTACCCGTATGATACATGGTGGTTGCGGTTGCCATTGGCGATGGATAGAAGGTCTGTACCTGATCGGCACGGAAACCATTTTTCTTTAACCACACCGCAAGGTTCATCATGTCGTAATCGGTGGTGCCCGGATGCGCTGCAATAAAGTAAGGGATCAGATATTGCTCTTTACCGGCTTCTTTACTGAAACGATCAAACATCTGTTTGAAACGGTCATAAGTCCCGATTCCCGGTTTCATCATCTTGGACAATGGACCTTTCTCGGTATGCTCAGGCGCAATTTTGAGATAGCCGCCGACGTGATGCTGAACCAGTTCTTTCACATATTCAGGGTTAAGTACAGCCAAGTCATAACGTAGACCCGAACCAATCAGAATCTTTTTCACGCCTTTAATTTCACGGGCTTTACGATACAACTGGACTAAAGGTGCATGGTCGGTATGCAAGTTCTGACATACGCCCGGATACACACAGGACGGCTTACGACAGTTCTTCTCAATTTCAGGATCTTTACAGTGCAAACGGTACATGTTGGCCGTTGGACCACCCAAGTCCGAAATAATCCCTGTAAAGTTCGGCGCAGTATCGCGAATTTTTTCAATTTCGCGCAGAATCGATTCTTCCGAACGGTTCTGAATAATACGGCCTTCATGTTCGGTAATTGAACAGAAAGTACAGCCACCAAAACAGCCACGCATAATGTTGACTGAGAATTTGATCATATCAAATGCAGGGAAACGCGCATTGCCATAAGCAGGATGCGGTAAACGGGCATACGGTAAATCAAACACATAGTCCATTTCTTCCGTGGTTAACGGAATCGGCGGTGGATTAATCCAAACATCTCGCTCACCATGACGCTGAACCAAGGCACGTGCATTACCTGGGTTGGTTTCCAAATGCAAAATACGGTTGGCATGCGCATACAACACCTGATCATTTGCCACCTCTTCAAACGATGGCAAACGAATCACTGCGAGTTCACGCGGTGGTAATTTGTGTTTAATCGCTTTCGAGGGTGCCACTCTAAGCTGGACGATTTGCGTATCGGCATCCAGTTGGTCGCCTTCACGCACAATCGGATTGGCGACAATTTCTTTTTGAAAATCTTGATATTGTGCTAAAGAGTTGCCTTTTTCTTTTTCAACTTCACAGCCATCAATATCTTCGGTCATCACATAAGGGTTGATGATCGGGTCAACACGACCAATTGCATCGACATCATTTGAAGCAATTTCAACAAACTGCGCTTTAGAAGCACGATTATGTTTATTCACAATAAAGGCAGTGCCACGAACATCGGTAATTTCGTGGATTTTTTCACCTCGGGCTAAACGGTGCATCACTTCAACAATTGAACGTTCACCATTGCCGTACATCAATAAATCGGCTTTCGAATCCATCAAAATCGAACGACGAACTTTATCTGACCAGTAGTCATAGTGCGCAATACGACGCAAAGAGCCTTCAATCCCGCCGAGTAACACAGGCACATCCGGGAACGCTTCACGCACACGTTGGCAATAGACTGTTGCAGCACGGTCTGGACGCTTATTGGGAACATTGTCGGGTGAATAGGCATCATCGGAACGAATCTTACGATCAGCCGTGTAACGGTTAATCATCGAATCCATGTTGCCTGCCGTCACCCCCCAAGCAATATTCGGTTTGCCCAAAACACGGAATGCATCCGCATTGGTCCAGTCGGGTTGTGCAATAATCCCGACACGGAAACCTTGTGCTTCTAAAGTACGGCCAATAATGCCGGAACAGAATGACGGGTGATCAATATAGGCATCACCACAGACCAAAATAAAGTCGCAACTATCCCAACCGAGTTGATCCATTTCCTCGCGTGACATCGGCAAAAATGGTGCGGGTTCAAAACATGACGCCCAATATTTGTCGTAATCAAACAACGCTTTTGGCGCAGTCTGCATGGTATAAGCAGTAGACATGGCTAGCAATTCTCGGCTGGCAGATGGAAGATCCAAAAATAGATCAAAGATGAAAGCCGATCATTTTACCATGAATTCCATTCATCTTGCTTGATTAAAATATATACAAAAACAAGCATCTAAAAATTAATCATACTTTTAAAATTAAAGCCCTGTGCATTCAATGCTTAGCACGCTTGACGATTAATCCACATAAAAAACCACCCTTTCAATTGCCGAAGCATCTAGCAGGTGGTCTGTTTTTTCGAGTAAGTCTAGAATGTGTGATTAATTCACAACTGAACGTTTAGAGGTCTGTATTGCAGCCTGCTCTTGGGAAGCCCCATCCACCGATGCTTTTAGATTCACCATAAACACCGCCAATGCAGCAATCACGCCTGGAATGGCTATCACCAGAAAATTCATTTGATGCGGCAACTCTAACGTCAGCAAAGCACCCGTCAAGATGGGACCGACAATCGCACCGATACGGCCAATGCCCGATGCCCAGCCCATACCTGTCGAACGGACTGCTGTTGGGTAAAACTGCGCCACAAAGGTATACAGTAAAATTTGTGAACCAATGGTGGCAGCGCCAGCAATCGCGATCAAGCTATACAACACCGCTTGCGGGCTATTAAAACCCAGTAAGATCAAGGCTAAAGCACCCACGGTAAACATAATGCTAAGCACTGGTTTAAGATGAAAACGATCCGCCAAAGCTCCACCGCCAATTGCACCAACCATACCGCCAATATTTAAGGCAAACAGGAACAACATACTGGCGCCCAGTGAATAACCCGCCTGAATCATTAATTTTGGCAACCAGCTACCTAATGCATACACCATCAATAGGCACATAAAGAAAGCCACCCAAAACATCAAGGTACTGAACAGACGACCTTGCTGGAACAAGGCACGTAAAGGGGCTTCATCGCCCACAATCACATCATTTAACACAAACTGGGTGTCTGCATGGATTGTTTGTTCAGGGCTGATTTTTTGCACAATGTGACGAACTTGTTCTGTTGCACCTTTTTGGGTTAAGAACATTAAGGATTCAGGTAAAAATTTCCAAATGATGGGTAAGGCTAAAAAAGGCACGCCCGCAATGATGAACATGATTTTCCAGCCATAATCTGTGACCAACCATGCTCCCAATAAGGCTGAGGCCATGCCACCAATCGCATAACCACTAAACATCACTGCCACCAAAGTACTACGAATACGCTTCGGTGCATATTCAGTCATCAAGGCCACCACATTCGGCATCACCCCGCCAATGCCTAAACCAGCCAGAAATCTTAAGATGCCAAATTCAACAGGCGATGAAGCAAAGGCCCCTAAAAAAGTAAAACCACTGAAGATCGCGACACAAATCATAATGGTTTTCTTTCGACCCAATTTATCCGACAGCGTGCCGAAACTCATGGCGCCAAACATCATCCCAAACAATGCCGTACTGGCAAGTAAACCCGCCTGTACCGAGCTCAGCCCCCACTCCTGCATCAGTAAAGGCAAAGCCACGCCATAAATGACCAAGTCATAACCATCAAAAATAATAATCAATAAACACCAAATCAAAACACTCCAATGAAAGGGTGTAAATTTGGCTTCATCAACCACCGTGTTGATATTTAAGTTTTGCGTACCCATGCTTCACCTCCAAGCTGTGAAATCGTCCAAAATTAGACCTCCACAATGCGGGAAAGCTGCTTTATTGTCCAAAACCGATTACATATATAGATATGCTGCAAAGGTATGCAATTACTTAATTATTCACGTTTTTATCATGTTCAAGATATAAAGCACGCGATGCTTAGGTACACTTCACCAAGTTACACTCGGAAAACTTGCTGCATCTGTTTAATTTAACAACAAGAAAAAGATTGGAATGCGCATGCTTATTTGCATGATTGTCTGCCGTGTTCGTGAAGGCCGAACTGCGATTAAAGTGGCCAACTGGTTCAAAGACTGTATCCCACGCTTGGCATGCAATGAGCTTAATTGAGTTAATCAATCTAAAACCATCAGACTTACCCTTTTTGCAGGTTCACATCGGCCTGCGACAGCCACTTATGATCAACCGAAACAACAATAAGCAGATAAAATTGCCTTAGCTGATGGCTTTATTTTTATCAGTCCTGAATATATACATGGTTATAGCTTGGTACTGAAAAATGCTTTGGACTATGTGTGGGGAAAGAATGGCAAGCGAAGCCTGCTGCCTTTAACAGTGATGGTGCGACGCATGGTTCTCGCTCAGTCAGTCAAATCCGTGCAATCACTTCCAGCTTCGGCATGCTTGATCCGAATGCCGTATTAGCAATACACAATATGTTTTAACCTAAGAAACAACAAAGTTTTGAAGCAAATGAATTTGAAGTGCAAACACTGGCATCTCTGCTAGATAAGTTGCTTCAATATGCATCACGAGGCTAAATCACAGAGTATTAATGCTTTTAAAGATAAGAAACCCTGTGCCACAGCGTTTCTTATCTTGATCTGATGCTTATTGGCAAAATTGTTAACTCGACTCTAATGACCTATTGTTACTATCTCGATCTAAAATTCGATATTGATCACTCAATACCTGAGGTTTAGGGCTGGATCTCCTTGCTTAATCGATTGAATGTTTCAGTTAAAATGTCCTCCCTCTTGCTGCTTTGAATTGACGCTAATCATACCCGTCGTTTCCATTTATATGTAGGCAGCCTTCCCCACACTTGTGGTAGAGGCGATTGTAGATTTAAACCCGTTCAATAAATAATATCGATTGATTTTCCATGGATGGGCTGGTGGACAATCATAATGAGGAATAACGACATTATAAATTGCTGGAATTCTTCGCCAAATGATGGAAAGCCGTCGTGAATTGAGGGTTATTGTTGTTCCCATGAGGATATCCTCTTGTCGCTCCTTTTCACGCTTAAATTGCGTGAATTATTCATGCTGAATCAGTTATATCTCCTGAGGTGAATGAAATAGAAATAAGAAAAAAACAAGGCATTCGTCTATATCAACACTCCCTTTTTTGTTTACATTTCACCCAATATAAGACTGACTCAAGCAACAATCAAGCGTAGACAATTGCTACATTTTGAGACGGAGTGTGTCTTATTTTTCGGTTTCATCCGCAAGTATGAACTGAGATGAACTTCTAAAGTGCAAGCTGATATCTTTGTTTACACTTTGATCCGTTTAAATAAGAAATGAACCATGTCTGGAAAAAAATAACTCGAACTCCTATATTGAGGCTTGCGTAAAGCACCAACATAAAACGGTGCCACCAGCTAAATTAACGCCCGATACCTTTCAATAGGCAAACGGCAAGAGGTTTCAATACGATTTCGGTGATTGAACCCAAGCAGCCCAAAGCGTTAATATTAAATTAAACAGCGTAATGACCGCACGCTTACGCTTATTCACTGTCATTAAAAAAATTAAAGGCACTATCCCCACCAGCATCATTAACAGAATACCCTGAGATAATAAGGATTCAGAAAACATCCATAAATCGATTAACACTGCAACCCAGCCCCAAATCACTACAGCAATTAGTGCACCACGACCATGCCAGCCCTCATGCTCGTCATAACGTGCACCGATTTCCCCCTCCTGATGTGGAATAACCAAGGAACCTGCGAAAAAAAGCGTCAGTGACAATATAAGCAAACCGAGAAACTCGGGCAAAGTCCAGATCCGAATTAAATTTGGAAGCTCAATAATGGCCCACAAATATTGAATCTGCCAAATGAAAATACAGGCAGCCCAAGTGAGTGGTATCCAATCTAAGGAAGAATCCCGTCGCGACCTCACCAATAGGGTCGTATCAGAACAAAGCCGGGTGATCCCCAAACTCAAAATAATGGATGGGGCAACCCAAACGGCACGAAAAGCAGATTCAGCGGACTGTAGTTCCACGTGCAAAATCTCCAAATATCTTTAATTATATGAACACTTATTTTTCTTCTTTAATAACTTTAACTTAGCCCATATTCCAAGCCAAAACAATCTGATTCAGCATATCCCCATATGGGCATCAGCAAAAAAAAACACCCAAATTTTTTGATTTGGGTGCTTTTTTTGCTGGATTCTTAAGGGCGCAAACTAAAGGCTCTAGCGCTCTAAGCTCTATTTACTTCCAGACCAAATTTGGCAGAATCCATATTCAAATGCACGGCTTAAGCTTTCGCTGCCACAGAAGCACTATTTTTGATCTTCTCGATGTCAGTTTCATCCATAATCAATGCCACAGCAATTGCAGTAATCAAGACTGGTAAACCAACTGCCATGAAGTTGAAATGAGCAGGCAAATTCATACCAAGCAAAGCCCCAATTAAGATTGGACCGACAATTGCCCCCATACGACCAATCGCAGATGACCAACCGATGCCTGTCGAGCGTACCGCCAATGGATAATATTGCGCCACATAGCTATACAACAACATTTGCGAACCAATCGATGCTGCACCCGCCAAAAATACCAGCATGTAGAGCAAGAACTGATTTGTTTGAAAGCCCATCAAGCTCATGACAATCGCCCCCATAATGCCTAAGCACATCAGCACAGGTTTTAAGTGGAAACGATCCGCCAGTACACCACCACCAATAATGCCAACTACAGCACCAACATTCATCGTCATCATGAACATTAAGCTATTATTCATAGAATAACCCGCAGCCATCATCAGCTTTGGTAACCAACTGCTTAGGGCATACATGGTGAGTAAACAGGTAAAGAACGCCAACCAGAACAACAACGTGTTCATCGCTCGACCACGTTTAAACAGGCTCACCACATTCGCCGCTTCTGGCTCACTGGTTTGATGTAATGCAAAAATTGTATCGTTCGTGATTGTTAATTCTGGTGCTAAACGGGCCACGATTGGGCGGGCTTGTTCTTGCTTATTTTCTTTCACAATAAAAGTTAAAGATTCTGGTAAGAATTTCCAGATCACAGGCAGCAAGAATAAAGGAATCCCCGCGATAAAGAACATAATCTCCCAGCCAAAAGTTGGCGTAAAAGCAGCCCCTAATAATGCTGCCATCACCCCACCAACGGCATAACCACTGAACATCGTAGTTACCAGAGTACTACGCATGGTTTTTGGAGCATATTCTGAAGTGAGTGCAACCAGGTTAGGCATGACCCCGCCAATCCCTAAGCCTGCTAAAAAGCGTAAAATTGCAAATTCAGTAGGATTCGAGGCAAAACCGCCAGCAAAAGTTAAACCACTAAAAAGTACGATACAAATCATGATGACTTTCTTACGACCAATTTTATCGGCCAAAGAACCGAAGGTCATTGCACCAAACATCATGCCTGCTAGTGCAGTACTGGCGAGCATACCTGCTTGTACAGCACTTAACCCCCACTCATCCATCAATAAGGGTAAAACCACCCCATTAATCGCTAAATCATAGCCATCAAATAAAATAATCAGTAAACACCATGCTACGACATTAAAATGAAATGGCTTAAATTTTGCGTGATCAATAATATCATTTACATTAACTGCTTTAGCTGACATTACCCACCCCCTGTGAATCGATTGTTTCATTGCACTTTAACTAGCGCCCTTCAGTTTTTATAATCTGAAAATCCAGTTTAAACAGAAGTCATTCACTAAAGTAATTTAAACAATATTCACATAATTTATACCAGTATAAAAATTCAACATTAGTCTAAGTAATGCAAATAAATATAAGCTAAAAAATATATTCAATTAAAGTACTGATATTTAACAACTTTATAAAATTTTAATAATTTAAAAATAATCCACTACTTATGATATTTAAATCTATTTTTTAATAGGGCTTAAATAAAGATTTAAAAAAATTAAATCCTAAAACTAATAAGATAAATCCATAAATCAAGACATACTTTAAATATACTAAAATCCAACCACATAATTATATTTTAAAAGAATAATAACCAAATTAAGACTCTTATTTTATTTAAAACCGAGCTTTTTATTTATATTGATTCGATCCCTTCTTATTTTTTCGTATTTCCCGCGCACAAAAAAACACCCCCTGTTTTAACAGGGGGTGTTTTAGAATTAATGAGCTGGCGATGACTTACTCTCACATGGGTAACCCCACACTACCATCAGCGCTAAGAGGTTTCACTTCTGAGTTCGGGAAGGGATCAGGTGGTTCACTC
>NZ_JBTLFO010000010.1:0-141643 GCF_054457875.1 Acinetobacter sp. GXMZU3951 | reverse complement strand
TGAAACCTCTTAGCGCTGATGGTAGTGTGGGGTTACCCATGTGAGAGTAAGTCATCGCCAGCTCATTAATTCTAAACACCCCCTGTCAAAACAGGGGGTGTTTTTTTATATCTGGAAAATATGGAAATTAAGCAATATAAGAAGAATTAAAATAAGATAAGCAATACAATGGCTGTAAAGGTATCAATTAATCTTAGTAATGGTTTTATTTCTTGTTGTGTTTGGTCTGATTTTGGTCTTGACGCAAATATTGTGGTTTCATATGATGGTTGAAATATAATCAAAATAAGGTGCGAAATCAAAGTGGTCATAATGCATTATTATTTTGTTTATATGGCAGTGATGCCCTAGAACTGCTGTTGTGCCTATCACCACATTGAACTCCCCTAAAATGACAATAATAAGGAGCAATATGATGGGAAAACAATTCCTTTGGTTTATCGTATTTGTATGTCTGCAAGCCGGACATGCCTATGCCAGAGATTTCGATAATGAACGTCTAGAACGTCGTGCCTATGAATCAGCACTTTGGGGACAGGCGATAGTGGCGGGTAATGAGATGATCGAGGGAGGGTTGGCTGCAGGTCAGAAGCTCAATCAAGTTGCCTTTTTCTCACGTCCACCCAACTGGAAATTTCAGCAGCCAACACCGAACAATTCTACCTTATACGTGCAATTAATTTATGATGTTAAGGCAGGGCCTGTGGTGGTTGAGATTCCAGCAACCAAAGGATCTTACAGTGTTTTCGGAACATTTCTTGATGTTTGGCAACGTCCTGTCGTGGATGTTGGGGCAGGTGGTGATGATAAGGGGCAGGGCGGTAAGTATTTTCTCTACAATAGCCGCGACCCTAAGATTATGGTGCCTGACGGTTTTTTTCCGGTGCCACTTCAAACCTATCGAGGCTATGGAACATTCCGGGTTATTACGCCTGATCTTAAAGACAAGACCTTGGATGGTGCTGTTGATTACATTAAGAAAGGCTTTCAGCAGTATGCTTACGGCAGCAAGCAGCGACTTCCGCACAAGGACATCTACAACAAGGAATATTCATCCTTATTTCCATGGGATCACACGTATTTTAAACGGCTTCAAAAAGTTATTAATTACGAAGAAGTACGTGAAGAAGATAAGTATGCGATGGGTATGCTGAGTTCCATTGGAATTGAGCGTGGTGGTCGCTTCGAGCCAGACAAGAAGACTCAGGTCGAACTTGACGGTGTTATGAAGCAGGTTCACGAGGAATTGCAGCATCTTCTTCGGACGATTCCACCTCGTCGTTGGGGAGATAAGACTCAGTGGACACAGCCAGTCGCGGATTCGATGATCTCGACGATGATGACCTATAAGGATGAGAATAAGGTCTACATAGACGATCGAGCTTTCACTTACTATACCTATATTTCTCCTCCGGTTAAGCTCGGATCATCTACAGCCTATCTCATGCTGACCAAAGATGAGGATGGAGCGCCGCTTAAGGGCGGAATGAATTATACGCTGACTGTCCCAGCAAATGTCCCAGCCAAGCAGTTCTGGTCAGTATTGGTTTATGATGTGGCGACTGCTTCCTATATTCGGAAAGCTGATCCGATTGGACTCGCCTCAACAGAGGAACCAAAGATGAATAAGGATGGCACCTACACGATTTATTTTGGTCCACAGTCATTAAATAATGGGGTGAACTATTTGCCGACGGGCAATGCGGACAACTACTTTCTACTGTTCCGATTCTATGGTCCAGAAGAAGCTTATAACAATGGTAGTTGGATGTTGAATGATATGGTCAAGAAGAAGCCTTGACCACAAGGGTAGAACAAGCGATTACAGCCGACCATTGATGCGTCGGCTGTATTTTTATCAAATATAATATATAGGCACAGAGTTTAGATCTTAATGCAGATAAGGTTTTTACAAGGTGTTGATTGTTTTTAATAAAACTTAATATTTTTCTATCAGGTAGTTGAAAGATAAAGCATTTATAAATTGGCTAAACATGAAAGAAAGATAACTTATGATTTTGCAAAGCTTTTAATGTTATAAGCAGAGGGCTGGCATTAATATTTAGCTTGTCACTGATGTAATTCATTTTTAAAGCTTATGACTGATGAAACCCTTTAGCATGCAAGGTGCTTTAAAAAATATGAAGAATTTTAAAGTTATCTCAGAATATCCTTTAGAGCATTTAAAAAATGCTCTAGGGTGTTTATCAGAAATTAGAGATTCTGCTACTGGCGATTTTGAGTGAATAAAGCAATTGACCGAGCAAAACATCCTTTTCTGTTAGAGTTACAATAATGAGGGGATGTTTACTCGAAGGAATAGAGGTGAGGATAGCTTTACCATTATCGGCATCTAGAGTAATGGACTGACAACCCTCTAAATGGATTTCATTCATAAATGCGGCAACCATGGCTAAAATGGAGCTGCTGACTGCTGCGAGTTTTGTGCTGTTATAACCATCTTTTTTATGCACGTGCCCCAATTCAAAGCCATCTGTACTACAAAGCATAACGTAATTGACGCCACGAACATTCATGAGTAGATCTTGCATTTCCGCTTTGGCAAATTGAATTAACTCTTTGGGTGCAGTACGGCTTTGCTCTAAAGTAAACATATAAAACCTCTATGATGGTTAATTGGCAATATTGGAGTTAACTTCAATTGAAGTGATAAGGGCTTCTAGCAACAGTAAAACATCATCTTTTTTTCGAGCATCAATAAAAAACAATGGAGAAAACAGTTCGTTCTGTAATAACCAATCTTTATAAATACCCGTTGATGGAGATGTTTCGGAAACAAGGTCGGTATGTGTAATCCCAATGGCTATATTATCGGTGAAATTCTGAAAAGTATCCAAATAACTTTCTAATTCTTGGATTGGATTATCTGAATGGTGATCAATCAGAATGATTGCACCAATTGCCCCTTTGGTAATCGCTGACCAAATAAAATCAAAACGGCTTTGACCTGGTGTGCCATATAGCCCAATTTTTAGATTTTCATCTAGTGTGATCTCACCATAATCAATGCCTACCGTGGTTTCCATTTTAGTGTGGCGCTGTGAATCGGTATTAAATGCTTCCGTATGCAGGACTGGGATTTCTGATAGTGATTTAATTGCTTCAGTTTTACCTGCCCCCATGCCACCCGCAAATACAATCTTAAACCGTTGTAAAATCATAAAATATTCCTATATCCCTAATTTTTTTCTTAGCTTTCCAAAAAAGCTTTTAATCAAGCCCGTTTCTTCTGTTGTTTGAGCGGGTTCTGGTGGATTGTAATGTTTATCCCAGATATTGATTTTGGATAGATTATTCGTTGCAATATTGGCAGCGATAAATCGCTGCACGGTTTCTTGAGGTATATTCAGTTGAGTTGCGATTTTTGAAATTTTACCACCTTGAATAAAACAACTGGAAAGCTGAAAAATTACTTTGCGATCTTCCAGATGGTTGGGTTTGGGCCAACTATGGATCTTAAAGTGTCCATCTTCAGGGCAAAACTCATTTAAGAATAATGGTGAGTCCCAAAAAAATTGCCATAACCAGTCACTCATGATGTAGGCTTGTTTTCGTGAGACTTTCATAAAATTACTGGTAGTTGCCATGTCATAATCAAAGCCAGAATCCGTAAAGGCTTGTTCTCTTTCTGGATTCAACCAGACGATATTCTTCTGTACATCAATAATTGCGATGGTTCCTAAGCTATCAAAGAGATGTAGCTTAGAATTGCGCTCTTTATCGAGCATTTTACTGAAAAATTCTAATTTATAAGCCGTTTTTTTTGCGGGAGTTTCTGGTACTGGCTCACAATCTGAATCTTCAGTTGGTGTGTTCAGCAGATGATTGAGAATCCATTCAGACAGGCTTTCGTGATTTACTATGGGTAGAGATAAGGTGTTTTCTTGAATTAAATGATGATCAGGAACATGCTTAGATATTTTCAACCACGGAAATTTTCGGCTTTGCAGGATTTTTTGAATGCCGTCCGTTTCATAAAAATTTTCATGAATAAATAAGCAGTCAATTGTTGGGTCTGCTGCAGTACTCCATTTAATTTTATACTCTTGTGGAATGAGATTACGTAGCTGGGTTTTAAGTTCTTCAGAATGATGAAGACTTAAGCCAGTTATCGCAATATTAAGATATTGCTCAGTCATGCTATCTCTATCTATCTAACAAGTTAATAATCACAATGGTTCAAAATGCCCCCTTTCCAGCATTAATCAGAAAAGGGGGCGGAGATATTAAGCAAAGTCGAGTTCTTTTTCATAGCTCTTGAGTTCATGGCGTGCCATTGCAAGATTTGCTTTAGAGCGTTCGAGAACAAGATAGAGGAATAGTTTGTCATTGCCTTCTAGAGGTCGGATGAGGTGATATTGTTTCCCTAGGGTAATTAAAATATCTTCAATGGTGTCGTTTAATTTAAGCGCTTGGGCAACACGACGCTTTGAACGAACCACTTCGGTATTGCCTGCCGCTGCAAGTTCGAGGTCTAGATCCCCACCGCCTTGGGTTGCCAATGCTAAACCGCTTTCTCCATCCACTAATGCCGCTGCATGGAAACCATCAATATTTGATAATGCCTCTAATGATACTCTAGCCATATTGATTCTCTTATGTTTTTTTGGTTATTGGATTAGTTTGACTTGCTTTTAAAGTCAATTTGATTATATGGATAGCCTAAAAAAAATCGCAACTTAAATTATTTTTGGTGCTAGAGCAGTGTGATAATTTTGGAATATATCTGATTGTTACACTCAACTTTAGTGTGATCAGTATCTCAATATATACATGGAAATATGAATAAGCATATAGATGTGAGTGTCATATTATGACGTTGTTAAAAATGTAACATTATGTAAAATTTAACGATGGTTCAAAATTAATAGAGGGTGAAAAATAGAGTTTTGAGGACAGGAGTATAGTTTTAACTTATTGTTTTTATTTTATAAAAGTGAAGATGATCGTGATTTAATCATCTTCACCGATTAATCTTAGCTAAACATTTGAGTGGCTGCAGAATAGAGCACCCAAAGAATAGCTAAAGCAACGACTGGTTCTACAATTTTAGCCCAAGTCGGGGTCGTGGCCTGCTCTGATTGTGTTTCTACATGTTCATGATGATCGGCTGTATTTTGATGAACCATTTGATTAAACTCCTTCATAGTCTCTTCTAATGATATCTCTTCTTCAGGCATCGGTTTAGAGCCTTTAAGCTCTGTTAGTTCGTTTATTGACCAGACCCAATCTGCGGCCTGACCTGATAAATGTTCGACTTGACCGGTAATCAGTTCACTTAATCCTTTTACCCCATAGTTGCCTGTATCATCAAGCTGTTTTAATTCTGCAAGTTGTAATGAGATTACTTCAGTAATGGCCTGTTCAAATTCAGATCTGCTAAGGGTTGAATGGTTTTGTTCGGAAGTGGTCAGGTGTCGGGCAATATCGATCACATATAGTTGATCTTGAGATTGGATCTCTTGATAGAGTTTGTTTTCATCTTTGCGCCATAAGGTAATGAGTTTACCTAAACTGAGCGTATTAATTTCTAATAGATGTGATTTACGTTCAATGGGATCATATTGTTTCAGAAGCTCAGGCTTTTGAATGTAAATTTGCTCTGCAAAATATTGGACTAAGTCAAAAGCCATTATTACTTCCTCTTGTTTTAATCTAATAACCTCAAGCTTGGCTTTTTCTTGGGTTGTTCATTGTTTTGTTCAGGTTCTGATTTTAAATCATCTTGCTGGATTTGAACATTTTCATATTCATTTGGATCAAAAAATAAACCTTGACCATTCTCACGCGCATAAATGCCTAAGACTGCATATAGTGGCACATAAATATCGCGAGATACACCACCAAAACGTGCAGAAAAGGTAATTGCATCATTGCTCATATGCAGTTGGTGTACGGCATGCGGCACAATATTAAGTACGATTTGCCCATCCTGAATAAACTGTTCAGGCACCCGAGTATTGGGTTGTGTGGCATCAACTAACAGATAAGGGGTAAGATTGTTGTCGCAAATCCATTCATAGATGGCACGAGCTAAATACGGGCGAGTGGGAGAAAGGGTGATTTCCTGTTCAGACATTATCCATTACTCAGTTAAATAGAAAGAAGCTTGCTATAGCGGTTTTTCTCCTGCATGGTCAATGATTTGACGAAGGCAGGTCGCTGAAAAATACGTTGACGATACAGGAGTATCGGACGACATAATTTGTGGGGTAACTCAATCCCCATGACATCTAACCGTAAAAAAATTGGGGCTAACATGCAATCTAAAATTGTAAAGTTATCCGACATAAAATAGGGGTAGTGCTGAAATAGTGGGGTGAGCGAAATCAGGGTATCGCGTAGTTTTTTTTGGGCTTTATGCTGTTCAGCCTTATTTAAGGTGTCGGGATGCCGCAACATAACATCAGCCAATTTTAGCCAGTCTTGTTCAAAACGCCAAATATATTGGCGTTGCTCTGCACGTGGGGCTGGTGCATCGGCATAGAGTTTATTCTGCCGATAGCGGTCATCAAGATATTCGGAAATAATATTGGTATTGAATAGCTTGAGATCATTTTCAATCAGCATTGGCAGTTGATGATAAGGGTTGAGACTGGCCAAATCTTCATCATCATAATCCAGCAGAATTAAGTTAAATTTAATTTGCTTCTCGGCAAGGACGTAACGAATCCAATGGGAGCGAAAATCATCTGCATGACTATAAAGTGTAATTCCTTGGAGTGGCGTATTTTCGACAGACATAAATCCCACAAAACCGAGTGAATAATTGGAAAAGGTTTGGCATAAGCACAAGTCTTATGGCTTGGCTAAGATGATACCATTTTTGTGCTACTGCGGGGATTGAAAGTGTGTTGCAGTAATGCGATTGAATTTTTTGCAATAAAAAAGCCTTGGATAAACCAAGGCTTTTTGTCCGATTCGGTAAACGAATTAACGTTTAGAGAATTGAGGACGTTTACGAGCTTTACGTAAACCAAGTTTCTTACGTTCAACTTCACGAGCATCACGAGTAACGAAACCAGCTTGACGAAGAGCAGGTTTTAAAGTTTCGTCAGCAGCGATCAATGCACGAGTAATACCGTGACGGATAGCGCCAGCTTGACCACCGATACCACCACCAGCAACAGTGATGTAAAGGTCATATTTTTCAGTAGCTTCAAGAAGCTCTAAAGGTTGACGAACAACCATACGAGCAGTTTCACGACCGAAATATTGCTCAAGAGTACGGTTGTTGATTACGAGTTTGCCAGTACCAGCAGATAGGAAAACACGTGCAGTTGCGGTCTTACGGCGACCTGTACCATAATTAGTAGCCATGTGCTGTATCCCTTAGATGTCCAAAACTTGTGGCTGTTGAGCAGCGTGTGGATGCTCAGTACCTGCATACACTTTCATTTTCTTGATCATTGCATAACCAAGAGGACCTTTTGGTAACATACCTTTAACAGCTTTTTCTAAAACTGCTTCAGGTTTGTGAGCGATTAACTTTTCAAAGTTAGTCTCACGGATACCACCAGGGAAGCCAGTGTGGCGATAGTATTTTTTATCAAGCGCTTTTTTACCAGTCACTTGAATTTCTTCAGCATTGATAACAACGATGTAATCGCCAGTGTCAACGTGAGGAGTATAAGAAGTCTTGTGCTTACCGCGTAGACGACGAGCGATTTCAGTCGCAAGGCGACCTAAAGTTTTGCCAGAAGCATCAACAACGTACCAGTCGTGTTGAACTTCAGCAGGCTTAGCGCTGAGAGTTTTCATTTAAACCACTACCTATTATAGTTGGTTTGGACTATGGAATCTGTCCAAACAAAAGGATACGCGATTCTAAACGAATCTGTTCAGAATCACAAATGAAAATATAAATTTCAAGCGCTGTATTATAAGGAAGGCCTTTATCTTTGACCAGTGTTTTTTTAAGCAATTTGCGGGTTTCCTGATTTTGACCAAAATATTTAGCCTCGGGAAATCAACTTTATTTAAAATTAAATAAAAACAATAATATAGGTTGATTACTATTTTAAAATTGAATTTGATCATTTCAGTTGTAGGCTGTGCTGGGGCTCATTTGAGATGCCTCCCAACTTGTCTCCATGCATTTATTCTATCTGATTTAAAGATTTAGACGGCGCTCAGCATCATTTTTTGCATTTAAAAAAATTTATAACGGCTATCTCACCGACTTGAAACGGTACTTTTCCGAATAAATAGAATCAGCAATTCCGAATAAATAGAATCAGCAACGGTATTTGCTGCATAAATTCAGTAAAATGATGTTATTCAAAAAGTGGTGCTATAGGTGAATCATGCTTCCGTTATATGTCACAAGTGGTGAACCCGCTGGGATTGGTCCAGATATTTGTTTAAGTCTGGCACACCGCGTGGATGAACGTCCCATTGTCGTCTTGGCGGATCTGAATTTACTCCAGCAACGTGCGGCTATGCTCAATCTCGACGTGGAATTGATGGCTTATACGGGGCAACAGCAATCCTCAGAGTCTGGGCAGCTTTATGTAGAACATGTTCCTGTGCATGAGCCTGTGCGGCAGGGGGAGTTGAATCCAAAAAATTCTGCCTATGTGCTGGAACAACTCAGACGTTCAGCTGACTATGCGATGTCTGGTCGTAGCGTGGGTGTAGCCACTGCGCCAGTACAAAAATCAGTGATTAATGATGCAGGCATTCATTTTAGTGGTCATACCGAGTATTACCAAGAGTTTGCGGGCGTAGAGCGTGTGGTGATGATGCTGGCGACCAAAACCTTACGTGTGGCACTGGTCACTACGCATTTACCGCTTAGACAAGTTGCCGATGCAATTACTGCACAGCGTCTTCATCAGGTGATTGATATTTTGCTGCATGATTTGCAAAGCAAATTTAAGATTGCCGATCCCAATATCTTGGTGTGCGGCTTAAATCCGCATGCTGGGGAAGGGGGCTATTTGGGTATGGAAGAAATTGAGACGATTAATCCCGTTCTGGAGAGTTATCGTGCTCAGGGTATTCGCATGAGTTTAAGTCTTCCTGCCGACACGCTATTTACCCCTGAAAACCTGCAAGATGCCGATGCGGTTTTAGCAATGTATCACGATCAAGGTTTACCTGTGTTAAAATCGCAGGGCTTTGGTGAAGCTATCAACATTACTTTGGGCTTACCTTTTATTCGTACTTCAGTCGATCATGGCACCGCACTCTCCCTCGCAGGCACAGGACAAGCGAAAAGTTCAAGCTTGCATGTGGCTGTGGATTTGGCCTTAGATTTGGCTCGCCACTGATTTACTTCATTCAATCTCACGTTGGAAATGTTTTATGTATCAAATTAATGCGCTTAACCCGAAAGAAGAAGGGCATCAGGCTCGTAAACGGTTTGGTCAAAACTTTTTGCATGATCAACGTGTCATTGCGAAAATTGTACGTTCGGTGAATCCTCGTACCGGTGATAATATTGTTGAAATTGGTCCGGGTTTGGCCGCACTGACTTCGCCTTTAATTGGTGAGTGTGATGCCCTGACCGTCGTCGAATTAGACCGAGATTTAGCCGCGGGATTGCCTGGGCGTGTACCTCATCCAGAGCGTTTGACTATTGTAGAAACCGATGCGCTGAAATACGACTTTACCGAGCTGTTTGAAGAAGATCGTCCGCTGCGAGTGGTGGGGAACTTACCTTATAATATTTCGACGCCTTTATTGTTCCATCTCTTGGAATTTGGCGGAAAAATTAAAGACATGCACTTTATGTTGCAAAAGGAAGTCGTCGATCGTATTACGGCTTCGCCAAATAGCAAAGAATATGGCCGTTTATCTGTCATGATTCAATATTACTGTAAGCCAACCTTCTTATTTGAAGTCCCACCTGGATCGTTTAATCCACCCCCTAAAGTAACTTCTGCAGTGTTCCGTTTGGAACCTTATGCAACGAAGCCGATTATTGCCAAAGATGAAAAAGCTTTAGCTCGCTTGGTGGCGCACGTATTTACCCAGCGTCGTAAAACCTTGCGTAATAGCCTTAAAGGCATGTTGCGTGAAGATGGCTTTGAGCTGGCGGGGGTTGACCCGATGGCACGTCCGGAAACCTTGAGTTTGGAAAAGTTTGTCGCATTGGCAGATCAAATGGTGTAATCAATGGCACGCTACAATTATGTGATTGGTGATCTTCAAGGTTGTTTTGAGGCCTTGAAAGCTTTACTTAAAGCCATTCAATTTGATCCGGATCAGGATTTTATCTGGTTTGCGGGTGATCTGGTGGCTCGTGGTGAAAACTCGATTGGCGCATTACGTTTTGTCAAAAAACTGGTGGAACGCGGTTCAGCGGCAACAGTATTGGGCAATCATGATTTAACTCTTTTGGCTGGCGCACGGGGGTTAAAGCAAATTAAAGATAAAGATCGTACTCGGGATGTGATTGATGCGATTGATAGCGATGATTTGATTGAGTGGTTACGTAAACAGCCATTGTGCTTATTTCCGAATGAGCACACCATTTTGACGCATGCGGGCATTCCATGTATTTGGTCTGCTGAACAAACAGCGCGCTTAGCCAAAGAAGTTGAAGCCGTGATTGGGCATGAAGATTATGCCGTGATGGATGCTTTTTTAGCGGAGATGTATGGTACGCAACCTGATTTGTGGGCGGATGATTTAACGGGTCATGCACGCTTACGCTGTATTACCAATTATTTAACCCGAATGCGCTTAACCGATGCTGAAGGGCGCTTAGAGTTTAGTTTTAAAGATGCTTTGGAAGACCCAATGCCAGCAGGTTTTCAACCTTGGTTTGAATTTGACTCTCTGGCAGCCCAAACACATCAGATTATTTTTGGTCACTGGGCTGCATTACAAGGTAAAACCGTACAGCCGAATATGCAGAATGTTGATGGTGGATGTGTCTGGGGCAATCAATTGATGGCTTACCGCTTAGAAGATCAGCAACTTTTTGCTGTCGATAATCCAGTAATGAACTGATCAAAAAGCCACGTTTTCGTGGCTTTTTTTATGCTTAAAACTCGCTAGGTTGGGTTGCCTCCAAAAGTAGAGGCTCCATTTAAGCATGCTGTTAATCCGTAGACTCTAGAGCATTCAGCAGCCCAGAGCTTCGAGCTTAGGGTCAGTATCTATAGGCGGTTTTGCCTGATATCTTGGATAAAAAACTCAATGGGGCACAATTATTGAAGCTATGGCGTATTGCCCAGATGCGATATTTTTGATGGATCAGAAATCATGGAGATGCTTCGGTTGCTATAGGAATACGTGAATAAGCTCTTTTCAATGCGGTAATGGAAAAGATGGTTGAGATCTAATTTTTTGATTTGATTGTTTTAGATATTTGGGGTGTTTCGACTTACTTGATCTTGGTTGTTGTGGATTGAGCTCGGTTCGCTCAATCCAGATACGCACGCAATTATTCGATTCTTAACCATGTCTGGTTACGCCCTAGAGCAGAAACGCCCATATAGGCACGCAAAGACAGGCGTTTTCCAGTCGCATTGAGCTTCATTTTGGCATCATAGAATTTACCCGATAGCGGATCAATCACGCGGCCTTTTTCATAGCTGCTGGTTCCTTCCACTTGTTTTAAACCTTTCAGGATTTCCATGCCGAGAATGGGCTGATTGGTATACGGAGCTGGGCAATTGTTACAGCGTTCACGCGGGGTATAACCTGGACGCGGAGTGATTTTGACAATCTTGCCAGTATAGGTACTGTTGGATTCTTTACGAATTTCAATAACGGCCTTGGGTGAACCTGTTTTGTCGTCAATTTGCTGCCAAGTGCCTGAAATATCTTGGGCTAAAGCTGCTGAACTGGCGAAGACTAAACCTGTGAAAAAGCTAAAAGAGATGATTGTTTTCATGTATTCCCTGTAAATGTGAAACCTTATACATTTTTATATCGCTGGGATATGCGTGGAAACTTTAGCGTGTATAACTACGAAAATGTTCAAATTTGGTAAACTACAGAGTCAGCTTGCTTGAATCTTGCAGATGAAAAATTGAATCATAAAAAAACCGCCTGAGAGAGGCGGTTTGATCTTTTTGGATGGTTTATTCTTGACGAATCCAAGTTTGGCTACGGCCAAGAGCCGATACGCCCACATAACCGCGAAGGGTTAAACGTTTGCCATTGGCACTCATTTTGGCTTTGGTGCTATAAATTTTGCCTGAAAGTGGGTCAATGATTTTACCACCAGTATAGTTTTGACCTTCTTCATGTTTTAAACCTTTAAGCACATCCATGCCCAAAATAGGTTTGTTGGTATAAGGTGCAGGACAGTTCATACAAGTATCTTTGGGTGTATAACCAGGTCGTGGCGTAATTTTCACGACTTTAGCGGTGTACGTTCCATTTGTTTCTTGACGGATTTCTAAAACCGCTTTTGATGAGCCTGTTTTATCATCAATATTTTTCCAGACTCCAGAAATATCATCCGCAAAAGTCATACTACTCAAGGCAGAGATAACAAGTGCACTGATAAATTTAGCTTTCCCCATCATAAATTCCCTTTTTTGCTGATTCATAGTCTAAACCAAAACTATCTTAGGACCGTTTTCTATGCAACACAATCCTTTAAAGTGATTTGTTAGTCACATTTTTTGCAAGTAAAGTATGAAGGTTGGCAGCCAAATTGCGGTGAAAACTGCATTAACGGCCATGCCAAAAGCAGCATAACGCCCCGCGACACTGCCACGTTGCCAAGCCTGAGCAGTACCAATCGCATGTGCTGCCAAGCCTAGCGCCAGTCCTGAAGCGCGTTCATCGTTAATATGTCTTAAAATAATAGGGGAGAAGGCCGCGCCAATGACTCCAGACAGAATCACAATCAGAATGACTAAGGTGACTGGTGCGTGCAATAAAGTGGCAATATTAATGGCGATAGGGGTGGTGACTGCCCGAGTGGCAAAAGCCATAATGGTTGAATCTGCCATATGCAGCAAATAGGCTAAGCCCATAGGCAATGCAACCGCACTGATGCTGGCAAAAACGAGAATGCTGACAATGGCTTTGGGGGGTAGGTCGTCATAACGCATGGCGGCCAGAGGAATTGCCAGTGCGACGGTGACATAACCAAGTAAATGACTGAACAGGGCATTGGTTTGGCTCATATAGGCTTCATACGGAATCCCCAATACCAACAATAAGCCAATAATAAAGAACATCCCGATGACAATCACAGGGACTTGAGGAATGCGTTTATTAATCGGCTTGGCACATAAATACGCCACAAGGGTAATCAGAAATCCCGATAAAATTGCGATCATGTGCTTTTCCTATAACCAGTGCTTTGCCATTTTGGCGTAGATCCATAATGGAATTAGAGTGCTGACAACAAGCACCACCAGAAAGAGCGGAATTTCACTTCCCATATGTACCAGCATCAGTAATGAGCCTGCACTAATCGGTAAAAAAGCGAAGGCACTTTCTTTCATGATTTTATTGTTGGTATCTACCAGACGGGGTGGAACTTTACGAAATTTCCGCCAGATGAGGAGCAGGACGAGTAAGCTAATCAGCCCCACCAAATTACCCAGCTCAGGATGGTTGAATTGTGCCATGAGCCATACTGCACATTCACGGAATCCTACAATTAGAGTAAGCGTTCCCAACCATGCTGGCCAGTCGAAGGTTTTTATCCAATCCATGATTTATCATTACAGTTAAAATTTTACTTATCACGTTTTAACCGATTTAGGGTTTGATTTCAAACTCCTCCAGAGTTCTCTGAAATATAGCGGCTTGCTCCCCAAGCACTTCGTTTAGCGGTAAATGCGCTTGTCGAATCAGTTGTTCTAATTTGGACGGAGCAATTTTAACGGTTAAATGAAGATTGCCCGCATCATCATAATGCTCCGTTTGAATCACATTGAGGGTATAAAGTTGGGTGCGGAATTTGCCGTAGTGTGGCTTCAGCACTAAGTTAAAAGTCTGAATTTGTCCCATGAGACATTCATGCACCGCTTGTTGCAGCAACTCAATCCCTTGTCCCGTATGTGCTGAAACATAAACGCGTTCAGGTAGGTTGGGTTGGGAGTACATGATTTTGGCGTCTTCACCACTTTGATCGATTTTGTTATAGACCCTGAGTACTGGAACATCGGCGCCAATTTCTTTCAGGACTTTTTCAACGGCTTCAATCTGTTCTAGCATTTCGGGGCTACTGGAGTCAATCACATGTAACAGCAAGGTTGCTTCCAGCGTTTCTTCTAGCGTGGCTTTGAAAGATTCGACTAAAGAGTGAGAAAGATTGCGGACAAAGCCAACCGTATCGGCTAACACAACCGTACCAATTCCTTCCCATGACAAGCGACGTAGGGTAGGGTCGAGTGTGGCAAAGAGCTGATCCGCAGCATAGACATCACTTTTGGCCAGTACGTTGAAGAGGGTGGACTTACCTGCGTTGGTATACCCAACCAGTGAAACGGTAGGTACTGCGGCTTTTTGACGGGCAACACGACCTTGTAATCGTGTTTGACGGACTTTGTCCAGTTTGGCTTTTAACTGTCCCATGCGAATTTTTAACAGTCGGCGGTCAGTTTCAAGGAGGGTTTCACCTGGACCTCGTAAACCGATGCCACCTTTTTGACTGTCTAAGGTACCGCGACTACGGATTAAACGAGAGGATAAATGTTGGAGCTGGGCTAACTCGACCTGTAACTTACCTTCAAAGGTTCGCGCACGCTGGGCAAAAATATCCAGAATCAGTTCATTTCGATCCACTACACGGCATTTTAAAATTTGTTCCAGATTACGAGCTTGGGCAGGGGTCAGGGCATGATCGAAGATGACCAAATCCGCTTCATGTTCGCTGACCAGTTCGGCAATTTCTTCCGCTTTGCCTGAACCAATAAACAGCTTGGCATCCGGTTTAATTCGTTGTGCATGGACATGAGCCAATATCTCTGCACCTGCAGATTGTGCCAACAAATTGAATTCTTCGGCATCAAGATCTTCCAGCATTTGCACAGAAACACTGACCAAGATAATTCTTTCACCACCTTGATGTCGTTTTAAATTTGCCACTCAGCCGCTTCTCCGCTTTAAAACTTTATTCTAGTGGAAAAAGGGCTGAGATGCTTGAGATTAGTCGATTTATAATGTTGCTGCGAATAATTTAGCAAACAGAATGATGACGGCGAAATATAAAATACTGAAGCCAATGATCATTTGCAGTACATGTATCCAGTGATGATGATGTGACTTAGATTTACGAGGTGGGGGATGAGTATGCATATGGCTCACCTATGGATCCTACTGTTCATAAATTCATCATAATCAAGTTGTCATACGAATGAAAATTGGATTTTGTAATGCTTAGATTCGGTTTTTATAATCAGTGCAAGCATGGATTGAACAGTATAGAATGGTCAAAGTGAACTCAAAATATTGACACTGTTTTGCTGGTTAGTAATAAATTTATGAAAGAAAATTCACCTGCTCCAACCTCTTCATTAAATCCAATTTCTAAGTTTTTTTTGTACGGGCGTAAGCTTGGTGCTGGCTTGGGCGTTGTTTCTGAAGGTTTTTATTTGGTTGCTCGTCATGGTTTATATAAAGACCCGAACAATGCCAATAATACGCGTTATGTACAATATTTTTGTCGCCAACTCTGCAAGGTTTTTAATATCGAGGTTGAGGTACATGGTCAGATTCCGCATGAACCAGCCTTATGGGTCAGCAATCATATTTCGTGGTTAGATATTGCAGTGTTGGGTTCAGGAGCGCGGGTCTTTTTTTTAGCCAAAGCCGAAATTGAAAAATGGCCGGTGTTTGGTAAATTAGCGAAAGCCGGTGGAACTTTATTTATTAAACGTGGCTCGGGTGACTCAATCAAAATTCGTGAACAGATTGCGACCTTTCTGAAGCAAGACATTCCCGTGCTATTTTTTCCTGAAGCCACAACTTCGGATGGCACCCGCATTAAAAAAATTCATGGACGAATTTTAGGTGCTGCGATTGAAGCACAACGCCCCGTGCAAATCTGTGTGATTTGCTATGTGAATCAGCAGGGTGAATTAGATCTGGTGGCGCCGTTTGTTGGTGAGGTGACTTTCATTGATCATGTGAAAAATGTGCTGGAAATGCCGAAAGTCACAGCACATTTATTGATCTTACCTTCGATTGCGACGCAAGGTCATAGCCTTGAAAGTTTAACTGCGATGGTGCAACGGGACATGATCAAGGGTTTAGCCCAATTACATCAACGGGTTTTGCATTCCACTGAAGCTTTATCTAACAGCGCTTTAGTTTAAGCGCTGCCGAATATTGGTATTACATAAAGCCTTCTACAGGCAGCCATGAAATAAATTTTACCCCGGCTTTGTGCCACCATTTCATTTTGGGTTCTTGGGTGTAAATTTTGACTTCGCCGTTGCGATGCGTGAGCTGCCAATTGATGTTATTATTGGCATCTAACACCAGTTTATAGGCATATTTGGACAGGTTTTGATCCATTGTTTCGTGCACAGCTTTGGCTAAAGGCGGACTATTGAGAATCACACCGATTTCAGTATTGAGATAAGCCGAACGCGGGTCAAAATTAAAAGAACCGATAAAGACTTGGCTTTCATCAATGGCCAGCATTTTGGCATGTAGACTGGAACGACTTAAACCTCTTAAGCTGATTTTGGCTTTTTTCGACAGCTCTTCTGTATTGTGATACAGGTTTTCCTGTTCCGGAGCCGCTAGAAATTCATAGACTTGTACACCATTTTCCAGCAGGCCTTGTCGATATTTACCATAAAAGGCATGGACTAAAGCAACGTCATTGGCGATAAATGAATTGGTCAGGATACGAACCTGAACCCCTTTTTGCGAAATTTTCTCTAGAACATCGGCCCCTTTGGTTTCTGGTACAAAGTAGGCCGAAACAATATCCAGACTTTCATTTGGGGCTTCTAGGTGTGAAATGAGTTGGTGATTTAAATAGTCTTCGGGTGCAGCTTTATCGCGTGTTTTGTTCGGAGAGTCTTTTACCACTTCTGCTTTGACCCAGTCGAACTGAATACTGTGATTGAGCCATTCTTCAAAAGCATGCGAGCGATTGGCCAAATCGAGATAATTTTGTACAGTGACATCTGCATAGTGATCATTCACTTGCTGCTTAAGTCCCTCATAACGCAGGGTGTATTTTTTCGGATCGACAATTTGATTGACTGGGTAAGCATAGGCATCATTCCAGTATTCATTAAATGAAGATGCAATGTCATCCGCAGCAGTTCCCACTAACATGACATCAACATCAGAGAACTGGTAATGATCACTGACATTGTAGTATTGATTGCTCATGTTGCGTCCGCCAATCAGTGCAATCTGATTGTCGGCAATAAAGCTCTTGTTGTGCATGCGGCGATTCACACGCTTGAGGTCGAGCAGAATGTCCATGGCACGGAAGTCACGGAAGCCATAGGGATTGTATAGTTTGACATCAATATTACGATGCTGCGCCAGTGCCAGATAGACGCCTTCCATTTTGCCGGCGTTATTGTCATCAATCAGCATGCGCACTTTAACACCGCGGTCTGCCGCTTGAATAATGGCATGTAGGGCAATTGCACCAATCTTGTCGTTGTCCCAAATATAATATTGTAAATCGAGGGTTTTTTCGGCACGTTCAATTAAATGAATACGCGCAGCCATCGCTTCCAAAGGATCGTTCAGGACATGAAAACCCGTAAGGTTGGGGTTTTGTTCACGTAAGGGGGTGATAATTTTGGCTAAAGATGTATGAGATGTGTCAATATCAAATGAATTGACCACGGGTTGTGGCGTATATTGAGGAAGAGTCGAGCAGGCCGGTAAGCCCAATAATAGGCTGCTACAAAGCAATAGTCCTGCTTTCGAGTAGGTTTTCTTCTTGATGACAGACTGACGTTGCACAACGTGATTGCTCGGACCCATTATACTCTTGCACTATAATAGCTAGATTAAGTTTGAGTATAATAGTCAGCTATGAAAAGATAAATATAAATAGATAATTAGTAACTGGTACAGTGAGTAATGATATTGACAACTGACTCCATGATTTTCATTTTTTATGGAAGTTTCGTGCTCATCACCCTCTGGGCGATTGCACAGGCATGGCATAGCCAGTCGCATACTGAAACTATCCATCCGTTTAAAGCTTTTGTGCATTTACTCGCCTTTTATTTGTCTTATTTATTGTGGCCGTTGGTTATATTTAGCCTCTATGCAGGTTGGAGTGGTTATTACTCGTTGCATGAAGCTGGTTTTGTATTCTTGCTCAGTCTGGTGTTGATTTATGCCAGATTTATCGAGCCGCATTGTGTGCAAGTTAAAACCACTCAATATCAACTGGATGCAGGGACTCGCATTCAGAAACCCGTGAAAATCGCCCTAATTGCAGATTTACATATTGGTCTATTTTCTGGACATGAGCGACAACTTAAAATTATTGTGGAAAAAGTGAACCAGCAACAACCTGATTTGGTGGTGGTGGCAGGCGATTGGACTTATGAACCTGAAGATACGCTGGCGGATGAACTGGCGCCGTTGAAAAATATTCAGGCGCCTGTGTATTCTGTCTATGGCAACCACGATGAACAGTATCCAGGCCCACCGATTCAAGCCTTGCTCAGTCATGCCTTAAGTGTGAATGAAGTTATTGATATTGAAGGGCAGATTGTCGAGTTTGAAGAATTTCGTTTAATTGGGGTGGGTGACTTATGGGCCGGCAAGGCAGACATGCGTTATATGCCCGACTTACCTCAAGATAAGCCATGGGTGATTCTTTCACATAACCCTGATACCGTTGATATGGTACCTAAACTTCCGAATCGTCCATTAATGCTTTCGGGACATACCCATGGTGGGCAAGTAGAATTACCTTGGTTAACTGATTATGTCATGAAGAAAGTGTCCATCTTAGGGCATAAGAAAGGACTCTATAACCATGAACATGCCGATGTCTTTGTGACAGTAGGTACAGGCATGGTCGGTGTCCCTTTTCGGTTTCGTGTCCCGCCGACCATTGATATTATTGAATTGGTTTAAGCTTCAATAACGTAAAGTCTTTGCTTTACCGGCATCAAAAAGCCCCTCAAACAGCGTGAAGCTTGAGGGACTTTTTGTCGTTGCAGTTTTTTCTTATCGGGTGTGACAGGAATTACACTTGATTGTTTACATCGTCATTTTTAGTTTCACGAATGGCGAGGAAAGCCAAAAGGGACAAGATTGAGGCTGCTGTTAAGTAATAACCTACCGCATATAAGCCGTAAGTGGTGGCTAATTTGGTGGCAATCAGTGGTGCAAAAGAAGCGCCAAAAATACCAGCCAAGTTAAAGGTTAAGGCCGAACCCGTATAGCGAACTGAGGTTGGGAAAATTTCAGATAATACCGTTCCAATTGGGCCATAGGTCAGTCCCATAATGGCCAGACCGGTACACAGGAATAAGAACACCACGAAGGTGTTACCTGATTCCAACATACTAGAGAAGACCAAGCCAAATAATGCAGAAAGTACGCAGACCGCAATTGAGGTGGCTTTACGTCCGAACTTTTCAGCCAATACTGCAGAAAGTGGAATAAAGGCCGCAAAACACAGGGTGGCGACCAGTTGTAATTCTAAAAATTCTGCACGGGAATAACCGAGTTTGGTGGTTCCCCAGTTGAGTGCAAACACGGTAGTCAGATAGAACACTACAAAGGTACAAATCGCGGCAATGGTGCCTAAAACCAGCATAGGCAGATGCTTGGTCATGACCTCTTTGAATGGCACATTGACTTCTTTTTGTTTATCCAGCACCTTTTGGAATGCTGGTGTTTCGTGCAGTTTAAGACGAATCCAAAGACCCACAATCACGAGAATGGCACTGGCAATAAACGGAATGCGCCAACCCCATTGCATAAAGTCTTGTTCAGACATGAACGCACCGAGCGTTAGGAACGAGCCCGTCGCTAGAATAAACCCGATTGGCGCGCCAAGTTGTGGAAACATGCCATACCAAGCGCGTTTGCCTTCAGGTGCATTTTCGGTGGCCAATAATACGGCACCAGACCATTCACCACCTAAACCCAGTCCTTGCCCTAAACGGCACAACGCTAATAATAACGGTGCGACAATCCCGATTTGGGCATAGGTAGGTAATAAACCGATACAGACGGTCGAAATCCCCATCGTCAATAAAGCCGCGACTAAAGTGGCTTTGCGTCCAATACGGTCGCCCAGATGTCCAAACAATGCCGCACCAATTGGGCGGGCAATGAAGGCAATCGCAAAAGTAGCGAGGGATTGAATCGTTGCCGTCATCGGATCTGTGCTTGCAGGGAAGAACAGATGTGGAAAAATAATGACAGCAGCAGTGGCATAAATATAAAAATCGAAGAATTCGATCGTCGTACCAACCAGACTTGCGGTAAGTACACGGAATTTTGAATTCGTTGCTACTTCTAATGTAGCTGTAGTTGATGACGCCATAGAGAACCTTACACTTACTAAAATTAAAAAAAACTTAGTTTTAAAAGCGTAATCTTTTTAAAAAAGGCGTAATTTCTTAAAAAAACGACGGAAAATCTGACTTACATCTACTCGTTTAGGGTCACTAAAACTCGAGAGAAGCAGATTAAATCACGTACAGATAGATCGCAAGGAAGTGTGATCCAGCGCCTATCAGTACAAATACATGCCAGATCGCATGGGTATATCTTACCCGTTTTAACGCATAAAACAATGCACCAACGGTATAAGCTAGCCCGCCCAAGACTAACCAAAATTGAGCTTCAGCAGATAAATAACGTTGCATATCATCAATTAACAGTACTGCCAGCCAGCCCATGACTAAGTAGGCGATGAGGGAAATTTTCTGAAAGCGATGTATGAAAATTAATTTGAATAGTGTTCCAATTAGTGCGATCACCCACAGTGCGATTAAGAGCTTATGGGCTTTATCGGTCGGGATGGCAATGGAAAGAAAAGGGGTATAGGTGCCGGCAATCAGATAATAAATGGCGGTATGGTCCAGTTTTTTAAGCCAAAACCGTTTTTCATAGCTTTGAGCCATATGATATAAACTGGAACCCGTAAAGAGCAGAATCATACTCAAACCATACACCCAAAGACCAATCCATTGACCTGTGCTTAAGTAATGGCCTTTAATGACCAGCAGGATGGTTGCGATACAGGCGAGCACAGCCCCTAGCGCATGGCTCCAGACATTAAACTGCTCTTCAGTCGGATGATAATCTTGCACAGGTGGCGTGTTCATAATGGCTGTTTTTATTAAAAATACAAATGTATAGTAATTCAATTTTGCTTTTCGTGTAAGACGCTTTAAAATTTAGTCGCAAATTTGATTAGGTTTATACTATGTCTGACTCGACTTCTCCTTCTGCTCAGGAACAACAGTTTCTCGATGCTGTGCAGCAAGCACTTGAAACACAAAGTTTTGATCGCTTAATTCTGAGCCAATATAAGGGAGAAATGCAGCAGTTAGAAAAAATGACTTTTCGGGTCATCGAGTTGCAACAGCAGCCCGTTTTAAATGTGCTTTATCGTTACAAAACCCAAGATGTCACTAAAAACTATCCTTTAACGGATGCTGTCCGGATCATTGCTCGTTATTTGAGTTGTTGTAAACAAGCAAATTTATTTACTGCGACTCAAGATGCGCAACTTAAACGCAATAAGAAAAAAGATTTATTGATACTGAGTCCCAAAACGGGAGCCAGCACAGATACACAACGTCCAGTGCAGTCGCATGACCGTAGCAAGCACCGTTTTGTGGAGCAAGACAGTGTGTTCTTACAGCATTTAGGCATTACCGATGCGCAAGCGCAGATCATTCCGAGCATGGCGCGTAAATGGAAGCAGATTAATAAGTTTGTGGAAATTTTTTCAGGGGCACTGACGCAATTGTCAACGCAGGATCAAGCCTTGCGTGTGGTTGACTTTGGTTCGGGTAAAGGCTATTTGACCTTTGCTTTATATGACTATTTAGCCAAAAATCAGCAAGTGCCCTTTGTCACGGGCGTGGAGTTGAACGAAAAGATGGTGCAGTTTTGCCAGCAGGTGGCACAGGCATCGGATTTTCAACAACTCGACTTTTTCCAAGGCGATGTTCGTACCTATCAACCCGAACGCCTCGATGTCATGATTGCCTTACATGCCTGTGATGTCGCCACGGATTTTGCCATTCATACTGGCATTCGCTTAAATGCCCAGATGATCATGTGCGCACCGTGCTGTCATAAGGAACTGCGTCCACAACTGAAAAGTCCCGAAGTGATTCAGCCGATGTTACAGTTTGGTATTCATGCCGGACAGCAGGCAGAAATGTTGACCGATACCATTCGCGCCTTGCTGCTCAAAGCTTATGGCTATGAAACCAAGGTTTTTGAATTTGTATCGTTGGAACATACCAGTAAAAATAAAATGATTTTAGCCACCAAACGTGCAGACTTTGTTGCCCCTGATGCTGCGGTACTGGCTCAAATTGCAGCTTTAAAAAATATGTATGGCATTCAAAAGCACTCCTTAGAATTACTGTTAAATAATCAATGGGATCAGCGTGATATTGGTGCTAAGTGTTAAGTGGATTCAATCAAATGCCTGAGGATAGAAAGATGACCTTACAGATTCGCATGGGCACTTGGGCTGAAATGCAGCGTGATGCCAAACCGATTCGAACGCAAGTATTTATTCAGGAACAGCAGATTGCTGAGGCGGATGAATGGGATGCACAGGATGCGGTTTCCCAGCATTTTGTGGTGTATGACAATGAACAGGCGATTGCAACCGCCCGCTTATTGCCGAATCACAGTGTTGGCCGTGTGGCTGTAGTTGCACCGCAACGTGGGCAGGGCATTGGTCAGTTGTTAATGTTGGAAATTATCCAGCAAGCACTGAAACAACAGCGTCCTTTGCTGCAATTATCTTCCCAAGTGCATGCCATCGCATTTTACCAAAATTTGGGTTTCTACGTCTGTGGGCAAGAATATTTGGATTGCGGGATTCCGCATATTGACATGCAGCTGTCCTTGGCTGAAAAAAAGGTCGATCTTTAGCGGCTAAGCATAAAAAAGCCATCTTCTTGGAGATGGCTTTTTTATTAATTAATGACCATGATGTGCGGTCGAGGCTGCGGATTCATTCATCGCAGCATGTTCTTCAGCACTCATTTGATGCTGTTCTGCACTCATGTCCATATTGTGCTCTACAGGAGCACTGCTGGCTTGAGCTTCACGTGCAAGCTTTTGTTTACCTGGCATATAGTCAGGTTCGTTCTGCATCGCTAAATAAAAAATAACCAGAAAAAGAATACTTAAAATCGTAGCAATAATGAGGGCTTTCCAACCCCATGGAGATTTTTCAGGAGAAGTATCTTCTGACATAACAATTAACCCAATGGATAAAAAAGAAACTGTTAAAAATTATGTAACTTTATAACATAAAATGTGATGAATGCAGACCAAATTTTATAAAAAGCTTAATTGTTCTGGTTTTAATGCTGCGAAACTGGCTAGATTTGGAGGCGTCGTTCCCCTCCAAATCAAATCTAATTTTTTAGCACTTATTGAATAATTTCGTTTCGTTGGGCTTTATCTTTCAATATTTGAGGTGGATTAAAGCGTTCGCCGTATTGCGCTGCCAGTTGCTCAGCACGCTGTAAGGATTGCTGCACACCATTTTGATTTAAGAATTGAATTGCACCACCTGTCCAAGGAGCATAACCAATCCCGAAAATAGAACCGACATTGGCATCAATCACAGACTCTAAAACCCCTTCTTCGTAGCAGCGTAAAGTATCAAGCGCTTGTACAAACAAGAAACGGTCAATCATCTCTTTTTCTGAAATGGTATGCTCTTTGGACCAGCGACTGAGTCCATCCCATAAATATTTTTTGCCATTTTCAGGATATTCATAGAAGCCTGCACCAGCGGCTTTACCTTTACGATTCAGTTCATGAATCATGGTCTGTACCACGTCATCGGCAGGAGTCTTAGGTAAGTCTTTACCTTCGGCTTGCAGTGCTTTGCGTGATTCATTGGCAACGTGCTCAGAAAGCGTTAGCGAAACCTCATCTTGAATGGCCAATGGACCAATAGGCATACCCGCTTTGAGTGCCGCCATTTCAATTTTTGCTGGATGCACACCTTCTGCCAGTAAGCGCATGCCTTCTTGAATAAAGGTTCCGAAGACACGGCTGGTAAAGAAACCACGGCTATCATTCACCACAATTGGTGTTTTGGAAATTTGTTGAACAAAGTCATAAGCTTTTGCCAACGTTTCAGCAGAGGTCTTTTGACCTTTGATGATTTCCACCAACTGCATTTTATCGACGGGACTAAAGAAATGTAGACCAATAAAGTTTTTGGCGTCTTTACTTGCTGTTGCTAAACCTGTAATGGGTAAGGTTGAGGTGTTGGAGGCAAAAATACCACCTTCTGCTAAATAGGGTTCTGCTTCTTGTGTCACTTTGGCTTTCAGTTCTTGGTTCTCAAACACCGCTTCGATGATCAAGTCACAGCCTTGCAGGTCTGTAGCATCCGCCGTTGCAGTAATGAGTGATAGAATCTGATCGCGTTTTTCTGTAGACAAACGTCCTTGAGCAACACGTTTATCTAGCAATTTTTGAGAGTAGGCTTTCCCTTTTTCTGCATTTTCGATAGAGACATCCTTAAGCACCACAGGAATACCTTTAATGGCAGTTGAGTAGGCAATGCCTGCCCCCATCATTCCTGCACCTAATATCCCCACTTTCTTGGCTTGCCATTTTGCCACATCCGCTGGGCGGCTAGCACCCGACTTAATGGCGTTTAGACCATGCCAGAATGTGCCGATCATATTCTTGGAAATCTGACCGATGGTCAGCTCAGTAAAATAGCGGGATTCAATGCGTAACGCGGTATCCACATCGACCTGAGCTCCTTCTACCGCTGCCGCCATAATGGCTTCAGGGGCAGGGTAGCAGCCTTTGGTTTTGTCACGCAGTATCGCTGGGGCGATGGCGAGCATTTGCGCCACCGCAGGGGTTTTCGGATCACCCCCCGGAATTTTGTAACCTTTCACATCAAAAGGTTGTGCTGATTGAGGATGCGCTTTGATCCATGCAATCGCTTTGTCCATGAGCTCTTGTTCATTCGCAGCTGTTTCATGCACCAAACCTAAAGATTTAGCTTTTTCGACACCAAACGGTTTGCCTTCCATTAGAAATGGAAAAGCATTTTGTAAACCAAGTAGGCGCACCATCCGCACAATTCCGCCACCACCCGGCAACAAACCTAAGGTCACTTCAGGCAAACCGAATTGAGTTTTTGGATCATTGATCGCAATACGGTAATGGCAGCCTAAGGCAAGCTCCCAACCGCCACCCAGTGCCGTGCCATTAAGAGCCGCAACGACAGGGACCCCTAAAGTTTCAATGCGACGCAGGTTAGCTTTTAATTTTTCCACCATGTTGAAAAAATCGGTGGCATGTTCAGGTTGCACTTGAATTAATTCATCCAAGTCACCGCCTGCAAAAAAAGTTTTTTTGGCTGAACGGAAAATAACGCCAGTTAATTCAGTTTCAGCTGTAAGTTTTTGGCTGACTTCATCCAGTGAATCGCGAAACTCAGCATTCATGGTATTGGCAGATTGCCCTGACGAATTTAGCGTAAGAATGACAATATTGTCGGCATTTTTTTCGTATTGAATTGCGCTCATGTGCTTCTCCTTACACTAACTCAATGATTGTGGCGATACCCATACCACCACCGACACACAAGGTTGCGAGCCCGCGTTTTTTCCCTTGACGCTCTAGCTCATCCAGTAAAGTTCCTAAAATCATGGCCCCTGTTGCACCTAAGGGATGTCCCATGGCAATGGCACCACCATTGACATTGACTTTTTCGGCAGGCACCTTGAGTTCATTGATGAAGCGCATGACTACAGCAGCGAAGGCTTCATTGACTTCAAATAGATCGATATCCTCGATACTTAAGCCTGCTTTAGCTAAGGCTTTACGTGCTGCTGGGGCTGGACCCGTCAACATGATGGTTGGGTCAGTACCCACCAATGCGGTTGCCAGCACTTTGGCACGTGGCTTTAAGCCTTGTTCTTTGACGGCTTTTTCAGAGGCGAGTAATACCACGGCTGCACCATCCACAATGCCTGAGGAATTCCCTGCATGATGCACATGGTTAATTTTCTGTGCTTCTGGGTATTTCTGTAAAGCGACTGAATTGAAGCCCATTTGTCCCATTGTCTCAAAGCTCGCATTCAACTTAGCTAAGCTTTCTACCGAGGTATTGGCTTTAATGAATTCGTCTTTGTCTAAAATGGTAACGCCAGCAAAATCTTTGATAGGTACGATGGATTTATTAAAATAACCTTTGGCTTGTGCAGCAGCAGCTTTTTGCTGTGAATGTACCGCAAATTGATCAACATCTTCACGGCTATATCCATCGAGGGTTGCAATCAGGTCAGCACCAACGCCTTGAGGAACAAACGCAGATTTGATATTGGTTTCAGGATCAAGTGCCCAAGGACCGCCATCTGAACCCATTGGGACACGGGACATCGACTCAACGCCACCAGCTACAACAATATCCTCCCAACCTGAGCGCACTTTTTGTGCGGCGATGTTTACGGCTTCTAAACCTGATGCACAGAAACGGTTGATTTGTACGCCAGCAACATCATCGTTCCAACCTGCTGCAATCGCGGCTGTTTTGGCAATATCACCACCTTGGTCGGCAATTGGTGTTACACAGCCAAGTACGATATCATCGACTTTTGCGGTGTCGAATTGATGACGCTGTTGTAATTCGTTCAGTAGTGTAGTAAGTAAAGTAATGGGTTTGACTTCATGTAATGAACCGTCTTTTTTCCCTTTTCCACGCGGTGTGCGAATGGCATCGATGATGTAGGCCTCGCTCATATTATTATCCCTTGGATGTTGTTCATTGATTTCGTTGTTTTGAGTGTAATGATAATTTGCTGAAGCGCAATGACAAGAGTGGCATGGCGCTGATGATAGTTTTGGTCAATTGCGTGGCGATGCTCAGTCTAAAATAAGGTGTGGCATTTGGAAGTAGCAATCTCAGATCAATCTAAAATGAGTAGGTATAAAAAAGCCCAGATGCTAGCATCTGGGCTTGAACTGAAAGTTTAGAAGGGCTTATAAGTAACCATGTAGTTGGCGATATAAACCAGGGGTCACTCCCGTCCATTTCTTAAAGGCACGGTGGAACGTACTGGTTTCACTAAAGCCAACCTGTTGAGCAACGTCTTCTAAGGTCAGATTTGGATTGAGTAATAAATGAATGGCAGCATCACGACGCAAAGCATCTTTTACACCTTGGTAGCTTTTACCTTCAGCTGCTAAACGACGACGTAGCGTTTGTGGAGATAAATACAACATCGAAGCCACGTCATTCAAGGTTGGCATTTCTTCACCAATTTGACTCTTCAGTACTTCACGAATACGTGAAGTTAAAGAATTGGTGTTTTTAAATTTAACCAATAACTGTGCTGGTGCTGCTTTCAGGAACTCTTCGAGCGTTTCTTCATTTTGGCGAATAGGTAAATCGAGATAATCTGCCGCAAAGGTAATTTCGGTACGTGGCATGTCAAACTGCATCACGGGTGCGAAAAACAGCGCATCATATTCATCAGCATGTGCAGGACGTGGGTAACCAAAATGCACACGCTCTAATGGCAAGCGACGTTCAATCAGCCACGATGCCAAGCCATGCCAAATCATCAGCATACTTTCGGTAATGAAATGATTCGGATCCATTTCTGTTGGAATTAAAGGCACTAAACGCGCTTCATGTTTATCGCGTTCGAGCGCAACACACCATTCATCTCCAAAGAGTTTGTAGAATTGTGTCGATAATTCCAGAGCATCACCCAAGGTTTTGGCATGAATGATCAGTTGGCACATAATCGCAAAGGTACCCAAGCGACGAGGCTGGGTATCAAAGCCGATGTGTTCATCCTGAGTCACCATCCACAACATTTTCACGAAACGTGTATATTGTTCTGGTGAAATTCGAGCTTTAGGTTGGCGCAGCAGTTCTGCTTCGATGCCGACATGCGATAGCAATGTTTCGACATCCATGCCGAGGCGTTTTACGCCAGTCAAAGCCGCATTGACAAAATGGATACTGATCGTATCGCGGCTCATATTAAATCCTTCCGTCTCTTTTATATTCACTTGCGTATGACCTAAATGACGCTAAAAAAAGTTTTATAGGCAATTTACAATAGGTAAATTAGCCTTTTTACATGTTAATTTGCCGAAATGATCAAGGTAAATGGCTGAACATGACATTGTTTTGTTGATTTTATATTTCTAAGATAGATAAAAATACAACAGTTCAAGAGTAAAAAGAATATGCAACATGCTTTAAAAGGATTGAAAGTACTCGATTTTTCAACGTTATTACCTGGTCCATTTGCGACCTTATATTTGGCAGATCTAGGTGCAGAAGTGATTCATGTAGAATCACCGACTCGACCCGACCTGATCCGAATCTTTCCGCCCTATGCACATGGGCAGGCAACTGCACATTTATATCTCAATCGCAACAAGCAGTCCGTAGCCTTAGATTTAAAGGATGCACAAAACATTGCTCAGATTCATGAGCGGATTCAGGACTACGACATTGTGGTTGAGCAATTTCGTCCAGGGGTCATGCAGCGTCTAGGTTTAGACTATGCCACCTTATCAAAAATTAATCCGCGTTTGATTTATTGTTCGATTACTGGTTATGGTCAAACGGGTGACTATAAAGATAAAGCAGGGCACGATATTAACTATTTAGCGCTGTCTGGCATTGCGGGGCAAAGTGGGCGTGTACAAGGCGGACCACCACCACTGGGAATTCAAGTTGCTGATATTGCAGGTGGGTCTTTGCATGCGGTTATTGCGATTTTAAGCGCAGTGATTGAGCGTGCGCAAAGTGGGCAAGGGCAATATATTGACATTTCCATGACGGATTGTGTGGTGGCACTGAACAGTATGGCCGCCGCCGCCGCATTGGCAGGAAATACCACGCAAGCTCCAGAGTCGGGCATTTTAAATGGAGCGAGCTTTTACGATTACTATGAAACGCAAGATGGTCGCTATCTGTCTATCGGTAGTTTAGAGCCACAATTCATGTCAGGCTTAGCGCAATTGTTACAGCTTCCAATTTTGCAGGACAAAGGGGCTTCTGTCTCGAGTGAAGATCGCAAGATGGTGAAGCAGGCTTTGCAGGAAAAAATCAAAACCCAGACTTTAGCGCAATGGCAGCAGTTATTTGCAGCACAAGATGTCTGTGTAGAACCTGTTTTACAGCTGGATGAAGCCTTGCATTCTGATTTGGCACAGCAGCGTCATTGGGTGGTTCAAGTGCCATTATCTGCAGATTCAAGCGAAACCCAAGCGCAGCTTGCTTGCCCCATCAAGTTCTCTCGCTCCAGTATGCGCTATGATTTTATTGGGCAAGCTTTGGGTGTAGGCCAATGGTAGTCTGCACAAGCTAGTAATCGTTCATAAGATCAAACGCTTAACAAAAAACGACAAAAAGATAATATTTGATCATGAAAAAACTGGCGTAACCTGAATAGCAATCACAGAATTATAAATGGTTGCAGCTATGCACAAATTCCGTCGGACATGGAAATGGCTGGCGCTGTGTGTCATGGGGTGGAGCACCACTTCATCAGTACAGGCGCAATCTGCTTTTACAGCGGAAAGTCCGTGGATGTTCGGGGACTGGAATGGTTCCCGAACTGAATTGCAAGCTAAGGGTTATCGCTTTGATTTCGGCTATACAGGCGAGTTGGCGAGCCTTTTAGATGCAAAAAATCACCCTGCTGATGGGACGGAATATGCTGATCAGTTTGTCATTGGAAGTCATTTTGATTTAGAAAAAATATGGGGCTGGCAAGACACCGAAGCGCAAATTATTGTGACGGAGCGAAATGGTCATTCGCTTTCGCAAACCGCTGAGGCTCTGGCAGGGCATTTAAGTTCAACTCAAGAAGTCTGGGGACGTGGGCAAACTTGGCGACTGACGAATTTCTGGATCAAAAAGCAATTTTTAAATCAGCAACTTGATATCAAAATCGGGCGTTTTGGTGAAGGGGAGGATTTTAATAGTTTCGACTGTCGCTTTCAGAATTTGGCTTTATGTGGTTCCCAAGTGGGCAACTGGGTGGGCGACCAATGGTTTAACTGGCCAGTGAGTCAATGGGCGGCACGGCTGAAATATCAATTTTCGCCTGAGTTGTTTAGCCAGATTGGAGCCTATGAATATAATCCCGACAATTTAAAACGCAGCCAAGGCTTTAATTTGAGTATGTCGGGTGCGGATGGCGTGATTTTCCCCGTGGAATTGGTTTGGCAACCGCAGATCGGTACGCAGGCAAAAGCAGGTGAATACCGATGGGGTTATTATTACAGTACCGCAGACGCTACCGAAATTCAGAATCCGACTGAAACATCGCATAAACAAGGGCTTTGGTTGGTCGCCAAACAGCAATTACTGCAACATGATCAAGAGCCGCATCGTGGCTTGACGGGCTTTTTGAACCTCACTTTGCATGATGATAAGACCAATCGCGTAGACAATATGCAAAATATTGGTTTGATTTATACTGGGCTATTTCAACAACGTCCGCAAGATGAAATGGCATTGGGCTTTGCCCGCATTCATATGAATAATGACTTCAACACTGGACAAGACGAAGAATACAACACGGAATTTTACTATGGCTTACAAGCGACTCATTGGCTCATGATCCGTCCAAATCTTCAATATATAAGGCATGTAGGTGCCTATAAGAATGGCGAAAATGTCTGGGTTGGAGGCGTTAAGTTTCAAACAGCATTCTAGATGTCTGATCCATGTCGAATATCTAGATCGGACGAACATGGATTTGAACCGTATAAGAAACCAAAACACTAGGCACGCTATGATGTAACACATTATAGAAGAAGCCATGAATAATAAAAACATGAGGTGAAGAGAATGAGTAACCCATCCAGTACTATGCGAACGTTGACCGTAATTGTGATGTTCTTGATTGCGCTCTATCTCTTGATTGGCGGAATTTGGCTCATTTTATTAGGGGGTTCTATTTATTATGTGATTGCTGCCTGCTTGTTGTTGGCATCGGCACTTCTACTCAAGCGAAATCAAGCATCATCATTATGGCTCTACAGTTTTCTGATGCTGGCGACCATCTTGTGGAGTCTGTGGGAGGCTGGAACCGATTTTTGGGCACTGGCACCGCGTCTGGATATTTTGGGGATACTTGGCTTATGGCTGCTTATTCCTGCAGTGACTCGAAACATGAATTCGGTACAGGGCAGTAAAGTTGCCCTTTCAGGAACATTACTGATTGCAATAGTGGTTATGGTCTATGCGATTTTTAATGACCCGCAAGAAGTGAATGGGGTGATTCAGCAGCCACAGCCAAAAACGGCACAAGCTGTGGATGGGATCGCAGAGCAAGATTGGCCTGCCTATGGGCGGACTCAAGCAGGGGTACGTTATTCTCCGTTGACTCAGATTAATGATCAAAATGTCAAAGATCTTAAAGTGGCTTGGACATTTCGTACCGGAGATGTCAAAACAGATCAAGATTCAGGAGAAACCACCAATCAGGTAACCCCGATTAAAGTCGGGAATAATCTCTTTTTGTGTACCACGCACCAATGGTTAATTGCCTTAGATCCTGTCACTGGGACAGAAAAATGGCGCTTTGATCCCAAGTTAAAAGCGGATCATACTTTTCAGCATCTAACCTGTCGTGGAGTCATGTATTACGATGCCAGTAACACGGCTGAGTTTGCGACCAGCTTACAGCAACGCAGCAGCGTATCGGCTGAATGTCCTCGAAAAGTGATTGTCCCTGTCAATGATGGACGCTTAGTGGCAGTGAATGCGGATACAGGTAAAGCCTGTTCAGATTTCGGGGTCAAGGGTGAGGTCGATCTACAAAAATTTATGCCTTATGCCTATCCAGGTGGCTATAACCCAACATCTCCAGGCATTATTTCAGGAACTACTGTAGTGATTGCGGGTTCCGTGACCGATAACTATTCCTCTAAAGAGCCTTCTGGGGTGATTCGTGGCTATGATGTGAATACGGGGGAATTGCTCTGGGTCTTTGATACCGGCGCTCAAAATCCGAATGCCATGCCCAATGAAAATACTACGTTTGTGCATAACTCGCCCAATGCATGGGCCCCTTTAGCGTATGATGCCAAACTCGATATTGTCTATGTACCAACAGGAGTGGGAACACCTGATATCTGGGGTGGAGACCGCACTGAGCTCAAAGAGCGTTATGCCAATTCCATGTTGGCGATAAATGCGAGTACAGGCAAATTGGTTTGGCATTTCCAGACCACGCATCATGATCTGTGGGATATGGATGTTCCAGCGCAACCTTCCTTGGCCGATATTCAGGATGCGACAGGTCAAACCGTTCCAGCGATTTATGTATTAACCAAAACCGGTAATGTATTTGTGCTGGATCGACGCACCGGCAAAGCGATCGTGCCAATCAACGAGCGGGCAGTGCCACAAAGGGTGAAACGTGGACCGCAAACGCAAGGTGAGCATTATTCAGCAACGCAGCCTTTTTCCGATCTAAATCTGGCACCGCAAGAAAAATTAAAAGATAAAGACATGTGGGGCGCGACCATGTTTGATCAACTGATCTGCCGTGTTGCATTTCACCGTCTGAATTATGATGGCATTTATACCCCGCCGTCTGAAAATGGCACTTTAGTCTTTCCTGGCAATTTAGGCGTTTTTGAATGGGGCGGCATGTCGGTCAATACCGATCGTCAGGTGGCAGTCATGAATCCGATTGGCTTGCCATTTGTGAGTCGCTTAATTCCAGCCGACCCGAACCGTCAGGAAACCGCCAAAGGTGCAGGCACTGAACAGGGCATTCAACCGATGTATGGTGTGCCATATGGTGTTGAAATCAGCGCGTTCTTATCGCCACTGGGTTTACCGTGTAAGCAGCCTGCATGGGGCTATGTGGCAGGGGTAGATTTAAAAACCCATCAAGTGGTCTGGAAAAAACGCATTGGCACCATCCGCGACAGTCTGCCGCAATTGTTTCAGTTACCACCGTTAAAAATTGGTGTACCCGGACTCGGCGGTCCTATTTCTACTGCGGGCAATGTCATGTTTGTTGCGGCTACACAAGACAATTATCTGCGTGCTTTTAATGTCAGCAATGGTGAGCAGTTGTGGGAAGGACGGTTACCTGCAGGTGGACAAGCTACCCCCATGACCTATGAGGCGAATGGTAAACAGTATGTCGTCATTATGGCGGGTGGTCATGGCTCTTTTGGTACCAAAATGGGCGATTCTGTCGTGGCTTATGCATTACCGTAAAAGATCTCTGTTTAAACACAAAAGCCTGATGCGTCAGGCTTTTGCTGTTAAAAAGCAATTGAAAAGGATTGCCTCATGCCGTCGAGTACCTTTTAACGATTGTAGTCGTATGACGATAAAATCAATACATGCATTTTGAATGTGATAAATCATTGATCCTGCAGTTCGGTTTGAGATTGTCTTGTCGCCTGTACATAGGTTGAGCCTTGATCACCAGCAAAAATAGGATTTCTATTTCACCTTAAGGATGTTTTTGAGGTAAAACTCCGTAAACAGTCAGGCCAGCACTGAGGGGAATTTGATTGATTGGACTATGGGCATAAATTTTAAAAGTGATCAACGAAGATGGGTGTGATTCCGTGATTGCCAAATCTCATTTTAGCGGAAAGAGGAGCTGCAACAGCAATAAAATATGAGCTTGGAGAGAGTGGCGGTGAGTTAGATTAATATTGCATAAGCATCTAATCAAAAAGAATAAAAGCTAAAAAAAGTTCAAGGATTTGGCGAAAATGTCACGAATATTTATCTTTATCAATAAAACCGCTATGAAATATGTAAAAAACGCATTTTGTTGATAGTTTAAATGTCGTTATGCTGTCAGTCGTTATAATTAAACTACTAGCTGTACGCCATGTATTTATATACTGATTTTGATCAGCAACTGATCAATGAACGTGTTGCACAGTTCCGTGATCAAACGGAACGTTATTTAGCAGGTAAACTCACTGAAGATGAATACCGCCCGCTACGTCTTCAAAATGGTTTATACGTACAACGCTATGCGCCAATGTTACGTATTGCCGTTCCTTATGGTTTGATGAGTTCAACCCAGTTACGCAAGGTTGCGGAATTGGCGAAAGAATATGACCGTGGCTATGCCCATGTGTCAACACGTCAAAACATTCAGTTTAACTGGCCAGCGCTTGAAAACGTGCCTGATATGCTTGCCGAATTGGCAACAGTACAGATGCACGCGATTCAAACATCAGGTAACTGTATCCGTAACACCACCACCGACCAATATGCAGGCGTAGTTGCGGGTGAAATTGCTGACCCGCGTCCAACGTGTGAATTGATCCGTCAGTGGTCAACCTTCCATCCTGAATTCGCTTTCTTGCCACGTAAATTCAAAATTGCCGTGTCAGCTTTAGAAGAAGTAGATCGTGCTGCAACCTCTTTCCACGATATCGGTGTGTATATCGTGAAAAATGCAGCAGGTGAAATCGGCTATAAAATCAAAGTGGGTGGTGGTTTAGGTCGTACCCCAATTATTGGTTCAATCATCAAAGAATGGTTACCCCGTGAAGATTTGATTGCTTATCTTGAAGCGGTACTTCGTGTCTATAACCTACATGGTCGCCGTGACAATAAATATAAAGCACGTATCAAAATTTTAGTGAAAGCACTCACACCAGCCGTGTTTGCAGAAAAAGTGGAAGCAGAATTTGCTCACACGATTAAAACACTGAAAGTGGATGCTGAAACTTTAGCGAAACTCGATGAAGAATTTACGCCATTTGCTTACCAACAATTGGCAGATGAGGACTTCTCGGCATTATTTGCAGAATATCCTAAGTTCAAACAATGGTTTAACATCAATACCAATGCACATAAAGTGGCGGGTTACCGTGTTGTAACCATTTCATTGAAACGCGCAGGTATTGCACCGGGTGATGTGACCACTGCGGAAATGAATTTGATTGCAGATCTTGCAGACAAATATACTTTCGGTGAATTACGCACCACCCATGAACAAAACATTTCTTTGGTGGATGTCCCACAGAAAGACCTGTTCGAATTATGGCAAACCCTTGAACAGCATGACTTGGCGCGTGCGCACATTGGCTTTATTACCGATATTATCTGCTGCCCAGGCGGTGATTTCTGTTCATTGGCCAATGCGAAATCAATTCCAATTTCGGAAGCGATTTCACGTCGTTTTGATGATCTAGATACGGTTTACAATCTTGGTCATATTGATTTGAACATTTCAGGCTGTATGAATGCTTGTGGTCATCACCATGTCGGCAATATCGGTATTTTAGGTGTGGATAAAAAAGGTGCAGAATTCTACCAAATTACTTTGGGCGGGAATGCAGACCATGATGCTTCCATTGGTGACATCTTAGGGCCATCATTTGCGGCTGAAGCTGTGCCGGACATCATTGAAGAAATTCTGAATACTTATCTTGATTTGCGTCAAGAGGGTGAAGAGTTCATTGAAACTTATCGCCGTGTTGGCATTCAACCATTTAAGGAGCGTGCTTATGCTTAATACCGCACTACAAGTGCTCTCTAAAGATGGCACAATTGCAGACAATAGCTACCAGTTGATTGGTGAAGATGCTGTATTACCACAAGGTGATGTGGTGCTGACTGTTGATCAATTGGATCAACTGGCTAACATTACAGGTAAAAAAGCCTTACTCATTACGGTAGATGCTTCTCCTGAAGTCAATGAATTTCCGCTAGATCAGTTAGATGCGATCTTTATCGATTTCGCAGGTTTTAACGATGGTCGTGGCTATTCATTTGCAGCATTGTTACGTCGTCAGGGTTTCCAAGGTGAATTGCGAGCGACAGGTGATGTGTTTAAGGATGTCTTAAACTATATGAAGCGTTCTGGTTTCGATACTTTTGTAATTAAAGAAGGTAAAGATGTTCAGGAAGCGGCAGCTGGTTTAGCTGACTTTACCAATCCTTATCAAGCCTCGACTGCAGTTGCTCAAGCAAGTTATCAAACTGGAGCTTAATCAGCTTTTCAGTGGGAAAAGCCAGATTTAATCTGGCTTTTTTTATTAGTAAATTCATCAACTTATGAGGGTGTATAGCGCTATATCTCTACAAGTTGACAGTTCACCATCCATTTCACGCCAAATTGATCGGTAAAAGCACCATACAAGGCGCCCCAAAAGGTTTTCTCTAAAGGCATTTCAATCTGACCATTGACTGAGAGTGCGTCAAATAAGCGTTGAGCTTCTTCTTGTTCATTTTGTTCAAGATTAATCGAAATATAGTGATTAGTTCCTTGAATAAATACCGCATTCGGCGCACAAAGCCGCTCTGACGTATCGGATGCCATGAGCACGGTAAAATCATTGATCGGTAATGAAACATGCAGGATCAAGTTTTTATCTGCTTCTGATAAGGTCACGCCTTCACTGGGTGGCATATCTCCATAACGACTCAGCATGGAAAACTCACCACCAAAGACAGATTTGTAAAAATTAAAAGCGGCTTCGGCTTGACCTTGGAAATTGAGATAATGATTTAGATGCATTTTATTGTTCCATTTTTATTTTTGAGTATTTTAATTTAGCAGGCTATTCAACCAATAATGAAAAAAAATGTAAGCATAAAAAAATCTCCCGTTTGGGAGATTTTTTTAACACCATCTTTTATAACTTAGAGCAGTTCGATTGCAACAGCAGTTGCTTCACCGCCACCGATACAGAGTGCGGCAATACCTTTTTTGCCACCAGTACGTTTTAAGGCATGAATCAGGGTCAGGATAATACGAGAACCTGTTGAACCTACAGGGTGTCCAAGTGCACATGCGCCACCATTGATGTTCACTTTAGCCGGATCAAGTTTAAAGTCATCCATTGGGCACATGGTGACCATAGCAAAGGCTTCATTGATTTCCCAAAGGTCAACTTCTTGTGCATCCCAACCGGTCTTTTTCAAAACTTTCTCAATCGCACCAACTGGCGCAATGGTGAACTCAGAAGGGTGTTGCGAGTTAGATGCATATGCCATGATTTTAGCCAATGGCTGTAAACCTTTAGCGGCTGCATTATCGGCAGAAGTTAATACTAAAGCTGAGGCACCATCAGAAATGGAGCTGGCATTGGCTGCGGTAATCGTGCCATCTTTGGCAAATGCAGGGCGTAAAGTCGGAATTTTATCGATATTGGCATTGAACGGCTGTTCGTCTTTATCAATAACGACATCGCCCTTACGTGTAGAGACCGTCACAGGAACGATTTCATCAGCAAAATAGCCTTCTTGAACTGCCGTTTGTGCACGTTGTAAAGAACGAATTGCGAATTCATCCATTTGATCACGAGTATAGCCGCGCGTGTTGGCCATATCTTGCGCAAAAGAACCCATTAAGCGGCCTGTTTCAGCATCTTCTAAACCATCAAGGAACATATGATCTTTTACATCGCCATGCCCCATACGGTAACCCGCACGTGCTTTGGTGAGAATGTATGGTGCATTGGTCATAGATTCCATACCGCCTGCAACTACAATTTCAGCCGAACCTGCTTTAATCATGTCGGCAGCTTGCATCACGGCTTTCATGCCTGAACCACATAATTTGTTGATGGTAACTGCACCTGTTGAATCAGGTAGTCCTGCTTTACGCATGGCTTGACGTGCTGGACCTTGTTTTAAACCCGCAGGTAAAACACAGCCCATAATGACTTCTTCTACATCGCTTGGTTGTAGACCTGCACGTGCGATGGCCTCTTTAATTGAAGCTGCACCGAGTTCAGGGGCGGTTAATCCTGAAAGACTGCCTTGAAATCCGCCCATAGCGGTGCGTGCACCATTTACAATCACGATATCCGTCATTGATATAACTCCGAATGAATATAATCAGTTTTTGTTCAATCTATAGCAGTATATTGAAAACAATAAATCAGATGTTGTATTTGCTGTAGACTGGGCGGTTCTCAACAATTTGCAAGATTTTCACTGCGGACATGTCCCATTTTATTAAGAATAATTTTCATATGATCATGGGTTTGAGATGAACAATAATAAAAACTACCATTCGATCCGATAGGAAGTCCGTGCTCGGAGAGAAAATTCAAGCTAGAAAAATTTAAGGTGCCACGCCAATTTAAACTGCCGTAATGTAAATGGGTATTTTCACTGTTAATCAGCATCTCTTGGCTGTCTATTTGTCGGTTTTTATTGGAATCTAGAAATACGATAAAACCATGTTGCCACATTGAGTTTTTACAGGTTCTATTGTCTTCTGTGGAACATATCACGACATTTGTGTGATGGATGAGCGCATGCTGTTTAGCAATTTGGACATTGTTGATAATTTGTCGATAGATTGCACGACGTTCTTGTTGTGCTCTTATCTCATGGTAATAAGGCACAGCTAACGTAAAGAGTATTGACAATACTAATAATGTAATGGCAAGTTCTACTAACGTAAAAGCCAAATTTTTATAGAGGTGCATATAAAACAACCTAAGTATCTGTATTTTTTAGTTTAATAATGAATATTAATGCATTGTTTTTTATTCATTTTATAATGAAAAAAGTGTTTCTCTAACAACATGAAAATGCTATAGTGAAGCGCAAGTGACAATAAGCTATTCTTAAAAAGAAAGAGATTATAAATTTACTGAACTACAACTGAAATTGTAAGTAATTTTGTCAATAATTTACTTGATTAAAATTATCAAACACTTGGACAAACGAACTCAGTGTTTGTATTATTCAAGGTGAGTAGCTTAAAAATAAAACTGGGGTATTTAAAAAAGCCTATCTCAGGATAGCAAAAATTTTAGGCTTAGCTTGAACAACAATTGTTTATCTCTGGAGGATAAATCCATGAAAATGAGTCGTATTGCTTTAGCGATGCTCGTTGCTGCACCATTAGCTGCTGCTAATGCAGGTGTAACCATTACTCCTTTAATGCTTGGTTATACTTGGCAGGATTCTGAGCATAATAATGACAAACTAACTAGCCATGCTGAATTACAAGACGATATGTTCGTTGGTGCAGCACTTGGTGTTGAATTGACTCCATGGTTAGGTTTTGAAGCTGAATATAACCAAGTAAAAGGTGACCTTGATGGTACTCCTGTAGCTGGTGCTGAATACAAGCAACGTACAGTTGCTGGTAATTTCTATGCAACTTCTGATTTGTTCACTAAAAACTACGACAGCAAAATCAAGCCGTACGTACTTTTAGGTGCTGGTCAAACTAAAACTGATTTCGATGGTATCTACGAAGATAAAGAAGATACGATTGGTAATGCTGGTTTAGGTGCTTTCTGGCGCTTAAATGATGCTTTATCTCTTCGTACTGAAGCTCGTGGTACTTATGATTTTGATGAAAAGTTCTGGAACTACACAGCTTTAGCTGGTCTTAACGTTGTTCTTGGTGGTCACTTAAAACCTGCTGCGCCTGTAGTAGAAGTTGAGCCAGTTGCTCCAGTTGAGCCAGTTCCTGAGCAATTGACTGAAGATCTTAACATGGAACTTCGTGTGTTCTTTGATACGAACAAGTCAAACATCAAAGATCAATACAAGCCAGAAATTGCTAAAGTTGCTGAGAAGTTAGTTGAATATCCAAACGCTACTGCTCGCATCGAAGGTCACACAGATAACACTGGTCCACGTGCATTGAACGAACGTTTATCTTTAGCTCGTGCTAACTCTGTTAAGACTGCACTTGTAAATGAATACAACGTTGACGCATCTCGTTTGTCAACTCAAGGTTTCGCTTGGGATCAACCGATTGCTGACAACAAAACTAAAGAAGGTCGTGCTATGAACCGTCGTGTATTCGCGACAATCACTGGTAGCCGTACTGTTACAGTACAACCTGGTCAAGCTCAATAATTCATTATTGAATTTGATTTAAAAAAGCAGCCTTAAGGCTGCTTTTTTTATGAGGTATTTTCTTTAGTATCAATTGTTTTTATGTAGATTGATAAAAAAAAGCGAGCTAAATGCTCGCTTTTTTTATCTTGATTTGCTCAGCATGCTTATTGACCATCAAAAGTGATATGCGAGCTGGCATTCATTAAACGATCTGCACCTTCTTCAGAAAGTTTGATTTGTAGACGCAAGTCGTTTGGTGAATCGGCATGTTTTAATGCATCTTTATAGGTAATTTGCTTAGCTTTGTATAAATCATATAGCGCTTGGTCAAAGGTTTGCATGCCAAGCTCACGGGAACGTTTCATTAGATCCTTAATTTCATGGATATCACCCTTACGAATGAGATCAGAAATTAAAGGGGAGTTAATGAGAATTTCAATTGCGGCACGACGTGAATTTCCATCAATGGTTGGAATCAGTTGCTGCGCCACCATGGCTTTTAGGTTTAAAGATAGGTCCATAAATAACTGGCCGTGACGATCAGCTTCGAAGAAGTGAATAATCCGGTCAATCGCTTGGTTTGCGTTGTTGGCATGGAGCGTTGCAAAAACTAAATGACCTGTTTCTGCAAAGGCTATCGCGTAATCCATGGTTTCACGCGAACGAATCTCACCAATTAAAATGACATCGGGGGCTTGACGTAAAGTATTCTTTAAAGCAACTTCAAAAGAATCGGTATCGATACCCACTTCGCGTTGGGTAATAATACAACCAGCATGTTCATGAATAAATTCAATTGGGTCTTCAATGGTAATGATATGACCTTGAGAGTTCTGGTTGCGATAGCCAATAATAGATGCCAGAGAAGTCGATTTACCAGTACCTGTTGCACCAACGAAGATAATAATTCCACGCTTGGTCATGGCTAAATCTTTTAGTACAGCAGGAAGTTTGAGCTCATCCATGGTTGGGATTTTGGTTTCAATACGACGTAGCACCATGCCAGGCTGATCACGTTGTTGAAATGCACTGACACGGAATCGTGCTGTTTTTTCTCGGTTCATGATTGCAAAGTTGCATTCGCGGGTGTCTGCGAACTCTTTTCTTTGCTTTTCGCTCATGATCGAGTTGAGAAGTTGCCCAACAATTTCACCTGTTAACTTGGTTTTTGCTACAGGCACAATTTGTCCATTGATCTTCATCGATGGTTCAACTTCAGCCGTGACAAAAAGATCTGAGGCTTTCTGTTGAATCATTAAATTTAATAAGTCATTAAAATCCATAACCGTTTTCCTAATTCCGTTTCAGTATTCTTATAAGAATGATTCTGGTTGTTTTGCGACAGTACGAGCTGTTTGCGGACTAATTACACCTTTCGAAACAAGGGTCTTTAAGCTTTGATCAAGTGTGGTCATACCATAGTTTGCACCTGTTTGGATGGCAGAGTACATTTGAGCAACTTTGTTTTCACGAATTAAGTTACGAATAGCAGGAATACCAATCATGATTTCATGTGCGGCAACACGACCGCCACCGTTTTTCTTTAATAAAGTTTGTGAAATCACCGCTTGTAGCGATTCGGATAACATGGCACGAACCATGTCTTTTTCTTCGGCAGGAAAGACGTCAATTACACGGTCAATGGTTTTTGCAGCAGATGTGGTATGTAATGTACCGAAAACCAAGTGACCTGTTTCTGCAGCAGTTAAAGCCAAGCGGATGGTTTCAAGGTCACGCATCTCACCGACCAAGATAATATCAGGGTCTTCACGTAAGGCCGAGCGTAATGCTTCATTAAAGCCATGCGTATCACGATGTACTTCTCGCTGGTTGATGAGGCATTTTTTGGATTGGTGTACAAATTCGATTGGGTCTTCGACTGTTAAAATATGATCGTAGCGACGATCGTTAATATAGTCGAGCATGGCTGCGAGTGTGGTTGATTTACCTGAACCTGTAGGACCTGTTACCAAAACAATGCCACGAGGGTAGTCACAAATTTCTTTAAAGATATTGCCAAGACCCAAGTCATCCATGGTTAATACTTTGGATGGAATGGTACGGAATACGGCACCTGCACCGCGGTTCTGGTTAAAGGCATTGACACGGAAACGCGCCACACCTGGGACTTCAAAGGAAAAGTCAGTTTCAAGCTGTTCTTCATAATCACGACGTTGTTTGTCATTCATGATGTCGTACACCAATTTGTGTACTTCTTTGTGTTCCAGTGCTGGTAAATTAATACGACGAACTTCACCGTCGACGCGAATCATTGGTGGCATGCCCGCAGATAAGTGTAAGTCTGAAGCCCCGTTTTTTGCAGAAAATGCCAATAATTCTGTAATGTCCATAAGTTCCCCGAGATCATATAAATCTTAATTATTTTGATAGAATAATAAGGCTTTCCTGCCGCGTAACCAACAGTTAGAGTGGCTTGAACGTAAAAAAAGATGAATGAAATGAGAATATCGTCAATGAATAGTTTGAAAGAGTCGCGAAATCAAGTTTTAGAGAACATTAAGGCAGCCTGTGAAAGTGCGAAACGAGATGCTGCAACAGTAGAGTTACTTGCGGTTTCTAAAACTCATCCAAGCGAAGCATTGCGCGAAATGTATGCCGCGGGGCAGCATGCATTTGGTGAAAACTATTTGCAAGAAGCCTTGGATAAGATGGAGGCTTTAAAAGATTTAGAGATTGAGTGGCATTTTATCGGGCATGTGCAACGGAATAAGACCAAACATTTGGCAGAAAAATTTGCTTGGGTGCATGGGGTTGATCGCTTGATTATTGCTGAGCGTTTATCCAGTCAACGTTCAGCGACACAGCGGGCTTTAAATATTTGCCTACAGGTAAATATTGATGCTCAAGATACAAAAGATGGGTGTCAGCCAGATCAGGTTGCTGAGTTGGTTCGTGAAATCAGCCAACTTCCACATTTAAAACTTCGTGGAATTATGGTGATTCCTGCACTGAATAATAACGACGCGTTCATGGCGGCAAGAAAGCTGTTTAATCAAGTCAAAGAATGCCATGCTCATCCAGAAGATTGGGATACCTTAAGCATGGGTATGTCAGGGGATCTTAATGCTGCAATTGCCGCAGGCTCAACCATAGTACGGATAGGTACAGCACTCTTTGGAGCACGAGATTATGCTCAAACTAAATCCTAGATGTAATTTGTAGCTTTTGGCTGACACGATTTAGGTCTTTTTACCTCTAGGTTGGAGAGGTGAATATGCATATGATGAACTCATCAGGAACAGGATGTTTCATTAGAATAACAATAACAGTGAAGAATGGATGCAAACGGTACGACAGGAGTTATACCTTCGCAAGATCTAAAAAAGCCTCGACAGGATGTCGGGGCTTTTTAGTGATTTGATCGGCCATTTTAATACGCTTGGCTAAATACAGGAGTACTAAACGAGCCATAACAGGTTGTCGGTTGGGAATTTATTTTTTAGCTTAACTTTAAATTCACCCATAAAAAACAGCCCGAAGGCTGTTTTTTAATAGGGAAATTATTCGCGGTCTAGATTCATTGGGTTAACATCCATGTCTTGGTAGGAAATCAACTTGGTTTTGTATTTCCATTTATAACCAAGCCAAATCACCAAGAATAAGAAAATACCGATATACGTTGATAGAACGGATAACCACTCACCCGCAAGTACCGCTTGGTAATTCTGACCGAGGACAACAATTGAGCACAGGATAAAGGCGAACCATGGTGCAAAGGGGAAGAATTTTGCACGATAAGCTAAATCTTCAATTTTATGTCCTTGAGCAATATATCCTTTACGGAAGCGATAGTGTGAAACAGCAATTCCCAGCCAAACGATAAAACCACACATCCCTGACATGTTGAGTAACCAGTTGAATACTTGTTCTTCACCAATAAAAGTGGTTAAGAAGCACAGTGCAGCAATTACTGTTGTTGCATAAAGTGCATTCATTGGTACGCCACGCGGATCAAGTTTACCAAACAGCTTAGGCGCGCTACCGTTCTGTGCCATGTTAAACAGCATACGGGTTGAGGTATACATACCTGAGTTGCCTGCTGAAAGAATTGCAGTCAAAATCACGGCATTCATTGCACTCGCAGCGAAGGCAAAACCCGCTTTTTCGTAGAGTAAGGTGAAAGGGGATAAAGCAATATTTTCAGACGAAGCCGCTTGTAAAAGCATTGGGTCATCGTATGAAATTAGAGTGCCGATGATGAAAATACACACGATATAAAATAACAAGATACGCCAGAAAATTTGTTTAATGGCAATCGGAATGGTTTTTTGAGGATCTTTAGATTCTCCTGCGGCAACCCCGACCATTTCTGTGCCTTGAAATGAGAAGCCCGCAATCATGGCTACACCAATGAGTGCGGATAGGCCACCAACAAAAGGCGCTTCACCCTTGGTCCAGTTTGCAAATGTTGAGGCACCTGAAGTCATCATGATTTTGGCAATTGTGAAGATACCAATAATGATGAACACAATAATCGCAAGGACTTTGACCAATGAGAAGAAGAACTCGCTTTCACCAAAGCCTTTCACTGTCAGCGCATTGATCCCAAAGACAACAGCTAGGAACAGTGCACTCCAGTAAAAGCCGGGGATATCTGGAAACCAGAATTTCATGATGAATTGGACGGCAACCAATTCAAATGCAACCGTAATTGCCCAGTTGTACCAATAGTTCCAACCAAGGGCAAAACCAAAACCGCCTTCAACATATTTAGTGCCATAAGTAAAAAAAGCACCTGAAGTTGGGTTATGGGTTGCAAGTTCGCCTAGGCTGGTCATAAGAAAGTAGATCATCACGCCAATTAAGCAATAGGCGAGCAATGCACCGCCAGGACCTGCATTTGCAATGGTCGCACCTGAGGCAAGGAATAAACCTGTACCAATAGAACCACCAATGGCGATCATATTCAGATGACGAGCTCCAAGCTTACGCTTGAGTTGAGCTGGTTGAGTCGTTTCGCTCATCGTTATTCCTTAAGATTTCTTTTGCGTGCTTGCAAACAGCACTTTAAAGCCTTGTTGATCGGCTTTGGTTGTACATTGACCAAAACTTTGCTCAATAAGTAATGGATAATTTAAAAAGCGATTGGCAACAATCCACAATTCGCCATCTGATTTCAGATGACGGCGAGAGGTTTTGCATAAATTTTCGCTGGCATTGTAATCTGTATGAATGCCTTGATGGAATGGGGGATTGCTGACGATTGCGTGTAAAAACAGTGGTGCATCTTCAATGCCGCGTACTGCTTTAATCTCAAGTTGTTCTGGTAAAAGATTATTTTTTTCAAAAGTCATTTTTGTAGACGCAAGTGCAAAGGCATCAACATCTAAAGCAAAAATGCGATTTTTCGGATTTAACTTGGCTAAATAGGCACTGATAACGCCTGCACCACAACCAAAGTCTGCAATTTTTCCCGACGTGACTTCCGATAGATATGGGAGTAAAACGGCTGTACCGACATCTAAGCGGTTCTGGCTAAACACACCTGGTAACGCGCTAATTTGTAACTCACCTTTCGGAGTTTGCACGGTGTAGTGTTGTGCCCAGTCAGCTAAAGGTTTTGCGGTTACGGTCTTTTCGGTGACCAGTTGCCACATTTGACAATGTCGGGCGCTATCTAATTTGAGGCTTTTACCAAAAGGTTGTAGCTGCTTGGCAGCACGTTCCACGCCCCCTTTTTTTTCACCAACTAAAAAGATAGAAGAACCCACCGCCATACGACTGACCAGTTGGTGTAGCACATAGTTAAGTAGTTCTTTTGATTTTGGAACAAAAACAATGGCTTGTTCAAAGCTGACCTCTGGCAAATCTGTGCCAAAATGTACAGAGCTTTGTTGAGCCTCAAAATATTGTAATTCGTTAAAATTCCATGTCCAAAAATGGGGATTAACCGTCCCTACGAGTTCTGAACTTAATGCATCACAAGGCGCATTGACCAACAGAATTGAGCCGGAAAGAAACGCGTGCTGACGAAGAACAACTTCACTTCGTGGATCCATCTTATTTACTCCATAGTAAAAACGATGCCCAGACAATGCTGGGCAAGGTGCATACAGAAATGAAAATTTATTTCTTCGTTTCAGGAAGCACAATATTTAAAATCAGTGCGGCAATACCACCGGTCGCAACACCCGAACTAAAAATGTTACGGAACAATTCTGGTAGATGTTCCAAAATTTGCGGTACTTGTGCAACACCCAGTCCGAGTGCCAGTGAAATGGCAATAATGAGTAGGGCACGACGGTCAAGGTGAACCCCAGACAGAATATTAATGCCAGATGCCGCAACCGCACCGAACATCACCATTACAGCACCACCTAATACCGCTTGCGGAACCGCTTGAATTACACCTGCAACAGCGGGTAATAAACCTAAAATCACTAACATTGCAGCAATCCAGATTCCGACATAACGGCTTGCAACACCAGTCAGCTGAATTACCCCATTGTTTTGTGCAAACACCGAGCTAGGGAAGGTATTGAAAATACCAGCAAGAAATGAGTTTGCCCCATTCACCAAGACCCCGCCTTTAATACGTTCCATCCAAGTGGCACCATCCACAGGCTGGTTGGAAAGTTTTGAAGTCGCGGTAATATCACCAATAGCTTCCAAAGACGTCACTAAATAGATGAAGGCCATTGGAATAAACAGGCTCCAAGAGAAGCTCAGGCCAAAGTGCATCGGTGTTGGAACTTGCACTAATGGCGCATCTTTTAAACCGGAAAAATCCAGATGTCCCATAAAGCCAGCAAGAATATAGCCCACGACCAAGGCAATTAAGATCGCTGAGCTTTTTACCCAAGTAATACGAATACGGTTGAGCAAGATAATTAAACCCAATACCGTACATGACATAATTAAGTTGTCTGTGTTGGCAAAGGTATTGTTTGACATGGCTTGATAGCCACCACCCATGCTAATTAAGCCTTCTTTAATCAAAGTTAGACCAATCAACAGCACCACAATGCCTGTTACCAATGGGGTAATTAACATTTTGATCCAAGGTAAAATCCTTGAAACGCCCATTTCAATAAATGAACCTGCAATCACCACGCCAAAAATGGCCGCCATAACAGACTCTACAGGAGTACCCGCAGCCACCATGGCAGAGCCAATCCCGATGATAGGTCCAATAAAGTTAAAACTGGTGCCTTGCACAATGAGTAAGCCTGCACCAAAAGGTCCAACTTTTTTACATTGTAAGAAGGTCGCAATCCCTGAAATCACCAAAGACATGGATAAAATCATGTTGGTGTCTTGTTTGGACACCCCTAAAGCTAAACAGATCAGTAAGCCGGGTGTAACAATTGGGACAATGATTGCGAGTAGGTGTTGAAAGGCAGCAAGGAAAGCAATAAAGGGTTGCGGGCGGTCATTCAAACCATAAACCAAATCAAGCTGATCTGGTTGATTGGGAGAGAGATTTTGATCAGACATATGTCAAAAGGCGTTAGCAAGATGGCGCTATTCTAATCGAGATACACAGCTTTACAAAACAAAATGCCGACTGCTTGTGAAAAAAAATGAGCTTGTCAATAAACTGTCACTACTAAAATCTATAATTTTTCTGTATAATTTGCCCTCAAGTTTTAGGCTTATCGAATTCTATGTCAGATATCAAAAATCTCCGCAATATTGCAATTATTGCCCACGTCGACCACGGTAAAACCACACTTGTCGATAAATTACTTCAACAATCAGGTGCTCTTGGTGATCGCGCAGGTGAGATTGAGCGTGTCATGGATTCGGGAGCTATTGAAAGTGAACGTGGTATTACCATTCTTGCAAAAAACACTGCAATCAAATGGTTAGATGAACGTACCAATACAGAATACCGTATTAACATCGTCGACACCCCGGGACACGCCGACTTCGGTGGTGAAGTTGAACGTGTAATGTCGATGGTTGACTGTGTATTGCTTCTTGTAGACTCTCAAGAAGGTCCAATGCCACAAACTCGTTTCGTAACGCAAAAAGCGTTCGCGCGTGGTTTGAAACCAATCGTGATTATCAACAAAGTAGACAAGCCAAGCGCGCGTCCAGACTGGGTTATTGACCAAGTATTTGACTTGTTTGACAACTTAGGTGGTACTGACGAACAGCTAGACTTCCCAGTTGTTTATGCATCTGGTCTACGTGGTGTTGCTGGTCCTTCTCCAGAAGAATTGGCTGAAGACATGACGCCATTGTTCCAAACAATCGTTGATATTGTTGAACCACCAGCAGTTGATGTTGATGGTCCATTCCAAATGCAGATCTCTTCACTTGACTATAACAGCTTCGTTGGTGTTATCGGTGTTGGTCGTATTCAACGTGGTTCAGTAAAATTAAATACACCTGTAACTGTGATTGATAAAGACGGTAAGACACGTAACGGCCGTATCTTAAAAATCATGGGTTACCATGGTCTAGAGCGTATTGATGTTGAATCTGCTCAAGCAGGCGATATCGTATGTATTACAGGTATTGATGAACTTCATATTTCTGACACGATTTGTGATCCGAAAAATGTTGAAGCTTTACCGCCATTGTCTGTAGATGAACCTACCGTGACAATGACTTTCCAAGTAAACAACTCACCGTTTGCAGGTAAAGAAGGTAAATTCGTTACTTCACGTAACATCCGTGAGCGTTTAGACCGTGAATTAATTCACAACGTAGCATTACGTGTAGAAGACACTGACAGTCCAGACCGTTTTAAAGTATCTGGTCGTGGTGAACTTCACCTTTCAGTTTTAATTGAAAACATGCGTCGTGAAGGTTTCGAAATGGGCGTATCTCGTCCACAAGTAATCTTGAAAGAAGTTGACGGTGAAAAGCAAGAACCATACGAAAACGTAACATTTGACGTTGAAGAACAGCACCAAGGCGCTGTAATGGAACAAATGGGTAGCCGTAAAGGTGAAATGACCAATATGGAAGTTGACGGTAAAGGCCGTATCCGTATTGAAGCAACTGTACCTTCACGTGGCTTAATTGGTTTCCGTTCTGAATTCTTGACCATGACTTCTGGTACAGGGATCATGACTTCAAGCTTCTCTCACTACGGTCCAATGAAACAAGGTACTGTTGCGAAGCGTCAAAACGGTGTATTGATTTCTATGGTTCAAGGTACTTGCCTTGGCTATGCACTGTTCAGCTTACAAGACCGTGGTCGTCTATTCGCTAAACCACAGTTAGAAGTTTACGAAGGTATGATCGTAGGGATTAACTCTCGTTCAGACGATATGGTGGTTAACCCAACTAAAGCGAAACAGTTAACAAACGTACGTGCTTCTGGTACTGATGATGCGTTGACTCTTGTTCCTGCGGTTGAATACACGCTTGAACAAGCGCTTGAATTCATTGAAGATGATGAATTAGTTGAAGTAACACCTAAATCAATCCGTATCCGTAAGCGCTGGTTGACTGAAAACGAACGTAAGCGTAACAAGTAAGTTATTCTTATCTTTGGATGATAAAAGTCGCTAAATTTATTTAGCGGCTTTTTTTTGTATAAGTTATTCTAAAAAACATTCGAAAAAGCAAAAAAACCAAGTAAATTAGAAGGAAATACATATACATAATGTATACTTCGTCACATAAATGCAAGTCAAAGAAGAACTGGAGATTTAAATGAGTATTGTACAAGAGTTTCGCGAATTTGCAGTTAAAGGCAACATGATTGACCTCGCTGTGGGGGTCATTATTGGTGGGGCATTCGGTAAAATTGTCGATTCATTGGTCAAAGATATTATTATGCCTTTAATCACGGTCATTACAGGTGGCGGGGTCGATTTCACGCAGAAATTCATTGTCTTAGGGGATAATCCGAACAATTTACAATCTTTGGATGAATTGACCAAAGCTGGTGTGAATGTACTGACTTATGGTAATTTTTTAACGGTTGCGATTAATTTCATTATTCTGGCGTGGGTGGTGTTTTTAATGGTGAAAATGTTGAATCGTATGCGCCGTAAACAAGAAGCGGCTGCGGCTGAACCAGCCCCAACGCCTGAAGATATTCAATTGTTACGTGAAATTCGTGATCAGTTGAAAAATAAATCTTAATTTAAAAAAAAGATAAAACGGCATGTCAGTTGCCGTTTTTTTATGCCCGAGAATTGATTGAAAGGGCTTTTTTTTGTGCAATTTTCCCATTAAGATGCGCGCAGTTTCAGTTGAGCGATGAATGTTAGATGAATCGATTATTTGTCTATGGGACTTTACGCCCGAATCATGAAAATGCCCATATCCTAGAGCGAATTGGTGAAGGAACATGGCAAAAAGGCTATGTGAATGGCGTGGTACATATTTTGGATTGGGGACCCGATCAAGGTTTGCCTGCGATTGTTCTTGATCAAAATGCACCTAAAGTGGAAGGTTATTTCTTTAGTACTGAGAAGCTGACTGAACACTGGGCAGATTTGGATGATTTTGAAGGCATGCAATACCAGCGTGTCCCTGTACAGGTTGAACTTGAGTCGGGTGAGCAGACTGCGGCCTGGATTTACCAGATGAAAGCGGCATAATCGATGCTTTGAGAAGTGCCTAATCATCAATCAGGCACTTCTGGTTAGCATCTTAAAATGCCATACGGAATTTAATCTCTACCAAATGAAAACCGAACTGACTTTTAATTGGGCCATGCAATACATGTTCAGCAGCACTAAATACCAATTTATCAATCACAGGCACTAACTGTCCTTTTTTGACTTCGCCCAATTCTCCACCGCGTTTAGCCGAGTTACAGGTTGAATATTGTTTTGCAATTTTGGCAAAATCTGCACCATCTAAAATTTTCTTTTTTAACTGGTCGGCTAAGTCTTTATCTTTGACCAGAATATGTCGAACAATGGCTGTTTTCATTTGATCTTACCTCGCTTGATCGCTGTAGTTATCGGTTTCAAGGGTTGGCATTGAGGGCAGAAGACACTGGCACGTTGTCCCAGTTTCAAATTTTCCAATGTGGTTTCACAGTTCACACACATTTCGCCTGCGCGTCCATAGGCCAGCAAGGTCTGCTGGAAATAACCATTTTCCCCCATGGCATTACTATAATCCCGTAGGGTTGAACCCCCCAGTTGAATGGCTTGTTGTAAAATCCGCTTAATTTCAACCACCAATTGCTGAATTTGCCTTGTGGTTAAGCTAGAGGCCTGTTGTGCAGGATGGATCCCTAAATTGAACAGGCTCTCGGTCGCATAAATATTGCCCACACCAACCACAACATGATTATCCATTACTGCAACTTTTATGCCGACCTGTTTGTTTTTCAGTTTTTGCATTAAATATTCAGCATTAAACGCATCACTTAAGGGTTCAGGTCCTAAAGGGGCAAGCAGTTTTGCTTCAGTTTCAGTATCCCACCACAAGATGCAGCCGAAGCGACGCGGGTCATGATAGCGTAATTGCATATCATCAAATTGAATAATCAAATGATCATGCTTGCGTTGATCTTCTGTTGCTTCACAGAGCCGGAAACTTCCCGACATGCCTAAATGCCACAACATTCGATCTTGTTCAAATTCTGCCAGAATATATTTTGAGCGTCGGGTTAATTTCAGCAGCTTTTGCCCTTGCAGGCGTTGAATGTCGGCAGGAATAGGCCAACGTAAGCGAGACTCATGCACGGTAACGGCTTGGACAGTTTGCCCAATTAAAGGCTGTAGGCTGGTTTTGGTGGTTTCGACTTCAGGTAATTCGGGCATGGGCTTTAAAACAACAGATCAAAGACAACTAGGCTAATATCGGGCTGATTAGCAAGGATTGCAAGTGTTTTAAAGCCAACTGTGCTGTCGAATGACAGCAGTTCGCCAAGAATATATAAAAAGAATATTTGCAGCTGGGCTTTAATCTGTATAACGTGAGAAGTCACGGAAATTTTATGGATGAAGCAGCAGATGTCCCGTTTATTTCAGCCGATTGAGTTTGGTTCTTTAGCCCTAAAAAATCGCATTGTGATTGCCCCGATGTGCCAATATTCGGCTAACGAGCAGGGTGAATTAAGTTATTGGCACGAACAGCAATGGGCAAACTATGCCTTGTCGGGTGCTGGGCTGTGTATTGTCGAGGCCACTGCGGTGCAGGCAGAAGGGCGCATTAGCTTTGCGGATTTGGGTCTCTGGAACGATCAGCAACGCGATCACATGCAGCAACTGTTGCAGAAAGTGCGTAGTCTGTCGCCTATGCCTTTTGCTATTCAGTTGGCTCATGCGGGGCGTAAAGCATCGACGGACAAGCCTTGGTTAGGTCGTGGTCAAATTCCGCCAGCACACGTGCATGGCTGGCAAACTGTTTCGGCCAGTGACGTTGCATTTAATCCGCAAGATATTGCTCCACATGCCTTATCCATTTCAGAGTTAAAACAGGTTCAACAGGACTTTGCGAATGCCGCCAAACGAGCGGTTGCAGCAGGATTTGATTTAATTGAGTTGCATGCAGCACATGGATATTTGTTGCATCAATTCCTGTCGCCATTGGCGAATCAGCGTCAGGACGAATATGGCGGAGAATTTGAAAATCGTATCCGTATGACGCTAGAAACCTTACAAGCCATGCTGGATAGCGTTCCACAGGGTTATCCAATTGGTGTGCGACTTTCTGCTCAAGACTGGTTTGATGGCGGTTGGACGCTGGCAGAAACGGTTGAACTGTCTAAACGCCTAGAACAATTAGGAGCCGTGTATATTCACGTTTCCAGTGGTGGACTGCACGTCGAGCAAGCCATACAAATTGGTGCAAATTATCAAGTTCCTTTTGCCCAAGCCGTTAAGCAGGCGGTAGATATTCCCGTGATTGCAGTCGGTTTGATTACCGAGGCACAGCAGGCTGAGCAGGTCTTGCAACATGAACAGGCCGATGCGATTGGATTGGCACGAGCCATGCTGTATGACCCGCGTTGGCCTTGGCATGCTGCGGCAGAACTGGGTGAAACATTGGAAATTGCACCGCAATATTTGCGTTGTCAGCCTCATCAACTGAAGCAATTGTTTAAACCTTTTGCGAATTAAGCGGGCTTAGCATAAAACCGACCAATCGCATGTAGATCCATATAGAAAGGAATGAGGACGTGATTTTTAGGCAGCAACCATGCGGAGCAAATGTATGGTTTTGAGTATTATTTTACCTATTCTCTTGCTGGTGTTGTTCGGGTTTGCCTGTGTTAAGGGGGGATTGATTCTGCCCGACCAGATCAAAGCCCTAAGTGCCTTTGTGATTAAAGTGTCCTTACCTGCATTTTTATTACATGCGTTGGCGAGTCGCAATCTGCAGGAAATTTGGCATCCCAGTTATTTTATTGCTTATGGTGGTGGTTCTTTACTGCTATTCATTGTTGCTTTTGCCGTGTATCGCCATTATTTTCAGCATCGCTTAACGGCTTCTGCAGTCATGGCGATGGGGGCGTCCATGTCGAATACTGGCTTTATTGGGACTGCAATTTTAACCATGTTGATTGGGCAACACGCGGCCATTTATATTTCTCTGACTTTGATTATCGAAAATCTGGTGATTGTTGCCTTGGTGCTGCTGATTGCAGAGGCTGGCTTGCAGCAGGGAAGTGTAAAGCAGGTGGCTGGCTCTACACTGATCAATTTACTGAAAAATCCTGTTATTTTAGCGATCATTTTGGGCATGGGCTGCGTGCTGCTTGAACTCCGCTTGCCGAATGCCCTCAATCAGATTTTAGAGATGTTGGGGAAAACGGCCTCTCCGATTGCCCTGTTTGTGATTGGTGGTAGTCTGGTCGGAATAGGCTTAAAAGCCGTCGATCTTCAAAGCCTTCTTTTAGTGTTGTTCAAAATTGTTTTGATGCCGCTGACCATATTTGGATTGTTGTCGGTGTTGCCGAATGTAAGTCGGGAAATGCTATATGCGGGCACGTTACTGGCAGCATTACCAATGCCGATCGCCTTTGGGATTTTTGGACAAACCTATGGGTTGAATGAAAAAGCACTGACACCGTTAATGCTGAGCACCCTGTGTGGCTTTGCGGTGATTAGTGCGCTGATTGCATTTTGGTGGTATTAAAATAGCATCCTTAAATGCTAAAAAATCACACTCAGCAAGTTTAGGCTGAATGTGATGTATAGGGGGAATGCGACTGGCACAGCTTTAGCTTTTTTTTGCTGTTTTACTCGGGGCTTTTGCCTGTTCAGCCATCATTTTTTCCACAACAGCCAGTGATTCTTGGGCTTGAGGTACATTTTCTTGCGCTAAAGCAGAAAAGATTTTTTTCGCTTCAGGCAAGTTTTGCGGCACGATGTTGCCATTGGTAAACATATTGCCCACAGCCATTAACGCAGGAATATAGCCTTTTTTTGCTAAATCTTGGATGCTGGCAAGTCCTTGCTTAATCGGGGCTTCATCTTTGTTTTTAAAACCGGTACTGATGTCATACAGGGCTTTGGCATGCATGGCTTGGAAGTTGCCTTTTTTAATTAAAGGATCCAGCTTTTGTAGGGCTAATTTATCTGAGGCTGCCGTGTTTTCAGAAAACAGTAAAACAGCTAAATCTACGGTTGCATCGCTAAAGCCTTGTGCTGAGGCTTTTTCAAGATATTGTTTGGCTTTGGCGATGTCTTGTTTTAAGCCGAGGGAACCCGCCAAATAATTTTTACCCAAGACATAGTTGGCTACGGGATAGCCTTTATTGGCAGATTGCTGATACAACTGAAGCGCTTTCTTTTCATCTTTGGTGCTGCCTTGACCTGTTTGAGTTAAATAGGCCAAATTGTAGAGCGCTTGTGCATTGCCTGCTTTCCCCAGTTTTTCTAAGGCTTGATAGGCGCCAGTCATATTGTTGGCTTTCACCATCTCTTCAACTTGAACAAAGGCAGGATCAATTTTGGATTGAGTTTCGGCTAGTGCAAATTGTGAAGATAGCGCGATTAGACCAGCAAGAATTATTTTTTTCATGATTAAAACCTTATACAAACATGCACACAATTCCGTCTGTGTGTCGGGACAGAAACATTTCCATAATAGGTTGAATTGTTCGAATGTAAATATGGGATTTGTGTATTGTGAATAAATAAATCACTCTCGTAATCGATTTACATAGATAGATTCGATCAAGCGCATTGGAGGGGAGTTGGGTGAGCAAAGCATCTCCATATACGGGATATGGAGAGGGAGCAGCAGAAAAATATCGTCTTTCAGAGCATATGCATGAGGCTTTAAAGTTTACGCCAAGTCACATCTTCATCATTTAGGTCAACAGTAAAACTGAATTTATGATCATCCCGAACCAGTAATGAGGTCGGTGTTTTCATCAGCACTTTCAGGACTGTGCCTTCATCAAAAACCTTCGGCACATGATCATCTTTTTCTAAAGTCACAGGTTGAATCAATTCGATGACAAAAGACTCCATATTTTTCTCCTTATATATTGAGTTTATATTGTGGCAATAGTGTAGCATTCATTGTGCTGTGCATTTATCGCTCTTTATCTGAATTGTGAATTGAATCATAAAATCTTTCGGTCAGAGAGCGAATCTGGATTTATCGTATAAAAAACAAAAATTTTATGCCAAACGTTCAAATCTTTTCAGAAAAAGCGTATTAAAGTCGAAATATAGAGCGAGATAAAAAGCAGGAATATAATAATTGTGTAACTTTAGCGGGCTGTTTTTCGCATTTTAGACCGACCGTCAGGGTTAAGCTGAAAATGGCTAAAATTAGCGGATTGATCCACTAAATTATACAAGTAAATGAGAATTGTTTGCGTAAGCAGGTGATTCAAATAAAGAAAAGTACAAATATATGCAAAAGTTCGTACCCGAAATTACACATTTAAGATTAGTATTCCAAAGATATTCATTCCAATAATTCAAGGATTTTCGGGTTCGATGTTTAAATCATTTTTTCCAAATCCCAAATGGTTTTTCCTTTCTGTACTGATCTGGTCAGTGGTTAATGTAATCCTGTGGTATACGGGAGGGAGTACTTGGGGAAGTGCCATTGGATGGCCACAGGGATATGCAACTGCGGAATTACCGATTGGTGTGAGTCGGTTCTGGTCACCCTCATTCTTATGGTTTTACCTCTGGTTTTTTGTGTCCACCACGCTTTTTGCCATGTTCTGGAAGTTTTTCTCCGACAACAAATGGCAACGCTGGTCGATTTGGGGCTCAGCCTTTATTCTGTTTAATATCTGGTTCGGCGTTCAAGTCAGTGTTGCCATTAATGCCTGGTATGGTCCGTTTTGGGACTTAATTCAAAAAATGCTGGGCAGTGGTGGGGATATTAAAGACCTGTACCTAGGCACGTTGACCTTTTTGTATATTGCCATGGTGGCAGTCACCTTTGCGGTGGTTAATTCATTTTTTACCAGCCATTATGTATTCCGTTGGCGTACTGCCATGAACGAATATTATACCGAGCATTGGGAGCGGTTACGCCGGATTGAAGGGGCTTCGCAGCGTGTACAGGAAGACACCATGCGCTTTGCCACTATTATGGAAGACTTAGGGGTAGAGCTGATCAAGGCCGTGATGGTGTTGGTGGCATTCTTACCGATTCTGTTTGAACTCTCCAAACATGTGCCAGTATTGCCTTTAGTCGGTGAATTGAAGCATTCATTGGTCTGGGCTTCGATTATCTGGGCCATTTTCGGGACGGTGTTATTGATGCTGGTGGGCAGTAAACTCCCTGGTTTGGAATTTAATAATCAAAAGGTAGAAGCGGCTTATCGTAAAGAGTTGGTGTATGGCGAAGACCATGCCGATCGTGCGCAACCTGCAACCCTGACGGAATTGTTTAGCCGAGTTCGTCAAAACTATTTCCGCCTTTACTTTCATTATGCCTATTTTAATTTAGTGGCCACGTGGTATCGACAACTCGATATTTTATATAGCTTGGTGGTGCTGTTCCCATCCATTGCCGCAGGCACCATGACCTTAGGTCTCGTGAACCAGATTGGAAATGTGTTTGATAAAGTTCGTGAATCATTTCAATATTTGATTATGTCGTGGAAAACCATTATTGAATTGCTGTCGATTTATAAGCGTCTTAAAGCGTTTGAGTCTATTTTACACGACTAACACTTCTCGCACTGTCATGTTAAAACCTGCTGCGGCAGGTTTTTTCTTGTGTAGCGGCTACAAGGCGCGCTTTAAAAAACGCTAAACTCGCTTTACCTGAGGACAATAACTAAAAGTGAAGGCATCATGAAATTTATTCCAACGCTAATATCCAGCAGCCTGTTGAGTGTGATGAGCGCCTCTGTGATCGCGCAAGATCTCAAAGGTATGTCTTTTTATCATCAAGACTGGGAGATGTATTGCAGTAATACTGGAACCTGTCGTGCCGCAGGTTATCAAGCTGATTCAGGCAGTGAGCTTGATCCTGCATCATTATTATTGACGCGTCAGGCCGGAGCCAAACAAGCGCTTAAAGCCGAGTTTGCCTTGGGGAGTTTTGAGCATGACCGTCTGCCAGAGCAACAACTGCAAAATATTCATTTTTATGTGAATGGTCGTGACTTGGGGGCAGTTCAGATTGAAGGGCGTGAAGTACCGTTAATGGGAACATTATCTGCCGCGCAAGTTCAGGCGCTACTTCAAGTGGCTGGCAAAAATGCCAAGATTGAGTTTAAGAATCAGCATTACCATTGGCAAATTTCCGATGCAGGCATGACCGCCACACTCTTAAAAATGGATGACTTTCAAAGACGTGTCGGCACAGTTGGCGCTTTAATTAAAACTGGGCAGAACAGTGAGGCAAAAGTCTTGTCCGCAGTCCCCCCTTTACAGGTGAAAGCGGTCAAAACAGCCAATACTCCGTACTTAACCTTGACCCCCAAACAGGCAAAGTATTCCAGCCTGTATCAGACCTTAATTACAGCACAACCCAAAGGCGATGAAGTCTCTGAAGGATTCTGTGAGGGCATTTATCAGGACGGTGAGGTCGAATCTCAAGCCATTGAAGTGTATAAGCTGAGTGGGCAGAAAGTGCTGGTCAGTACATTGTGTTGGCGTGCCGCCTATAACGAAGGTTATGGCATGTGGGTCATGGATGCGAGTTTAAAAGGTCCAGCTACCTTTGTGACGGAAACGGCTTCTGACTTTAGTGAAGGTCGTATCCACAGTGCACAAAAAGGACGAGGTATTGGTGACTGCTGGAGTATTGCGGAATGGGTCTGGAATGGGCAACGGTTTGTTCAGACCCAGGACCGCTGGACAGGCATGTGTAAAGGTCTGGCGGCTGGCGGTGTATGGAATCTGGATAAAATTGAGGCCGTGGTTCAGTAATTGCTTACTGAGGATTCTTGTTCAACACAGTGTGATGCCCGATTGCTCATTGCACTGTGTGAGCAACTGGATTCTGCTGATTGAAATTTAACTGCTACTACAACAGTCTTTTGGATTTGTTAATTAAATCAAATAACTAGGATAAAATTGGGTTTAATTTGCATAAACCCGAATATATTTGATTTCAATTGGGTAAATTTTTAAAAATGAATAATAAAATCAGTAGTCTATGTTTGTTATTTTATTTTTTTTGCGATATTTTTAAACAATAAAAAAATTATTGAGAAAAAAGACGTGAATTTACAAGCATTGATCTTGATTGGGGTGGCAGGAATCGTGGTGCAAGGCTGTAGTCATTTGGGGGGAATGAGCGCAGATTCAATCGGTAAATATGCGACACCACAGGCATTGATTGATCAGAAACAGTTGAATGCAGCGGATGGTTCTGGCAAAGAATATGTCTATGACTGGGGAAATGAGCAAAACTCGAGTGAACCACAGGCGCTTTATCCACGTAAATATTTAGGCAATTACTGTCATGCCAAAGGTGGCAAATTTGCCTTGCTGTATAAAAGTAACATGAGTTTGGTTAAAGAGCAGGCGCAAAAAAAACGCCTAAATGCACACAGTAATGTCAAACAAGGCATCGGGACTTATCAATGTGTCTTGCCAGATGCGCGCTGGATTGTTTCCATTGAGCCTACCGCTGAGAGTAAATTGGACTCGAATGCAAAAGCACGGGTGGTGCGCTTGCAGACCCGAATTTTAAGCCTAGAAGAAGCGAAGCAGTTGTATCGAAATGCGGGTTCAAATGTTTCGGAAAAAAAGTCCAATAAAACCACCACAGCTAAAGCCAATAAGCTTGAAGTGAAGGAAACCGAGAATAAAAAAGACAGTGAAAAAAAGAAAGACAGCAAAGCCGAACCAGTCGCGGCTTCTGTAGTAGAAACTCCGCAGCAACAACAGTTAAAAGCCTATGTCGCAGCACGCCGTGATTTAAGTAAAGGCAAAAATCAGCTGAATGCCTGTAATAATGCGCAACGTGCCTATAACTATGGCAAATTGACTGGCACCAATGCCAATGTCTATACCGATTCAGGCATGCTCGTTGCACGCTGTTTAACCAGTGTGCCTGCATACCGCAGCCGGTTTTCTAATCCAAAAGGACAAGCCAATAAAATTCTGCAAAATCTTGCCAACAACTACAATCATGCAGGGGCAAAACGCATGTTGGCTCAGGGCAAATGAGTTTATCGTCGTAAAGAGTGAATCCCGACTGCGTATGCTCAGCTAGCACCCTAGATGGGTAAATAGGAAGAATGAGATGAGCAGTACTACACAGAACGCCGTTTATTTTGCAGGGCCCTTATTAGAGCAGGAAGTCGGGGAGTCTGTGCTTGATATCCGACAAACCCCATACTTTTATAATGATGCAGGCCGACCCAGCTATCTCGCTTGCTTACCTGATCAAGTTGAAGTGCTTCGTTTGGCCGCAGAAAGTGCTAGCCATAAAGGGCAAGCTTATCGGGTACCCCGCAGCCTAGGCAGCAAGGATAATGCCCCCTATGGCCTAGAAACTCAATTGGAGTTTGAAGGAACACAGTTTGAATTTGAAGCCTTATGGGCAACCCGTGAAAATGCCGTAGCGTTTGGTTTTACCTTGGTGGAAGCTGGACAAGCGATAGAGATTCAAAGCCCAGTGACCACACTGTCGCAAATTGAATATGCCTATGGCATGTGGGCAAGTTACTGGTGTCCTTATTTGGATTTGGGTAAAGCTGTGGATGGCGGAAAAACCTTATTTCCTTTTATTTGCACGGATTTGGAACATCATGATTTTCCGCATGTTTTCGCATCTACCGATGAAAGTTTACCGCTTGTGATTAGCGTGGCGCGTTATTGGCCTAAGCGCAAGAAAATCTATCTGGCTGATTTATGGATACCTGTCGGTTCGGCACTGTATTTGCCGCCACAGCCTGCGTATCCAGCACGTGAATATATCAACTTGCACAATAACCGAAATTCGGCACATGCCTGTTGGGGCAATCAACAGCAAACCCAATTAAAAACCCATACTTTATTACAAAATCAGGGCGGCTATTTTTATTGGTACTGGAACCAATCCCCGACCATCCATCATCAGTTATCTTGAATCAAATCGATCAATACAGGGTTGCGTTCCATCGATTCGGTTTGGAACGCAACCGTATTTGTTTCAACCTAATGATTTTAAATCTGAATGGTTGCACCGAGTGCTTTCACAAACTGCGCCAACCACGCAGGATGTGCCGGCCATGCAGGGGCGGTAACCAAGTGCCCATCCGTCACAGCTTCAGTGACTGCAATATCGGCATATTCACCCCCAGCCAGTTTAACTTCTGCCGCACAGGCAGGGTAAGCCGAACAGGTACGTCCTTTGAGCACATCAGCCGCAGCTAACAGTTGCGCGCCATGACACACGGCAGCAATCGGTTTTTTTACGGCATCAAACTCACGGACTATCTCCACCACTCGGGCATTCATACGTAAATATTCTGGTGCTCGCCCACCAGGAATAAGCAAACCGACATAATCTGCGGTGTTCACGGCATCAAAATCATAGTTAATGGCAAAATTATGTCCACGTTTTTCACTATAAGTTTGTTCACCTTCAAAATCGTGAATGGCGGTGGCAATGCTGTCACCCGCTTTTTTATCGGGGCAGACCGCATGTACGTTATAGCCCAGTCCCGTCAGAAATTGAAAAGGCACCATGGTTTCATAATCTTCGGCGTAGTCACCGACCAGCATGAGTATTTGTTTGGACATGATTTTCCCTCGGTGTTGTTATGTATGGATGATTTTTATATCAACTTAGCATAGACCGATCTCAGGGTTAAGAGCAGCTTTGTTGTCTTTAGTCATAACTAAAAATAGTGAATTCAGATTTTAAAAAATTCAAAGAGATTCAATGTTGGAGAGAGGATTGGTTGCTTTCTAGACACGCTGATTTAAAATGCAGTTCACTTAACAATCATAACAATGGATAAAATTGAATATGAAACATTGGCTGCATTATGGTTTTCTGTTATTCACCATGGGGTTTTCTTCTTTCGCCATCGCTGAAGAGATGAAAACCTACCGAGGCATGGGCGCTGCCAAACATGAATTTCCAAGCTTTAAAGCATTAAAAGCAGGTGGTTTTATTGCCAAAAAACCTGAAATTTTCCGCTCTGACTACATTGATGTTTATACAGTCAAAAAGCCAATCAAGTTTATGGGGCAGACTGTAGTGGCTGTATCAGATGAATATATGTCTGAGTATATAGGCTGTTGTGTCAGTGAAGGGTGGGGAGCTGTATTGAGCAAAAAATCGGATTTGGCTGCTTTGCAGCAATTTACCAAACAGCATCAGTGCTCTTTAAAACCGAGAAATGAAGAAGCATCGGATTATTATGCTCACAGCCTAAAAAGTTATCCGCGTGCAGAATATTATGAGCTGTCTTGCCGAGAGCGAGATTTAGCGCAATATTAATCCAGTGGTGCAGGGTAGCCGATGTCAATCTAGGGGTTGGATCAACTTAGTATTGATGAGTAAAAATGATCAAACCCACACAATGCGGGTTGATGGATCTTTAGGGTATTTTTATAGAAAACATGCTCCTGCGGTTGCACCAAACAACATCACCCACAGTGGATGGACTTTTTTAAACAGACTCATCACCGTTGCAATCACAATGATGGCGACCAATAAGGTATTTTGCGCCGAAGCATCGGCAATAATCCATGCACTGACCAGCACCAGTCCGACCGTAATCGGCTTTAAGGCTTTTTCAAAGCGTTCACGTAGTGGATGATCCTTAAACTGATTCCAGAATTTCAGCGCAAAGACGGTAAGCACCGATGAGGGACCAAATTTGGCCAAAGAGGTCACCAATAGCCCTGCGGGACCTGCCACATGCCAACCGACCAAAGGCACAATCATCATATTCGGGCCGGGTGCTGCCTGAGCCATGGCAAACATGGTGCTAAACTCGGCTGCGGTTAACCAGTGATGGACTTCAACCACCTGATGTTGCATTTCCGGCAAAATTGCAGGGCCACCGCCAAAAGCCAGTAAAGATAGTTGGGTAAAAACGATGGCTAAGACAATCAGAATCATGCGCTTTTTGCTCCTTTATTTAGGCTTAACAGGCTGAGATTGATGGCGATTAAAATGATTAAAGTCAGCAGTAAAGGCACTTTTATCAGCAGCATAAATACAAAGGTCAAGGCGATGGTGAACCATGTCATTGCACGATTTAAGATCGGGCGTAGCATTTTCAAGCCCATGGCAAACAGCAGACCCGCGGCAGCCGCAGCCAAGCCTTCCAGCATATGCTTTACCATAGCAATGGATTGAAATCGGGCATACAGTTCATACAGTAAAATCACAATTAAAGTGGGTGCCGAGATTAAGCCCACCACAGCACTAACGGCTCCTTTCACGCCTTGAAATTGATAGCCGATCGCCACGGACATATTGATAATATTGCCACCGGGCAGCAATTGGCACACGCCAAGTAAATGGGTAAATTCCTCAATCGTCAGCCATTTTCGATCATCCACAATCATGCGGTGAGCCAGTGGCAGCACGCCACCAAAACCCATCAGACCGAGCTTCATAAACCCCATAAATAATTCCTGCGCATTGGGATGAATCTCTTGCTCCAAGGGAATGACTTCTGTTTTCATGGCTTCGCTCTCAATCTTGCATGTCAAAAGTATGCGCCTGTTGCGTTATAATGAAAAATGCTAATTATGATGTTATCCATACCTAAAAAGTATGTTTATAAACGGGATGATGATGGATATTCACAAGCTCAAAGCCTTTGTTGCCGTGGTGGAAGAGAGCAATATTTCGCGTGCTGCTGTGCGTTTAAATATGCAACAACCGCCTTTAACCCGCATTATTAAAGGTCTGGAAGATGAACTGAACGCCCAGTTGCTGAAGCGCTTGCCACGAGGGGTCGAGGTCACGGAAGCGGGTAAAGTCCTGTATCAGGAAGCCTTAACCATCTTGGCACATACACAAGCCATTTCGCAGCGGGTGCAGAACATCACGCAGGGGTTGGAAGGGCAGTTGAATATCGGCATTACCAACTCAGTGGGTTTGCATCCCTTTTTACCCGCTTTGCTGCGTAATTTTCGTGAAGCCTTTCCTGCGGTGTCTATTTATCTGGAAGAAGATGGCAGCAATGCACTGGTGGACTCCATCCGTAATGATAAAAATGACCTCGTATTTTTACGTAAACCTGCTCCGATTGGTCTGGGGTTAAATAGCTTGCATGTGCTGGATGAGCCATTAATTGTGGCAATGCCGAATAACCATCCGCTGGTGGCACAGTCTGGTGTCATTCTATTATTGGCTTTAGAACCTTATGATTTTGTGCTGTATCGCCGTTTGGCAGGGCAGGATTTGTTCGACAATATTATGGCGAGTTGTTATCAGGCAGGTTTTAGTCCCAAGATTGTCCAAGAAGCCCCGCGATTAACGTCTAGCTTAAACTTGATTGCCGCAGGTATTGGGTTGTCGATTGTGCCCGAAGCAATTCGGGATTTTTGGAACAAGCAAATTGTGTATAAACCTTTAAAAGCGGATGTACCGTGTATCGCCCCGATTTATGCGGTGTATAAAGACAATCCCGACAATGTGCGTTTACAGCATGTGTTGCAACTTTTAGGCAAGCAGTCCAGCGAGATACAGAGTCATAACAACCAACGCTAAAGTCCTGTGCTACAAAGAAGCCAATCATTTAATGGAATTCAGTATATGTCTGCTCAGGTTGCCCATGCTCAAGGGAAATGGTCTTATTTAACGCGTGCAGTGTTATTGGCTACTGCTGTTTTGGGTACGGCACAAATGTCGCAAGCCAGTACCACAGTCGATCAACTGAGTGATTGTTTGGTAAAGTCGACTACCGCCACGGATAAAACCGCCGTGTTGCAATGGACCTTTGTAGCGCTATCCACTCACCCTGAATTAAAGCAGTTTAGTCAGGTTACGGAAGATCAGAAAACCGCACTGGATAAAAACGTGGCGCAGGTGTTACAGCGTATTTTGGTCGAGCAATGTTCGGCACAGACCAAAGCGGTGATTCAGGCAGATGGTATTCAAGCCGTAGATGAAAGTTTTCAGCAGTTGGGGCGCATTACGGGCGAAGAAATTGTAAAGAATACGGAAGTGAAGCAGCAGTTGAATGGTTTGTTGCGTTATGTGGATTTAAACAAGATGTTGACGACGTTTTTGACGCCTGATATTTGGAATAAGTTGGGTGTGGTACGCTAAAATGAATTTAGTAATATTTTTTAAAATGATGCCCTTATTTTAAGTTAAAGGGCATCTAAATTATCAGTTACAGCTGCCTACTATCTCTTTTTGAGCAGCCTCAATACTCGCAACCACATCATTAAAGCTAACCTTTGGGTCACTATATTCAGGGTTGGCATCAGCAAAAGCCTTTAAGTTAAATGCCATTATTGGTAACTCCAAACACATAATTCTATATTGCGTTTCTGAATTCTGTTCGTAAATGTTACTCATATTTCTTTCTACAAGGGAAAGAGTATGATGCATCTCTTTATTGTATTCTTCCTGAGAATTTACTTTAAACGGTATTTCTTCATTTTTATTGTTTGATGAAGCAATTACTGATGAATTATCTTGTATTCCTTGGTCGGGGTTTTGGGTTGCTAAATCTGCCTCTATAGCAGCAGCTTGAGCTTCTTGTGAGGTTGATTTTTCATCTAATTTAACAGAGGATTCTGTAGATGCATTGTTTACGTTGTTGCACATACTAACGATAAAAGCTAATCCTAAAATAGTAATTAATGCTGTAATTGGTTTTGCAGGACTCATTTCAAAGCTCTTCTTTAAAATTAAGTAATCTAAGATATTTTTTTTGAATTTTACAAATATTTAATATCAAATGATTTTTTAATAAGCTTTTTAAGTTCTTGTGGTTAAAAAAAGAACTAATATTTATTTTTTAGGATTTTTCCTGATGATATATAATTTTAATAGGTAATGTATTTGACATAATGTTAAATTAAATTTTATAGCTAATTTCAAGGTATTTAAAAAATATTTTTGTTCTTATAGTAATTCCTTTATTTATTAATATGGTAAATGATAGTGCGGAAACTTTTGATTTTTGGCAATGGTTTAGGAATGGCAATTGATCATAGCCATTATTCACTGACAAATGCTTTGAATACTATTTGGGGAGATGACACATTATGGAGTGATACGGTACATCGTGATTTAATCCAAAACTGTATTCCTTCAGGACAATGTCCAGTATCAGAGGAAGAATTAGATAAATTATACTTAGTTTCGACTTCTTGTGATTATCTTAATGATTTCCCGAATACAACTAATGGGCAGCATTGGTTGTCAAATTATGGTCATGATTTTACAACAGCAGCTCAAGAGTATATTCATACAGTTGCAGCACATTTATTCGACTCTACAAATACGTTACCGTTGGAATTTAAAACAGCATTAATAGATTTTATAAAAAATACAAAGTCCCATGTTGGAACTTTAAATTATGATCGATTGTTGTATAAAGCATTTGTTGATGAAGGAATTTGTAATGGGTTTGATTATTTAGTTGATGGCTTTTGGAATTCAGGCTTTGATAGTTCTAATTTAGTTCGCCTTTATGATAAAGACTTTGGGTACTACATGCATTTACATGGATGCCCATTGTTTGAAGATAAGGATGGGGCAACTTATAAAGAGAAATTATATAATTTTCAAATTGCAAAAAAAAATCCAAGTAAGCATATTGTCTTAACACATATTAAACATAAGCCTAGTGTAATAACTGCCTCTGAAGTACTATCAACCTATTGGAACTATTTGATTTTATCTTTAAGCGAAGTAAATGAAATAATTTTATTTGGTTACTCAGGATGTGATACGCATTTAAATCAACTTTTAAAAGTACATGCGAATAGTAAATTCAAAAAAATTGTTGAGTGGGATGGCGATGGTCAAACAGTTAAACAACGTCAACAGTTTTGGGATGGTGAGCTAGGTGCTAATGTAACCTTACAAAGAATGCCTGATATAACCCAATTTACATCATGGTAAATAAAACCCGCTCTAAAGCGGGTTTTATTTTTTAAATCAGAACAGATCAACCAATCAATTTCTTCATTAATTCATTCACTTGTGCAGGGTTAGCTTTGCCTTTTGCAGCTTTCATCACTTGACCGACAAGACCGTTAAAGGCTTTCTCTTTACCAGACTTGTATTCCTCAACCATCTTCTCGTTGGCTGCAAGCACATCTTTAATAATCGCTTCAATCGCACCAGTGTCAGTTTCTTGCTTCAAGCCTTTTTCAGCAATAATGGCATCGGCAGTTTTGCCTTCTTCCCACATAAAGCCAAACACTTGCTTCGCAATCTTACCGTTAATGGTGTTATCGACAATACGTGCAATCATGCCGCCCAATTGTTCAGCCGAAACAGGGGAATCTGCCAACTCTAAGCCTGCTTTGTTTAAAGCACCCGAGAATTCGCCCATCACCCAGTTTGCAGACACTTTACCTTGTGCAGCACCGCCAGCAGCTTGAACCACAGCTTCATAAAACTCAGACATTTCGCGGGTCAGTGTTAACACGTGTGCATCGTACTCAGTTACGCCAAAGTCCGCCACAAAACGCGCACGACGTGCCGCAGGTAACTCTGGCAATGCCGCACGTGCTGCTTCAATTTGCGCATCTGGAATAATCACAGGCAACAAGTCTGGGTCTGGGAAGTAGCGGTAATCGTTCGCTTCTTCTTTCGAACGCATTGAACGCGTTTCCATTTTCACAGGGTCGAATAAACGAGTTTCTTGATCAACTGTGCCATCCCATTCCAAAATTTCCATTTGGCGTTCAATTTCAACATTGATCGCTTGCTCAATGAAACGGAATGAGTTGAGGTTTTTCAATTCACAACGCGTACCAAACGGCTGACCCGGACGACGTAAAGACACGTTACAGTCGGCACGGAAAGAACCTTCTGCCATGTTCCCGTCAGAAATACCGAGCCAACGCACCAAGGTATGAATCGCTTTAATGTAGGCAACCGCTTCTTCTACCGAACGCATATCTGGCTCAGACACGATTTCAAGTAAAGGTGTACCTGCACGGTTCAAGTCGATGCCTGACATACCTTCAAATTGGTCGTGAATGGATTTACCAGCATCTTCTTCAAGATGGGCACGGGTAATACCAATACGTTTCACCGTACCGTCATCCAATTGAATGTCGATATGACCCAAGCCCACAATCGGGTTGTCCATCTGGCTAATTTGGTAGCCTTTCGGTGAGTCAGGGTAGAAGTAATTTTTACGCGCAAACACCGAGGCTTGGTCGATGTAGGCATCAATCCCTAAACCGAAACGAATCGCTAAATCTACAACTTGCTTGTTTAACACAGGCAGCACACCCGGCATGGCTAAATCAACCAAGCTGGCTTGGGTATTTGGGTCTTGACCAAATTCAGTCGAAGAACCTGAGAAAATTTTAGAGTTGGTGGCAAGTTGAGTGTGAATCTCAATCCCGATCACGACTTCCCAGCCATCAATCAAGTTTGATTTTGCTGATTTTGGGGATTGTTTTTGAGCTTGTGCCATTATGCATTCTCCTCAGCAATCGCCGCACGTTGCGTGTGGAAGTCAGTGTGTTGTTGGTATTGATGCACAATCGACAACAATTGTGATTCAGACCAGTAGTTCCCAATCAACTGTAAACCGACTGGCAAGTTGTCTTGGTCAAAACCAACAGGAGCGTTAATTGCAGGTAAACCAGCCAAGTTCACTGCGATGGTATAAATGTCGCCCAAGTACATTTCCACTGGGTCTAACGATGCGCCAATACGGTACGCTGTCGTTGGCGCAGAAGGCGCAGCAATCACATCGACATTTTCAAAAGCTTTTAAGAAGTCTTGCTGAATTAAGCGACGGACTTTCTGTGCTTTCACATAGTACGCATCGTAATAACCCGCAGATAACGCATAGGTACCAATCAAGATACGACGTTGTACTTCTGCACCAAAGCCTTCAGAACGTGAACGCTTATACAGGTCCAAGATGTCGGTTGGGTTTTCACAGCGGTAGCCATAACGCACGCCATCAAAACGTGACAAGTTAGAAGATGCTTCCGCAGGAGCAATCAGATAATAGGTCGGCACATAAGCTTCGGTCATATTGAGATCAATCTCAACCAAGATCGCGCCCATCTCTTCCAATTTCTTTAAAGATTCTTCAACGCGTGCTTTTACCGCAGCATCCAAACCTGCCACATTAAAGTATTGCTTTGGAATACCAATGCGTAAGCCTTTCACCGCTGTGCCGTTTAGGTTCGCCACATAATCATCAACGTCTTTCTCTACAGAAGTAGAGTCTTTAGCATCGTGACCTGCCATCACATTCATCAGGTAAGCACAGTCTTCTGCCGAACGTGCCATTGGACCGCCTTGATCGAGTGATGAGGCATAAGCAATCATCCCGAAACGCGATACGCGACCATAAGTCGGTTTTAAACCGGTTAAACCACAGAACGATGCAGGCTGACGGATTGAACCGCCGGTATCTGTACCTGTTGCAAACGGAGCAAGATCCGCTGCAATCACCGCTGCAGAACCACCCGATGAACCGCCTGGAACGTGATCCAGCGCCCACGGGTTTTTGGTTGCACCATAGTAAGACGACTCAGACGTTGAACCCATGGCAAATTCGTCCATGTTGACTTTACCCAAAGTCACCAAACCTGCGGCTTTGCCTTTGGCAACTACAGTCGCATCATATGGTGAGATAAAGTTGTCCAACATTTTTGAACCCGCAGAGGTACGAATACCTTGGGTACAAAAAATATCTTTATGCGCAATCGGCACACCAGTAAGGGCAGTGGCTTGACCTGCTTGACGTAAAGCATCGGCTGCATCGGCTTGTGCCAATGCTTGTTCAGCGGTCACGGTCACATAGGACTGGACTTGAGCATCAATTTTTTCAATACGTTTTAAATAATGTGCAGTCAGTTCGCGAGAGGAGAATTGCGCATTGGCTAAGCCCTCTGTCAGTTCGCGAATCGATAAGCGATGTAAATCGGTCATGAGAAATAATTCTTTACGTTAAATTTAAAAAAAATGGTTCAACTGAATGCAAATTATTCAATCACGCGTGGTACAAGGTACAAACCTGCTTCGGTTGCAGGTGCAATAGCTTGATATTCTTCACGATGATTCTGTTCAGTAACCACGTCTTCACGTAATGGCTGAGGATTATCGAAAGGGCTTTTTAGCGGTTCAACACCATCGGTGTCGATGCCTTTTAGGGTTTCCATCATGCCTAAAATTTTATTTAGACTTTGAGCATATTCAGCAGATTGCGTATCATCTAGCGACAATCGAGCAAGATTGGCGATTGCTGAAACTGTTTGTGCATTTAAATCTGCTGAATGCTGTGCATCCGGTGTAGACATAACATCACCTAATTCAGTATCAAAAAATTTCAAAATATCGTGCGTTATAATAAGCGATTGACTTGTTCAAATCATCACATTTAGTTAAAGTTGCCACCTTGCGTCCACATATAGTTAAACTGAGAACGACCCCGTGATTCTAAAACGACTAATTGGCTTGTTTTCGCCAGATCTCGCCATTGATTTAGGTACAGCAAATACACTTATCTATGCACCAGGACGTGGCATTATATTAAATGAACCAACGGTTGTGGCGATTCGTCACAGTGGTTCACAAAAAATTGTTGCCGCTGTTGGTCTTGATGCGAAGCAAATGCTTGGTCGTACTCCTGCGAACATCTCTGCAATTCGCCCGATGAAAGATGGTGTAATTGCTGATTTTGAAGTGACTGAAACCATGCTCAACCAATTTATTGGTAAAGTGCATGAAAAGCGTTTATTCCCACCTGCACCTCGTGTTGTGGTATGTGTACCTTGTAAATCGACTTTGGTCGAGCGTCGTGCAATTCGTGAGGCTGTATTTAATGCAGGTGCGCGTGATGTACGTTTAATTGAAGAACCAATGGCTGCGGCTATTGGTGCAGGCTTACCTGTAGAACAAGCATGCGGTTCGATGGTCGTGGATGTCGGTGGTGGTACCACTGAAATTGCAATCATTTCATTACAAGGTTGTGTCTACGCAGACTCTTTACGTGTCGGTGGTGATGTCTTTGATGAACAAATCATTAACTATGTTCGTAAAGCACACGGTTGCGTGATTGGTGAAACCACAGCAGAAAACATCAAGAAAGAAGTGGGCATGGCTTTACCAGACGAAAATGGTAAAACGTTAGAGATTGAAGTTCGCGGTCGTAACTTGGCTGAAGGTGTGCCTCGTGCCATTACTGTAACTTCAGACGAAATTACCCAAGCAATTTCTGATCCATTGCAAAGCATTGTTTCAGCAGTGAAATCTGCATTGGAACAAACACCACCAGAACTATCTTCTGATATTGCCGAGCGTGGTATTGTCTTGACTGGTGGTGGTGCTTTACTTCGTAATCTGGATAAATTGCTGGCTCAAGAGACTGGTTTACCAGTGGTTGTTGCTGAAGATCCTTTAACTTGCGTAACCCGTGGTGGTGGTAAAGTTTTAGAATTCTTTGATAATCCAAATCACGACATGTTATTTGTTGGTTAATTAAGGATTTGGCTGTGCAAACAAATTTGTTTTCTAGGCAGCCCCCATCATTTCGCTCATTTATCATTGCGGTTGTAACATGTTTGGTGGTGCTATTTTTTAACTGGCGCTTACCACATGTGATACAGCCTGCAAGAGATGTCTTGTACGCGGCATACAATCCTATCTATGCCTTGGCGAGTTATCCTGTGCTGTCCAGTGAATGGCTGACTCAGCAGACCAAGTCAGAAGCACAGTTGCGCCGTGAAAATACCGCGATGCAAGCTGAACTGCTACAAGCGCAAGTCCGTTTACAAAAGTTGTCAGAGCTTTCGGCTGAAAATACGCGTTTGCGTGGTTTACTGGATACACCATTAATCATTGATGGTCGTATGGAAATTGCCGAAGTGATCGGCACAGATGCTGACCCGTTACGCCATATTATTGTCATTAACCGGGGTTCAACCAACAACTTAAAGGTTGGACAAACCGTGTTGGATGATAAGGGGATTATGGGGCAGATCATCAATGTTTATCCGCATAGTAGCCGAGTCATGTTGCTGTCCGATAAAGATCATTCCTTGTCTGTGCGTCTGGAATACACAGGCATGCGTGCCATTGTTTCGGGTACAGGTGATTTAGGTCATTTGAAAATGGAATATGTGCCAACCAGTGCCAATATTAAGGTGGGTGAAAAAGTGTATAGCTCAGGTCTAGGGGCACATTTTCCTGCTGGATATTTGGTCGGAACCGTATCTAAAGTCAGTCGACATACCACGGGTGAATTTGCCCAAATTGATGTCATTCCTGCGGCGCAATTGGCCAGTGGACATCATGTCGTGATTCTGTTTTCTGACTCATTAGCGATGGAGCAACCGCATGCCAATCGCTAAACTTCGACAAGAAAAACGTAAAGACCCGTTATTTCCCATCATTTTTTCGGTCATTATCGCTTCGGTGCTGATGGTTTATCCATTGGCTTATACGGTTTCTGGCTGGCGTCCGTTGTTTATGATGATGGTGGTGCTGTTCTGGGTGCTGTGTCAGCCGACTTGGTGCGGTGTGTGGTTTGCATTTGGTACCGGGATCTTCGTTGATTTGCTCATGGATGCTCCGCTTGGACTGAACGCCTTATGCTTTGTCGTGATTAGCTTTGTTGCGCGTTTCCTGATTCGTGAGCGTCGTGTGCTGACTTTTGCCAATCTATGGATTATTGCAGCCTTGGCTATTTTGGCTTATCTGTTCATGATGTGGGTTGCGCAAATTATGGGAGGAATTCAGTTCCCCTTCGCACGACACTGGCAGCCCTTAGTTACCAGTATTCTGATGTGGCCACTGGTCTATTTTGTGCTGAAAAGATGGCGCGTTTAGTTTTAGCCTCTAGTTCTCCTCGAAGACGCGAGCTGCTCCAGCAGCTCGGTCTCGATTTCTCTATTTTTAGTCCTGATATTGATGAGTCGGTACTGCAAGGCGAAAGCGTTGCAGCCTATGTACAGCGTTTAGCCTGCGAAAAAGCAGCGGTCGTCCAGCAGCTTTATCCCGAGGCCGTAATTATTGCCGCAGACACCAGCTTAAGTGTCGATGGTGAGATTTTAGGCAAGCCAGAATCCAAAGCCCACGCCTTTGAAATGTGGAAAAAAATTTCGGGTCGCAAACATGATGTGTTTTCCGGTGTTTGTGTTCGCACTTCAGCGCAAATTTCAAGTATAGTGGTTCGTACCCAAGTCGAATTTCAACAGCTCAGCCTGAAAGATATGGAAGACTATTGGGCAACAGGGGAACCTGAAGGGAAGGCGGGTGCGTATGCCATACAAGGGCTTGCGGCACGTTTTATCCCTCGTATTGAAGGCAGTTACACCAATGTGGTGGGCTTGCCTTTACATGAGACCGTCGAATTATTCAAAGCCATTAAGGTCCTAAATTAATGGTGAAACAAAAATTTTTATAATGTTTTGAGTCTTATTATGTCTGACGAGTTACTGATTAATGTCACACCTATGGAGTGTCGTGTGGCGTTAATCCAAAATGGTACAGTCAACGAACTATATGTTGAGCGTACGGTAAAACGCGGTTTGGTCGGCAATATTTATAAAGGCAAAGTCGTTCGAGTTTTGCCAGGTATGCAGGCCGCTTTTGTGGATATTGGGCTGTCTCGGACGGCTTTTTTACATATCAATGATATGGTTTGGCCACGCAATCAACCCATTCCGAATGTATTTGAACTGCTTCAGCCTGGACAGATTCTGACGGTTCAAGTCATGAAAGATATGCTGGGCACCAAAGGCGCTCGTCTTAGTACTGATCTTTCTATTCCTTCTCGCTATTTGGTACTGATGCCATTTGGTAACCATATTGGTGTTTCGCAACGCATTGAATCGGAAGAAGAACGTGATCGCTTACGTTCGATTATTGAAAAAATTCAGGCTGAACATGAACTGCCAGGTTCTGTGATTGTACGAACCGCTGCCGAAGGCATCGATGAAGCATGCATCGCGCAGGATATGGCGTATTTGGCAAAATTATGGGAATACATTCAACGCAAGCAAAAAAGCATTGCGGTGCCTTCACTGATTTTTGAAGAGCTGCCTTTACCACAGCGGATTATTCGTGATCTGGCGAATGAAAATACCTCAAAAATTTATGTCGATTCCCGTGAGATTCACGCCAAATTACAAGAATTTGTGGGGGAATTTGTCCCGAATATTCAAAATCGACTGATTCATTATCCAGGCGAACGCCCGATTTTTGATCTCTATAATGTTGAAGAAGACATTCAAAAAGCCTTGCAAACCCGTGTGGCTTTAAAGTCTGGCGGCTATTTAATGATTGACCAGACCGAAGCCATGACCACAATTGATGTGAATACAGGGTCTTATGTCGGCGGGAGAACACTGGAAGATACCGTGTTCAAAACCAATATGGAGGCGACACAGGTCATTGCACGGCAGTTACGTTTACGTAATTTGGGTGGCATCATTATTATTGATTTCATTGACATGCAAGAAGCTCAGCATCGTGAAGAGGTGATGAGCCAGTTTGAACGCATGCTAGAGCGTGATCATGCCAAAACCAAGATTACTCAGGTGTCTGAGCTAGGTTTGGTAGAAATGACGCGCAAACGAACGCGTGAATCGTTAGAGCACTTGTTATGTGAATCGTGTCCAACCTGTCAGGGGCGTGGATATGTGAAAACAGCAGAGACGGTATGTTACGAAATCTTTCGAGAAATCTTACGCTATACCCGTGCTTTTGAGTCACAGAGTGGCTTTACTGTCGTTGCACATCCTTCGGTAATTGACCGGCTGTTAACCGCCGAAGCCCCAGCCGTCGCGGATTTAGAGCATTTTATTAATCGCGTCATTAAATTTCAGGTGGAAAATTTATATACGCAAGAGCAATACGATATCATTCTGAGCTGAAATTGTAACAGGATGTCGTTAAACACTTGTTACAACTGAAATTTTACTTTCGAGCTAGTTTTTTCAATACTACTCATACCAAGTAGCCAAACTAAATTTTCATTTTTTGAACATTTGGTCTTAGCAAGAAGAGGTGTGATATGGGCATGAGTGAAAAAATTATCAAACAAGGTATCAAGCACGTGCTAGATAACAAGAATGTACATACAGGTTACATCGTGGACGAACAGGGTAAAGAAACCCAAATTACAACAGCCATGATTCGTTCGGTGTGCCACCAGTTACTGAAACAGTGTCGTAGTATTAAAGCTTAAGGGGCTCATGTGAAGCCCCTTAATTTATTCTAGTCAATTTTTTTTTCAGTTTCAGCGGTTAACTTACCGCTTTCAACTTTGGGTTTTTTACCCCAACAATACTTTCAAAACGTTGAATTTCTTCTTCTAGATGTGTCAGTAGGTTTTGCATTTTTGGCAAAGCATTGCGGCACGCAGTTAAACCTACTTCAAGTTTATCTAAATAACTGGTCATGGTAATGTTGAGTGCCTGACCATCAAGAACAATCGAGGCCGGATATAAAGCGTCTAACTTCGCACCATTCCAATACAGTGGTTCGCGCGGTCCAGGGACGTTAGAAATGACTAAATTGAACGCTTGGCGTTTCGGCATCAGTCCAGAGGCAATGTTTAATCCCGCTGCGGTATAAACAAAGGCACTGTAATTCATGATTTGGCTTGAATTCATGCGCTTAAAGCGCTCTTTCGCATTCAATACACTGCGGCGGACAATCTGCAAGCGTTCCAACGGATCTTCTTTATGTGTGCCTAAGTTCGCTAAAATCATGGTAATGCGATTGGAGACTTCTGAATCATCATCACGAATTGAAGCGGGCACCATGGCAATCAATGGCTTTTTCGGTAAGGCATTCTGACTGAGTAAATATTCACGTAATGCACCTGAGCAAATTGCCAAGACCACATCGTTAATGGTGACGCTTAATGATGATGCAATGTGGCGTAAACGATCAAATTCGAAAGATTGTGCAGCAAAGCGACGAGAAGAACTCACGCGTTGATTTAAAATACTGCTAGGGGCTTGAAAGCTTGAAACATAATCGGGGTTACGTCCCATATCCTGCATAACAGTTTTAGATAATTCGCGTGCAACAATCGGTGTTGCTTCCATTTGTTGTTTAAGACCGCCCAGAATCCTTTTGAAACGACTGGCTTTAGGCTCTTTTAAACGTTTAGCACGTGGACCCTCGACACACCACGGTGGCACAATGCTTTTGGCATTTGGGTCGTGAGATAATGATTTTTCAACCAGACGCATGCCAGCAATACCATCTACCATGGCATGGTGGATTTTAAAGTACATGGCAAAACGATTGCCTTCAATGCCTTCAATAATATGACAAGTCCAGAGAGGCTTGGCACGATCAATCAAGGCGCTGTGTTCTTGAGAAATATAAGTGAGTAATTCGCGAATACGTCCAGGATGCGGCAGTGCAATGTGGCGGAAATGGTGGTCGAGATCAAACTCTTCATCTTCATCCCACAAAAGACCATTTAATTTGTTATTGAAGGGTGGAATCGGCTTACATTTAGAATTACGGATATCAGTGACAAGGTCTTGAATGAAGGTCTCTGGAGCATTATCGGGAATTTGAAAGAGGAATAGTCCCCCAACATGCATCGGTTGTTGCCGTTTTTCTAAGGACAGAAAAATAAAATCTATCGGATGTAATGGGCGCATAGTGTTGATTGCCTCACTGCAATTTCTGTGGGTAACTCCTGTCTGAGTCACCTTGTTAGAATTATAAGAGTTGATTTGAGTATAGCGTTTTTTTTTGGCAAAAGTTATTGCTTTCTGCGCTGAATTTACTGAAAAAAAAGTCACTGTCAATTCAGTGACTTTATTTAGTCAAACGATTATTTTAAATTTCCTGCGTGTAAACCACATTCTTTATGTGTGGCTTCCTCCCACCACCAACGGCCTTCGCGCTCATGCTGATTCGGTAGAACCGGGCGTGTGCAAGGCTCACAACCAATCGAAATGAAACCACGTTCATGCAATGGATTATATGGAATTTCCATCATACGAATATAATTCCAAACATCTGCACTGGACCAATTGGCTAAAGGATTATATTTAATCAATTGCTTATTCGGTCCTGAAAAGCCTGGGTCAGCTTGAACCACAGGAATTTCTGTGCGTGTACCAGGACTTTGATCTTTACGTTGTCCAGTAATCCAGCCATCCAAAGAGGCTAGTTTTTTACGCAGCGGTTGAACTTTACGAATGCCACAGCATTCTTTGTGGTCATCTTGATAAAAGCTGAATAAGCCCTTTTCATTCACTAAAGCTTGAACTGCTTCAGATTCTGGGAAGCAAATTTCAATCTTGATGTTGTAATGCTTGCGTACCGTTTCAATAAATTGATAGGTTTCTGGGTGTAAACGCCCTGTGTCTAAGCTAAAAACACGAAACGGTTTGCCTAAATTGGCCGCCATATCAATGAGTACCACATCTTCAGCACCTGAAAATGAAATTGCAATTTCACCTTCTTGATTGAGTGCAAGTTCCAAGATTTCACTTGGAGATTTATCAGCATATTCAGATGCCAGCGCATCAATATGATCAACAGTAGGGATAGCAGTCATGAGAGTTCCTGGCTATAGGCTTGGATACTTCAAAACCTATATTAAAAGATTTTCAAAATATTCTAATGGAATTGAATATTTATACTTAGCATTAAAAAATAAATGCTTATGAAAAAAATAGATTTAAAAAACGTCAACTACAGAATCAAAAGTTGATGCTATTATAATCCAAATTTTTTTCATAGACAGTTGAGGGTAAGCATGGAAGTCGTATGTCTTGATTTGGAAGGTGTGTTAGTTCCAGAAATTTGGATTAACTTTGCGAAAAAAACTGGAATTAAAGAGTTGGAAGCAACTACACGCGATATTCCGGACTACGATGTGTTGATGACACAACGTCTGAATCTGTTAAAACAACATAATTTGGGTCTGGATGATATCCAGGAAGTGATTGCAGAAATGGGACCGTTCCCAGGGGCGAAAGAATTTGTGGAATGGGTAAGCACACATTTCCAATTAATTATTTTGTCTGATACTTTTTATGAGTTTGCGCATCCTTTGATGAAGCAACTGGGCTGGCCAACGATTTTCTGTCATAAGTTAGAAACCGATGAGCAGGGCATGATTTCTGCGTATAAATTACGTCAACCGGATCAAAAACGTCAGGCAGTGAAAGCCTTGCATGGTTTGAACTTCCGTGTGATTGCGGCAGGTGATTCATATAATGACACCACAATGTTGGGTGAAGCGGATCATGGTTTCTTATTTGATGCACCAGATAATGTGATTGCTGAATTTCCGCAATTCCCACCAATCAATGGTTATGCAGCATTAAAAGAAGCGATCCGTAACGCTTCGGTACGTGATATTCCTGCTTAATTCTTAAAATTAATGCAATAAAAAGACGGACATATCAGTCCGTCTTTTTTCTAATTTCTAAAGATTAGAATTTATAACCGACATTTAAGCCATAGGCGATAGCGTTATTGTCGGTAAATGTGCCTGCTGCAGAATGAGCACCCGTAACGGCATCAGCATCACCTAACCAGAAATATTTCACACCGGCACCAATAAAGTAGTTTTCAGCAGGGGAGAAACGGACACCAGTGCCTACACTCCAGAAGCCTTCAGTTGGACCGAGTGTCGTTACAGGATTGCCTGCTCCAGAGTCCCAACCTACAGAGATATTAGAACTCCAACGATCGCTAAATTTACGTCCTAAACCTACAGTTGCAGAAATTTGGTCGTCTTTATAGTCAATTAGGTTAAAGCCATTTGGTTTGTTAGGAACAAGATTATTTTGCCCTAAATACTGAGATAATTTACCAAATTGATAAGGTTGAACTTTGAATTTTGACCAATCGACCCAGCGTACATTTGCGAAAGCAACAGTATTAGCCATGATCCCTGTTTGGAAATCGATATTTACAGATTGCGGGGTTGTAAGAGTAGTTTCCGAATTAGAACTACTAATCGCTGAAATTACAGGAGTTAGCGGATTGTTCGGAATAGCTGTAGAGCCAAAATTCTCATAAGCATTCATTTTATGTTCAATTTCAGCACGATATGTTACTGATGCTTTTAAAGCAATTTCAGGAATCTGGTAGGCAACCCCAGCTAACCAGCCTACAGATTCATCTTCGCCCGTTCTAAAATCATAACCATTGAAAACGCTATAAGTTTTACCACGAAGTAAGACGGTTCCATCTACCGTTTGATATACAGCACCCGCATATAAATTCCAGTTCTCATTTGGTTGATAACCCACTAATAAATTTAGGTTTTGAGTATCTACAACAACAGATGTTCCACCTTCAAAAGGAGCAGCTCCATTTTGAACAAAATTATTATTACCAGAGTATTCTGCATCTGCACCATAAGGTTGATCGTAAATTAGGCCGATAGAGACGTGGTCGGTAGCTTGAATTTTCAAAGCGGCATGAGGGAAGTAATAGTCACTTGCCATGTCACCAGTATTCTGATTGTCTTTATCTTTGCCTGAAACATCAGGATCTAGAATAGAAATACCCGCTTCAAAGTAGTTTCCCGGCTGTAGAAAAGCCGCAATCGATTGACCAGAACGATCAAGACCTGCTGCAAATGTAGATGTGGTTGGAATCAGACTGAGTAAAATTGCTTTTTTAAGCACGCTAAGCTTCATGGATATTTTCCCTGATATCGCTTTGTAACTAAAAGTGAAGGGAAAGTAACATAAATTAAAAAAGAGTAAATGCACTAGGGCGTTTACTTAATGAACTGATTAATCTATAAAAAGGACTTGAATAGAGTAAAAGTACTAATGGTACGCATGTATATTAATGATTTTTATATAAAAAAATAGAGTAATTAATTTATTTCTGGAATAAGAATGTAAATTTGACCATTTGTTTAAATTAACAACATTTGGATGAATATGGAGAAATTAAAAAAATGAAAGTGGTATTTTTTGCCAAAAAAAGACCATCTGATGAGATGGTCTTTTTAAATATGCTTTTAACTTAGAAGCGATAGCCAAGTTTTAAACCGTATGCAAGCGCATCGTTGTCATTGAATTCAGCTACATAATTTGATGTACCAAACTGCGCACCAGTTTGTGCTTTGGCATCACCTAACCAGAAGTATTTTACACCACCCGCAATAAAGGTGGCTGGTGTAGGGCTATATTGAACACCTAAGCCCATATTCCAGTAACCTTCGGTAGGGCCAAGGGTTGTTACAGGATTACCTGCTCCTGAATCCCAACCTACAGACACGTTTCCAGCCCATTGTTCATTTAATTTACGACCTAAACCAACATTTGCTGACCACTGGTCATCAGAATATGCGACAAGGTCAAACTCAGACTGTCCTGTTTGTGCTTGTACTAGAGCATTTTTACTAGCAAGCCCAAATTTGTAAGGCTGAATTGAAAAATCTTTCCAATTAACCCAACGCAAGTTAGCAAAGGCCACGGTATTTGCCATAATACCAGTTTGGAAATCGAGGTTAACTGATTGAGGTGTTGTTACATCTGTTTCTTGAGATGGAATTCCATTCAATGCTGCAAACAAGCCAGCCGAATTAAAGTTTTCTTCAATATTAACAGAGTGTTCAATTTCTGAACGATAAGTGATAGATGCTTTTAAAGCAATTTCTGGAATTTGATAGGCAGCCCCAGCTAACCATCCGAATTCACTATTTTCTTTAATATTTGCATCATAGCCACCAAAAGTAGTATCACCACCGTATGCTAAACCACGAAGTTGAACATCACCTTTAATGGTCTGGTAAACTGGTCCTGCATAAAAGTTAAAATTTTCAGTTGGTTGGAAGCCAAGTAACACTGAAATACTTTGGGATTTTACTTCAACATTGGTTGACTCTTCACCATTATGAAATAAGCCAACGCCGCCTAATGCAGCTGAACCAGTATCTGATACAGAATAGGTTGCATCAGCACCAAATGGTTGATCATAAATCAAGCCAAAAGAGAAATGATCTGTGAGCTGTAGTTTTAATGCTGCACTTGGGAAGTAATAATCATCGCCCATGTCACTAAGATTTGAATTTTCTAATCCAACAGCATTTGCGGGAACAGCTGGACTAGGTGTATATCCAGAGCGAACATTACCCGAAACGCTTGGATCAAGTACAGAAATCCCTGCTTCAAAATAGTTGCCAGGTTGTAAGAATGCCGAAATTGATTGTCCTGAACGGTCAAGAGCCGCTGCAAATGCTCCAGCTGTTGGTAATGCTGCGAGAATCATTGCGGTGGTTAGCGCTTTTAATTTCATTCTTTCATCTTCCCTTGAGGTACACGATTTTTTAAGTATGTTTATGTAAAATCTGGAATTTTTTTGGTAGGTCCGACCAAAATTATCTTGTTACTCCATGTGACAAAAATATCACAATTAAAATAAGAGTAAATGCTCTAGGAGAACTGACTAGTTCAAAAAAGAAGCAAAATAGAGTAAAAAGCCTAGTTTTTATTGAATGATTGGTTATAAGGTGTTGAATTATATAGCTTTAAACTTATAAATGCAGATTTTTAGGTTAAAATGCGATTGTTTGAAAAATAACCAAAACTGGGTATTTATTTTTTATTTTAAGGTGGAGTCGATCTCAAAATGAAGAGATATTTCTGGAATAGTTTTGACTAAGTGATTATTTTTGATATTGAATTCAGGATTTATGCATAGATCGTATACTTTTGATATACGATCTATAGCTAAATGTTTGAAATATTAATGACTTGGTCTTGCAACATCACCGTTTAAAGCTTCAGGTAAAGCGTGAATTTGTAATCCCATCTCCACAATTGCTGTTGGTTTGGCTACCACTAAGGCTTTATAACCCGAATCGAGAGCAATACTATTCACCACTTCTATATCATTATTCAGTTGAGACGCAGGTGCTGGAGCATCCCCTTGACCTTGTACACAATGCAGCCAATGTTTAGGTTTTGCTTTAAACCATAGGCGTGCCACAATTTCCTGTCCCAAATAACAACCTTTGTCGTAGTGTACGCCTTCACGCTGATGTAAACGGAGCTCTTGTGGCTGAAATTCATGTTCGGTACTTTGACATATCCAAGCTTGTCCTGTTTCAATGGCGTGTAATTGCCAAGCTTGAATATCGGTTTCTATAGTAGAGAATTCGGTATGTATGTCGACAATTGTTGGAAATACTGTGCCGATCGATTCTAATTTCATCTTAGAAAATGCACCGAATTTTTTAATGTGTTTAGCAAACTCTTCACTTTGGTCAGCAGTAGTCACAATTTCGAAGCTTTCATCGTTGATTTTTTTTAACCAGAGTCCGAAATGAATACGACCTTTTAAGTCGCAAATTGCAGTATAGCGAGTTTGGTTTGCAATTAGACGTTCGACATGAACGGTGACTTGACCTTGTAGAAATTTTTGCGCGTCTACACCTTGAAGGGTGAAAGCCGTAAATGCAAGAGTACTCATGAGATGCTCGCTTCAACAATGTATATAAGAATTAATTCGCTTAATTTTCCACTATTTTGCTTGAAATTGCACATCGGCTTTACGGGAATATTTATAAAGCAAAGTAATGCCAATAATTGATGCAAAGATTTGCTCACAGGGTCAATTTTGCCACTTCTATTTGAAATGCCCAAACAAAGGTTTGGAAAGATTGCTGGTCATCCATCTCTGTGCCTCAAGCCATTAAATTTGAGCGAAGGCTCGTAAAGTTTAATTGAAGCGAGTAAATTATCGACTCATTTAGTTTTGAAGTTGAGCTTATGTCATTGGCGTGGGTGTTGTTTACCATGATGGCTGCATTTATGCAGGCGTGGCGTAATGCTTTTCAAAAGCAACTCAGTAGCAGTGTCGATGTGTATGGCACGACCCTTGCACGATTTCTATTTTCTCCAATTTTTGCACTCAGTTATCTGGCATTTTTATATACTCAGCAGCCTGTAACGCAAGCAGTCAGTTTTTCCACCCAATTTTGGTTATATGTGGTATTGGCTGCACTGAGTCAGATTTATGCCACGGTTTTAATGGTAAAGCTGTTTCAGCAAAAGAATTTTGCCATTGGTATTGGGTTGGCCAAAAGTGAAGCTATTTTAGCTGCATTAATCGGGGTCATCTGTTTGCAAGAACACTTGACTGTATGGGGATGGCTAGGTGTCCTGATCGGTGCGATTGCGGTATTTTTATTAAGTAAGGGTAGCCAAAATAATCAACTTTCCTTGAAAACCTTGGGGATTGGTTTAGGGAGTGGCTTATGTTTTGCGATTACTTCCTTATTGGTGCGTGAAGCCAGCCTAGAGTTGAATATGCTGCCTTTCTTGCATCGAGCAGCATGGGTCCTGTGCATATTAATCAGCTTTCAATGCCTTATTATGCTGCTTTATTTAAGTCTATTTAGCCGAAAGACTCTTCTTCACATGTGGCAACGCTTAGGGCTGACATTCAAAGTGAGTGTCTGTAGTTTCTTGGCTTCTTTGGGGTGGTTTAGTGCCATGAGTATGCAAACTGTGGCGTTGGTTAAAACCTTAGGACAAATCGAAATTTTATTTAGCTTATTGATTTCTGCATTTTTCTTTAAAGAAAAATTGGCACGTTCAGATCATTTCGGTCTGTTTTTGGTTATTCTGGCGGCCATTATGGTGATTTGGGCATAGAGCATTCGTTCTGCTGTGTTTTTGGTTTGGTAAAAAAACGCAAATAATTCCTAAAAGTGAAATTAATATCTGATTAAATTTTACTAAATGGAAATTAATTCTTATAATTTTTTATATTGTGGGAAAAATACTTGAAAATGGTGGAAAATTTTAATTTTTAGGAAAACAATCCCAGTCGAAACTACCTACACTATATCTCAAGGGTGTGATAGGGATCGGAAAGAGTAGATTGCTACCAGTTGCGTACAACGTGAGTGTAGTACTTACCCAAAAGGTCTCGATTCGGCTTAGGACGCTATAAACCAAAAGTTTATAGGCACAAGGTTATGACTTACAAAGTCATGGTTGTTGAAGTAAACCACTGATGTTTTCCCTTGACACCCTAAAAAATTTTTTAGAATAAAATCCAAGAAAAACATAAAAATAAAAAACTTAGCTTTATAAAACGACTCCATATTTTTTTAACTCACAATACAATTAGCTCCCTGCAAAACTGCTGCGTTCATGCGGCTAAATTACAAATTTAGACGGAGCACAGACATCACTTTAATTAATATAAAACGATAATAATGCTGATTGTGAAAATAAGAAGAATGTCGATGCCTGATTTTAAGCAAGTTACTTTAAGTGATCATGAATTATTGGCGTGTTTAAAGCAGCGCTTTGAGCAGCATCGTGCATGGCATGCAGATATGACATGGGAAACTATTTTCATGAAACTTCAGGCAGACCCCAGCAAACTGCAAAGCTTGCATTGGATGGAGCAAACTGGCGGTGAACCTGATGTGATTGCGTATGATCAGGAAAAAGATGCCTATCTATTTATCGATTGTGCGGCAGAAAGCCCGAAGGGGCGACGCAGTTTATGCTACGACGCAGAGGCTCTGGCAAGCCGCAAGCAACATGCACCGCAAGATAGTGCAGTCAATTTGGCTGAGAAAATGGGCACGAGGCTTTTGAACGAACAGCAATACCGTCAATTACAACAACTCGGCAATTTTGATACTAAAACCTCAAGTTGGATTCTGACCCCAACGCAAATTCGAGGGCTGGGAGGAGCGTTGTTTTGCGACCGCCGATACGGGCAAGTATTTACCTATCATAATGGTGCTGAGTCTTATTATGCTGCACGAGGTTTTAGAGTCATGCTTAGTGTTTAGTTGCGTGATAGATACTTTAAATGAATTTCTGAGAGGTGAAGGCGATGAATATCGAGCTATTGCGTCAAGGTTTGGGCTGGTCCTTAGTCATTAATTATCTGATTTTATTTATTTGGTTTTTTGCCTTTATTTATGCGCGACCTTGGATGAAACGGTTACATGGGCGCTGGTTTAACCTGAATGATCAAACTTTTGATGCAATTCATTATGCATCGATGGCGGTCTATAAAATTCTGATTATTGTGTTTAATTTAGTTCCGCTCATTGTGCTGTTTCTGCTGGATTAACGTTCAGAAATTTATTGCAGCGTCCTCTTGAGAATGCTCAATTGGCAGAGAAAATTGCTATGATCAGGATAAAAGTCCAAATAACTTAAAAAGATGATCGATAAACAAAACCAAGCTCACCATTGTCTGGTCTGTAAAAAGCCATTTCCCAATAAAGCCCTCGTTTCTGGTCATGCCATTCGGGATGTCATCAGTGATGAAATTCAAAAAGACTATCCTGAATGGTCGGTGGATAGTTTTATTTGTCATCCAGATTTGACTCATTATCGTATTCAATATGTGCATTCATTGCTGAAATCGGAAAAGGGCGAGCTCACCAGTTTAGAGCGTGAGGTGATTAGCAGTATGCAGCACCATGAACTGATCAGTAAAAATATAGAAACCGAATTTGATCAGAACTGGACTTTTGGAGAAAAGCTAGCGGATAAAATCGCCACGTTTGGGGGGAGCTGGACATTTCTAATCTGTTTTGCAATTTTTCTGGTGCTGTGGATTCTGTTGAATACAGTGGTGTTATTGGTTCACCCTGTTGATCCTTATCCTTTTATTCTATTAAATTTGGTCTTGTCCTGTTTGGCTGCAATTCAGGCTCCGATTATTATGATGAGTCAAAATCGGCAGGAAGCCAAAGACCGTTTGCGCTCACAGCATGATTATCAAATTAACCTCAAGGCTGAATTAGAGATCCGTCATTTGCATGAAAAAATGGATCATCTGTTGTCCCATCAATGGGAACGTTTGGCGCAAATTCAGGAAATCCAACTGGATTTATTGACCGAAATGAATAAAAAACGCTAAGTTTTAAAACTCCGTCGAGCTTCAATATAAGCCAAAAGCGGAGTTTGGCGTGGATGTGGAAGTGTGATTAAGGCAAAAATTGACAGCAGGTATTGGGCTTGATATTTTGCCTTGGTTTTTCCCAATTGCTGTTTCCCATGCCTTTAAATGACCAGTTTGTTTATACCCCGCTCCAAGAGCCTTTGGTGATTTTGTATGAAGATGCAGACTTGGTGATGATTAATAAGCCAGCAGGATTACTGTCTGTACCAGGGCGCTTGCCAGAGCATCATGACAGTGCCTATTTCAGAGTGTTGGCTCAGTTTCCTGATGCGAAAATTACCCATCGTTTAGACATGGCAACTTCAGGTATTTTGATGTTTGCCAAGCATCGTGATGCAGAAGTCGCCGTCAGTAAAATGTTTCAAGCGCGAACAGTCACTAAGCATTATCAGGCATTGGTGCAAGGTAAAATTCAAGCTTCAGGTAGTGTCGATGTGCCATTGATTACAGACTGGGAAAATCGGCCACGTCAGATCGTGCATTTTGAATTAGGAAAAGCCGCTAAAACGCTGTTTGAAGCTTTGGATTATGATCAGCAACAGGACATTAGCCGAGTGTTATTGACCCCGATTACAGGACGTTCGCATCAACTTCGGGTTCATATGCAATATATTGGACATCCAATTACTGGAGATAAGTTATACCATCCTGAACCTGCGCAAAGCCCGTTAAAACGGATGGCATTGCATGCTAGTCATTTAAGCTTTACCCAACCCTTGAGTGGTGAACTGGTGGATGTGCAGTCTGTGCCTGCTTTCTAAAAATATCTATTTGGGGGCTTAAACTGTCATAAAATCATGCTAAATTACGTCTAATTAATAAGCAAAAAAAACAGGGACACACGCATGAGCCGTAATTATGAATTATTTCCTGATGACGATAACGGTAACGTACTTTGGCAGATGTATGAAGATGGCAATGACTTAACCGAGTTGCATGAAATTGAATTTTCAATTGTTTTTACCACACAAGAGCAGGCAGAAAAATGTGCTTTGCACCTGCTGCACGAAGAACAAAAAATCTCGTTGTTTCAAGAAGAAGTGAAAAATGACGGCAGCGATTTATGGGTGTTGAACATTCATGTGAATATGATTCCTGAATATCAAGATGTACAAGATTTAGAAGAGTGGTTTGTTAAAATTGCCGAAATGTTCCAAGGTGAATATGATGGTTGGGGCTGTCTAAGCTATCTCTACGATTATGATGACGAATAGCCGCTACTACTCAAGGGCGTGGTTTATGTGTAATGCATACTCAAGTTATACATAAGCCCCCCCAACTTGCCGTACACTAATCAAAACTAAATAATAAAAAATAGGTGTCTCATGTCGAATACGGTTCAATTACATCGAGTCTTTCATGCACCGCCTGAGCGTGTTTATCGTGCTTTTACGACCGCAGATGCGTTAGTGAAATGGATGGCACCGCACGGTTTTACTGCCCATGTCGAGTTGCTTGAAGTCAAGCCTGAGGGCAAATATCGAATGTATTTCACCAACTTTTCTACAGGCACTCGGATTGGTTTTGGTGGCACCTATCATGAAGTTATTCCAAATGAATTGTTGCGTTATACGGATCAGTTTGAAGATCCCAACATGCCCGATTTAATTGAGGTAGTTGTACAATTTAAAGCGGTTTCGGTAGGTACTGAGATTCAGATTACACAATCGGGCATTCCAGATACCATACCTGCAGAGGCTTGCTATTTGGGGTGGCAGGAATCTTTACAACTATTGGCATTACTGATTACTCCTGAAATACCCGATGGATAGAAGGCAAGGATGCGATGCAAAATTTTAATAATTTTAAGGAACGAGAACAAAAAGCCAAAAAAGCCATTTGGCAAACTTATTTGCAAGATGCGGCACCAGATAATCAAGTCCGATTATATGTCGAGCATCATTTGCAAGAAATTGCTCCGAAATACTGGCAACATCATACGGGGCTGACTCGTCCTGATGCAAAGCAAGTGATTGAGTTATTATCTACGCAGCGCTTTTTAGATTTTCACTCGGTCGAAGAAAATGATGATTCGATTGATTTTAGTTTGCCAGACAACATCACTGATTATGTGCTGTGTGTTTCATTTGATGAAGATGGCGATGTTGAAGACATTAGCATGGAAAGTTAAATACCAGGCTTTTATGCCGAGTAAAGGGCGTTGATGCAAATACAGATTAAACGGGTTTATAGCCCCGTTTCCCCCGAGGATGGTATTCGAATTTTAGTCGACCGTTTATGGCCACGAGGAATTACAAAGGATCAGGCCAAGATCGATCTTTGGCCCAAAGCGATTACGCCTTCTACAGTACTCAGGCAGTGGTATCATCAGGATTTGAGTCAATGGGAAGCATTTCGAGCAACGTATTTGCTTGAATTGGCCCAGTCTCCAGAGATTTTGGCAGAGCTACGCACTCTGGCGGTGGACAATACGCTCACACTCATCACTGCGGCAAAAAATGAAACGCATAACCATGCGCTTGTGTTAAAAGCCTTACTGCTGCAACAGCATTCTGATTGAATCTGGTTATAAACCGATGGGTGTGACATCCATTTGTTTGGGAAATAAGTCTTACAAAAACTAGGGTTTTATCCTGCTTTCTATTACACTTAGTCCGATATTATTTCAATTTAGATCATTTGAGTTTTTTTATGTCTTTACCGAATTGCCCGAAATGCCAATCAGAATATACCTATCAAGATGGCGATTTATTGATTTGTCCAGAATGCTCGTATGAGTGGAAAGAAGGCGAGAGCAGTGCCAACGAAGAAGCGATTCAGATTAAAGATGCCAATGGCAATCTACTCAGTGATGGTGACAGCGTGACCGTTATCAAAGATCTGAAAATCAAAGGCTCATCTTCTGTGGTGAAAGTAGGCACCAAGGTCAAGAATATCCGTTTATTGCCTGAAGCCAGTGATGGGCATGATATTGATTGTAAAGTTGATGGCATTGGTGCGATTAAACTGAAATCTGAATATGTGAAAAAAGTTTAATACGGTTTCAGATCTCTGGTGCAGGGCATAATGCTCTATGCTTGCATCAGGGATTGATTAACAGCAAGATATAGTTCAGTTTTAAACAATCCGAGCTTAATGTATGCCGCACATTCATTTGGAATATTCTAATAATCTAGCAGCGTTTCAACCCCAACCCATTTTACAGGGTTTAAATCAGGCCTTACTGGCGACAGGACATGTAAAAGCAGCGACAGACATTAAAAGTCGTGCCGTAGCTCAAACCGATTTTGTGATTGGACTAGGGGAAACCTCCCAAGCTTATGTGCATGTGAAAGTCTCTTTGCTGTCGGGACGTGATTTAGCCACTAAAAAAGAAATTTCGGATCAACTCTTGCTTGCCTTACAACAATTGCTGCCTGCCCAGCCAGATTTAACTGTACAGCTTTGTATTGAAATTCTAGAAATGGAAAAAGCCTATTACGGCAAAACAATTATTCCAGCACAAACACTTTAATTGCTTGATGCATTTTAAGATTCACTCATCAAGGGGCTATTTTATTTTGCCCTAAAATAGCCCAGTTTGAATGCGGAGTGCCGCAGAGTAATACAGGCTAGCTAGACGTTGATTAAAAATGCTCTTTTTTGTTGAATAAAAGTCATTTATATTGCTTAGAACTTAAATTTTTTAAGCAACAATAATTACATTTAAAACAACAAGAGGTATTTTAATATGTCTGGATGGTTTGAATTGAGTCAAGCAAAAGATGGTCAATATCGTTTTGTGCTAAAGGCTGGTAATGGGGAAGTTATTTTAAGTAGCGAATTATATAAAGCCAAGCCTTCCGCGCATGTGGGAATAGAGTCGGTGCAGAAGAACAGTGGGCTCGACAGTCGCTATGAACGCCTGATTGCCAGTAATGGCAAACCTTATTTTAATCTGAAAGCTGCGAATCATCAGGTGATTGGCACCAGTCAATTTTATGCTTCAGAACAATCACGAGAAAAGGGCATAGAGTCGGTCAAAAATAATGGTTGCGTGACAACAATTAAAGATTTAACGCATTAATGTCGAGTGATCCGGATGAAGCATGTCGAATGGCATGCTTTTTTATTATTTGAGCTTGAATAAAAAGCTCAAATATAAGAAAGGATTGTCGGCACAATTCAAATTGTACTTTATTCCACGATTCTTTTTCGCTATAGTTTTTTTAGTGTGATGGAATTCACATATCGGTTCATGAGGGTTGTAGGGAGTGCACCTTCAAAAAACTGTGTCGAATGCAGCGTCAATGTTGCTGAATCATTGGGATATGTATAGATATGTCTTGCCGTCTTAATGTCGTCAGATTTAATGTTTATGCTGCATCTATATTTGATGCACTGTAAAGGAATGACACCATGACCATAGAAATTACGGGTGATAAAGAAAGTGCCCATGCAGTCTTATCCATGCTTAAACAATGGGATGCGGCTGTCGAGAGAATGGACATTCAAGCGCTGGCTGATCTGTGTATGGAAGATGTTAGTTTGATTGATGTGAGTACACATCTCACAGGTATTCAGGCCTATAAACAACTCTGGAATCGTTATTTACCGATCATTTCAGGCAATATTCGGGTGTATCGTGAAGCGATCAAACTTATTGCCCAACCTGAACTCGCTGTGCTGCATTGTTTTTCTAAGGTCGATCAAATAGATGCAATACCCAATTTAGAGGTGTTCTGGTGTCGTACCACCATTTGCTTTCAAAAAGTTGGTGATTCGTGGAAAGTCGCGCATCAACATATTTCCATGCCTATTCAACTGGAAACGGGACGCCCGATTTTACTCAGTGAAGTGAGTTAATGGTAAGAATGGTTAAAAATCATGAGCGATCAATGCGCTCATGATGAGTAATATTTCAAGCTGAGGCACTTTCCAGTTTTTGGATAATTTCACTGAGTTGCTTGATACGTTTCACTTCATCCCAAAGTAATTTGGCTTCAGGATAATGTTTAGACATCATGCCCAGCCACTGTTTGTAGCGTCCCAGCATGCCAATTTCAGTTTTGGCAGGACCATTAATAAAGCGAATTTGTAAGGCCAGTAAATCTTGCCAATGGAGTAAAGGCATGTCCGAGTTTTGACGAATACATTGGGTTAAATCGGGAGTAGTGACCGCACCACGTCCAATCATTAAATCTTCACAGCCTGATTCAAGGCGACACTGTTTGGCATCAGCATTGGTCCAGATTTCACCATTGGCAATCACATTAATTTTCAAGGCTTCACGAATCGGTTGCAATTGATCCCAAAACGCAGGTGGGGTGTAACCATCGGCTTTGGTTCGTGCATGAACTGTCACCCAAGATGCACCAGCTTCTTCAATGGCATGTGCATTATCGAGCATGAAATGACGGTCCATATAACCCAAACGCATTTTTGCCGATACGGGAATATGCTGAGGAACCGCATCTCGCACCGCCTTGACCAATTCATGTACCACTTCAGGTTCATCCAGTAAAACCGAGCCGCCGCGGTGACGGTTTACGGTTTTGGCAGGGCAGCCAAAGTTCATGTCGATGGCAGGTGCTCCCAGCTCAACGGCTCTGACCGCATTGGCTGCCAGCATTTCAGGATTATTTCCCAAAAACTGCACATGCACAGGCGTCCCCGCAGCGGTTTTACCCTCTGTTTTTAATTCAGGGCAAAAGTTGTAATAAATATGATCGGGCAGGACGGTATCGGTGACTCGGATAAACTCGGTCACACACCAGTCAAAGCTGCCGACGGATGTTAGAACATCACGCATAATCGGGTCAGTTAAGCCTTCCATGGGTGCAAGAATGAGTTTCACGGTTTGAGTCACCAGTTAAATTTGAAGAACGGTGTTATACGCAAATCCGATCACGCTGTCTAGTCTAAGGTGTTTGGGTTAAATCGAAATAGTTTTCAATCTGTGTCTCTTCGACAAAGGCGTCATCATGTGAAACTAAAATAACCGCCCCTGTAAAATCGCGTATAGCCTGTGCCAACAGTTGTCTTGAGTCGATGTCGAGATGATTTTCGGGTTCGTCCAGTAACAGTAAGTCCACAGGCTGTGCTGCGAGACTGATACACAGTAAAGCGACTTTGAGTTGTTCACCGCCACTGAGTAGTGAGATGGGAAGCAGAGCCTTATCTCGTCGAATTCGAAGTTGCCCCAATTGATTCCGACACTCCTCATCGGACAAAGACGGATTCAATAATTGTAAATTGTGTACCGCATTCAGTTCTGGATTCAGTAGGCTAAAGTTTTGATCTAAATATAACGATGCTCCACGCTTAAAAATGTCTCCCGATTGAACATGACTATGATTTTGAATGGCATGAAGTAGGGTCGACTTACCTGAACCATTTTGGCCGCGCAGTTGGATTTTTTCTCCGTTGTGTAAGGCGAAAGAAATAGGCGAGATAGAAAGTGCTGCTAAACCCACTTCTTTCAAACGAAGAATTTCACCTGTTTGTTTAGGTTGAAAATGGAAATCAAACTTTTGTGACTTAATCTGTTCTAGTTGCTGCTGTTTGTTTTTGAGCTCATCTTGCGCTTGTTCCTTTTGGCGAAGTTGTTGCTGCACGACTCCCGATAAGGTTTGACTCGCACGTTCTTTTTTAAAGTCGAGTAGGATTTTGGCTTGAGAACCAGAGCTTCGTAATTTCTTCCCAGACTTTTGCCTTTTCTGAGCTTTCATGCGCTGCCCATGCTGTTGGACTTGTAATTGTTTTAGTTCGCGTTTTTCTTGCGAGATATTGTGTTGTAGTGCCTGCTGTTGTTGCTCTGCTTGTGGCTGATACTCGGCATAGTTGCAACGGAAGTGTTGCAAACCAAAATCATTTAAAACATACGTATTGGAGATTTGATTTAACAATGTGCGGTCGTGGCTAATGACTAAACAGCCCGCAGGATGCTGAAGGATTTTTTGACTTAACCATGCACGACTTGCATGGTCTAAGTGATTACTGGGCTCATCAAGAAGTAAATAATGCTCAGTTTGTAAAAAAAGGCGACACAGTGCCAGTTTAGTTTTCTGACCTTCACTCAGTTGAGAAACTGAGCTAGATAGATCCGTAGGTAAGTTTGCACTTTCTAGCAATTTCAACCATTCAGTGGGTTGATGCCATGCATGTTCGACGCAGTCATAGTCTTCAAAGCTCGCAGTCGATTGTTCAATACGTTGAAAACTTGCATGTAAGTCAGCAATATTAAGGGCTTCGGCAAGCGTACAGTTGCTTAAACGCTCGAGCTGACTTAAGTAGGAAAATGGCATATGCCAAATCACTTCGCCACTCGCATAATTGGGCATGTGCGTCTGAGTGAGTAGCGACATTAATATTGATTTGCCTTGACCATTGCATCCGATCAGAGCTGAACATTGGGCAGCGGGCAATTCAAAGTTTAAATGTTGAAAAAGTGGTTCATGAGCAAATTGAACGCTGAGATTTTTTACAGTACAGGCCTGTTGGGTCATTGAAGACTCCTTTATACAGGACATACAAAATAAATTTTTATAGAGATATAGAGTAGTAAATAAGTTTATTTTGCACGTCAGAAAACAAATAAAATAGATTTGACGGAAAATAAGACTTACTTCATTGGCGTTACTCTAAATTGGAAGAAGGGGAGTAAATATTTAGCCAGTATAACAGATGGATAAAAAATGATCCATTTTGTTATCTTTCTTATGTACTTAAGGTTTATCGATCAGTGCTATTGGTTAGGGAATATTGTCATACACTAGTCGAAGCTTCCTGTAGATGTGAATACAACCCGCACGATTGGTTAAGTGAGGCTTTTGTAAGTGCGTGGATGAGTTTTAATGTTATTTCGCATAACGCCCACTTCATTAAATAGAAGGGGTAAGGATTTATTACAGAAAATATATTAGATAAGTGAGAACATTGTTATTTGTATTATTGAGGCTAATAGCAGGAATGTTATCTAAAACCCAAAAACTATTTAAAACTAGTCTCTTTACCTTAGCTGTGGGATGTAGTATTCATTCAAATGCATATGAAATAGAAGCAAATCAAAAAGATATTGAAACTGCTGTTAACCAGTCATTTAAACCACTTATGGAACAGTATGGTGTGGCAGGAATGGCGATAGGCGTCATCTATAAGAGAGAAAACTACTAACACTATTATGGTCTTCAATCTAATAATGATAATAAAAAAGTAGATAGTTGGACTATCTTTGAGTTGGGTTCTTTCAGCAAGCTTTTTACTGCAACCGCGGGTGCTTATGCTAAGGCTCAAGGAAAATTATCTTTTAAAGATCATCCAAGTCAATATTGGCCAGCTTTAAAGAATTCAGAAATGGATAAGGTGAGTTTGCTGGAGTTAGCGACCTATACTAGCGGTAATTTACCTTTACAATTTCCTGATTATGTTAAAACAGATGAGCAAGTTTTAGACTATTTTCAAAATTGGCATATAAAAAATCCTTCTGGTAAATATCGTCAATATTCAAACCCAAGTATTGGATTGTTTGGCGAGTTAACAGCAAGATCAATGAAAGTCCCTTTCCCATCATTACTAGAACAGGTGATTTTTCCAAGTCTTCATTTAAAAAACACTTATGTGAACGTTCCAGAGGAATAGATAGAACATTATGCTTTTGGGCATGATCAAAAGAATAATCTTATTCGAGTTAATTCTGGTGCATTAGATGCTCAAGCATATGGAGTTAAATCTACACTTCCAGATATGCTGAGTTTTTTAAACTCAAATTTGGATGTAGAAAAAAATAGTTCAAAGATAAAGACAGCCATTTTAGAAACGCACAAAGGCTATTTCAAGCTTGGAAACATGACTCAGGCGCTTGGGTGGGAGACATACTCTTATCCGACTACCTTAGAAATTTTGCAAGAGAGCAATTCTGAAAGTGTTGTTATGCAATCAAATCCAGTTATAAATGATATTAGTCAGTCAAAATCCAAAGTTTTTCATAAAACTGGTTCTACCAATGGTTTTGGAACTTACGTTTTTTTTATTCCTGAAAAAGGCTTTGGGCTAGTCATGTTAATGAATAAAAGAATACCAAATGAAGAACGGATAAAAGCGGCATATAACGTATTCAACACAGTAAAAAGTATTTAAGTTTTTCTAAAATTTACATAATACGAAATGCACTCGATAATTTATTCTAAATCAAAGTATTGAGGTCTACTAAAAAGCCCAGTTTGGTCAAGCTGGGCTTTGCTATTGAATTATCACGCTCTAGGTCTACTTATCGAGCAATGTTCTACGTTTTTAATTAGTAAAACTAAAAAAGACTTTATCGACCTAAAATCATTTCCAACACAAACTTAGAACCAATAAAACCAACAGCCAAAAGGAAAAAGCCAATTAGGGTAAAGCGAATCGCTTTTTGCCCACGCCAGCCAAACTTATAATGACCAATTAGCAGGGAACCATACACAAACCATGAAATAATACTGAACGCCGTTTTATGCGCTAAATGCTGGGCAAAAAAGTCTTCAATGGTGAAGAAGCCAAACAGTAAAGCCACGGTTAAAAGAATAAAGCCGGTATGGATCAAATCAAATAACAACGATTCCATGGCTTGAAAAGAGGGCAGTAGATTGACCCAAATGCGCTTCTTTTGCTTGTTTTTCAGCTCACGGTTCTGGAACCATAAAATCACGGCTTGTATGGTCGCCATCAGCAACACGGCATAGGCCGATAAAGACAAAATAATATGAATATCTAAACTGACGGAGTGCTGTTCAATAAACTGGTCTGGCTTACTAAAGGCAAAGCCTAGAATGAGACCTGTAGCTGCGACGGGAATACCAATTAAATTTAACGCCAGAATCGGCCGATAGGTACTAAAAATCAGACTCAGCAGCAGCATCAAGCCTGAGGTAAAGGACATGAGGACAAAAACGTCATAATTGACCCCCAGTGGTGTAATCATGTCGTGATATAGAACGCCTGCATGCAGCAGCAGGCCTAAACCTAAAATCACGCCAATAAACCAGTGGTTTGGTTCACGTTTCGACATTAAATGCAGGAATAAATACCAAAAGGAGGTGGTATAGGCAATTAAAGCCAAAATGGTATAAACCAAGGGAAGACTAATCATGTCAAACCTTTTTCAGGATGATGAATATTCATTTATATAAATTCGACTCGAACTACAGTATCCTATAGCATCTTATGCATAAATTTTCTATTTTAAGAAAGATTTTTTTGCTACTGGCTATTTTAAGCGGATTTTGCAATGTTTGATACCTTAACAGAACGACTCACGCAGAGTTTAAGAAATGTTACTGGCTCAGGGCAGCTAACCGAAGATAATATTAAAGATACGTTACGTGAAGTACGTATGGCACTTCTTGAAGCCGATGTTGCGTTACCTGTAACTCGTGAATTCATCGCGAAAGTTAAGGAAGAAGCATTAGGCCAGGAAGTGATGACGCAGTTATCTCCTGGGCAAGCCTTCGTTAAAATTGTTTATAACGAATTAACCAAGATGATGGGTGAGGCCAATGAAAGCCTCGACCTCGCAGCTAAACCGCCAGTGGTTGTGCTTCTTGCAGGTTTGCAAGGTGCGGGTAAAACCACGACTGCGGCAAAATTGGCACGTTTTTTACAAGAACGTCAAAAGAAAAAAGTCGCGATGGTGTCTGCGGACGTTTATCGTCCTGCGGCAATTAAACAGCTACAAACTGTAGCGGGCGAAGTTGGCGCGATTTTCTTTGAATCGAATGCCAATGAAAAGCCAATTGATATTGCCAACCGTGCCATCGAACAGGCCAAAATCCAGTTTGCGGATGTCTTGATTGTCGATACCGCGGGTCGTTTGCATGTCGATGAAGACATGATGGGTGAAATTAAAGAGTTGCATGCTGCGATTAAGCCGACTGAAACATTGTTCGTGGTTGATGCCATGACCGGTCAGGATGCGGCAAATACAGCTAAAGCCTTTAATGATGCTTTACCGTTAACTGGTGTCATCCTCACCAAAACTGATGGTGATGCGCGCGGTGGTGCAGCACTTTCAGTTCGTGCGATTACCGGTAAGCCAATCAAATTCTTGGGTATGGGCGAAAAGCTCGATGCCTTAGAGCCATTCCATCCTGAGCGTGTTGCACAACGTATCTTGGGTATGGGTGACGTACTTTCTTTGGTCGAAGAAGTTGAACGTAAAATCGACAAAGAAAAAGCCGAAAAAATGGCGAAAAAATTGCAGAAAGGCGGCAGCTTCAACTTTGAAGATATGCTCATGCAATTTGAACAAATGAACAAAATGGGCGGCATGATGGGCTTCTTGGACAAGTTGCCTGGCATGAGCAATTCAGGTATTCAAGATGCGATTGCGCAAGCGAACCCTGAAAAGCAAGTCAAGAAAATGGAAGCGATTATTCAATCGATGACCATTAAAGAACGCCGTAACCCAGACTTGATGAACCCGAGCCGTAAAAAACGTATTGCAGCTGGCTGCGGTATGGAAGTGACAGAAGTGAACAAACTCATCAAACAACATGCGCAAATGGCGAAAATGATGAAGAAGTTTGCGAATCCATCGGGTATGGCAAAAATGATGCGTTCACTGGGTGGCTTGCAAAAGCAATTCGGTGGTGGCGGTGGTATGGGGCCTCTGTTTGGCAACAATGACCAGAAAAAATAATGCTTTAAATCGATGTTAAAAAAAGGTGCTTGATGCACCTTTTTTTATGATTCAAGATCACTTTTCAGATTTTTCAGGCTTTAATGCTTTTAGCTTGATGATGCATGTAATGCTGTAAACCTTTTAGTAGTAAATCCGCTTCTACAATCGGTTGATACTGCTGTAAATGTTGTGCAAACAATTCCGCATCGCCACCCGTCAACACCAACTGCCGTGGTGAGTGCTGCATCACGCGTTCAATAGTACTGAGTAAACCTAAGAAAATGCCATGATGTACGGCATCAATGGTATTGCGACCCGGACTGAGTTCTTCAAATGCAGCATCTGGAATTTTAATGCCTTTGGTATTTTGAATCAGTGAATCCCGTTGCAAATACAAATTAGGAACGATATATCCGCCTAAGTGTTGTGTCCTATGGGTAAGGTCAATCGTCAAGGCTGTACCGCAACTAATTACACAGAGGTCTTGATCTGGATTCGCGACCGCCAAGACTTGTAGCCAGCGGTCTATTCCTAATTGTTTTGGATTATCATAACCGCATTTTAACCCAGCATATTCAGTATGTACTTTGGCGAAGATTACAGGTACTGCTAAGCGTTCCAGAATGGTTTGGATCCGTTGATTATTTTCCTGATCCAGTACCGATGAGACGCCCACTTGCTGAATGTTCAAACCTTGAAAATGCTGGATTAAACCAAGTAATAAATCGGCAGGAGACTGTAGATGCAGTTCAGCTGCATGATCCACAATTTGATTCTGTTCAGTCAGCCAATATTTGAGCCGGGTATTGCCAATATCGAGCCATAAACTTTTCATTACATCATCCTATTCGGTTGTTGTACTGAGTCGTAAACGACCTTGGTAAAAACTTTGTCGGCCAGTTTCAGTTTCAAGCAATACTGCGCCATCGTCTTGAATACCGACAAAAGTCCCCGAGCATAGACCAGTACTATGTTCGAATTCGACGGCTTGTTGCTGAAAAGCGGCATAGCGATTAAAACGCGCGGCCAAGTTATAGCTTTGGTGATCAAACCATTCTCCAGCACGGTGAATGGCTAAATAGAGTTCGGCAATCAAATCTATGCGGGAACTAAGTTGTAGCCCCAGCTCGGTGAGTGAAGTCACTTGTTGATCAATGCTGGTATCAGCCACAGGCGCAATATTGAGTCCAACCCCGACAATGACCTGGTTGGGGCTGATTGGCTCAATCAAAATACCGCCCCATTTACCTTGCACACTGTACAGGTCATTTGGCCATTTAATTTGCAAGTTGAGTTGTTCAAGACTCGGCATGTGCAGAATATTGAGCGCAACTTCTAGAGCTAAACGCCCATCTATTGCTGTTCGTGTATTGAGCAATGTGCTTAAATACACGTTTCCTTCGGGTGACACCCATTGACGTTGTCGCTGTCCTCTTCCTTGCGTTTGTTGCGCACTGCAAACCAATGCACTGTGTATTCCTTTTTGTGCAAGTTCACGCACATCATCATTGGTTGAGGTGGTGGTCGGTTTTAACAGTAGGACTTCTGGGAGTTGTTGTGCGGCCTGAAGTCGTTGTTGTAGTTGGCGAGTTTCGGCATCCATTTGAATCTAAGCATAGTGGAAAATATTTATGGAGTTAATCATATATTTACTGATTGGTGCAATCGCAGGATTTACCGCAGGGCTGTTTGGAGTCGGTGGCGGTCTGATCATTGTTCCGATTCTGTATATTGTATTTACTCAGTTGCACTATGATCCTGCTGTGATTATGCATATGGCGTTGGGCACATCCTTAGCGACCATTATTGTAACTTCTTTCAGTTCCGTTTCCGCACATCATAAACAGGGTGCAGTGTTGTGGTCGGTATTTCGCAATTTAGCTCCAGGGTTGATTATCGGCTCTTTTTTGGGGGCGGGCATTGCGGATTTATTGCCGGGACAAGGTCTGCAACTGATTATTGGCTTTTTTGCCCTTTGGGTGGCTTATCGCATGTTTAAAGGGGCAAAAGCCCAAGTGGATACCTCGAAGCAGTTACCTTCGACAGCCAAACAGATGCTCGCGGGTGGTGGAATTGGGGTTGCCTCGGCAATTTTTGGCATTGGTGGTGGTAGTCTAACCGTCCCTTATCTGAACCGTCACGGGGTAGTCATGCAAAAAGCCGTGGCGACGTCTGCGGCTTGTGGTTTACCCATTGCTGTTGCAGGTGCCTTAGGTTTCATCTGGTTTGGTGCCAAAGCGCAGGTCAATGTACCGAATACCATTGGTTATATTCATATCTATGCATTTTTAGGCATCAGTTTGATGAGTTTTATGACCGCTAAACTTGGTGCAAAAGTTGCACATCAATTGTCACCAGCAATGCTCAAGCGCTGTTTTGCAGGATTGTTGACGACGGTGGGGCTTTATTTTATTTATCAGGGGTTTTCAAAATTATTCTAAAGTTTTGTGATAATTTTTACTGTTTGAATTGGCTTTTTAGACATAATATTGTCTGACAATGACATGGTGCCAGACCGTTGAAATCAGTTAAAACTATGACATCGGTGGAATGATGTATTTGAGATTGCATCTTAATAAAAACAAGATAGGAAAAGTATGCAACAAGAAGAAATAGAAAGCCTGTCCGAGCAAATTGCCAAACATATTAGTGAGCAAATCATTAGTGGCGAATTGGTCGAAGGTGAGCGCATTCAGGAGCTCAGAATTGCCAAAGAACTGGATGTGAGTCGTGGTTCGGTGCGCGAGGCCTTGTTGCTCTTGGAGCGCACGCATCTGATTCAGATTTTTCCGCGGCGTGGAGCGATAGTATCAGAAATGTCGGCACAACAGGTGCGTGCATTATTTGACAGTTGTGCCATGCTTGCGGGGCAGATTGTGCATCGTATTGCGGAAACTTGGCGGCAGCATGAAGCTGAACAGTTTCAGCGGTTAATGGAGCAGATTCAAGAAGAATGCCGACAAGGACATACCGAGAAATTTTATGATTTAATTTTTCAATATTTTGCCCGACAACAGGATATGGTGGCGAATCCTTATTTAATGAATTTTTATCAGGAGTTGTTGCCTTCCATTCGTCGCAGTTATTTCTTAACCTTAAATACGTCGCGCAGGGAGTTACAAGAGTCGTTTGAGTTGTTTAAACTGGTGAGTGATGCAATTTTAATCCGAAAATCACAACAAGCCACTTTATTTATGGACGATTTTTGCCGACACTTGCGTAACTTGGTGTTGGAATCTCTAACACGCATGAAACAAATCGAATTAGCATGGGCGCGTCGTTCACGACGTTAACAGGACATTATGCGTTTAAGCAGTTTAAAACTTTCAGGCTTCAAATCGTTCGCCGACAGTACGACCTTACATTTTAAAGCCAACCGTACCGCGGTAGTTGGACCCAATGGCTGTGGTAAATCCAATGTGATTGATGCCATTCGCTGGGTGATGGGCGAGTCTAATGCACGACAACTGCGTGGTGGCAGCATGCAAGACGTCATCTTTACTGGGACTGCCAAGCGTAAGCCTGTGGGTGTGGCCAGTGTCGAACTGCGTTTTGAAAATACTTACGGGAAATTGGGTGGTACCTATAATGCCTATAATGAGCTGGCTGTACGACGTCAGGTCAATCGTGATGGTAAGTCTGAATATTTCCTGAATGGCACCAAGTGTCGTCGCCGTGATATTACCGATATTTTCTTGGGCACAGGTTTAGGTCCACGCTCTTATGCGATTATTGAGCAAGGCATGATTAACCGTTTGGTCGATGCCAAACCTGAAGAAATGCGAGTGTTTATTGAAGAAGCGGCGGGGGTGTCGCGTTATCAGGCACGTCGTCGCGAAACTCTGCTGCATTTGGATCATACCACCCAGAATTTATCGCGCTTAGAAGATATTGCCCAAGAGTTAAAGTCACAGCTCAAAACCTTAAAACGTCAGTCTGAAACTGCGATTCAATATAAAGAATTAGAAAAAACCATTCGGAGCATTAAGGTTGAAGTGTTGTCATTCCAATGCGAACACAGTAGCCGGTTGCAGCAGGAATATACGGTACAGATGAACGAGTTGGGTGACCAGTTTAAGTTGGTTCGCTCTGAACTCAGCACCTTGGAGCATGATTTAAGTTCGACCAGTGAGCTCTTTCAGCGTCTGATTCAACAATCGACGCCATTACAAAATGAGTGGCAACAGGCAGAGAAAAAACTGGCTGAGCTGAAAATGACCCTAGAACAAAAACAGTCACTGTTTCAGCAAAATACGTCGACACTGGTACAACTGGAACAGCAAAAGGCACAGACCAAAGAACGTCTGCAACTGATTGAATTGCAGTTAGAAACCTTACTGCAACAACAAGATGATCAGACCGAGCAGTTGCAGCAATGCGAAGTGTTGAGCCAACAGCAGAGCCAAAGTTATCAAGATTTTAAAGCACAACAGCAACAGGTGCAGCAGCAGTTTGAACAGCTGAAAACCCAAGTTGAAAAGCAACAACAGCAAAAAATGCAGATGCTGGCTCAATCTGAACAGTTAACAAAGAACATTGAGCGGATTGAACAGCAGAAACAGACTTTGCAATTGCAAGCCGCACAGATTCAATCGCAAACCCAAGGCGATGATGTACAGCAATTAGAACAGGAAAAACAAGGCGTTCAGGCAAGATTGGCGCAATTAGAACTCGACATTCAGCAGCAAGCTCAGCAACACGAGCAATTACAAGAGCAATATGCCCTGCAAAAAAGCCAGCTGCTACAGCTCAAGTCGGAGATTCAGGTTTTACAATCGGAACAGCGAAATCTGTCGCAATTGGTCGCTAAGCAAAGCCCTGATTCGCATAATTCTAATGTGCAATTGATGCAGTCCTTAAAATTAAATGAGCAAGGCAAACCGCATGCGCAGTTAATTGAAAAGTTTCTGACCAAATGGCTTTCAGCAGAAGTGCTGGATGAAGAAGCGGAATTCCAAGAAAGCATTGCACGTCAGCTTAAAATGAGCACAGGCAGTAGTCAGCTGACTTTGCCACAACTCCCCTGTCTGGCAGACTGGATTGCCTCAGCATCACATTCGCTGTGGAATCAGGTCGCCATTGCCAACTCACTGACACAGGCTTTAGCGTATCAATCTGAGCTTGAGCCAGGCCAGTCGATTTTAACCTTAGACGGTTATCATGTCGGTGCGGATTGGGTTATTGCGCTGTATTATGATGAAAGCAGCCAAGCGGGTCAGGGCGCACTCAGTCATCGTATTCGCCTAGAAGGCATTGAGAGTGAATTAAGTCTGTTACAAGCCCAGTATGAGCAAGCTGAGCAGCATTTACCTGAGTTGCAGCAACAGATGCAACAGCAACAGGCCGTGTTGAAGGAGCAGCAAGAGTTACTGAAACAACAGCAGAAAACACTACAACAGTTGGATGTCAATATTGCCAAGCTGCAAAGTAGTGCCCAAGCATTTGCCTTGCAACAGCAACAATTACGAGATCAACTTGTCCAGTTAGAGCAGCAGCTTGAAGAAGATGCTATGCAAAAAGATGATCTAGAAATAGATTTGCATGCGTTGACGCTAAAGCTTGAACAGGTGCTGCCAAACTATAAAACTACGCAGTTTCAACTGGAAGAGTTGACTGAGCAAGTCGAGTTGGCGCAGCAGCAAGCCTTGCACTCGCAACAAGAGCTAGAAGTGTTACGCCGTCATGCGACGCAAACTCAACAGCAAACAGAGCTATTGGAAAAAGATGCTTCTTTCCTGAAAACCCAAAATCTGCAAATTACCCAACAAATCGAACAAGCCAAAAAGTTTATTGACCCTGTGCAACTTGAATTGCCAAGTCTGGAATCGCAATTTGCCGAACAGTTCCAACAGACTGAAAAATTGCAGAAAAACTGGAATGCATGGCAGTTAGAACTCAACAGTGTGCAAGAAAAACAGCAGCAGGTCACGGAACAACGTCATCAACAGCAACAGCAAGATGAACGGTTACGCAGTCAGCTCGAAGAAAAGCGTTTGGCATGGCAGGCAGCCAAATCCGATTTTCAACACTATTCTGAGCAGTTAAAAGCCATGGACAGTGAGCTGATTACGGGTTTAAACATTGATTTACCGGCACATCAGGCACGTTTGGAAAAAGCCCAACAGCAGTTTGCCAAATTAGGTGCAGTCAACTTGGCGGCTTCAGAAGAATATGAAGAAGTGTCCAACCGTTTTGATGAACTCAGCCATCAGATTGAAGATCTAGAGAAAACCGTGGCGCAACTACAAGCCGCCATGAAAAGTATTGATCAAGAAACCCGAAAGTTGTTTATGACAACTTTCGATCACGTCAATACCGAGTTACAGGACTTATTCCCTAAAGTCTTTAATGGGGGAGAAGCCTGTTTGACTTTAGAAGATGATTGGCAGTCTGGGGTGAAACTGATGGCACGCCCACCGGGTAAGCGCAACAGTTCACTTGCCTTATTGTCCGGTGGTGAAAAAGCGTTGACGGCATTGGCGTTGGTATTTGCCATTTTCCGTTTAAATCCTGCGCCATTTTGCGTTTTGGATGAGGTGGATGCACCTTTGGACGATGCCAATGTGGGGCGTTTCTGTAATTTGGTAAAAGAGCTTTCTGAACAAGTTCAATTCATTTACATTACACATAATAAGCTAGCAATGACGATGGCAACCGATTTACTGGGCGTGACCATGCCAGAACCGGGTACATCCAAACTTGTTAGTGTGAATTTGGAACAGGCAAAAGAATACGGTTTAGTCGCGGAGTCATAATATGGAAGTCACTACAATAGTTGGTATCGTAATCGCCGTAATCATAATATTCGTTGGTTTACGCATGCTGTTGAAAAAGCCAGCTGAAGCAACACCATCCCTTGAAAGTGCATTACAGGTGAATTCTGATAGTCAACTTCCTATCATTCCGCGTCATGTGCGTGATCAGTTGCAAACTTCGGAATCTACAGAGCGTGTAGAACCAACTTTAAATGAAGCCGCTGTTGCAGAAGATACAGAACAAAAACCAGAACCTACAGTGAGTGCAGAACAAGATAAAGTAGCCCCCGTAGCCGTTGCAGATCAAACGCAAACTGAAGCGAACACTCAGCAAGTGCCAGCTGCAGAAGTGCCCGCTGATCCGAATACTGCAATCGCAGCAGAACATGCTGATGCAGATTCAGGCTTACATTTACAGCCGCATGTAGAAAAAGCCGAGATTACTGAATTTAATGAAGAAAGCAGTATCTTGGATGAACATTTACATGAACAGCAGCGTGTTGATGAGGAAAGCGTCTTACAGACTGCGGAAGAATTTATTGTCTTTAACATTTACCCAGAACGTCGAATTCTAACTGGAGACAAGATGTTGAAAGTCCTGCTTAAATACGGTTTGCGTTATGGTGAAATGGCATGTTTCCACCGTTATGACGAAGAACATCAAAAACTGTCTTTCTCGGTCTTACAAATTACCGATGAAGGTGCGGCAGGATTTGATTTGGAAACTTTAGCCAATGAGCAAGTCAAAGGTTTGGCCTTCTTCTTGGCTTTACCGCATAATGATGTGCAAAATGCCTTTGATACCATGGTGAGTATTTCTAACCTGATTGCGCGAGAAATTGATGGCACAATTTACGATCAGAATCAGCAGGAATTAACCGCACAATTGCGTGAATTTTGGCGTCATCAAGCAATTGATTACCGCTCAAATCAGCGTGCTACGGTATAATCAAATTGAAAATTAAGGTCTGATTTTTATAATAGACCGATTAGATTGTTGAAGGGCGGAAAAACCGCCCTTTTTTATGGTGAAACTATGACTCAGCAAAACACTGTTGTCGCACAAATGCGTCAACTGATTCAGATTCTGGCACAGCATAATCATGCCTACTATGTGATGGATCAGCCCACCATTGCCGACAGTGAATATGACCAATTATTTCACCAACTCAAGGCCTTAGAACAACAATATCCTGAATGGGTACAAGCCGATACACCGACCCATAAAGTCGGTGGCAAGCCTTTAGCAAAATTTGAATCGGTCACACATGTGGTACCGATGCTGTCTTTGGGCAATGTGTTTAATCAAGAAGAATTATTTGCTTTTGCACGTCGTGTTGAAGAGCGCTTACCAAACCAAAAAATTGAATATGATGTTGAATTAAAGTTCGATGGACTCGCGATTTCGCTCTGGTATGAACATGGCGTGTTAGTGCGCGGGGTGACCCGTGGTGATGGTGAAACGGGTGAAGATATTACCCAGAATGTCAAAACCATTCGTAACTTACCGAAAGTGTTGAGCCATGCCTCAGGCATAATACCGACGCTATTGGAAGTCCGTGGCGAAGTGCTGATGCCAAAATCGGGCTTTGAAAAGTTGAATGCTGAAAATGAAGCTAAAGGTGAAAAAACATTTGCCAACCCGCGTAATGCTGCAGCAGGCAGTTTAAGACAGCTTGATCCGAATATTGCAGCGTCGCGTCCACTGGCATTTTATGCCTACGGCATTGCACAATGCGAACCGAGTCATGGCTTGAAAACCATGTCCGAGAGTCTGGACTGGTTGGCTGGATTTGGCTTTGCCGTGGGTGAGCGTCATTTTGTCTGCGACAGTATTCAGGCGGTACAACAGGCGTATGAAAAAATTAATCTTGAGCGTCCGAATTTAAGTGTTGAAATTGATGGGATGGTGGTCAAGGTCAATGATTTAAAACAGCAGCAGCAGCTGGGTTTTCTCAGTCGTGAACCACGCTGGGCAACCGCTTATAAATTCCCTGCGGTTGCAGCTTTGACTACGGTTGAACATATTGACTGGCAAGTGGGGCGTACAGGGACACTAACCCCTGTGGCACGCTTAAATCCTGTGGCAGTCGGTGGGGTCACAGTCTCTAATGTGACTTTGCATAATATTGGTGAAATTCACCGTTTGGATGTGCGTCTTGGCGATACGGTCAGTGTCTATCGCAGTGGGGATGTGATTCCTAAAGTGGAAAAAGTTTGGCCTGAGTTTCGTCCGAATGATACCCAAGAAGTGCATTTACCCGAACAGTGTCCCGTTTGTGCTTCACCCGTGGTGATGCCTGAAGGTGAAGCCTTGGCACGTTGCTCTGGCGGTTTGTACTGTGCTGCACAGCGCATTGAAGCGATTCGCCACTTTGTTTCGCGTAAAGCTATGGATATTGAAGGTCTAGGCGAGCGTTGGGTAGAGTCTTTGTTGCATCTGGATTTACTGCAAGATGTGGCAGATATTTATCACTTGCATGAACATCGTGAAAAATTACTCACCATTGAAAAAATGGGCGAGAAATCGGTTCAAAATCTGATTGATGCGATTGAAAACAGCAAAAAGACCACTTTGGCGGCATTTATTTATGCATTGGGGATTCGTGGGGTGGGTGAAACCACAGCGCGTATGCTGGCGAATACTTTCCAGACGTTTGAAGCCTTACAACAAGCCGACATTGAGTCGTTAATGAAAACACCTGATGTGGGCAATATCACCGCAGAGTGGATTTATGACTTTTTCCAAGCCCCGCATAATTTGGAAGTCTTGGAGCGGTTATTGGCAGCAGGTATTCACTGGGACGCACCAGTAGCACCAATCCGCCAGCCTTTGAATGGTGAAAGTTGGGTTGTGACTGGTACACTGAGTCGCATGGGGCGGGATGAAGCAACACAGCTCTTGCAAGCACTGGGTGCACGTGTCAGTGGTAGTGTATCGAGTAAAACCAAATGTGTTGTTGCTGGAGAAAAAGCAGGTTCGAAGCTAGATAAAGCGGAGAAGCTCGGTATTACTGTGATCAACGAAGCTGAGTTTATTCAACTGATGCAAGATTATGGTCAGTTAGAGGCTTAGATTTCTGATTCGTATGAAATAAAAAAAGACACCGATAAGGTGTCTTTTTTTATGGTGATCATTACGGAATATATTGTTTGATCACACCATCGTTAAGCAATTGTTGAAAGTGCTCAATCAAGCTTTCTTTGACATCGCGATACTGTAAGCCTAATTCTTTTTGGCTCTTGCTCGCATCAAAATAAATAGGGTAACCCATATTCAGTTCAACAAACTCACGGCTAAAACCAATGAGCGGACCAATCACTTTAAAGGCAGTTTTTGGCAGTTCATTGCGTGGAAATGGAAACTTCCAACCAAAATGGGCTTTAAGTAATTGACCAATTTCAAGCAAACTCAACGTATCACCACTGACGATGTAACGACCTGTTGCTTTGGGATTAAATGCAGCCTGTAGGTGTGCTTCGGCAACATCTTGAACATCGACTACACCATTCCACATGGGTGGAACACCCGCAAGCGTTAAGCCATTGGTAAATTGTTGTAAGACCTCAATTGAACCTGACTGCGTATTTGGCGTTAATGAACGACCAAAGACCAAGGCAGGGTTAATGCAAACCAATTGCCAACGCTCTTGTGCATCCGCCATTTCCCAAGCTTTACGCTCAGCCATCACTTTAGAATATGGATAAGGCTGATGGGTCTCTGAGCTGCTGGTATTCCAGTGACTTTCATCAAAAGTATTATGATCCGTTTTTAAAATATCCACGGCATCGCCATAGGTCGATGCAATGCTTGAAGTGACAATGACGCGTTTGACAGACTCAGTTTCATTCACGGTGTTTAAAACATTTTCTGTACCTAAAACAGCAGGTTCAATGATGTCCTTCACGGCATTTTTATAGTTGGTAACAACAAAAGGTGACGCCATATGAAACACAATTTCACAGCCCTGCATGGCTTCTTTAAATGAATTGGGTTCGAGCAAATTCGCTTTAAATAGTTTGAGTGTTCCTGTGCTGCTTTCTGCAATTTTCGATAAATGCGCGAAGCTTTGAGTTTTGTTCAGGTCACGGACAGTAGCATGTACGGTATAGCCTTGGGTTAATAGTTTTTGAATTACCCAACTGGCAATATAACCCGAGGCACCTGTGACCAGTACAGGTGCTTGTGTTGCTAAATTTGTCATAGATCAACCGTTGTTGTTTTAAGTATTGGCATAGTGTAAACGCGAATGGGATGAAAGTCTTTGCTTATGGGGAACAGGTAGCTAACTGATGCGTCATTTCAACGTAGAGGTGGGTGTGCCTTATAAAACCCAATTGGGCGAGGTAAAAATGACTATCTTCGCCAATGTAGATCATCTCATCAATAAAAAATATTTGGAAGGTATGTTTAACGCTTACTATGCAACAGTGGGGCTCATAGCTCTAAATTGAGTGTAACTTTTTTATTTTTAATAATAAAAAAATGATGGTGTGACAATTTAAACTTCGTGATGTTTTAAAGACGTAGCGAAATAAGAACCATTTTAAATAGTTACAAATTTTAAAATAAGCAAAATTTTAAATGAAATAGCCTTTGTCCGAAGAGGCAAAATACTGCAAAGGCTTATTTTATATGTGGAAAATGGGCGAATTTAAACTGCAAATGCGTATGTTTCTCATTTTAATTTTATAAAAATCATAAACTTACAAAATTTAACTTTTGCATTCTTAGTTAATTGTCGCCATAATATTTGAAAAAGGTATGGGGTATAACGAGATGCGTGGCAATCCAGAAGTAGTAGACTATTTAAATATGTTGATCGGTGGAGAACTGGCAGCTCGCGATCAATATCTCATTCATTCTCGTATGTATGAAGACTGGGGCTTAAGCAAAATCTTCGAACGTATTGACCATGAAATGCAGGAAGAAGCTTCCCATGCGGATGCCCTCATTCGCCGAGTATTGTTCCTTGAAGGAACACCAAATATGAATCGTGATGATATTGATGTCGGTCAAGATGTGGTGAGCTGTTTAAAAGCCGACTTGGCACTGGAATATCATGTCCGTGAGAAACTGGCGCAAGGCGTGAAATTGGCGGAAGAAAAAGGGGACTATGTCACTCGAGATATGTTGCGTCAGCAAATGTCTGACACGGAAGAAGATCATACTTACTGGTTAGAAAAACAGATTCGCCTGATCGAATTGATTGGCTTGCAAAACTATATTCAATCGCAAATGTAAGCACGTCGCATCATTTCAAAAAGGTTTTCAGACTTGAGTTTGAAAACCTTTTTTTATGTGCCAAATTTTTACTTTTTTGAAAACTTCTGAATATCAGCGAGCACCTGATTGGCATGGGTCTGGGTGTTTACACTGCTGTAGTGATAAACAATCGTGCCTTGTGGATCGACCAAGAATGTTTCCCGTTTGGCAATTTGTGCCACACCAAAGTTGCGCACGATGCCGAATTGTCCTGCAAGCTGTTGCTTTTGATCGGCCAAGATCGGAAAAGGCAGTCCCAATTTGCTGGAAAATTTTTGATGCGACTTCACATCATCTAGACTCACGCCTAGCACTACGGCATTGGATTTTAAGAATTTGGGATAGAGTGCTTTAAACTGATTGGCTTCTTGGGTACAACCAGGAGAGTCATCTTTGGGATAAAAATACAAGACCATCCATTGACCACGATATTGTTTGGAGTCGTGCCATTTACCATTTTGGTCTTGTAGCTTGAAGCTCGGTGCGGTTTGCCCAACCCATTGTTTTTGGCTTGAATTCGATTTAGAAAAGACAGCGTTTTCGGCATGACTGAGCGTATAGCTACCGATGGTACAGCTGATGCTCAGGAAACCGACACGGCACAGTTGGTTCAAATGCATATTTTTTCTGATTTTTGATTAACTGAATGTTTTATCTTAGCAAAGAAAGCTTATGCTGAGTGTAAGAAAATAGACCATTGACTTGGCAGATATGGGAGCCAAACTGCCTGAAATATACAACCTGCCTACTGTTTCAGATGTGTGACTTTACAGTTGCAGAATGATAGGAAATGCAGCTCAGTCCAAAAATAAAAGTCGTTATACTGCTCGACAAAGTTTGATTCGTAGAGCAAAACCTTGAGCACAAGTATTTTACTCATCACAGGTTGGGGTGGTGGTACGCAACTGTTAGAACCCTTACAGCAAAAATTGCAACAGCACGGGCATCAGGTCGACCTGCTCAATATTTTTAATGCATTAGACCCAGAAACGCTGCAACAACAGGTCGAGCATGCGCGTGGTTTTGAGGTGATTATGGGCTGGTCACTGGGCGGTCAGTTAGCCACCTTATTGGTTCAACAACTTCAGCAGCAATTTTCACAACAGAAAACCTTGATTACTTTGGCATCGAACCCCTGTTTTGTGGTGCAACCGAGTTGGGACACAGCCATGCCACAGGAAACGTTTATCCAGTTTAAGCAGTCATTCCAGCAAGATGCGATTAGCACCCTAAAACGCTTTGGTTTTTTAGTTTGCCAAGGCGCAGATTCTGCCAAGAAAGATTTTGTGCAAATGCAAAAAATGATTAAGCCTCAACCAGTTTCACTGTTGGAGCAGGGTTTAGTGCTATTAGAGCAGTTGAATTTAACCGAAACTTTAGCGCATTATACAGGAAGACAGTTACACCTGTTCGCAGCACAAGATGCGCTAGTTCCAAGTGAAATTGTTGAAAATATGCAGCAATTACTTGCAGAAAATACAAAAATTATGTGTATTGATCATGTTTCACATGGCTTTCCATGCTTTGAAGCAGAACAAACTTTGCAAATTATTGCTGATTTTCTGTAAGAGTCCGTTCAGGCTGTCTAGGAATGACCATTCTCGCAATGTTTTTTAGAAACTTGCAGGTTTAAGATAGCCAATATTGTAAAAAATGAGTACGCCACAGGAGTTATGGATGACCGATTTATTTGACCTTGAACATATCTGGCATCCTTATACCTCTATGACCAACCCACTGCCGACTTTTAAGGTGAAAAAAGCCTATGGCGCAGTGATTGAGTTAGATGATGGGCGTCAGTTGCTCGATGGCATGTCTTCATGGTGGTGTGCGATTCATGGTTATAATCACCCAGAATTGAATCAGGCCGTTACCGATCAACTGCAAAATATGTCGCATATCATGTTTGGTGGCTTTACCCATGATCCTGCCATTGAGCTGGGCAAACTATTACTAGAGATTACCCCACCGAGTTTAGACAAAATTTTCTATGCCGATTCAGGTTCAGTTGCCGTCGAAGTTGCTTTAAAAATGGCTGTGCAATACTGGACTTCACAAGGCAAGACGGCTAAAACCAATTTTGTTACGCCACGTTCGGGTTATCACGGGGATACTTGGAATGCCATGTCGGTGTGTGATCCAGTGACGGGCATGCATCAGATTTTTGGCAGTAGCTTACCGAATCGTATTTTTGTCCCTGCACCACAAGTCCGCTTTGATCAAGACTGGGATGCTACCGATATTGCCGAATTAGAACAAGTCTTAAAGCAACAGCATGACACGATTGCAGGACTGATTCTTGAACCGATTGTGCAGGGTGCAGGCGGCATGCGCTTCTATCATCCTGAATATTTACGCCAAGCCAAACTGCTGTGTGAACAATATCAAGTGCTGTTGATTTTTGATGAGATTGCCACTGGTTTTGGGCGTACAGGTAAACTCTTTGCTTGGGAACATGCACAGGTAGAACCCGATATTATGTGTATTGGTAAAGGCTTAACGGGTGGCTACATGACCCTATCTGCAACCTTAACCTCGAAACATGTGGCGGACACCATTTCACAGGGTGAAGCGGGCGTGTTTATGCATGGTCCAACCTTTATGGCGAATCCTTTAGCTTGTGCGGTGGCACTCCGCAGTACCCAGCTTTTGGTTTCGCAAGATTGGCAAAGCACCATTCAACGCATTGGACAGCAGTTAGAGCAGCATTTAGCACCATTAGCGCAACTCAGTTATGTACAGGATGTGCGGGTGTTGGGAGCAATTGGTGTGGTTGAATTAAAGTTCAATGTCGATATGAAAACCCTGCAACAAGAATTTGTTAAACGTGGCATTTGGGTTCGTCCATTTGGCAAACTGGTGTATGTGATGCCACCGTATGTGATTTCAGAAACACAGTTAGATACCTTGTTGACCGAATTAGTCGATGTAGTACGTCATATGCAAGAGGAAGCGGCATGAATTTGTTAGACCATTATGCAGCGCAACTGGATGAGCTAAAACTGCAGGGCAATTTACGTCAATTTACCTCGAATACCCAACAGGGCAAATGGATTGAAATTCAACAGCGTCGGATGTTGAATTTGGCTTCTAATGACTATTTGGGTTTGGCTTCAGATCTGAGCTTACGCGAACAGTTTTTTGATGAAACCCCGAATGCACAGCGCATCATGAGTTCATCTTCTTCACGCTTACTGACCGGAAATTTTCCGGAATATGAACAGCTTGAAGCCAGCTTGAGTCAAGCTTTTGCTGGGCGTGCTGCGCTGTTGTTTAACAGTGGCTATCATATGAATATCGGGATTTTACCCGCAGTTAGCGATGCCAAAACCTTAATTCTGGCAGATAAATTAGTACATGCCAGTATGATTGATGGGATTCGTCTTTCATCTGCTAAATATGTACGTTATCGCCATAATGACTTGCAGCATTTGCAGCAGTTATTACAGAAATACCATGATGATGCGGCCTTTGATCGAATCATTGTGGTGACTGAATCCATTTTCAGTATGGATGGGGATGAAACGGATCTGGCAGCGTTGGCTCGCATTAAATCCCAATTTGCCAAAGTCATGCTCTATGTGGATGAAGCGCATGCCATCGGGGTACGCGGTGAGCAAGGTCTTGGCTGTGCTGAACAGTATCAAGTGATTGAGCAAATAGACTTTTTGGTCGGGACTTTTGGTAAAGCCATGGCGTCTGTAGGTGGCTACCTGATTTGCCATCCGATAATTCGTGAGTTTTTGATTAATCGAATGCGATCACTGATTTTTAGCACCGCCCAGCCCCCAATTTGTATGGCATGGACCAATTTTATTTTTCAGAAAATGCGTAATCTAAATGCCAGTCGTCAGCATTTACAGCAATTAAGCTCTTATTTACAACAAGCCGTACAGGCAAAAGGGTATGCTTGTCCATCGACCAGCCATATTGTGCCTGTCATTATTGGTGAGTCGCAAAAAACCGTCGATACTGCGGTGCAGTTACAACAGGCAGGTTTTTATATTATGCCAGTGCGTCCACCAACGGTGCCTGTGCAAAGTTCACGTTTACGTATTTGTTTAAATACACAATTTCAGCAAGATGAACTGGATCAGTTTATCGCTTTGTTATGAGTTTTAGTGGTGAATCCATCTCAAATAGATAAATCCCGTGTGGCCTTGCGCTTTGCACAGGCGGGACAAAGCTATAGCGAACATGCTGTGGTACAAAAGCAAATTTGTCAGCATTTAATGCAATTGATGCTGAATCATTTGCCTGCACAGCAGCAAGCACGTGTGTTAGAAATTGGTTGTGGCTCAGGTAATTTAAGCCATTTGCTCATGCAAAATTTGCACATAGATCACCTGATTCTGAATGATCTGTATGCTGCGGTACAACAACATTTTCCACAGCAAGCGCAGATTGAATGGTTGATTGGTGATATCGAGCAATTGGATTTGCCGCAAGATTTGAATCTGGTGACTTCCAGTTCAGCATTACAGTGGATGACGGATTTGTCTGCCATGTTTCATCGCGTGGCACAGGCGTTGCTCCCGCAAGGTTATTTCTGTTTTTCGATTTTTGGGCAGGAAAATTTAAAAGAAATTAAAACCCTAACAGGACAAGGCTTGCACTATCCCACTTTACCAGAATTGCAGCAAGCCTTAGAGCAGGCGGGATTTGAAGTTTTGCAGCTGAGTGAGCAGGTCAGTACGTTAAATTTTGCCCATCCCAAACAGGTACTCAAGCATTTAAAAGCAACAGGGGTAACGGCAACCAGCGTGTACTATCGTTGGACCAAACAATCGCTGCAAAATTTTTATCAAGATTATCAACAATTTTCACAGATTGATGAATTTGGGCAGTTGCACTATTGCTTAAGCTATCACCCAATTTATTGTATTGCACGGAGAACAACATGACCGCAGACATCTATTTTGTGAGTGGTATTGATACTGGTATTGGCAAAACTTATGCCACTGGATATTTGGCGAAATTATGGAATGCCGAAGGTCAACGTACCATTACCCAAAAGTTGATTCAAACTGGCAATGTGGATGTGTCTGAAGATATTGAGCAGCATCGTGAAATTATGGGTACAGGTTTCTTGCCGGAAGATGACAGCAAACTGACCATGCCTGAAATTTTCACCTATCCAGCTTCTCCACATCTAGCCACGAAAATCGATGGCCGTGAGATTGATTTTGCCAAGATTGAGCATGCAACGCAGCAGTTGGCGGATAAATTTGAAGTGGTGTTACTGGAAGGCGCGGGCGGCTTAATGGTGCCTTTGACGACCGAAATGCTGACGATTGATTATCTGGCAGATAAAAAATTCCCAGTGATTTTGGTCAGTTCAGGGCGCTTAGGTAGCATTAACCATACCATATTGAGTCTGGAAGCCTTAAAAGCACGTGGTTTGTCTTTATATGCATTGGCCTATAACTTAAATGATGAATCGCAAGACCCTATCATTTCTAAAGATACAGCTGAATATCTTAAAACTTATTTGGCGCAGCATTTCCCAGAAGCACACTGGATTGATATTCCAGTGTTGTGATTTATTTGAAAAAGGTTTCATCACATAGATGAAGCCTTTTTCATACTTGAACCTGAAAGTCGTAATTGATAGCCAAGCAATATTTTAGAAACCAGCTTAAAAAAGATATTTGGAAATAGTGGTCACACGAATAACCACGAATAAAAAATACAATGGGCAACCAATGCTGTGCTTTATCAGGATTGATTCTGCAAGATAATAGAATGATGGCTTTGATTTAAATACAGCAGACTAGAATGAATTAAAATGATTGGACGTTCCTTTTGGCTTTTGGATTTTAGTCCAATCTAAAGCACCGAATAAATAAAAAATATAATAAATATAAATATTTATAAATATCTGTTTTTTTAGCAGTATTTTTAGCGATGGCACGAAATTCGCTTTAGGAGCAAATCATTGTTAATTCATGACATAAGCAGAGGACTAATTCGAGAGAATTTGCTTAAATGGAACAGGAATAACAATAAACACATCAGTTTAAAAACAATGAATAAACCGGCGTTTATGCAGGTCTCACAGGAAAGGTCAAAATTGGAAGCCAAAAACTTAAGAATTGCCATTTTAACCCTGCTGATTTCATCGGGCTGTATGCAGCTAGCCAATGCCGCAGCTCAGTCCAACAAGATTTTACACGTAGCAATGGAAGCCCCTGATGATGGTTTTGATATGGTCAAAACCTATAATTTTTACAGTGGAAAAATTGCTGAAGTCATTTTTGAGCCGTTATTGAAATATGATTATTTGGCGCGACCTGTGCAATTGGTGCCGAATACCGTACAGGCGTTGCCGCTGATTGAACAAAATGGCAAGCGATACACTTTTAAAATTAAGCCGGGAATTTATTTTGCGCCTGATCCTGCGTTTAAAGGGCAACGTCGTGAACTGAAAGCTCAAGATTATATTTACAGTATTCAGCGCATTTTAGATCCCAAAAACCGTTCCACCACCTATTCCTTCATTGATGGCAAAATTGTCGGGGGCAATGAAGCTCATGCGCTGGCCAAGAAAACTGGAAAGTTTAATTACGATGCTCCGATTGCAGGCTTAAAAGCGCTGGATCCTTATACCTTACAAATCACTTTGACCCGTCCTGATTATAATTTTCAGTACATTCTGGCCTATGTCACCTTTGGCGCAACGGCACGTGAAGTGGTCGAATATTATGGAGATCGTATCGCACAGCATCCTGTAGGCACAGGTCCATATCAGCTGAGTAAATACGTGCCACGCAGTAAAATAGAATTGACAGCTAACCCGCATTACCGTGGTTTTGTCTGGAACTTCAAATCCACAGGTACAGCTTGGGATAACCGACTGGTGCAAGAGATGTCGGGTAAACAGATGCCGCAAATTGGTAAAATTGAGGTCAGTATTATTGAGGAAGAACAGTCGCGTTGGCTGGCCTTCAAAACTGGGCAGCTCGACTTTGACAAATTGACCTCGAATGCTGTCCCACAAGCCTTAGATGGACAGAAGCTCAAACCCGAATTGGTGAAGCAGGGTATCCAGCATTATCCCAACAAAGATCCTGAAATTACCTACACCATGTTCAATATGAAAGATCCGATTGTCGGGGGATTCAGCTTAGACAAAATTGCCTTACGCCGTGCCATTACTTTGTCGTTTAATCAAGACGAAGCCATCAAGCAACTCTACAAGGGTCAGGCGGTGAGGTCGGAAATGCTCATTCCGGATGGGGTTCAGGGCTTCAATCCGAATTACCGCAGTAGTTTGGCCTATAACCCTGTACTGGCCAATAAACTACTGGACCGTTTTGGTTATAAAAAGGCAGCAGATGGCTATCGTCGTTTGCCGAGTGGTCAGCCACTTACCTTAAATTTTATGACGGAAAACAGTTCCAGTTCTGTGGTGCACTCCGAGTTGTGGAAAAAGAATCTGGATGCGATCGGCATTCGGGTGGATTTTAAAGTCAGCAATTTCGCCGATAACTTAAAAGCTGCAACACAGTGTAAATATATGATGTGGGGCGGGGCATGGATTGCGGATTATCCTGAAGGGGAAAATTTTGCCCAATTACTGTATGGGCCGAATGCTGCTCAGGGTAATTTAAGCTGTTATCAATCGAAAAGCTATGATGCTTTGTACAAGAAAATGTTGAGTTTGGCGCCACAGCAACGCGTGCCATTTTATGAAAAATTAAGCCGCCAAATTGAAGCGGATAATCCGTGGATTATTCATAGCAGCCGCATTCGCAACTGGTTACTGCATCCACAAATTCAGGGCTTTAAAGCGCATCCCATGATGAATAGTAACTGGCCATATCTGGATATCCAGCCTGAAAAAAATAAATGAGTGTGGAATAAGAATGAACGTTTGCAATAAAAAAATGCCACATTGGGGCAAAGGGCTATTGGCAGGCAGCCTGTTATTGAGCATGTCGGTGAACGTGCTGGCACAAACTCCTGCCGACCCTCATAAAATCTTGCGCTATGTGTTTCCTGTGGCGGAAACGGGGTTTGATCCAGCGGGAGTGCATGATCTGTATTCAGCGCATGTGAATGGCTCAATCTTCGAAACTTTATTTACTTATGATTATTTGGCTTCACCGGCTAAGTTGGTACCGCGTACCGCAACCGCCTTACCAGAAGTCAGTGCGGATGGTTTAACCTATACCATTCACCTGCAAAAAGGCATTTACTTTGCTGCCGATCCCGTGTTTAAGGGCAAAAAGCGGGAACTGACCTCGGCAGATTATGTTTATACCTTTAAACGCTTACTCGACCCAAATTTACGCTCGCCCAATAGCTGGTTACTCGACGGGCGTATTCTAGGCATGGATGCTGTGTTAAAGCAGGCGGCCAAAACAGGTAAATTTAATTACGATCTACCCGTGGTAGGGCTGCAAACACCAGACCGATATACCTTGGTCATTCGCCTCACCAGTCCAGATCAAAACTTTCCGATGTTGCTGGCCCATCAGCCTGCGGGGGCGGTCGCACGTGAAGTCATCGAAAAATATCGCGATAAAGCTGGATTTGTGATGGGGCATCCTGTCGGAACTGGACCGTATCTGCTGACGCGCTGGACGCCAGGTTCACGGATTATTTTAAAAGCCAATCCTGATTTTCGCAGTTTTGTCTGGAACTTTAAGGCATCCACGCCAGAAGATCAGCGCATTGTGAAAGCCATGCAAGGCAAAAAAATGCCGCAGATTGGGGTGATTGATATTCAGGTCATGGAAGAAGGGCAGTCGCGCTGGTTGTCTTTTATTAAAGATGAAATTGATCTGTTTGCCTTGGATGGCGAATTAACGGTTCAGGCTTTGCAAAATGGCAAACTCAAACCTGAACTGGCGAAAAAAGGCGTACAACTGTCGCGGATTACCGATCCTTCTATTGATTACCATTATTGGAACATGCAAAACCCAGTGGTGGGTGGCTTTAGTAAAGACAAAATTGCTTTAAGACGTGCCATGGCGATGGCCTTTTCGGCGGATAATTACATCAGTATTTTACAAAAAGGCGATGCCGAACGCTTACAAGCCCCGATTCCAAACGGTGTGGTGGGCTATGATCCAAACTATAAAAGCAGTATTCCTTACTCAGTCAAAGCGGCCAATTTATTGTTAGACCGTTATCACTATAAAGTCGCTGCAGATGGTTGGCGCACTTTGCCGAATGGTAAACCTTTGGTCATCAATATGACGATCTCGGGGAATAGTGCACGCAGTCAGCAACAGGCAGAATTTTGGAAGAAAACGCTGGATAGCATCAAAATTAAAATGAGTACCCAGTCCTTGCCATTTGCTGAAGCACTCAAGTTAGAAAAGCAGTGCAAGACCATGTTTAAAAGCTCGGCTTGGATTGCCGATTATCCAGATGCTGACAATTTTATGCAGTTGTTCTATGGCAAAAACATTAACGTGACCAACAATGCCTGCGTCAAAATTCCTGAATATGACCGTTTGTATGAGCAAACACAAAAAATGCCACCGAGCCCTGAGCGGGATGCTGTATATCGGAAAATGTCACGCTTACTAGAAGTCTATATGCCCGTACAAATTATTGGGGCACGTTATCGCAACGTCTTGGCTCAGCCGCGTGTGATTGGTTTTAAAAAGCATCCGATTTTGCCTGCGGAATGGATGTACATCGATATTGATATGAAGAAATAGAAATTAAATAAAACTGGAGTAATGATGAACAACCCGACCTTTAAATTGACCGCACTCGGCATTTTGACTTTAGCTACCCAGCAGTTTGCTTTTGCAGATTCTCCCGCACGCCAGATCTTACCGCAGTATCAAGCCCAAGATATTCCAGCATTATGTGAGGCTAAAATTCAGGACATTCAAAAACAGCTTAAGCACTTTGAAGTCAAACCCATTCAGGCGCAGCGTGATGCTGCCCCCGTATTGGCGGAGTGGGATCGGATCTTTGCCTCATTTGAAGATTTTTATGGCCCCATAGGTTTATACAGTAACGTATCGCCAGATGCAGCACTGCGTAAAGCAGCCGAAGATTGCGAAATCAAGATTAGTCAGTTCCAAACCGATATTTATCAAAATGCCAAGCTCTATCAACCAATTAAGAACAGCAAAGCTACAGATGCGATTGATGCGAAGTTTCGTGAAGATTTACTCAATGAATTTGAAAAAACAGGGATTCAGTTAAGTGCTGAAAAGCAGGCACGTTTAAAAGTAATTTTGGCAGAACTGGCGAAGATTGAGCAGGAATATGCACGCAATGTCCGTGATAATCCGGAAAAACTGGAGTTTACCCCTGCTGAGTTGGCAGGATTGCCGGCAAGCTATCTCAATACTTTAAAGAAAAGTAAGCAAGGCAATTATTTACTGGGCTTTGAATATCCAGAATACCGTCCCTTCATGGAATTGGCGGACAACGATGCTGCGCGTAAACGCTATCAAATTGCCTATACCCGCCGCGGCGGAGAGCGCAATTTACTCTTGCTGAAACAAGCCATGGATTTACGTTATGAACTGGCGCAATTGTTTGGTAAATCCAGTTATGCCGAATGGGCACTGCATAAACGCATGGCAGAAACCCCTGAAAACGTGAATAAGTTTTTAAGTGATGTACATGCCACGGTTGCGCCTTTGGAACAAAAAGAAGTACAGGCCTTACGCGAGTTTCAAGCCAAAACTTTAAATATTCCTATCGAACAAGCCAAAATTGAGCGCTGGAGTGAGGCCTATTGGAGTGAAAAGCTGCGCAAAGCCAAGTATCAAGTTGATCAAGAAAAAATGCGCGAATACTTTCCCACTCAAGCCGCACAAGATTGGCTGTTTGCCATTTCAGCGCAGTTGTATGGCATTCAATTCAAGCCTGTCAAAGTTGAGGTTTGGCACAACGAAGTTGAATATTACGATGTCATCGACAATCAAACAGGGCAGCTTTTGGGTGGCTTATATGTCGATAAATTTCCACGTGAAGGCAAATATGGACATGCTGCAGTCTGGGGTGTTTATGGTGGTAGCAGCTTAACAGGACGTAAACCAATAGCCGCTTTGGTCACCAACTTTAATCGCAATGGTTTAAACAGTGATGAATTGGAAACCTTTGTGCATGAGTTTGGACATGCTTTACATGGCATTTTGTCGAATACCCGTTATTCAGGGCAATCCGGTACCTCTGTTGAGCGTGATTTTGTCGAAGCACCGTCACAAATGTATGAGGAATGGGCACGACGCAAAGAAACCTTATCGAAGGTGGCCGATTATTGCCAACCTGCTTGCCCACGGGTGGATGATGCCTTAATTGCCAAACTCAACGCTGTGCATCGTTATGGGCGGGGTTTGCATTACGCGCGCCAAACTTTATATGCGCAATACGATATGGCATTGCATGGGCCTGATGCCTTAAAGGTGCAGCCAATGGATGTCTGGAAGAAAATGGAAGGGGCGACAGCTTTGGGATATGTCCCAAGCACTGAATTTCCTGGACAGTTTGGTCACATCATGGGTGGCTATCAAGTGGGCTACTACGGTTATATGTGGTCTGAAGTGATGGCCTTAGACATGTTGTCTGCCTTTGGAAATAATTTAAATAATCCTGCAGTGGGGCAACGTTATCGCCAAACCATTTTATCGCAAGGCAGTCAAAAACCTGCTGAAGACTTGGTCAAAGATTTCCTAGGACGCAAGCCGGACAGCAAAGCCTTTTTTGATGAAATTACCGGTCAACGGGTTAAATAGGGAGCAATCTAAATGCTGGCATATATTATCCGTCGTATCTGGCAGATGATTCCCACCATGCTGGGTGTCGTGCTGCTGATTTTCTTTCTGTTTAACTGGGTGGGTGGAGATCCTGCCTATATTTTGGCGGGTAAAATGTCCAATCCTGAACAGATTGAAAATATTCGCCAACAGTTGGGGGTGGATCAACCTTACTATGTGCAATTGTGGATTTTCATTAAACAGATACTGACTTTTGATTATGGTTTGAGCTGGAGTACAGGAGAGTCAGTTTCGCAAATTATCAGCACCCGTTTAGGGCCATCACTGACCTTACTCATTCCGCTTACCCTTTTACAAACCGTGATCTCGATTATTTTGGCTTTAGCGGTCGCTGCGGTACGCGGCACCTTAACCGACCGTATGGTCATGATGCTGTGTACCATTGGCATGTCGATCAGTATTTTGGTCTACATCATTGTGTTTCAGTATGTTTTTGCCTACCAGTTAAGCTGGTTTCCAGTGCAAGGCTGGAGCGATAGCCTGAGCGAAAATCTATTTAAATATGCCTTGTTGCCGATTCTGATCATGTTGGTGGTCAGTATTGCGCCAACGTTAAGACTTTACCGCAGCTTCGTCCTAGATGAAGTGAATCAGGATTATGTCCGAACCGCACGTGCCAAAGGGGTCGGTGAACGTCGCATTTTGGGCGTGCATGTTTTAAGAAATGCTTCCATCCCGATTATTACCGATGTCATGGCCAGTCTACCTGCACTCTTGATTGGCGCTTTTTTAATTGAACGCTTCTTTGGTATTCCAGGGATTGGTCGTGAAGTCATTATTGCAGTGGAACGCAGTGATTTTCCTGTGATTAAAGCCATTACCGTGTATGTGGCTGCAGCCACCATGATTTTTAACCTGATCGCCGATTTGGTTTATAAGCTGGTCGACCCACGTGTACAGTTGAAGTAGGTGAATTATGCTCAGTGTATTATTTAAAAGAAAAGCACTCGATTCATCTGAAACCCCATCTACTGGACTCTGGCATTTAGCCTTGCGTCGCCTTAAAGCGGATCGTATTGCCATGATCTCATTGTTTGTGGTGCTGTGTTATTTCGTGATGCTGCTGTTATCGATGACAGGGGTGATTGCCTCCAACTGGAATAAAGAAGTCGCGGTGAGTTATGCGCCACCAACCTTTATTGGCGCAGACCCTGTCAGTACACCCACTGAAAAAGAAGCGGCACAAGCACAAGCTCTGCCTGAAAATCCAGTCGACCCCTTAAAAGATGTGATACGTGAACTCAATGCCGAAATTGCTCAAGAGCAGGGAGCAACCGCTGCGATTGACTACTATGGCGTGGTTGATCCTCTGGCGGCGGATATGCAGGCGATAGATCAACAATTGGATGGGCATTTACTCGACCAACAGGCCGAACTCAAGCAAACTCTGCCTTTGGGCGCGGATAAATGGGGGCAAGATGTGTTGCAAAAAACCATTAAAGGGGCGGAAACATCCATTATTGTTGGAGTGGTGGCAGCATTATTGGCAGTCTTGATTGGTACGGTACTTGGGGCGATTTCAGGGTATTTTGGTGGTTGGGTCGATGATGTCTTGAACTGGTTTTATAATATTTTTACCTCGATTCCCTATTTACTGCTGATTTTAGCCATTGCCGCGGTGTTGCAGCAAAAAGGTATTCTGTCGATTGTGCTGATTCTCGGACTTACAGGTTGGACTGGGGTTTACCGTTTAATCCGTGCTGAATATATGAAACATACATCCCGTGAATATGTACTGGCGGCCAAAGCCATTGGCGTGAGTCATTTTCGCCGTATGTTTGTGCATATTTTTCCCAACGTGAGTCATATTGCCTTGGTGCAAGTCTCGATTTTGGTGGTGGCATTTATTAAGTCCGAAGTCATTCTGAGTTTCTTGGGCTTTGGCGTCCCTGTCGGGGTGGTGTCTTGGGGCAGTATGCTCAATGAAGCGCAAAGTGAATTGATTTTAGGCAAATGGTGGCAGTTGATTGCTGCTTCTGTGGCAATGGCAGTCTTGGTCACGGCATTTTCGATGTTCACCGATGCCTTGCGTGATGCTTTAGACCCAAAACTAAAATAAGAGGTGTATGAACATGACTGAACTGCATCAACCTTCAATATTATTAAAAGTTGAAAATCTAAAAGTCAGTTTTAAAGGCGAAAATAAGCAATATATTGAAACGGTCAAAGGCATTTCATTTTCAATTCCTGAAAATACCACTGTTGCTTTGGTGGGGGAGTCAGGGAGCGGGAAATCGGTGACTTCTTTAGCCACCATGGGGCTGCTGCCGCCAGAACAAAGTCAAATTTCGGCAGACAGTAAGATCCTGTTTGAAGGCAGAAACTTACTGGCTTTGTCTCGTGCTGAAATGCGCAGAATGTGTGGCAAAGACATCGCCATGATTTTTCAGGAACCGATGTCTTCTTTAAATCCTGTGTTTACCGTGGGAGATCAGATTGCGGAAGTACTCAGACTACATTTGGCGATGGGACGGAAACAGGCCAAAGCTCGTGCCTTAGCGCTACTCAAAGAAGTCGGTATTCCTTCGCCTGAAACTAAGATGGATGCTTATCCTAGCCAGCTCTCGGGTGGTCAACAACAACGGGTGATGATTGCCATGGCGATTGCCTGTGAGCCCAAGTTGCTGATTGCGGATGAACCGACCACAGCCTTGGATGTCACCATTCAAAAGCAAATTCTAGATTTATTGCAGGATTTACAGCAGCGCCGCAAGATGTCGATGCTGTTTATTACCCATGATCTGGCGCTGGTCAGTGAAATTGCCGATCACGTGATTGTGATGCGTCATGGTGAAATTCGAGAGCAAGGTGCAGTGCAACAGGTATTGGAACAGCCGCAGGATATTTATACCCGTGCCTTATTGCAATGTCGTCCGCAATTGTCACAGCGGCCGTATCGCCTGCCGATGATCAGCGACTTTATGCATCAAGAAGGCAGTACATGGATTGAAAATACCGCAGCACCTCTTCAAATACGCCCTCAGCGTCAACGCGGGCTAAAAGGCAATGAAGAGATTATTCTCGATGTTCGTGATCTAAAAAAATCATTTTATAGTCGTAAAGGGCTGTTTGGGCGTGAAGAATATCAGGCGGTTAAAGGGGTGTCTTTTCAGTTGGCAAAAGGTAAAACTTTGGGGCTAGTCGGAGAGTCAGGTTCAGGTAAAACCACCATTGGGCTTTTGCTGATGCGTTTGCAACAAGCCACAGGTGGATCAGCACGGATTGATGGGCAAGATATCTTGGCCATGACCGACAAGCAGTTTGCGCAGTTCCAGCGTAAAATTCAGATTATTTTTCAGAATCCTTATGCCTCCTTAAACCCGCGCTTTACAGTGGGACAGATTCTCATGGAACCGATGCAGATTCATGGCATTGGCGAAAATGAGCTAGAGCGAAAAAAAATAGCCTTGGATTTACTGGAACGGGTCAGTTTACCTGCATCAGCATTTCATCGTTATCCGCATGAATTTTCAGGTGGTCAGCGACAGCGGATTGCGATTGCACGTTGCTTAACCCTCAAGCCTGAAATCTTAATCTGTGACGAATCTGTTTCGGCACTGGATGTTTCAGTCCAAGCTCAGGTGCTCAATCTGTTACAAGATTTACAAGACGAATTTGGATTGAGCTATATTTTTATTTCGCATGATTTGTCGGTAGTGAAATATATTTCCGATCAGGTCATGGTGATGAATCATGGTGACATAGTGGAAATTGCCAATTCAGATGATCTGTATCAATCCCCGCAGCATGACTATACCAAGCGATTGTTAGGTGCGATTCCGAAAGGTATTGCGTCGGTTACCTGATTTAAATGACATAAAAAAACCGCCCGAGGGCGGTTTTTTATGTGCGCTGAGAAGTTAATTAAAACTTCTTAAAGCTTTTGTTTGCGCCAAATGGCTTACGCGGTGCTTGTTCATCACGCGAGTCACGTTGACCATAAGCCGCTTTGTTGCCAAAGTTGTCGGAACGGTTGTCACGTTGTGCGTAACCAGAGTTTTGACGTTGCTCACGCTGACCGTAGCTTGCTGGTGCATTGTCCTGACGACGGTGTGTATGGCCATTCGGGTTTTCACGGCGTTCGCGGTTGAAGGTCGGCTTTGGTTGAGCTTCATCATCATTGTCACGACGTTGCTGACGTAAGAAACCACCACGGCGTGCAGCCAATGGTTTGTCTTGCATGCGTTCAGTACGACGTTTCGCCATACCGAACAAACCAGTACCCTGACGTGGTTTTAACTCAACCGACTTGGTTAAGTTGTCGATGTCATTTTTGTCGAGTTCCATCCAGCGACCTGTACGTAATTCACGTGGCAAAATCACTGTGCCATAGCGAGTACGCAATAAGCGGCTAACTTTCAAACCTTGAGATTCAAAAATACGACGCACTTCGCGGTTACGGCCTTCTTTCACAACCACTTGATACCAGCGGTTAATCCCGTCACCACCAATTTCAGAGAAAGATTCGAATTTTGCAGGACCATCATCCAATACCACACCACGCAGCATGTTATTACGGATTTGAGGGGTTACTTCACCCATTACACGCACAGCATATTCACGTTCAATTTCATTCGATGGATGCATTAAACGATTGGCTAACTCACCGTCATTTGTGAACAATAACAAGCCTGTAGAGTTAATATCCAGACGACCTACCATCACCCAACGATCATTGGCAATCGAAGGTAAATTATCAAACACGGTTGGACGTTGTTCAGGATCGTTACGTGAACAAATTTCACCTTCTGGTTTGTAGTAAATCAGAACGCGACGACGAATTTCGTCTTCAATTTGGAACTGCACTTTACGACCATCGATGCGAAGCTCATCGCCTGGCTCAATACGCTCGCCTACTTGCGCAACACGACCGTTGACACTCACACGACCAGCAGCAATGACTTCTTCCATATAACGGCGAGAGCCGAGTCCAACTCGTGCGAGTACCTTTTGCAATTTTTCACTCATGACAGCATAACCTTAGAAATTATCATCAACAGTTCGCCTATTTATGATTTCGGTGCTTGCGCATCGAGGGTCATAAAAGCTTCCTTGGCATCCTGTAGGGGAGGCAATTGGCCAACAGAGGTTAGACCAAAAGCATTTAAAAATTGAGGCGTTGTGACTAACAACGCGGGTCTTCCAGGGAGTTCCCGAAAACCAGATTCTTTAATCCAGCTCCAGTCAAATAGGGTTCTCAATATTTGACTATTATTCGAGACTCCACGAATTTGTTCAATGTCCGCACGAGTCAAGGGTTGATGGTAAGCCACCACCGCTAGAATTTCGAGCAGAGCAGGCGATAAGCGTGTTGGACGCTCAGGCCAGGTTTGACTAATAATATGTCGGTATTTGGCGCGGACTTGAAAGCGGAAACCTTGAGCAGTTTCAACCAGTTCAATCGAGCGACCATGTTGTAATACCATTAATTGTTGGATCAATTGGCGCAGTTCAGATTTGGAATATTGATCTTGAAATGCTTCTTTCAGACGTGCCAAGGAAACAGGTGCATCACTGGCAAAAATAATCGCTTCCAGTTGCATCAACATTTCATGATGCGTTTCAGAAGTCGAAAGCGGAGTCGATTCACTCATGATTGTGCTCCTTGTACACTCAATGGGGCCTCAATCCCTGAACCAATAATTTTGACGCGCTGTTGGCGGGTCAATTCCAGTACCGCCATAAAGGTGACGACCACCCCCATACGACCCTGACTTGGTTTCAGTAATTCAATAAATTCGAGCACATTACCGGTTTGCAGCTTTTCTTCAATAAAGGCAATCCGTTCTTCGAGCAAGACCGGTTCTTGCTCAATTTTATGCATGATAGGCTCTGGGCGATTAAACACACAAAATAGAGCATCATGCAGCAGATTGACTGAAAACCCTTCATGACGCACCGCAACATCGCCTAGGCTGACATTAGTTTCGAAGGTATCCCGCTCTAAAATGCTCATTTGACCCAAACGTTCAGCCGCTTGCTTAACCCGTAAATAAGTTTCTAAGCGGTCAATCAATTCCTGCTTAGGATCTTTTTCTACTGCAATTGCCGTTGGCTTTGGCAGTAACAAACGCGATTTTAAATCAGCCAGTAAGGCAGCCATCACCATATAGTCTGCGGTGAGTTCAATGTTTAATGACTTCATCGCATCCATGTAGGACAGATACTGAGCCGCAATTGGAGCAATGTCTAACTGTAATAAGTCAAACCCATTTTTTTGAATCAGATAAATTAAAAAGTCGAGTGGTCCTTCGAAATGCTCTAAAAGAATTTCAAATGCAGCGGGAGGAATATATAAATCCTCAGGGATGGAGTCTTGCCATTCATCCAGAACACGGATGTGAGGCGTATCTTCCATTGCATTATGGACGGATTGATTCATTACAGTTATTGGCCACGCGAATTTTCAAAGGCATGATTATGCGTTTTTGAATCAGCACTTAGGAGAGAAAGTAGAGGTGATTAAAAAATACATAATTTTAATAGGGCTTAGTGTAAAGCAAATTGCAGGATGAATAAATTACTTCACCGACTAAATCACAAAAAAAGCAGTAAATAAATATGCAGTATTTTTTTGAGTGATGATAAAGAGGACTCGAATTGAGTTCATCCAATAGATACCAGAATTGAAAGAATTGACCAAACAGAGGGTTCTATAACGTTGTAATTATTTACATTACAACGTTATATAGGTCAAAGGGGGGCCCTTAGATGTTTATAGCTTTTATTATTCAAAAGCACTGACATCACCCACACCATGCCGGATTACCACAGGGTGATCTCCAGACAGATCCACAATACTGGTGGTACTTAAAGTGCCCAAGCCGCCATCGATAAATACATCAATACGTTTTTCAAGCTGCATTTCAATCTCATAAGGGTCATCGAGTGGATCCGCTATCCCGGGTAAGATCAGGGTGCTGGTCAGTAGAGGTTCGCCCAACTCTTTTAGCAGCATTTGGCAAATCGGATTGCTGGGGATGCGTAAACCGATGGTTTTCTTTTTCGGGTGCATCAAACGACGCGGCACTTCGCTGGTCGCAGGTAAGATAAAGGTGGTGACCGCAGGGGTATTGTTTTTCAGTAAACGATACATGGCATTGTCGACTTTGGCATAAGTGGCAATGTCGGATAAATCGGAACAGATAATCGCATATTGATGTTTGGGACCTAAACCACGAATTTGTGAAATACGCTCCATGGCACTTTTATTCCCAATCTTACAACCAATCGCATAAGCAGCATCGGTCGGGTAGACCACCACATCACCCGCCCGAATACGTTCCACTGCCTGACTGATTAAGCGCGGTTGTGGATTATCAGGATGTATTCTTAAGTGCAACATATTTTTCTCCTGATTTTTTAGATATTATCTGTTGAAATTACAGTATGTTGACATGAATCTTTGATGAATTTCTGTAATTAATCCAGCATTTCGCGTTGAAACTCGTCACTTTGTAATCTTTTGCCACTTCGGGTGCAGGAGCAAATGCAGTCAATGAAGTATTTTGCATCACGTGGCAGAGCGATTTCTCCCGCACAATAACGCTGGACTTGTGCATAGACATTATCTTTGAATGTTGCTCCATTGCCACCTTCGCCCGTGAGGTTGTCGAGAGATACGCGAAATTTTCGTCCAAAGGCTTGTGCAAACATCCATTCAATGGCTTGAGGCTTGATTTCGACTTGTTCAAACAAGGCTTGTTGTTCTGCCGTGCGACCATCGGGTGCATACCAGTAACCTAAATCGGGAAGGAGACGACGTTGTTCTCCCGCAATGGTCCAGTGACTAATTTCGTGCAGGGCGCTATTAAAAAAACCATGGGCAAATTGAATCCGCGCTGGCTGTTCATGTGTCGCTGGAAAATATTCAGGTTCATGCTCACCGCGAATCAAATTCACATTAAGGTGGGAAAACCAGTAATTAAAGTGTAAGATGAGCCAGTCAACTTGTTCATTTTCTGTCTGTAAATTCGCCCAGTCCAAAAGTTGCACTTGGTCTGGTGAAATGTCAGAATGAACAGCTGAAAGTGTGCTAACAAGTGATTTTTTATTCACTTCTGTTTGCGGCTGCAACAGATGCATGACTTAATTTACCCAATAGGTCTGTCTAAATAAGTACAAAATTGTATCTTAATCTTTGACAGAGTACTGATGAATTTGTAGAATTGCCGCCTTAATTATGTCAGCAAATACCTTTCCGGCACAGATTGAGCCGTTTAAATGGGCTGAACAAGGCTTTACATGGTCAGGTACCCTGCCATTGTCTCGCTTTGCTCGTATCGCTCGTGAAGCTGTTGGATCAATTGATGATCAATTGATTAACATAGACTGTAAGCTATCAATGGATGCGTATCATCGTATTGTATGGTTGGATGGTCATGTTGAAACCAAAGTTCCAATGGAATGCCAGCGCTGTTTAGGCGCTGTAGAAGTTGAGTTGGTTTCAGATTTTCATCTAGCTCTTATTGATGATGAGTCACTGATAGAGCGCTTGGATGAGGATGCTGATTTCATCGTACTAGGTGAAAGTGAAGCGACAACGAAAGGAGATTTTGCAACTCCTGCCACTGCCGATTTACTCGCACTTTTGGAAGATGAACTGTTATTGTTGCTGCCTTTGTCTCCTAAGCACGACGCTTGTGAGCATAAGCATCGACCTGCCGTTCAGGACGTTGTCGAAGAAAAACGGGATAACCCGTTTGATGTTTTGGCAGGTTTGAAGGGTAAACTTAACTAAATTTTGTGTTATACTGTTAAGTTAAGACAACTGAATTTGTTCTGATCCATTTTTTCGATTTGTAAGGAGCCATCATGGCCGTTCAGCAAAACCGTAAAAGTCGCTCTCGCCGTGACATGCGCCGTTCACATGACGCTTTAACCGAGAATGCATTAACTGTAGACCAAGCTACTGGTGAAACGCACCGTCGTCACCACGTATCTAAAGATGGTATCTACCGTGGTCGTCAATTATTCGCTAAAGCATCTGCTGAATAATTGATGAAGCATTAAGCGATAGGCTTAGTGAAAAAATTGGGAGCGAAAGCTCCCTTTTTTTGTCTCCAATTTTTGTTGTATTTCGCAATTACCAAAAACAAAATTAAGTGTTAAATTTTCGCTCCATGAATGAGCAGTGACTACATAAAGGATTCTTATATGTCTGCTAGACCACTCGAACAAGCAGCTCAAGCAACAAAAACTGCATTTGTGTTTCCAGGTCAAGGTTCGCAAAAGGCTGGCATGCTGGCTGAACTTGCTGAACAGTTTAGTGGTGTTCGTGACACCTTCGCGGAAGCATCAGAAGCTCTAGGTTTTGATTTATGGCATATTGCCCAAAGCGGTGAAGGCTTAGACCAAACTGAATTTACTCAGCCAGTGTTATTGACTGCGAGTATTGCTTTATGGCGTGTATGGTTGGAACTTGGTGGGGTTGTACCGAAATACCTTGCAGGTCACTCATTGGGTGAATACAGCGCTTTGGTTGCTGCGGGTGCAATGACTTTGGGGGATGCCGTTAAGTTGGTGAATTTGCGCGGCAAGCTCATGCAAAATGCTGTGCCTCAAGGCAAAGGTGCAATGGCCGCAATTTTGGGTCTTGAAGATGCCAAAGTTGTAGAGTTGTGTGCTGAAGTGACTGCACAAGGTCAAGGCTCAGTGCAAGCGGCAAACTACAATGCTCAAGGTCAAGTTGTGATTGCGGGTGAAAAAGCTGCGGTTGAAGCGGTAATGGCGATTGCGAAAGAGCAATCCGGTAAAGCCATTGCTTTACCAGTGTCTGTACCATCACATTGTGCATTAATGAAACCTGCCGCAGAGCAATTTGCACTTGCGTTGGAACAAACTGCCATTGAGCTACCTAGCATTCCTGTAATACAAAATGTCAACGCGGAAATCGCGACAGATGTAGCGCAATTACGTCAGGCATTAACTGCACAATTGTACCAATCCGTACAATGGACCAAAACCATGCAGTTTGTGCAGGATCAGGGCATTCAATTTATTGTTGAGTGTGGTCCGGGTAACGTACTTGCCAATCTTGCGAAGCGTTTACCTAATATTGATAAAGCATTCCCACTCGACACCAAAGGTCGTATGGAGGATGCACTGAATGCCATTTTAGTGGCAGAAGGGAAAATTGCATGACACAAGAACGCAAAGTCGCTTTAGTGACAGGCGCGAGTAGAGGGATTGGCGCAGCCATCGCTCAACAATTAATTCAAGACGGTTATTTTGTTGTGGGTACTGCGACATCTGAATCCGGCGCAGAAAAATTGTCAGCATCATTTGGTGAAAATGGGGCGGGTAAAGTCCTCGACGTTCGCGATGGGGCAGCAATTGATGCATTGGTTACAGATATCGAACAAAATTATGGTCCAGTTCTTGCACTTGTAAATAATGCAGGAATTACCCGTGATAATTTGTTACTACGTATGTCTGAAGATGATTGGGATGATATTCTGAACATTCATTTAAAAGCCGTATACCGTTTGTCTAAGCGTGTTCTTAAAGGCATGACTAAAGCCCGTTTTGGACGCATTATTAACATCAGTTCTGTGGTTGCGCATTTCGCAAACCCAGGACAGGCCAACTATTCAGCTGCTAAAGCAGGTATTGAGGCATTTAGCCGCAGTCTTGCAAAAGAAATGGGTAGCCGCCAAATTACTGTGAACTCGGTTGCACCAGGCTTTATTGCAACGGAAATGACAGAACAGTTAAGCGAAGAAATTCGCAAAAAAATGAGTGATCAAGTGGCACTTCAGCGCTTAGGTGAACCACAAGATATCGCGAATGCTGTAAGTTTCTTGGCTTCTGAGAAGGCAAGTTACATTACAGGTACGGTTTTACACGTAAATGGTGGTTTATACATGAGCTAAGGCTGATGTATAAACTTTCAAAAAATTAGAGTTTCAATTAAACTAACGGCATTTAAAAACGCCACAAGCAATGAGGAGAATTCCTGTGAGCGATATCGAACAACGCGTTAAACAAGCGGTTGCAGAACAACTTGGTCTTAAAGTAGAAGAGATCAAAAACGAAGCATCTTTCATGGATGACTTAGGTGCAGACTCTCTTGACCTGGTTGAACTTGTTATGTCTTTCGAAAATGATTTCGACATCACTATCCCTGATGAAGATTCTAACGAAATCACGACAGTTCAATCTGCTATTGACTATGTTTCTAAGAAACTTGGTTAATCGTTGATTTTCAGCTTCGCTGAAGAAAAAGCCACCTTTTAGGTGGCTTTTTTATGATTTCAATTTATAGGGGGGGGATGGGGGCGGTAGGAATACGCTGTTAAGCCATATATCCCTAAAAATGGGGATATCAATTTTGATTCATCAATTTTAAGGTAAGAGATACCCTAAGAAGGATAAATTAGAGATTAAAATAAGAAATTGAATTTATTGCTACTCATGAAAGTTGAGTCTGGCAGTTGGTTTATTTGTAACAAAAAATGTATACTAAATTACTTGGTTTTATATAATTATTAGTTTTGTTTTAAAAATAAGTAAAATAGATAATAATAAAATTCAATCATCAATGTTATATATATGTATAGTCAGATGGTTAAATTATAAAAAATTGATAACGCATCCACATTTTTATGACATGCTGATGTCATTTTTCGGTATAAAAAATTGTCTATTAATTTTCAATCAAGTAATTCAGCCTGAAATACCCTTTAATTATAAAGTATAACTTAACTATACGGCTTGTCTATCGGCTGTGCTAAATGACTATTAACTTGTTGAATTTAGTTGTTAAACTGGCTTGTGAGATATAAGTCACAATGTTTTATACGTATAAGAAGTATTTATAGCTAAAAGATGACAATGCGAAATAAACAAGTTCAATCAGTGTATTGGGGCAAAGGAATAGCTCTATTACTGACATTATTTTGTACCTCTTCGGTATATGCCGTGCCATTAAAAGCATTGTTAAGAACAGCTTTGGAGCAAGACCCAATGATGTTAGAAGCACAAGCCAACGAAGATGCGGCATTAAGTAAGGTTAAAGAGTCAAAGTCATTGCATTATCCCACTTTGGCTGTAACCGCTAATCAGATTCTTGATCAATATCATCAGAGTCAATATGACTATGTGAGTGAAGATTTCACTCCTGGGCTTCGAGGTAGCGTTAATCTGTATTCATTTGGGGCAATCAGCGCTCAAGTCGATCGGGATGTGAAAAAATCACAATACTTTGAGCAGAAGATTGACGAAACGGCTGAGGAGTTGGGCTACAACATTGGTACTGAATATTTAAAAGCCCTGAATGCACACGAGGCGCTTGCGGTGCAGATGCGAAGTTTAGCGCGCCACAACAAATTTACCCATGACATTGGGGTCATTGTGCAATATGACCCAGGTCGGCGCTCAGAGTTGACCCAAGCGCAAGCGAGACAAATGCAGGTAGAGCATACAATCAGTGGTTTACAGCGTGAACTGGGTTTTGCATTAAGTCATTTAAAAAAATATTCCTCAGAAATTATTAATCAAGATACCCTTGTTGATCCTTTTATAGCCATGCCTCCAAGTGAGTTTATTCAGCGTTATCAACTGAGTGAGGTAAAGCAACATCCTTCTTATATGGCGCAACACGCTGAGCTCGACAGTATTCGATCCGAGGTGAAGTATCGTCAAGCAAAACGCTATCCAAGTATTAACTTGGAAGGCAATGTGACGACTGAGGATCGGCAGGTGTATTTAAATCTGTCTTGGGATTTACTGAATCGTGCATCTAAATATTCGGTAGAGCAAAGTGGTCAGTCTGTAGTTGCTGCGCAAGCCCGATTGGAACAAATTCAGCGGGATATTGAGGAGCGTGCTCGAACGGCTGAAATTGACATGTTTCAAAGTCAACAAAAAATGCATATTTCACAGGAGCAAATACAAGCATCTCGCAAAGTGGTTAGTGATAACGAAAAACAGTTCAAAATTGCCAGAAAAAGCTTAATAGATGTGCTGAATGCCTATAACGAATTAGCAGGCGTCGAAATGGCGTATGTAACGGCACAAAATGACTACCGGATGGCTGCGTTGGCATATTTACGTGCACAGGCGGGTATTAGTAATTGGGTGAGGCAATAGAAGAGTCGAGATCTGATTCACATATGGACGTGGATTATGCCTGAATGACCAGAGGGTCTAATAATTAAAAAAAGGATGACATCAAGAAAATGAAATCCATTATAGAACACATTGCTTTGGTGACCCGACTTCTCGGTAATCCATTACCAGTCGCTACATTGATGGCGCAGGTAACGCATGATCAACATTTGAATGTAAATTATTCCGCATTGATTGAGGTATTAAAAAGCCACGGATTTGAAAATACCTTAGCAAAAAAAGCACTTCTAGATATCCCTTATTTGGCTGTACCTGCGGTGATTGTGTTGCAGCATGACGAGGCCGCGGTCATTACGCGGATTGAAGGCAACGGTACAGCGCGGGTATATGAATTACAACAAACGGATGGTTTGAAACAATCATTTACGCATCTGCAATTGGCGCAGCTTTATGCTGGTTACTGTTGGTTTATTAAAGCAAAGCTCGCGAGTGACGTACGTTCAGAGTTGCCTGAATATCATTTGCCGAAAGCATGGTTTTGGAAAGTGATTTGGCGCTTTCGAGCATATTATTCACAGGTGATTTTAGCGACTTTTGTGATTAATTTTCTGGCATTGGTCAGTTCGTTATATGTCATGAATGTATATGATCGGGTAATTCCCAACAAATCGTATGAAACCCTGTGGGTACTCAGTATTGGCGTGATATTGGCCATCAGTTTTGAATTTTTAGCAAAAATGATTCGGGGGCATTTAACCGACATTGCAGGCAAGAAAGCCGATTTAATTATTAGTTCAGCAATTTTTAGACGGGTGATGAGCCTAGATTTAGCAGAACGTCCGGTTTCATCCGGTTCCTATGCCAATAATTTGCGTGAATTTGAATCTGTGCGTGAATTTATGACCAGTGCCAGTTTATTGGTGTTGGTAGATTTACCTTTCCTATTGTTGTTTATTACCGTGATCTGGATGATTGGCGGACAGTTAGCACTGGTGCCGCTAATTTTAATTCCAATTGTGATGTTGGTCGGAATTTTGGCTCAAGCTCCTTTAGCACGTTATATCAATGAGTCGATGAAAGAGTCATCGCAACGTCAGGGGTTGGCAGTCGAGGCAATTGAAGGGATTGAGACGCTAAAAGCCAATAATGCGACCAGTTGGGCGCAACAAAAATGGGACTATTACACCGCTAAAAATGCAGCTTCGAGTACCAAAACACGTGATCTTAGTAATTTTGTGGTGAATTTTTCGGTTGCTGTTCAGCAATTGAATACGGTCATTTTGGTCATATTGGGGACTTATCTCATTCATAGCCCAGACCCAAACCATAAAATCAGTATGGGGGCGTTAATTGCTTCTGTGATTTTGTCAGGCCGAGCCTTAGCACCTTTGGCTCAGATAGCGAGTTTAGCGGTCCGTTTTCAACAAGCAAAAATCGGCTTGCAAGGTTTACAAAGCATTATTGAGCGTAAAATTGAACGCCATCCAGATCGGCAATATATCAGTCTAGATCAGGTGAAGGGTGAGCTGAAGTTTAAAAATGTCAGTTTTAAATATCAACAAGACATCCCCGCAGTATTGAAAGGCCTCAATTTGAATATTGAAGCTGGAGAGAAGATTGGAATTTTAGGCAAAATTGGCAGTGGTAAGACCACGACTTTGAAACTTGCAAGTGGCATGTTCGAGCCGTTGGAAGGGAATGTCACTTTGGATAGTGTAGATTTGCGTCAGCTTGATCCTCATTTTTTACGCAATCAAGTGGCAATGTTAGGTCAGGCACCACGCTTGTTTCTAGGGAGTTTGCGGGAAAATCTAGATTTGGCACGACAAGATGGATTTTCAACCGATCAAGAATTATTAATCGCCTTGAAACGCTTTGGTCTGGATAGTCTTATTCAGAATCATCCCAGAGGTTTAGATATGCCGCTTGGAGAAGATGGCTTAGGACTTTCAGGAGGGCAGAAGCAAATTATTGCTCTAGCTCGATTAACGTTAAGACATCCGAAAGTCGTCCTGTTAGATGAACCGACCAATGGTTTGGATCAGCTTACGGAAAAACAAACTTTGGCTGCTTTACACCAATGGAGCAAAGATAAAACCTTATTGGTCGTAACACATCGAACTCAGGTATTAAGTATTGTGAATCGTGTGATTGTGATTGATCAAGGGCAAGTGGTCATGGATGGTCCGCGAGATGTGGTGCTGAACAAATTAGCCATAAATGATCAAAAACAAAAAGAATCGGCTACAGCGCAACCATCGACTAGCAAGGAACAGGGTTCATCTATGGGGCAAACAGCACCACAACATGGACGGACAATCGTTGTTAAGTCAGATCAGTCACAAACCTATCAGAATCCAACGAATCATTCGCAAGTACAAAAAGTAAATATGGAATAGTTGCAGATTGGGACAATCAAGCGACCAGAGTAAAGATTATGGAAAAATATCAAAACCCAGTTACTGAAGAACGAATTCAGTCAAAAGATCTCAAGCTATTGAATGATCTGAATGCTGCATTACAGACCGAACAGCACACGGGCTTATTCTGGACCATCAGTTTGTTATTTGTGCTTTTAGTGGTGTTTGTATTTTGGGCCTATTACAGTCCTGTGGAAGAAGTGACTCGTGGTCAGGGGAGTGTCATTCCGACCAGCCGAGAGCAAATTTTACAAAGTCTAGATCCTGGCACCATCAAAGAAATGCTAGTGAAAGAAGGGGATATTGTTGAAAAAGATCAAATTTTATTGCGGCTAGATGATACCCGTAGCTCCGCAATTTTAAGAGAAAGCAAGGCTAAGGTGGAAAATTTAGAAGCGATGGCTGCGCGCCTTAGAGCAGAGTCTTATGCTACGAGTATTCAATTTCCTGCTGGAATTGGTGAGTCACTCAAACACCGTGAGCGTGCAGCATATACGGCACGACGTCGTGCAGTAGAAGATGCTGTTGCTGGCTTACAAAGCAGTAAATCCATGCTGGATCGGGAAATTTCAATTACCGCGCCAATGGTGGCTGAAGGGGTGATGTCAGAAGTTGAGCTCCTTCGTATGCGCCGCCAATCATCAGATTTAGCTTTACAGATTGCTGAAAAGCGCAATCAATATGCTGCCGATGCCAATAATGAGTTGGTACGTGTGGAGTCAGAATTAGCACAAGCTAAAGAGAACATGGCAATGCGTGCTGATCCAGTGGATCGTTCCTTAATTCGGGCACCCTTACGCGGGATTGTGAAGAATATCAAAATCAACACTGTTGGTGGTGTTGTTCAGGCGGGGCAAGACATCATGGAAATTGTGCCATTGAATGACAAATTATTAGTTGAAGCTTATATCCGCCCTCAAGATGTGGCCTTTGTGCATCCAGGTTTGTCTGCCATTGTAAAAATTACAGCCTATGACTATGCCTTATATGGTGGTTTGGAAGGTAAAGTCACCTTAATTAGTCCAGATACACTAAGAGATAAAACCCGCCCGAGTGAATTGAATTTAAATCCAGAAGAAGCCTATTACCGCATTTTGGTTGAAACTCATCAAAATGCATTACGGGATAAAAATGGAAAAGTGATGCCAATTATCCCAGGTATGATTGCTAGCGTTGATGTTAAAACAGGAGAGAAGACAATATTTCAATATTTAATCAAACCGATTACGCGAATGAAACAAGCATTGCAAGAAAGATAATCCATAAATTGTAGAACTATGAATTAAATTTATAATAGTTTTTGGATATAAAGAATTGGCCATAATGTGGTTAAAATAAATTTATCTATGATAATTAAAATATATTTTGAATGTATTTTTTAATAGATTTTTTAAAATAATCAGTAAAAACCATATTGTTAATATGGTTTTTTTAAAATTTATAATATTTTTATTTTTTACAAGTAAATATGATAATTAATAAAAAAATATGACTAAAGCTATTGTTTTTTTAATTTTTTAAAATATTCTTTATAAATAAGCTTGATTGAAAATTCACATAAACACATATTTTTTTTATGGTTTTATGTGTAAATAAAAAATATATCCCTGAAGATAGGGTGGAAAATTAGAAGATAAATAATCGAGGTTAATATTATGTTGGTTAAGAGATTTGTATTAATTTTAGGGTGCTCCTTATTTTGGGTGGGTTGCACTTCTGCTAATAAACAGCCTTCTTCAGAACATTGGACTATCTTTAGCTCAAAGCCATTTTCTCAGTCTGAAGTGATTAAAGAGGGACATACACGAGTAGTTTTTATTCGGGATAAAGAGGGTTTAAAAGGTCCAGCCGCAAACATATTTGTGGCTGGACATTATTTAACATCACTTTTACCTGGAGGATATAAAACACAACAACTCTGTACTCAACCGACAAGAATTACAGCGGCATATACAAGAAGTGACTTAGATTATTCTCAGGTTCGTCAGCAAAATTCGCAGCAACAATTATCAGAAGGCGTTACCCAGTATTTTAGATTAGTGAATGGCGAGCATCAGTCTATTCAATTGCAAGCCCTTGAAGAAACTCAGGCATTAGCCATTCTGCCGAACTTGAAAGAAGAGGTGCATACTGTTTCACGAGTCAAAGAGGTTCAAGAATGTGTAAAACCAGTTTATGTGCCTGTTCCAGTAAAAACGGTATTAAAAAAATATACGTTGGAAGCCAGTACATTATTTAGTTATGCAAAATCAGGTGCGAATGATTTAACCCCGAAGGGGCGGCAAGAAGTTGCAGCAATTGCATCAGAAATTAGCCGTGATCAAGATGGAATTAGTCATATTGCAGTGATTGGCTATACCGATCCAGTGGGTTCTGAAATTTCTAATCAACAACTATCACAACGTCGAGCGGAAACGGTAAGAAGTTTACTTGTACAAAATAATGTGATGAAAAATAATATCTTAGTCGAAGGGCGTGGAGAGCAGGATCTTATTGTGAGTGATTGTGAACAGCGTTATGCCAAAGATAAATCTGCACGTGAGCAGTGTGATTTCCCGAACCGACGGGTAGAAATCGTAACTTATGGAATGAAGGCTGAGTAAAGCATTCTCTCTGCATTTATTCACCGAATAAAGAATCAAACTATAAGAAAAGGATAAATAACATGCCAAATCAAACTGTCAGCATAAAATTGCACGATGCAAAAAAAATTATTTCAGCATTTCAGGTTACCAAAACTCACGATCAGCCCATCACCATTCAGGCACAAAAAGGCGTGAATTATGAATTGATTGATGATGCCACTCAACGAGCGCCAGAAAATATCAAAATTCAACGTATTGGAAATGATCTGTATATTGGCTTTGAGGATGGGAATGCAAACCCGCTCGATCCGGATTTGATCATACAAGGCTATTACGGCACAGATGGAATCACAACCAACCTGATTATTGGCATGCATGAAAATGGCAATTTTTATGCCTATGTTCCTGAAAGTGGTCTACAAGAAAACGCGGTCAGTATGCTCGCAGATCAAGTCAGCGCGGGTCAGGCCTTAGGCGGAGAACCTTTAACTTCAGCTGCATACGAATTTAATCCTTATTGGTTGTTGGCCTTAATTCCTTTGATTGGTTTAGCCGCGGCTGGAGGAGGGGGCGGTGGTGGAAGTGGGGGATCAACACCTGCTAAAACTGCTGATAGCCCTGATGTAGTTGCGTTAGATGGTGGACAGGTCACAATTAAACCTGGGGCAGATAATGTTAAACAAGTCATTGTATATACAGATGAATCAAATAATACGGTCACGCTGACTGTGAATAAAGCATCTGATGGCACATGGAGTCTCGATCAAACGCCTACGGGTGTGACAATTAACTCTTCCACGGGTGAAGTTACCCTAGGTATGGATGCTGTGAAGGATGGCAGCACTGTGACTTCTACAGGCAGCAACTCAAGTGATAATACTGCAACTGATAGTGATACTGCTAGGGTGGATGACAGCACACCTAATGCTGCGGATAGGCCTGATGTCGTGGCGCTGGCGACAGGCGCTGTAGCAGTTAAACCTGGAGCGGACAATGTTAAACAGGTCATTACTTATACCGATGAATCTGATAATCCAGTGACTTTGACTGCGACTAAAGGTGAGGACGGTACTTGGAGTTTGGACAATACTCCAGCCAATGTTTCGATTAATCCTACAACAGGACTTGTTGCTCTTAATCCTAATGCAGTGAAAGATGGTTCACTTGTTACATCGGTGGGTAGTGATGCATATAACAATACAGCAAGTGATAGTGATACGGCATTAACCGATGAAACGGATATTCAAAGTTCGGATTTAATTGCCCCAACCCTTGAGATCAGTGCAACAGACTTGAATCTCGCATCAGGTGAAAGTACAACGATCACATTCAGCTTTAGTGAGGCGGTGACAGGCTTTAATACCAGTGACATTACAGTGGCTGGCGGGAGTTTAACAGGACTGACCACCACCGATAATATCACTTGGACAGCAACCTTTACTCAAGATGGTACAGCGACAGCGCCAAGTATTAGTGTGGCAGACAATACGTATACTGACCTTGCAGGTAACCTAGGCACAGGTGATGCCCTTGATGGCACTGATGGTTTTGGAGCTGACATTATTGCCCCAAGCCTTGAGATCAGTGCAACAGACTTGAATCTCGCATCAGGTGAAAGCACAACGATCACATTCAGCTTTAGTGAGGCGGTGACAGGCTTTAATACCAGTGACATTACAGTGGCTGGCGGGAGTTTAACAGGACTGACCACCACCGATAATATCACTTGGACAGCGACCTTTACACAAGATGGTATAGCGACAGCGCCAAGTATTAGTGTGGCAGACAATACGTATACAGACCTTGCTGGTAACCTAGGCACAGGTGATGCCCTTGATGGTACCGATGGTTTTGGAGCAGACATTATTGCCCCAACCCTTGAGATCAGTGCAACAGACTTGAATCTCACATCAGGTGAAAGCACAACGATCACATTCAGCTTTAGTGAGGCGGTGACAGGCTTTAATACCAGTGACATTACAGTGGCTGGCGGGAGTTTAACAGGACTGACCACCACCGATAATATCACTTGGACAGCGACCTTTACACAAGATGGTACAGCGACAGCGCCAAGTATTAGTGTGGCAGACAATACATATACTGACCTTGCAGGTAACCTAGGCACAGGTGATGCCCTTGATGGTACCGATAGTTTTGGAGCAGACATTATTGCCCCAACCCTTGAGATCAGTGCAACAGACTTGAATCTCGCATCAGGTGAAAGCACAACGATCACATTCAGCTTTAGTGAGGCGGTGACAGGCTTTAATACCAGTGACATTACAGTGGCTGGCGGGAGTTTAACAGGACTGACCACCACCGATAATATCACTTGGACAGCGACCTTTACACAAGATGGTACAGCGACAGCGCCAAGTATTAGTGTGGCAGACAATACATATACTGACCTTGCAGGTAACCTAGGCACAGGTGATGCCCTTGATGGCACTGATGGTTTTGGAGCTGACATTATTGCACCAGTAGTCAGCTTGAATGATCTAATTACTAATGACCAAACACCTGCACTGACAGGAACGGTCGATGACCCAACAGCTACGGTAGTTGTAACTGTTGATGGTAATAACTACATTGCAACCAATAATGGTGATGGCACATGGACTTTGGTGGATAATACTTTGCCAAGTCTAGCGGAAGCGACCTATCCAATCACTGTGACTGCGACTGATATAGCAGGCAATGAGGGCACAGATACGGGTAGTTTAATCATTAACTTGACTACACCAATCCTGACGATTACCGAAGCAGCCGATGGTTACGTTAATGCCGATGAACTGTCGGATGGCATTCAAACCAATGTCAGCCTGCCGACTGGGACAGAAGAGGGAGATACCATCACCCTGACCATCACCAATCCAGATCTGAGCACCAGC
>NZ_JBTLFO010000009.1:0-160003 GCF_054457875.1 Acinetobacter sp. GXMZU3951 | reverse complement strand
CCTGATCCCTTCCCGAACTCAGAAGTGAAACCTCTTAGCGCTGATGGTAGTGTGGGGTTACCCATGTGAGAGTAAGTCATCGCCAGCTCATTAATTCTAAACACCCCCTGTCAAAACAGGGGGTGTTTTTTTATATGCGGAATAAAATTTAAATAACTAAAATACAGAATTAAAACCCGTTGTAACTAGAATAACTCCATAAAAAGACGGAAAAAGAGCAAAATTAATGAGTAAAAGGCTTCACTATCTTATTTTCTATATTTTTCATGCTGTATTAGGACATATTAGAACGAGGTGGTTGCTATGAGTAAAGAGCATCACGGAATTACGATAGCTATTGAGACTATCGATTCAGAGTCAATTTGGGTATTCAAAGTTACTGGAAAGTTAACCCATCATGATTATGAGCAAATTATTCCTGCTTTGGAGTCTAGCCTTAAAGATATCAATTCTGAACATATCAAAATGCTAGTTGATATAACTGATTTTTCAGGATGGGAACCACGAGCAGTTTGGGATGATTTTAAGCTGGGTTTAAAAATTGGTTTTAACATAGATAAAGTTGCAATCTATGGTGATCAAAAATGGCAGGAATTGGCGGCTAAGATTGGAAATTGGTTTATCTCTGGTGAAATGACGTTTTTCGATGATTATCAATCTGCTCATAAGTGGTTATTAGATTGATATGATTGAATTTTTATTAAAATGATGAGACTGATCTTTTGAGCAAGATTGAGATTTTAAAAAAAGGCATGATTTAAATCAGTCGTGAAGAAAAGTGAACATTTTGATGAGGAGGTCTCATCGATGAAATCAGATGTCAATAATGTCATTCAGACACATTATACTCGTATTAATTTGGGTGAGATTATATTAGCTGCACTCGAAAAAGCAGGAAAAGATGTTTACTGTCTAACACCTGAGGATTTAGCCCCGATTGATGAATTTCATATTCGTGGAAGAGTTGCAACACTCGAATTAGCACGAGCAGTCGGGCTTGAAAAAAGCATGCATGTCCTTGATGTTGGTAGTGGTATTGGCGGAACGTCACGTTGTTTAGCTGAAGCTTTTGGCTGTCATGTTACAGGTATCGATTTGATAGAAGAATACTGTCAGGCTGCCGAGATGCTTTCTGCCCGAACCAACCTTCAGCATCTTGTCGATTTTCGTCAAGGTGATGCAACTGTACTGCCATTTGCTGATCAAACCTTTGATGTTGTTTGGACTGAACATGTAGCGATGAACATTCCAGATAAGGCGCAGCTCTATAAAGAAATGTACAGAGTACTAAAGTCAGGTGGGACACTTGCGATTTATGATGTTCTTGCTGGTCCATCTGGGGAAGTGCTTTTTCCTGTACCTTGGGCAACAACACAAGAGAGTAGCTTTTTGGTTGAGCCTGCTGAACTTCGTCAACTCTTGGTTGATGCTGGATTTACGATTCAAGATTGGTCGGATAGCACAGATGCAGCCCGTAAATGGTTTGTGACACTTGCTGACAAGATTAAAAATGAAGGTTTAGCACCTCTTGGATTTCATCTTTTACTTGGACCAGAATTTCAAGTGATGGCACAAAATCAGCGGCGAAATCTTGAAGAGGGGAGAATTATTCTTGCACAAGTGATCGCAAAGAAATAGGTACTATCGAAGACAAGTTTAGGGTTGCTAGGCATATTGGCGGTGAGCTTATTTTTAACCTTAGAAATTGATTCAATTTCCCTGTAGAACAGACATGAAATTTAGGTTCTAATTGTGATCTGAGAGCTACAATAAATAACGGTTATATCCTATGAAACTTAACTCTTTCTCACCGATCCCTGAAGATGATGAAGAACTTCATCTCCCAGAGCTTGTGTATTGGGCGTCTTTAGGTGATGCCGATCAAGTGCAACAATTATTACTCGATGGTGCTGATCCGAATCAAGCTGATGAAGATGGCTATAGTGCACTGCAAGCTGCAGCGGAGAATGATCATTTGGAGGTAGTGAAATTATTGGTCAGCAAAGGGGCGAGAATCGACTACCGATCCGAATATACTGCGCTTGAACTTGCAGAAATGGCTGAAAATAAAGCCATAATCGAGTATTTAAAAAGTTTATAAATGAAGAATTTTGAAAATAAGCCCAATTTCAAATTGGGCTTATAATCTTTAATAAAGATTAAATTTATAGTGATCCTTTTAATTTTTCTTCGTGTTGTTTGACTTGTTTGGCGTATTTTTTGCCCTGGCGGCGCATCTTCCAGCTTGATTCGTAACCAGTTGGCCCTACGTTATAGTAGGCAAGGGCTTTCTTCCAGCTTCCTGCAGATTGATTATATTTCGCCAAAATGTAAGTGCCACAATTAATATTACTGGCTTCTTCAAATAAATCTCCAGGACACACTTGTTGCCAATATGTCGGCATGACCTGCGTTAATCCGACTGCGCCAGCTGGTGAAATTGCATAGTTACGGTAACTTGATTCTTGTCGAATCATCGCGGCAATCAGTAAAGGATCGACCTGATATTGATCGGCACTTTGCACAATCATCGGTGCCACACGATTTGCTGTTGTTGAGTCGATAGCGTATGCCTTTTGAATGCCTGAAGATAGCTTGCCTGCACGCTTTTCAACAGAATTTCCCCCCAAACTAGAGCATCCGACCAGCATTAAAAGGCTGCAAGATAAAATGCCAACTTTAATTTCCGAATATCTTGTTAGGGCAGTGGTGTGTGTGAAGCTTTGTGAGCGTGACAAAATATTTTCCAGATTTAATTCAAATGATAAGGATGTTAGGCAGTGCCATATACTGCGTCAATATGAATTATTTTAATGAATTACAGCATTATGTAATTGATATGAGATGACTTGAGCTTGATGAATTTTACATAGCGCGCTTTGTGCAAGAAAGAAAAGCCCCGTCATCCTGACAGGGATTTCTATATGCGGTGTTAGTCATCAACTGCTGTCAATTACGACGCTTCCTGCGATTTTTATGTTTATTTCATGAGACGTCCTGTCTCTGTATTTTTTCATTTTAATCCATTGATCATGCTGATAATAGCTGAAAATCGCCAGAGTTATTGTAAGTAAAAGCTTACATGGCACGATCATTTGGGTGTGAGCTTGGGATAAATGTAATCGCCCAAAAAAAAAGCTGAATGTGCAACATTCAGCTGTTTCTTCGTTATTTTGGTGATTAGAAGTGCGCATCTAAACCAATATATGGACCTTTAAATTCAAGTTTGATGTCGCTATGGTCATAGTCATCTAAATCAACAGTAAAAATACGGTAACCTGCTTTAAGCCCGACATCGACCAACATCGTGTCAATAAAGTTGTATTGGATTTCAGCCAAAGCATCGGTTAATTGTGCATCATCAAAATTGCTATAGGTTAATTCTGCCTTAGCACTTAAACCCGTCCAAGGAAATTTGCCACCTACTGTACCGTAAAGAATAGGATAGGTTTCATCAATATTCGTACGTTTACTTAAACTGTTGATATGACCATTTAAGGTTGTTGCACCTGCACCGATATCAAGGTCGACCACATTATCTAAAATTTCGTAATAGAGAATGAAGTCAGCATGATCAAGATCGAGATCATAAGCATTATTTTTGGTTTGCGTATCCAAATTGACATAGCGAATTTTGGCATTTGGAATAATTGGTACAGGATGTTCAAAAGCCACTGAGAATTGCACCGCGCCATCATTGTCTAATTTCTCTTCTGTACCAGGCACAGAATTGGTCATTTCAGCATGACCATCATAAGCCCAATAACTTACATCACCTTTGAGTGCGATTAAATCGGCTTGTGCTAAGCCACTTAATCCTAGGCCTAATGTCAATAATCCTGCTTGTACTGCTTTCATACTTTTATCCTAAATTGTGTTGTGTCTTGGTGTTAGAAAAGTTTTAAAAAATAGTCTTTCAGTTGTATTTCAGAGCATCATATAGCGATGTGATCCAAGATGCAGTAGTCAAAATGCTATTTTGCGTAAAGGAACAGATGGATGGTTCTTCAATTTGAGAAGTAAAATAAGTTTTAATATAAAAATCAGAAGTTTGTCGCAAAATAAATTCTGTGAGTCTAGAGATGAAGCCCGATTAAAATGATCTGAAGAGGAGAGGCTGAGTGGCGGATCCGCTCAATTTTAATGGTATGCATTGCTGAATAGTTGCAAAAGCGGAAACAACACAATCATTTCTTGAAAACTGGGCTGAGTGGATAAATGGCTACACAAAGCAGATTCACTTGGGATAAGAAATAGTGGAAAAAATAGGAGAATTTTCTCGTTTTTTAAAGTTCTTGCTTTTTTTACTTTGTTAACCTATTTTAAAAAATAGATCACTTGAAGAGCTATATTTTGATCAATTGATTAAAAATATAATATAAAAGCATGATCTTTCATCCAGAAATTACAGCAAAAAATAACAAAAGTGGGTATTGTTCAATTATTAAGAGGTGAAAAAAATCCAGAAGACTTTAACCAAGATTTTGTGTGCATTTCATCTGTTTGCAATTTAGAACGAGACACTCAAAAGGTGGAAGCTAAATCAAACAACAAAAAGATTTTTGAATGGTGTTTTTTTGCTTGCCATATTAATCCGTATAACAAGCAGCAATAAAAATACCCCAAGGTTTAGGTGTGTTTCATGGCAGATTCTCGTGAAAACTGGACGTCACGATCTGGTTTTATTATTGCAGCCGTAGGTTCGGCTGTTGGTTTAGGTAATATTTGGCGCTTTCCTTACGTTGCGTATGAAAATGGCGGCGGTGCGTTTCTTATTCCTTATTTACTTGCATTGATTACTGCAGGTCTACCGTTATTATTCTTAGACTATGCCGTTGGGCATCGTAGCAACAATTCTCCACCAAAAGCCTATCGCTCTCTGTTCAAGGGCGGTGAGACCTTAGGCTGGTGGCAAGTATGCGTGTGTATCATTATTGGCTTGTACTATGCCAGTGTACTGACTTGGGCGGGAAGTTATGTATATTTCTCGATTGGTCAGGCATGGGGTAATGATCCTGAAAGCTTCTTCTTCAATACTTATTTACAAACCACGAAGGCGACTGGCTTAGATTTACAATTTGTGAGTCATTTGTTCTGGCCAATCGTTGGGATTTGGGCGCTTACGCTCATCATCTTGTTTGGTGGTGTGAAGAAAGGGGTAGAGCTGTCTAACAAAATCTTTATGCCTTTGTTATTCGTTCTGTTCACTTTCTTAGTGGTTCAAGCTTTACGTTTACCAGGTGCAGCACAAGGTTTAAATGCTTTCTTTACTCCTAACTGGTCTGCAATGATGGACTATAAGGTTTGGTTAGCTGCCTATGGCCATACCTTCTTCTCGCTTTCAGTCGGTTTCGGTATTATGGTGACGTATTCATCATATTTAAAACCAAAAACCAACTTAACGGGTTCAGGTTTAATCGTTGGCTTTGCTAATGCTTCAACAGAAATCTTGGCGGGTATTGGTATTTTCGCGGCATTGGGCTTTATGGCACATGCAGCAGGTACTGATGTTAAAGATGTGGTCAGTGGTGGTATTGGTCTGGCATTTATTGCTTTCCCGAAAATTATTTCGAGCTTAGGTGCTGGTGCAGATTTATTTGGTTTCTTATTCTTCTCGTCACTGTTTGTAGCGGGTATTTCATCAATGGTGAGTATTTTGGAAGTTCCAATTGCTGCCATGCAAGACAAGTTGAAATGGAGCCGTTCTAAAGCCGTAACTATTGTTGGTGGCGGTAGTGCATTAGTTTCAATCTTCTTATTCTCTAGCGTAAATGCCATTAAATTGGTTGATATTATTGACCACTTTATCAATAACATCGGCATTATCGGCGGTGCTTTAGCTTCAATTATCAGTGTTGCATGGTTTAAGCGTTCTGCATTGATTGAGTTACGTGATCATGTAAACCGCATTTCAACCATTCAATTAGGTAAAGGCTGGGCATTTACATTAACGGTCATTACAACCTTCATCTTAACGACTACACTAGGATTAACCCTAATTAACTTAGTGAAGAATGGTTACGACACTTATAGCATGAGCTTGCAAGGTGTATTTGGATGGGGCAGTGTGATTTTCTGTGCTGTAGTTGCAGTTGTACTCAGCAAAATGAAAGACCGCTAGGAGAAGCAAAATGAATACTTCAGCTATCGTAATGATGATTATTTCAATGGTATTTCTCTGGGGCGGATTGGCGTTGTCGATTCTACATTTGATGAAAAACCCAGAAGAACTAGATGAAGTGTTGGAAGAAGTGAAAGACCAGCACACCTTGTAAATAAATTGTTTCAGTAAATACTGAGCATATGCAAATGAAAGCCATTATCATTTAAGATAGTGGCTTTCTTATTTTTAGAGCATGACGGTATGGATCCTCTCTTGCCGTATCAGGTGTGGATCGCCTTTGGCGTGACTTTTCTTGCGGGACTGGCAACGGTTTTGGGAGGTGCACTGGTTTTGTTCTTTAAAAAACCCAGTTATCGTATTCTCTCTTTTGGTTTGGCATTTTCTGCTGGGGCGATGATTTATGTGTCCTTGACCGAAATTCTAAACAAATCCATCCATTCCTTTACTCAAGCCTTTGATGACAAAACGGGCTATGCTTTAGGGACTTTATCCTTATTGCTCGGTGTCATTCTGGTCCTGATTTTAGATCGTTGTATTCCTAATCCGCATGAAACCATCGAAGAACAAAGTGCGCATGGCATTAACCAGCAACAATTATTACGGACGGGATTACTGACGTTATTTGCCATTACGGCACATAATTTTCCCGAAGGCTTGGCCACATTTTTCGCAACTCTGGAAAGTCCTGCATTGGGAGCACCGCTTGCTGTGGCCATAGGAATTCATAATATTCCGGAAGGGATTGCGATTGCTTTGCCTGTCTACATGGCAACACAGAAAAAAAGCTCGGCCTTAATCGCGAGTTTTGTTTCCGGTTTAGCTGAACCTTTAGGAGCGATGATCGGTTATTTTATTTTGGCACCGTATTTGAGTTTCAGTGTTTATGGGGCGGTATTTGGCCTGATTGGCGGGGTGATGGTGTATTTGGCATTGGATGAATTGCTACCAACGGCGAAAAAATATGCACGGGGGCATGAAACCGTCTATGGTTTGGTTACCGGGATGGCATGTTTAGCGCTGAGTTTAGTGCTGTTTAAGTTTTTGAGTTAATGCAGTAATAAGGAAACAGAAGACTGAGCTTCTGTTTCCTTGTCTGGTTTAGGCAGTTTTTTCGATTAAGCAATAATAAAAACCATCGCCATGCCCTATTTGTGGGAACAATTGGCGACCATGAATCTGCTCAATCCCCCAATCGGCATTAATTTTAATTTCTTTAGCATCCGTATGTTTGGCAAAGAAATCGACCATTTGCTGTTCATTTTCTGCTTTTAAAATTGAACAGGTAATGTAGAGCAATGTGCCGCCCACTTTGAGTTGTTGCCACATATTTTCAAGAATCTGCTTTTGTAACTCAACGGTTTGGGCAATATCACTCGATTGACGTAGTAAACGAATATCGGGATGACGACGGATCACGCCAATGGCGGAACAAGGGGCATCGAGGACGATACAATCGGCAAGTTCAGGCGATGTCCATTTCACAGCATCGGCGGTAATAATTTCTACAGGCTCTTCGCTTAAAGCCAAACGTTCTAAGTTTTCAGCGACACGTTTTAAGCGTTTTTCATCTTGGTCGAGGGCGATCAGTTTTTTCGGCTGATATTTCTCTAAAATATGTGCTGTTTTGCCCCCAGGTGCTGCACAGGCATCAATCACAAATTTGCCATTTAAGTCGGGCAACAAGGTTGCACAGAGTTGCGCATGTTCATCTTGTACTGAAAAACCGCCCGCTTCAAAACCAGGAAGGCTAGGCACATGAATACTCTCATCGAGCACAATACCGACATTAGAAAGTTCACATGCATGTGCTTCAATGCCTTCATCTTCTAAGATTTCCAAATATTCGTCACGGCTGACCTGTAAGGTATTGACGCGTAAGGTTAGGGGGGCAACTTGTTTTAGCTCATAGCTGATTTCAGCCAGTTGATCCCCCCAGTCTTTTTTCAAACGTTTGGATAACCAGCTTGGCAAATTCGATGCTTGTTCTAAGACATCGTAGAACTGCTCTGTTTCTCGGGTTGCACGGCGCAAAATCGCATTGACCACACCACTTAAGCTTTCCATACCCAATTGTTTTGCTGCATCTACCGTTTCAGAAATCGCAGCGTGGGCGGCAACGCGAGTACACAGCAATTGGTATAGACCTACGTATAAACAGGTTTCAACCACTTGATTTTCTAATGGTTTAGACAGCAATGGTAAGGTCACCTGTTTCAGTGCATGCCATTGGCGTAAACAGCCAAGAACTAATTCATGGTACAAGGCACGGTCTTTGTCGGACACAATCGCCATGTGTTGTTGAAGCAGCGATGCCAGTGATTGACCATTTTGGACAGCCAATAACGTTTTAACAACCTGAGCACGTAAGTTTAAGGTCTTACCTGAGGCGTGGGGAGATTGTTTCATTATAAAATTTGTCCAATATTCAGTTTTTGGGTTTGTAAAATTTGTACAGCATTCAGTGGCTTGCCACCTGGCCATTGTAACGTTGTGAGTATGATGACGGTATGATTGGCACAGGCAACATGTACACCGTGTTTATCAATCGCAATAATTTCACCCACTTGGGTCTTGTCTGTCATTTCATCTGATAAGACGGAATTCCAGACTCTTAAGTTATTTTGCTCATCGAGTGCGATAAATGCCACGGGCCATGGGTTAAAAGCACGAATATTACGATCAATGCTTATCGCGTCTTGTGACCAATCAATTTGTGCTTCAGCTTTGCTGAGTTTATGTGCATACACCGTTAAGGCTTCATCCTGCACTTCACGCTCGGCTAAATATTGTTGTAAAGTCTGTTCCGACTGCAATACCGCCACAATCGCTTCAGCACCTTGGATGGCCAGTTTATCGTGCAGCGTCGCAGAGGTATCTGTGGCTTCGATTGGGCAATAGGTTTTGTACATCATGTCACCCGTATCTAAGCCCGCCGCCATTTTCATAATGGTCACCCCTGTTTCGGCATCGCCCGTAGCAATGGCACGTTGAATGGGTGCAGCACCCCGCCAGCGCGGTAACAGTGAGCCATGAATATTGAGACAGCCATATTTCGGGGTATCTAACACCACTTGTGGCAAGATCAGACCATAAGCAGCCACCACCATCACATCAGCATTTAACTCTTTGAGCTGCTGTTGTGCGGCTAAGCCTTCTTCAGTGGAGTATTTGAAGTGTAAAGGTTGATAGACAGGTAAATCATGTTCCAGCGCCAACTGTTTTACTGCAGATGCTGTGAGCTTTTGTCCACGACCTGCTTTGCGGTCGGGTTGGGTGTATACCGCAACAATTTCATGTTCTGTTTTGAGTAAAGCAGCCAAAGCACAAGCAGCAAATTCAGGTGTACCTGCAAAGATGATTTTCACACATCAAATTCCATAGAAAATTGCGCCTATTATATGCCAAAACCAGCACCAATCCGACTGAAGAACATCTGCTGTAACATTCCAATGGCTGCTGACCTGTTTTTTTCACAAGCCCGTGGAGGCCAAGCTAGATTTGAAAACTTTTAGTTATGCAAAATTAAAAAAATATTCATGAAAGTTTTGTATTTAATTTGCCTTGCGCAGTTTATAGTAGGCTCAGTAGAGTTTTCTTTGAGATCATTTGTCGAAATATAGCCGGTATTTTGTGATGCAGCAAAGTGAAAAGCTGGTTGTCTGTTAAACACTTAAGTATGATGTTGCCTATGTTTCGACTGATTCAAGATCAAATATCAGTCTTCTTTAGCCAGAGTGAATCGCAGATTCATATCAAGCACAAACTTTGTTGGAAACGCAAATGCCTGATTATCGTTCAAAAACATCAACACATGGAAGAAATATGGCTGGCGCACGTGGTTTATGGCGCGCGACAGGTATGAAAGATGAAGATTTTGGCAAACCGATTATTGCGGTGGTCAACTCTTTTACCCAATTCGTTCCGGGCCATGTGCATCTTAAAGATTTAGGGCAGTTGGTTGCGCGTGAAATTGAAGCTGCAGGTGGTGTGGCGAAAGAGTTCAATACCATTGCGGTCGATGACGGGATTGCGATGGGGCATGATGGCATGCTGTATTCATTGCCATCACGCGATTTGATTGCCGACTCAGTTGAATACATGGTCAATGCACACTGTGCCGATGCTATGGTCTGTATTTCGAACTGTGACAAAATTACCCCAGGGATGCTGATGGCATCTATGCGTCTGAATATTCCAGTGGTATTTGTGTCTGGCGGTCCAATGGAAGCGGGTAAAGTGAAAATCCGTGGCAATGAACATGCGATTGACTTGGTTGATGCCATGATTGTCGCGGCAGATGACAGCTTTACCGATGAAGAAGTGGCTGAATACGAACGTTCTGCATGTCCAACGTGTGGTTCATGTTCAGGCATGTTCACTGCGAACTCAATGAACTGTTTAACCGAAGCTTTGGGTCTTTCACTTCCAGGCAATGGTTCAACCTTAGCGACACATGCGAATCGTAAAAAATTATTTGAAAAAGCAGGTCAATTGATCGTTGAGATCACTAAACGCCATTACGAACAAAACGATTACAGCTTGTTACCACGTTCAATTGCCACCAAAGCAGCCTTTGAAAATGCCATGACCCTTGATATTTCTATGGGCGGTTCAACCAATACGGTTCTCCATTTGTTGGCGGCAGCGCATGAAGCTGAAGTCGACTTTACCATGACCGATATTGATCGTTTGTCACGTCAAGTACCTGTACTGTGTAAAGTTGCCCCTGCAAAGCAAGATGTACACATGGAAGATGTCCACCGTGCCGGTGGTATTATGTCGATTTTGGGTGAGTTGGACCGTGCGGGCTTGTTAGATACGACTGTACCTACTGTGCATGAAAAAACATTAAAAGATGCTTTGGATAAATGGGACATCATCCGCACTGAAGATGAAGAGGTTTATCAGTTCTTCCGTTCAGCACCTGGTGGTGTACCAACGCAAACGGCATTCTCACAAGATCGTTATTATTCACGTTTGGATGGCGACCGTAACAACGGTGTGATTCGTAATGCTGAACATGCGTTCTCTCAAGATGGTGGTTTAGCGGTGCTTTACGGCAACATCGCGTTGGATGGTTGTATTGTCAAAACCGCAGGTGTAGATGATTCCATCTTGAAATTCAACGGCACAGCCCGTGTTTTTGAAAGCCAAGATGCTGCGGTAGAAGCCATTTTAGGTGGAAAAATCACGGCAGGCGATGTCGTGGTGATTCGTTATGAAGGTCCACGTGGTGGTCCGGGCATGCAAGAAATGTTGTACCCAACCAGCTATTTAAAATCGAAAGGTTTGGGTAAAGACTGTGCCTTACTTACCGATGGTCGCTTCTCTGGTGGATCTTCTGGTCTTTCGATTGGTCACGTTTCACCAGAAGCCGCTGAAGGTGGTGCGATTGGTTTGGTTGAAGATGGCGATCGTATCGAAATTGATATTCCAAACCGTAGCATTCACTTGGCCGTGGATGAGGCAACCATGGCAGCGCGCCGTGAAGCACAAGAAGTCAAAGGTTGGCAGCCAGCGGAACCGCGTCCACGTAAAGTGTCTAAAGCCTTAAAAGCCTATGCAATGCATACCACCAGCGCATCCAAAGGTGCGGTTCGTGAAATTTAATTTGTAATGCTTTGACAGATTAAAAGGGCACTCCATTCGGGGTGCTTTTTTATGGGGGAATACAAATAGTACAGTCATATTTTTCTTTAAGATTGGCCCGATTAGAGCGTAGAAAACTAACAAAACACCTTTGTTTCCCCTGATATGGCATCCTGACCATACAGTGAAACAGCAAGATCTTTGTCGATTCATCCTATGAGCTGAGTTGGGTAGAAAACAAGAATAGCTGAATGGGATAGATCGCAGCTGACTTTCATGTGCCGTCTACTTTCTATACAATTTAAAAAACAGAAGAAATAATCCAGACTCGCACATACGCAGCCCATGCCAAGGACCAATATAATGAGTAAAAACAATATCTGCGAACATTCGGCCCCTGTTTATGCAGGCATTGAAAATGCACCGGCACGTTCCATGATGCGTGCCACAGGCTTTCAAGATGCCGATTTTGAGCGGCCTTTTATTGGGATCGCCTCGACTTGGGCCAATGTCACGCCGTGTAATATGCATATTGATGCTTTGGCTCGGGATGTAGAATCTGGCGTAAATACTGCAGGTGGCAAAGGCATTATTTTCAATACCATCACCATTTCAGATGGTATTTCCAATGGCACAGAGGGCATGAAATATTCCTTGCTGTCGCGGGAAATTATTGCAGATTCAATTGAAACCGTGGTTGGTTGCCAAGCCTATGATGCCGTGATTGCGATAGGTGGTTGTGATAAAAACATGCCGGGTTGCATTATGGGGATGGCGCGCTTAAACCGACCTGCAATTTTTATTTATGGCGGTACCATTCAGCCCGGTGCAGGGCATACCGATATGATTTCGGTATTTGAAGCGGTGGGACAATATGCCAAAGGTGAGATCAATGCGATACAAGTGAAACAGATTGAGGAAGTGGCGTTGCCTGGTCCAGGCTCGTGTGGTGGTATGTATACCGCCAATTCTATGGCTTCTGCCATTGAAGCCTTGGGGATGAGCTTACCAGGCTCTTCTGCGCAGGACGCAATTTCAGCCGATAAGCAGCAAGACTGTCTACGGGCAGGTGCCGCCGTGATGAATCTGCTGAAGTTGGACATTAAACCGCGTGACATTATGACCAAAGCGGCCTTTGAAAATGCAATTAAAGTTTTAATTGCGTTGGGCGGTTCAACCAATGGGGTGCTACATTTAATTGCCATGGCACATTCAGCAGGAGTTGAATTGAGCTTGGATGATTTTGTGCGGATTGGTGCAGAGATTCCAGTCGTTGCAGATGTGCGTCCTTCGGGCAAATACCTGATGTCGGAACTGATTGCCATTGGTGGGATTCAGCCTTTGATGAAACGTATGCTCGATGCCGGCATGCTGGATGGCAGCTGTTTAACCGTCACGGGTAAAACCTTGGCAGAAAATCTGGCGGAGGTTGAGGACTATCCAGAAGGGCAGCAGATTATCCTGCCGTTTACTGCTCCGATTAAAAAGGACTCGCATTTGGTCATTTTGAAAGGCAATTTGTCGCCCACAGGGGCTGTGGCTAAAATCACGGGGAAAGAAGGGCTGTATTTTGAAGGTCCTGCCCGGGTATTTGAAGGTGAAATTAGGGCCATGCGCGGTATTCTGGATGGTGAAGTCCAAGCTGGTGAAGTGGTGGTGATTCGAGGAGTTGGCCCCAAAGGGGGACCCGGCATGCCGGAGATGCTGAAACCGACTTCGGCCATTATTGGCAAAGGGCTGGGCAGTTCCGTTGCACTGATTACCGATGGACGCTTTTCTGGCGGCAGTCACGGCTTTGTGATTGGACATGTCACGCCAGAAGCTTATGAAGGAGGACCGATTGGCTTGGTACAAAATGGCGACCGGATTTCGATTAATGCGGAAACCCGAGAAATGACCTGGCATGTCTCGGAACAAGAAAGAGCTGCACGGCAAAACCGCTGGGTCAAGCCAAAACCGAATTATACCCACGGTGCACTGGCGAAGTTTGCTAAACTCACCACTGGGGCTGAAAAGGGTGCAGTAACCGATTTAAATTTGGAACTGTAGCCTGTCGGGAAGGATTGAATATTTAGTCTTGAATTATGCTACGTTTTGCTTGAGACTTATTGTATTTTAAGACTTTCTGTTCACTGTACTGGTTATTTTTCTGCGAACTGGAAACCCTTTCATTCGCTATTTCTAGATTAGAGGCAACTCATGTCACTGTTACGCCGTTGGTTCGATCCGATCCGATCGAGATGGTTTTATCAAAAGCCAACTCGTCAAGAGGTGTTGCCTACGGAGCATGGTTTAAACATTCATTTACGTTTAGATGATGTGTATAGTTATTTGGCTGTGCAGCAGTTGCCGCAACTTGAAGAAATCCTGAGTGATGAACTTAAACCGCTGAAAGTGATTATTTCCAGCCGCACGCCTGAACCTCCCAATCATATGTCAGCGCAGGAATGGCAGCAGTACTGTTTGAATGATGCGCAGATCTTATCCAAGCAGCATCGTTTTAGTTTCCATGACACGCCTGAACAGCCCTCACAAGAAGCGATTGCTCAGGCCGAAACCATTCTCAGAAATACCCCCTTGCAAGGGCAGGATTTCCTGTATTTGCTGGAAGATGTCTTCCATATGCTCTGGCAAAAGCAGTATGGCAAGTTGCGCACTTTGTATGCCATGGCGAGCAAACATCATCAGGAACAGCATTTCCCAGAACGGGTGTTTAATGATGAGGCGGTACTGGCCAGTTATTTTGAATTCTCGGACCGTAAATATCATGCCGTGGATGATCTGCTGCGTTTAACTCGTCGGTTAAAGCGACAAAAACTGCTGACCGGCAATCCGATCTTCTTGATCAATCATATTGAATGGCGTGAGCATTTAATTAGTGATGCTGAAGAACTGAATGAGATTCAGGCCCTTGATCCTGAGCTGGATTTGTATATAGCCTTAGAAGACCCAATTTCATGGCTGTTGCTGGCCTATATTAAAGAAGAATTGGCGGCTTACTATAATATTCAGTTGACGGTTTATCCGCTCAGTTATCATGGACGTGACTGGTTTGACTGGAGTCTGGCGACGCGCTTGTCTCAACGTACCGAAGTGGCGTTTACCCCGTTCTGCCGTCCGACCAAAGAGTCGACCTATGCCATGGCCCAGTTGTATTACAGTGTGCCTGAAGAACAGCGGATTGAGAGCATGCACCGCATTTTGCAAGCGGTGTGGACGCAAGGGAAGGACTTGTCCTTTAAGGCACATTTTCAGGAATTACAGCATGAATTGGGCATCCTGCAATTGAGTCAGGATGACATTCAAGCCAAACTCAAAGAAAATGATGTGCTGTGTGAAATGAAGTCGCAGCCCGATTTCCCCGTACTCGATTTACGGATTGATGGGCAAAGTTATACCTTTAATAGTCTATATCGGGTCTGGATGATTGAAAGTATTTTCAGTAATGTGTTAGAAGAACAATATAAACTAGAAAATGAAGCGGAAAACTCCAGCTTAACACCAGAAGATCAAACCAATGCAGAAAGAGAAATGTGAGTCACTCGAGCAAGTTCGAGACAAAATTGATGTGATTGATCAGCACCTGATTGAATTAATTACCACCCGACAGTTTTATGTTGATCAGGCAGTTCGTTTTAAACGCACAGAACATGAGGTTCAGTCGCCTGAACGCGTTGAACAGGTGATTGCCAAAGTCCGTCAGCAGGCGGAACAGAAGGGCACCGATCCTGACCTCATCGAACAGATCTATCGGGAAATGATTCAGCATTTTATTCGCCGCGAACTCAAAGAAATTCGTCCATAAACTGTATGTTTATTTAGCCCATCTACAACCTGCGGACTCAGCCGTGGTTGAGGTTTCTTTTGAGTTCAAAACTGCATAGAATATGTAATATTATAACATATCTATTGTATCTCATTATGTCTGCACTTTCTCAACGCCTCCAGGCGATTGATGCACTGCGCGGTCTGGTCATTTTAATTATGATGGTAGACCATGTCCGTGAAACCTTTTATTTGCATCATCAAGTTTCCGACCCCATGAACATTGCACAGACTGAAACCAGTCTGTTCTTGAGTCGCCTGTTGGCGCATCTGTGTGCCCCAATATTTGTGATTCTGACGGGATTATCGGCCTATTTATATCAAGCCAAGCACAACAGTCTGCGGATGACCCGTGAATTTTTATTGAAGCGAGGACTATTTCTGGTGGTGCTGGAACTGCTGGTCATTAACTTTGCTTGGACAGGGCAGTTCCCTCCACAAGTGATTTATTTGCAAGTCATTTGGGCCATTGGGATCAGTATGATCGCCTTGGCGGTATTGATTGGACTGCCACAGAAAATCCTCTGGCTGATTGCGGGATTGATTATTTTTGCGCATAACCTGCTGGATCAAATCGCATTAGCCCAGATTTCAATTTTGCAGCCATTTTGGCTGATCTTGCATGAGCGTGGCTGGATTGAGATTGGCGAGGTGATTAAACTGCGCACCTCTTATCCTGTATTGCCTTGGATCGGTGTGATTGTGCTGGGCTATAGTCTGGGGCAGGCTTTATTTCAGCCGAGTATCACCGAACAGCAACGCAACAAACGTTTATTGGGATTTGCCTGCGGCAGTCTAGTGTTGTTTTTTATTTTACGTAGTCTCAATGTTTATGGTGATACGGCTTGGCAGGTGTTCCCAACACCGCTACAAACGCTGATGAGTTTTTTTAACCTGACCAAATATCCACCTTCTTTATTGTTTATTTTATGGAATGTTGGCGTCGGGCTGTTGTTATTGCTGGCTTTGGCAAAAGTACAGCATCGGGCATGGGTACGTCCCCTGATTATTTTTGGCTCAGTGCCAATGTTCTTTTATATTGTGCATTTATTGCTGTTAAAGCTGCTTTATCTTGGGGCTGTATCGCTATGGGGAAGCAATCAGGGCCATTATTTTGGTGTAAATCAGGTATCCACCCTTTGGTGGATCGCGATTATCCTGTCCATAGGGCTTTATCCATTGATGCGCTGGTTTTCCAAATTTAAGCATCAAAACAAGCAGATTGCGCTGTTAAAATATCTTTAGTTTTTCCGTATGAAATAAAAAACCCTTCATGTGTGAAGGGTTTTTTGGATTGTAAAAGCGAGCTTTTACATGAATTTCACGCCTTGCTGACCCGCAGGAGTGACTTTGAAGATTTCCACTTCAAAGGTAATATTTTTGCCCGCCAATGGATGATTAAAATCCACTTCGGTAATGTCATCCGCGACGGATTTCACCACGCCGTACAGGCTTTGTTTGGCCTTGTCTTCAAACTCGATCATGTGCCCTTCAACTGGACGCTGCTCAAATTTCACCGTGTCAAACTTCTGTACGTTTTCAGGGTTCCATGGGCCAAAAGCATCTTCTGGCGGCAGGCTGACAGTACGGCGGTCACCCGCGCGTAGACCAAACAGGGCTTTTTCAAAACCTGGCAGTAAACTGCCATCACCCATCACCAAGCTGACCGGTTCATCTCGGCTACGGGTATTGTCAATTTCTACACCATTTTCAATGGCGACTGAAAAATGAAGATCAACCTTTGAACCTTGTTCAATCCGAGTTTCTTCATTGGGATTCATAATTTCATTCATGATGTTGCGCATCCGCACGTTGAATTCGATGTTTTTCTAAGAAAAACGTATCTATAAGCAACAGAATGGTTCCGAGGGTAATGGCACTGTCGGCAATATTAAAGGCAGGGAAGTGACTATTGTTGTAATAGACATGAATAAAATCGACCACATAACCCAAGGTCACGCGATCAATCAGATTCCCTACAGCACCACCTAAAATCAGCGCAATCGCCATCGGTAAAATAGTGAGGTGTTTCGGCATACGCATGAGCCAAAACACAAAAATCACCGAAACCAATCCTGCAAGTGAGGTAAAGAAATAACGTTGCCAGCCGCCAGCATCGGACAAGAAACTAAAGGCTGCGCCATAGTTATGCAGTAAAGTCCAATTTAAAAAAGGCAGCACAGGTACCGGATCTGCATAATTCAAATGTGTTGAGGCAATCCACTTGGTCCATTGATCTAACACAATGGCCAAAATAGATAACCCCACCCACAGCAAATTGTGTGGGTAGAATTGAAACAGGCCCGCTTTCTGTTGTGGATTAGGCATATTTTCTCTCTTCGCCTTGACCAGTAGGGAGGTTAATAATACAACGCGCACATAGACCAGGATGTTCGTGATGTGTATTCACATCAGGAAGCACATGCCAGCAGCGCGCACATTTTTCACCTTCCGCAGCAGACACTTTCACCTGTAAACCGTCTAGATCAGATGCCTGACCTTGAGCCGCGTCAAAGGCATGTACCTGTACTTGTGAGGTAATCAGAACAAAACGCAGTTCATCACCTAAACGATCTAACACAGTTTTCAGTTCTTGATTGGCCCAAAGCTCGACTTTGGCAGACAAATTCGAACCCACCAGTTTTTCGTTACGTGCAACTTCAATATGCTTATTCACGGCAGACTTGACGGCAATCAGCGTTTGCCAGTCGGCTTCAGACAACAAGTTTGCTGTCGATGCCACAGGAATGTCATACCACTCTGACGTGAACACGTATTTCTCAGTTTGTTCTGGAATGAGTGGCCATGCTTCTTGCGCGGTAAAGCTCAAGATTGGTGACATCCAACGCACAAAGGCTTGTACTAAGTGATACAACGCGGTTTGCGCTGAATGACGTGCTTGTGAATCCGCTTTGGTGGTGTACTGACGGTCTTTGATGATGTCGAGGTAGAAACCACCCAAGTCGTTAATACAGAAGTTGGTCAAGGCATTGGTGACGATATGGAAGTTCATATCTTCATAGGCCTGTTGAATGGTTTTCTGTACATCAGCGGCACGTTGCAAGATGTATTGATCGAGCGCAATCAATTGATCTACAGCTAAGGCGTCTGTTGATGGTTTGAAACCATTCAAGTTCGCCAATAAGAAACGTAGCGTGTTACGAATACGACGGTAACCGTCTGAAGCACGGCTAAAGATTTCTTTACCCGCCGTCATTTCATAGCGGTAATCGGCTGAGGCAATCCAGAAGCGTAAGCCGTCGGCACCCATATCTTTAATGATATCTTGCGGGGTAATGATGTTGCCCAAAGATTTTGACATCTTGCGGCCTTTTTCATCGACCACGAAACCATGCGTCAATAAGCCTTTGTATGGGGCACGTTGATTGATGGCTACCGAAGTCAATAAGGACGACTGGAACCAGCCACGGTGCTGGTCTGAACCTTCAAGGTACAAATCGGCTGGATCGGTCAGTTCTTCACGCTCACGCAGCACGGCATAGTGCGTTGTGCCTGAGTCGAACCAAACGTCTAAGGTGTCTCGTACGCAGTTGTACTGTTCAGCCTCGTCACCAATAAAGTCTTTGGCTTCACGGTTGTACCACGCGTCAATGCCTTCTTGCTCAATCAGGGTCGCCACTTCTTCAATGAGTTCTGCCGTACGCGGGTGTAGCTCATTGGTATCTTTATGCACGAAGAACGGGATTGGCACACCCCAAGTACGTTGACGCGAGATACACCAGTCTGGACGACCTTCGATCATGGCTTGAATACGGTTTTTACCCCAATCTGGGACGAAACTGATTTCGTTTTCAATCGCGTTCAAGGCACCTTGGCGTAAGCCTTTGGCATCCATGCTGATGAACCACTGCGGGGTCGCACGGAAAATAATTGGTGTTTTGTGGCGCCAACAATGTGGATAGCTATGTTTGATAGGCTTATGTGCCCACAATTTACCTGCATCGCCTAAAGCGGCAATGATTTGCGGGTTGGCTTTATAAATATGTTCGCCCGAAAAAATTGGAGAGCTTGGCAAGTAAACGCCATTGCCACCAACTGGGTTGTCGATGCTGAGGTTATAAGTCAAGCCGACTTTATAGTCGTCGACACCGTGTGCAGGTGCGGTATGGACTGCCCCTGTACCGCTGTCGGCAGTCACGTGCTCACCTAAAATCACGGGCACTTGGCGCTCAGCAATCAGGGGATGTTGCAAGCTTAAATGCTCAAGCTTGCTACCTGTGAACTCAGCCAAAACTTCAACGCTATTAAAACCATAACGTTCAGTTGCTGACTCTACTAAGTTTTTCGCCAAGATAAAGTTTTGTGGCTCTTTTTCTTCGCCACGTGCTTTCACCAACTGATACTCAAGTTCGGCATGTAAAGCCACCGCTTGGTTGGCAGGTAAGGTCCAAGGCGTTGTGGTCCAGATCACGATGTCGGTACGCTCGGTAACCGCTACACCTAAACGTGCAGCAAGATCGGCTAAATCGACAACGCTAAAGCCAACATCAATCGCGTCTGATTTTTTGTCTTCATATTCCACTTCGGCTTCAGCGAGTGCTGAACCACAGTCTAAACACCAGTTCACAGGTTTCAGACCCGGTTCAATATGACCCGCTTTGGCAATAGCACCTAAAGAACGCACGATGTCTGCTTCTTGCTTGAAGTTCATGGTGAGGTACGGATTGTCCCAATCCCCAAACACTCCCATGCGGACAAAGTCTTTCTTTTGCAGTTCAACTTGAGTGTAAGCATATTCACGACACGCTTTACGGAACGTTGAGGCATCGACTTTGACGCCGACTTTACCGACTTTTTCTTCGACTTTCAGTTCAATAGGCAGGCCGTGGCAGTCCCAACCTGGTACGTATGGCGCATCGAAACCATCGAGGACACGACTTTTAATAATAATGTCTTTGAGTACTTTGTTGACGGCATGGCCTAAGTGAATCTGACCGTTCGCATACGGAGGACCATCATGCAGCACATATTTTTTCTTGCCAATACGCGATGCACGAATCTGCTGATAAATGTTGTCGGCATACCACTCTTCTAACCATTTAGCTTCACGTACTGCAAGGTTTGCTTTCATTGCAAATTCAGTACCTGGGAGGTTTAGTGTGGCTTTATAATCCACTGCATTTTCAGGAGTTTGCTTATCGCTCATGCAAGATTTCTTCCAATTTAATCAGCTTTAAGACTGACGCGTTTTACATAAAATTTTCGGTATTTAAAAGGGAAAGGTTGGGTTGTTGTGACGAAACTCAAGGAGCTTCTCCACATCATCATCGATTCCCGCTTTTAGTGCTTCCAGCGAAGGGTAGTTCTTTTCACCATGTAAATAGTTCAAGAAGGTGACCCGCATTAACAAGCCATACAGATTAGCAGAAACATTAGGGAAATGTACTTCTAATCGCCACTCTGGACGTTCTTGTTGGATGGCTGGTCGTGTTCCAACGTGCCCCGCACCAAACAAAGCGCTCGCCTGATAACCCAAAACTCCTTTTTGTTCTGGGCTGTCTTGTCGCACTTTGTCTTGTAAAGAGGTGGTTTCGCAAATGACATCGACCCCATAAATCCCGTTCAGACACGGTTTATGACGGTTTAAACGGACATTAATGGTCGGAAAATCAAGGGTACGGCCAATTTGATCGCCGTATTGCACCCGCCCCGTAATACTATAAGGTCGTCCCAGCAACTGGGCCGCCAGGGCCAAATCCCCAGCTTGCAGGGTTTGACGAATACGGGTTGAACTGACGCGTTCTCCATGCAGAGAAATGGTAGTCAAATTGGTGACTTGAAAACCGTAGTTACGTAAATATTCACTATTGCCTTGGCGGTTTTTGCCAAAATGGAAATCATCGCCCAGTACCAAATGTTCAGCATTGAGTTGATGTTTGAGTAAGTCGGCAAAAGCTTCTGCACTTAAACCACGGAAATAATGGTCAAATTTGGCCACGGCAATATAGTCCACCCCCAGCTCACTTAAATATTCGACTTTTTCGCGCAGTGAGGTAATACGAGGAGGTGCTTCATAACCTTGAAAAAATTCCAGCGGTTGCGGCTCAAAAATCATGACCAAGGTCTGCAGTTGTTGTTGTGCGGCCACACTTTTGAGTTGCTGAATCATGGCTTGATGCCCCAAATGCACACCGTCAAAATTACCAATCGTCACAGCGGTTTTGGGTAATTGAAAGTCTGGTGCTAAAGCATTCAGGCGGAGCAGCTTCATGGGCTAATCAATAAATGAAAAATAATCAGGCTTATATATTGCCATATTCTGTTCGTTTCGTCTTGTTGTTGTGTTTTTACTCAGTAAAATTTATTAATGCGGCAAATATTAATCAATAAAAATGATTTTAAAAATAAAAAATAATCAATTTTTCTTATTAATATGACGTTGTAAGATCAACATAACTGCTCATATTGGATGAAAACCCGATGAAAAAGCCTTTTTATCAATTACCCCAATGGCATGACCTGATTCGTCAGTTTACTCCAAACTGGTTTACTGTCTGTATGGGAACTGGCATTTTGGCTGTGATTCTGGCTGAATTTGGCACTATTCATCCTTGGTTTGAGGCTGCTGGTGCCGCTTTATGGCATCTTAATCTGGTGCTCTTTACGCTGTTTAGTCTGCTTTATGGCTTACGTTGGCTCTTCTACCCGCAGGAAGCCAAGCAAATTTTTAGCCATCCGAGCATGAGCCTGTTTTTGGGTACGATTCCGATGGCATTGGCAACGCTGATCAATGGGAGCCTGAAATATGGTATCGCCCTGTACGGCCCAGCTGTGGTCGATATTGCTCAGTGGTTGTGGTATGTCGATGTCGTGCTGGCATTCAGTGTGGCGTTTGTGGTGCCCTTCTGTATGTTCAGTTGTCAGCAACATCAGTTATCTCAGATGACCGCCGTGTGGTTATTGCCGATTGTGGCGTGTGAAGTTGCCGCAGCGACAGGTGGTAGTTTATTGCAGCATTTACCTGCAAATGCGCATGCGCTCAGCATCTTATTCGGCAGTTATTTACTCTGGGGAATCTCAGTTTTTCCTGCCTTGCTGATTTTAGGGATTCTGTTTTTACGTTTGGCCTTGCATCAATTGCCGAATCAAGAACTGGCGATGACAGGCTGGTTAGCAGTGGGCCCAATTGGTACAGGCGCGTTGGCCTTGTTACTTTTGGGTGAGCAAGCGCAACGACTCAGCATGCAGTTGCCGATAACCGGCTTGGGTGAATTCTTGCATCAGGCCGGGATATTGAGCAGTTTGCTGTTGTTGGGATTTGGTCTGTGGTGGCTGGGTATCGCTATGCTGATTAGTCTGAAGCATGCCTTAAAGCATTTACCGTTTAATTTGGGCTGGTGGGGAATGACTTTTCCCTTGGGCGTCTTTAGTTTAGCCATCTTGCAGCTGGCACAGCAGTTACAATTGGATGGATTACGCAGCATTGGCTATGGCTTCGCGATCTTATTAATGCTGTTATGGGGCTTGGTCATGAGCAAAACGGTGGCAGGCTTTTACGCTGGACGCTTATTCTTTTCGCCCTGCCTGCATCTGTATTTACAGCAAAAATAGGACAGAAATATCCGTATGCCACCGAGAGCTTTTAATGCAAAAAAGGCCTGATTTGCAGCCTGCGTGGTTTTGATTTTTAATAGCAGGGTTTTGTTTTGAGTCATCCGCATGAAATCTCCATTAGCCTTAATTATGGCTTTACCCAATGAGTCGAAAGGTCTGTTTGAACAGGCTCAGATTGATGTGCATTACAGTGGCATTGGTAAAGTGAATGCCGCCTTTAAAGCCTTTGAGGTGATTCAGGCAACAGGCTGTAACACCTTGCTCAATTTGGGCAGTGCAGGCAGTTCGCATTTTGACCGACATGCCTTAGTTGAAGTTACCAGCTTTGTGCAACGCGATATGGATGTTTCACCCCTCGGCTTTGAAGTCGGGGTCACTCCGATGGATCATGATCATCCCGCAGCGATTGATTTAGAGCCTTATTTTAGCCAGTTACCAAAAGGCATTTGTGGGACAGGGGACAATTTTGAAATCGGTCAGCCCAAAGTGCCTTGTAATTTGGTGGACATGGAAGGCTATGCGATGGCTAAAGTGTGTAAAAAGCTGGGGGTGCGTCTGATTTCAGTGAAATACATTACTGATGGCGCCAATGATACTGCGCATATGGATTGGGAAGAAAATTTACTGTTGGGGGCAGAAAAATTGTTGTCCTTATACCAATCTTTCAGAGTGGAATAACAGGCTTGGCGACCATAGAGGGCTATGGTCGTGTTGCCAATACAAGGGAGCAGGAATTAGCTGTTTTGCTCGCGCGGTAAGATCCCGTAAAGCATCATGTGCACGGTATGCTGAATGACACGCTGTTGCATGCTACGGTTACGCAAGGTCTTACCCGTCACCATTTCCATTTGCGTGGCAAAGTCGGCATAGTTTTGCGTCACGGCCCAAATGTTTAGAATCAGCAATTCCGGATCAATGTCTGCAGAAATTTTACCTTGCTCTTGCCACATGCTAATCACTTTGGCTTTGCGTTTTACCAGTTTTTTTAGTGGACCTTTTAAGATCTCTAAAATATGTGGTGCACCTTGAATAATTTCTAAGGCAAATAAACGCGAAGCTTTCGGTTGCGTGCGTGACAGTTCAATTTTTTGCAGTAAATAATTGGTAATCGCTTCCGTCGGCTCTAATTCTGCTTCGAGCATTTGCAGAGGTGCTAACCATTTTTGCAAGACCGTGGTCAGTACTTCAACATACAATGCTTCTTTATTTTCATAGTAATAGAAAATGTTCGACTTATGCATTTCAGCAAGTTGAGCAATTTCATCTAAACTAGCCCCGTTAAATCCATATAAGGAAAAAACATCAAGTGCGGCATTCAGCAATTGATGGCGCTTTTGAGTACTCTTTTTTTGTTCCATTCGCAGCTTTAAAAAATTCAGGGAAGGCTAAATTGTACGGCAAATCATCAGATTTGTGCATCAACAAATCCAGTAATTTGATGAAATCCTGAAATTTCGGGATGAAATAATATGGCGTGATTTCACAATCTGCCAGTTAAAAAGATGAAACGGACAAATGTATCGGGAAATGCACCAATTGAGACCATATTTGTTTCAAATATGACATTTATGTGACATTTTTATGACAGTGAAATTTTGTCTCGAACCCGATCCTCATCCGAGGATTGGGTTGCGACATGATTATTTCGTGGCTAAAACGGCATTTAAAACCTGCTGTTCTAGCTCGGCAAATTGCCAGTTTTTTCCCCGTGGCCGTGGCAGGTCTACCTGAAATTGACGTGCGATATGACCCTGATCCAATAAAATAATCCGGTCTGCCAATTGTACGGCTTCACTGACATCATGCGTGACCAAAATGGCGGTAAAGCCTTGTTCGCGCCACAGCTGTTCAATCAGTTTTTGCATCTCTAGGCGGGTGAGCGCATCTAAGGCACCTAAGGGTTCATCTAATAATAAAACCCGAGGCTGATGGGACAAGGCACGCGCGAGGGCGGTGCGTTGCCGCTGACCACCAGAAAGTTGCGCCGGCCATAAGGCGGCTTTTTCTTTTAAGCCGACTTTTTCCAGTAAGGCACTGGCCTGTTGATGTGCGGACTTGTTCAAACCCAAATGGACATTTTGTTCAATACTGCGCCAAGGTAACAGGCGCGGGTCTTGGAACATCACGCGGATATCATCACGGGTAATGCCTTCGCGCAGATGACGAGCCGACTTGAATTTGATTTCACCGTAGCTCGGCTGTTCCAGATCGGCAATCAGCCTTAATAAGGTACTTTTGCCACAGCCACTGCGCCCGACGATTGCCAAAAACTCACCGGGTTGGATGTGTAAGTCCAAATCTTGCAAGACTTGGACATCGCCATAAAATTTATGCAGTTGCTCAATTAAAATTTCTGCACCCAGTAGCGCATTCGATTGTATATCGGCAGGTTGATGTTTGGACTGTTGTATCTGTTCAGCGACATGGTCGCCAATGCTGAGATCGGTCATTTTCTGCTCCTTATTTTTGATAGCCAGGGTGCCAGCGCAATAAGTATTTTTCTAAGCTGACAGCCAGTACATCGGCCAGTTTACCGAGTAGGGCATATAACAAGATGCCCACCAAAACCACATCGGTTTGTAAGAACTCACGCGCATTCATAGTCATATAACCAATTCCTGCTTGGGCTGAAATGGTTTCTGCCACAATCAGCAACACCCAAACCAAGCCCAGGGCAAATCGCAAACCGACCAAAATTGAGGGCATCGCCCCAGGCAGGATAATATTTTTATACAGTTGCCAACGACTCAGTCCGTAGCTTTTGCCCATTTCAATCAGTTGCGGGTCGACAGAGCGAATACCGTGATAGGTATTGATATAAATCGGGAAGAACACGCCCACAGCGACCAAGAACAGCTTGGCGCTTTCATCAATGCCAAACCAGAGAATCACCAGTGGAATTAAAGCCAAAGCTGGAATATTCCGAATCATCTGTAAGGTGGTATCGAGCAGGGTCGAGGCGGTTTTGGAGGAGCCATTCAACAGTCCCAAAGCTAAGCCCAGACCTCCACCAAGAGCGAGACCGAGTAAGGCACGTCCTGCACTGACTTGGACATGATGCCAAAGTTCACCACTGATCAGTAAGTGCCAGAATGCACTGATGACCGCCGTAGGCGCAGGCAAAATTCGACTTTGCAGCAGACCTGAAGTTGAGGCGATTTGCCAGAGCAGAATCAGCAATAAAGGTACCAGCCAGGGCAGCAAACGCTGCCCAAATTTTGTTCCACGTGAAACTTTTCGCTTGGGAAAAGTTCCAGCCGCAGTGATTCTAGACATTAGGCGGACTCCTTAATGGGACGTGCAGCCAGCGTCTGGCTCGGGACATAATTGTTCGCGACAATTTCACCGAAAGGCCCCGTGAGATTGGGTTGCGATAATTTTTTACGGGTTTCCAAAGGTAAAAGCGGAAACACCAGTTCGGCAAAGCGAATCGACTCTTCCAAATGTGGGTAGCCAGAGAAAATAAAAGTGCTGATGCCCAAATCGGCATATTCCTGAATGCGATCTGCTACGGTTTGTGGGTCGCCCACCAGCGCCGTTCCTGCACCACCACGCACCAGTCCTACACCGGCCCATAGATTCGGAGAAACTTCCAATTTGCTGCGGTCACCATTATGAAGTTCTGCCATGCGTCGCTGTCCAACCGAATCCATTTGCTTGAATTTTTGTTGTGCGGCAGCGATGGTGGCATCATCCACATACTGAATCAGCTCATGGGCGGCTTGCCATGCCTCCTGATTGGTCTCACGCACAATCACATGTAGGCGAATACCATAGTTGAGCTGGCGTCCTTTGGCGGCTGCTTTTTCACGCACTTGCGCCAGTTTTTCTTTGACCGCTGCAGGTGGTTCACCCCAGGTTAAATAGGTATCGACTTGCTCGGTCGCCAGTTCAATCGCGGCATCCGATGAACCTCCGAACCAGAGCGGTGGGTAAGGGTGTTGTACTGGTGGATAGAGCAGTTTGGCATCATCAACCTTTAAGTGCTCGCCGTGAAAACTGAAGGCTTCACCGGTATGCGAGCGGGTCAGAATTTCACGCCAGATTTTGGTGTATTCACTCGCGGTTTGATAACGTGTGGCATGGTCTTCATAAATGCCATCTCCCTTGAGCTCTTGTTCATCACCACCAGTGACCAGATTGAGCAGCACGCGCCCATTGGAAAGGCGGTCAAAAGTGGCTGCCATACGCGCAGCCAATGCTGGGGTGGTTACCCCTGGACGCAGCGCCACTAAAAATTTCAGGTTCTGGGTCGCATCAATCAAACTGGCCGCTGTAATCCACGGATCTTCACATGAACGCCCCGTGGGAATCAGTACCCCTTCATAGCCTAAATGATCTGCCGCAACGGCAATTTGCTTCATATAGGCATGATCCACTTGGCGTGCGCCTTTGCTGGTGCCTAAATAACGACTATCGCCATGTGTGGGAATAAACCAGAAAATTTTCATTATTAATATCCTTACATTATTTACAAATTAGTGCGTTTTCGGGGCTGCCCAAACGCTGCTTTGCACCTGAATATTTTTTGGAATCAGTTGCACCTGCTGGAACAGATCAGCGATTTGCTGCTGTGCCTGAATCACTTCAGGGTTTAAGGTCTGAATCGGTGACGGCTTTAGACGTTTATCAATCACGCGTTGTGCAATCGATGTTTGCAAACCTGTACTTTGGGTATACACCGTTAAAGCCTGTGGCTGATTTTTGAGTACCCATTGATCGGCCTGATTTAAGCCATGTAAAAACTGTGCGGTAGCTTGCGGATGTGCCGCAATAAATTTGGGATTGCCGATGTAAAATGAGTAGGTTTTCGGGAAGGCGCTGCCATCAATCAGCACTTTGGCATGGGCATCTTGTTCAGCCGCACTGAGGTAGGGTTCCCAAATTGCCCAAGCATCTACCGACTGTTTGTCAAAGGCTGCACGTGCATCGGCAGGGGGGAGCCAAATCGGTTGAATCTCCTGCCAGCTTAAGCCTGCCTGTTGTAAAATTTTTGCCAGTAATTCATGCGCACTCGAACCTTTCTGTACGGCAATACGTTTGCCTCTCAATTCCTGAATAGATTGAATGGCGCTGTTTTTGGGAATCAATAAGGCCTGAGAATTGGCAGGGACTTGTTCATAACCGACATAGCTCAACGCTTTACCAGCCGCTTGAGCAAAGATGGGTGGGGTATTACCCACTGCACCAAAATCAATGGCACCAACAGCCAAGGCTTCCAGCATTTGAGGACCCGCAGGAAACTCTTTCCATTCAATTTTGGCTTGCGGAAATTCCTGTTCAAACAGTTTTTGCTGGCGCGCGACCAATAAATTGAGTGAAGATTTTTGGTAACCAATGGCCAAAGTTTCGACAGGAACCGCCGTGTCTTTGCCTGCAGCAGCAGTCTGATGTGATTCAGTTTTTTGACAGCCGCTGAGGGCAATACTGAGTGTGGTTAAACCCACAAAGCTAATAGTTTTAAAATGTTGCATGATACTGTTCCTGATTATTATGGTGTTGTTTTTAAGTGTGTGATTTGAATATTGCACTTGAGTGGAGAAGGATTTTCTTGTTGTCGTGTAATACACTCAGGCATACACATTACAGCTAGCATCACATTTGTACGGATAGATGTTTTTTGCCCAAGGGATAAGCGGCTTGCCCATATCAGACCTGCTCCACGAAAAATTAATCAGAATTGATGTCAAGCAGATACGCTATAGCGCTTTGTTATGCGGAAAAAATAAAAAAATAGGGATTGGTCATGAAAAAAAAAGATAAATCAAAAAAAGCAAAACTTAGATATAAAATTCAATTAGCGTAAAAATAGAATATAAGTTGATAGTAATTTAAGATATTGAAAATATTAATTTTATTTTTTAATTAAAGAATCTGTATAAGCTTATGCTGCAATTGCATATTGTCACAACCGAGTTTCTGCAAGCTGCAAGATATCGATAGCATAAATCCTGCTAAACCTTGGTCATGCTGCTTGTAAAAAAATATGGGGCTATGTCGAGTAATTGCGCTTGGACTTGAGCAAGCTACTCTCGCTCAAGTCGTTGCTGTGTAGATCCGAAATCTAAAGCAGTGGGATGAGGCGATTAAATCCGTTTTTTAAATACCAAGGAATTTCGTTGATAGTTATACAAAGCTTGACGCGCATTCGGCAGATCATCGACATTGGCGGTTTCAAAGCCATGTTCCAAAAACCAGTGTGCGGTACGCGTGGTCAGCACAAATAATTGCTGTATGCCCATACTGCGGGCTTTTCCTTCCAAATAGTGCAGGATTTGACTGCCACGATTGGATTTACGGTAGCTCGGGTGTACCGCGACGCAGGCAATTTCCGCAGAGCGTAATTCATTGGCTTGGGCGGGTATTGGATACAGGGCGGCGCAGGCGAGAATCATGCCGTCACGTTCAATCACCGCGAACTGTTCAATTTCAGTTTCCAGTCGTTCCCGCGAACGGTAAACCAAAATGCCGTCTTCTTCGAGTGGGCGCAGTAAATTGATCAGTCCACCGACATCCTGAATATTGGCCATGCGCACATCTTCATAATGCGCATCGGTGACCATGGTGCCCGAACCATCACGGGTAAACAGCTCTTCCAGCAAAGCCCCGTCATAAGTATAAGAGATCAGGTGGACGCGATGTACGCCTTTGAGTGAAGCCTCTTGTGCACTGCGGAGTTGTTGTGCCAGTTCGGGATTGCTGCCCTGCTGCTGAATATACTGGTCTAAACGTTGTGGGGTAATTTCCCGTTGCAGTTGCCCTTGGGCATTTTGTAAACCATGTTGTTTACCAAGGAAAATCAGTTTATCGGCTTTTAAGCTGATCGCCGTTCGGGTTGCCACTTCTTCCGCAGGAAGGTTAAAGACTTCCCCAGTTGTGGAGTAACCCACAGGGCCCAGCATGACAATGTTGTGCTGTTGCAGGTGTTTTTGAATGGCATCGGTATCGACACTGCGAACTTCACCAGTTAATTGAAAATCAATGCCATCCCGAATGCCATACGGTTTGGCAGTAATAAAATTACCCGAAACCACATCAATGCGTGCCCCGTACATTGGGGAGTTGGCGAGTCCCATCGACAATAATGCTTCAATTTGCAGACGGACAGAGCCGACGGCATTCATGACACAGCCCAGTGACTCGCGTGTGGTAATGCGACGATGTTGATGGAATGGAGTACTCAAACCACTACTTTTCAGGTTCTGATTAATTTGCTGACGCGCACCATGCACTAAAATCAGCCGAATCCCGAGGGAATTCAGCAGGGCAATGTCATGGATAATATGTTGGAAGTTGTCGTGCTGGACGGCTTCACCATCAAACATGATCACAAAGGTCTTATTACGGTGGGCATTGATATAGGGTGCAGAATGTCGAAACCAGTGCACATACTGTAAAGTTGTGCTGTGTGAAACATCGTTCGAATTCGCTTGCATGCCTATCTCAAAAAATTTGAATCAATAGTCGATTTTAATCAAAAAAATGCAGAGCGAACAATCTTAGATAAAAAAACACCTTAACTTTCGTTAAGGTGCCGAGGGAAGGAATCTATCGAGGCCGCAGGGATTAGCCAATAATATGCAGGATGCGGTTATTGCGCTCGTTGACTAAGACGTAATCGCCGTTAATTTTGTACCATTGTTGATTACGCGCTGGTTTATGTAAGCGTTTCGCATCACGATAATCTACGGCATAGCGGGAAGAGTCATAACCACGTGGTAGGGTTTGACCGACACGCCAATCGCGGCTTGGGTTAATACGTTGATAACGTTTGTCATTCCAACGACCATCTTCTTTTTTCCAGTCGTGGTCATGCTGCTCGGCATAGTGGCGTTGGTCATAACGATGTTCATAAGCTGGCGCTGCAATTGCAGATGCAGTTACGGCTGTACCTAAAGTAAAAACGATTGCGGAAACTAATTTATTCATGCTGTGCCTCAATGTCTGTTGATGTGTTTCGATGAGATCAAGGTAACCAACAACAGCAGAGAAATAATGAGAGCACTATTGTCGAAATGTGAATTTGATGAAGAAAAAACGGAGATTGTAAAGGCATAAAATGCAGGGGCTACAGGGGCAGCAGCGAATTATGTTGGATTTTATTAGGGGATCATCAGTAACATTCAGGCATAAAAAAGCCAGCCTAGAGATGAGCCAGACTGGCGAAAAAGCGTAAAGCAGAGAGATGTACTTAGTCGTTCACAATGCGCAAAATCCCGTTACTGTCAGAATCGATTAAAATATAATCGTTATTGATTTTGTACCATTGCTGATTGCGTGCAGGTTTAGGCAAATTATGCTCTTTATACCCGACTTTGTAGCCGTTGCCACGATAATGCTGCGGCATGACATAACCAGTTTGCCATTGATGCTGCTGTAGACGTTTCACCCCGCGTTCTTCACGCATGCGGCGTTTGTCTTGAATACGGTCATCATCTTGATCAAAATCACGAAAGTCTCGCCCCTTACCTTGATTATTGCGGGGATGGTCATCACCACCACGATGATCAAAGTGGGGTGCAGCAGAACTTAGGCTGCTTGCCATCAATGCACTGAAAGTAATGGTCAATATTGCCATCATCTTTTTCATGTTGACCCCTCGTTATCGATGTGTTCATTTCACAGTAAATAATGTACGAAAAAAATGCAGAGAAACTGTGAAGAAATTAGATTAATTCTTTAAAAAAATAGATAAATTAAGAATATTATCCATGAAATCATCCAGTTTTGGAAATCTTTCTGTGCTTACATGTTTCACACTGTGCTGAGTTTAATGAGTTTGAATCACATCGCTATTCAGCTTCAGTCCTGCATTTCATTGGTATTCGTACGAGGGGAAAACAGCAATTAATTCCACTGCTCGACCCAATGCTGCAAGCAAGCGACCGCTTCAATCACACGCTGTGCCTGTTGTGCATCATCTAAGGCGTGTAGCAGTGTTTCAGGCAGTTGCAGAGAGTGAATGGAGCGAATCAGCTCAACTTTGTGCTGTAGATCGGTCATGGCAAAAGGCTTCCTAGATATGTCGCTGAGAATGTCAGCACAGTGTAGAAAAGTTAGGTTGATTTATAAAACCGAATATTTTGGTTAGTTTAATAAATTAAAACGATTAATATCGCCAAAAAAATCCTTTGTGTGACACAAAGGATTTTAACAGTGCGTATTTAAGACCGCAGGCAATCAATCTTGCGCATCAATACTTTGCCCACTCATCTGTAAACTGTCATCGCCCATTAAATATAAATAGGCTGGCATGATGGATTCCGGCGTTGCAAGAGTTTTAGGGTCTTCCTCTGGATAGGCTTTGGCACGCATTGCCGTCCGTGTTGCGCCTGGATTAATACAATTGAAACGGACATTTGGATGCTGATTTTCTTTGGCAAACAACTGGCTTACGGCTTCAATGGCAATTTTAGACACCGAATAGGCGCCCCATTTTTCCCGAACCTGACGCCCAACGCCTGAGCTGGCAAAAACCACAGAGGCATTTTCTGATTTTTGTAGCAGGGGCAACAATTCTTGCGTCAAGATAAAGGGCGCGCGCAGGTTAACGGCCATAACATCATCCCAAACATCAATTGGATAATGCTCAAGTTCTGTACGCTCACCCAAAATGCCTGCATTATGCAAAATACCATCTAGACGACCAAATTGGGTCTCTAAGGTGTCGTATAGCAACTCATAATCCCGTGGTGAAGCACTGGAGAGTTGCAGAGGAAGGATGGCCGGTTGCGGTGCGCCTAAACTTTCGATTTCATCATAAATGACTTCGAGTTTGTTGAGGGTACGACCGTGTAACACTACGGTTGCCCCATGTAAGGCATAACTGAGTGCAGCTGCACGACCAATGCCATCGCCAGCCCCAGTAATTAAAATGATGCGATCTTTTAGGAGATCTGGGCGAGGCTGATATTCAGAATATTTCATGGTCACCTCCTTCTTATTTTACTCAATCAAGTTTAGGTATTTATTGGTGTATTCAACGACAGTTGTTGTTGAATCACCTGTTGTAATTCGCTCACTGTGTTCACTATACAATTCGCTTGCCAAGCTGTTAAGTCATCTTTGTATTCGAGTGGTAAATAGCCGTAGGCTGCCAAGATGGTGTACATCTGAGCATGACGTCCCGCATCAATATCACGAGGATGATCTCCGACATAGATACATTGCTCGGCGGGAAGCTGCAAGTGTTGTGCTGCCAGATACATCGGTTCTGGATCAGGTTTGGTTTTGCTGACATCTTCAGGACAAACCAAGACCGCACAGCGTTCGGTCAGATTCAACGCAGCCAGTAAAGATTCACTGAGGCCACGGGGTTTATTGGTCACGATGCCCCACGGTATATTTTGCTGTTCGAGCTCTGCTAACAGGGGATGCATGCCTGTAAACAAATCGGTATCCACCGCAATATCTGCGCCGTATAAATCGAGAAAGCGTTGGCGATGGGCTAGAAAAATCGGGTCATCCACGGCCAGTTCGGGATAGACCAGTTTCACCATGGCACGCGCACCTTCTGAGACTTGGGTGCGGATCAGTTCGGCATCTACGACAGCACGACCTTCTTCACGGCACATGCCTTGAATAATGCGAATGAAGTCCGCAGCAGTATCAATTAAGGTGCCATCGAGATCGAACAGAACGGCTTTCATTCTGCACCTGCTTTTACGGTGTAGACCATGTAATTCACATCGACATTCGGCGCCAGCCAGTAGCGTTTGGTCAGTGGGTTGTAATGTAGTCCGATCATATCTTTCAGATTCAGTCCTGCCTGACGGATGTCATGCGCCAATTCAGACGGTTTAATGAATTTATGATAGTCGTGCGTACCTTTGGCCAACATTCTTAAAATGTATTCTGCGCCAATAATGGCAAATAAATAGGATTTTGGATTACGGTTAATGGTCGAGAAGAAGACGTGACCACCTGGTTTGACCAAGGTTTGGCAGGCCTGAATAATCGATGCAGGATCGGGCACATGTTCCAGCATTTCCATGCAAGTTACCACATCGTATTGTCCGGCTTGTTCTTTGGCGAGTTCTTCTACGGGTACTTGGCGATATTCAATATTCTGTACACCTTCTTGTTCAGCATGAATGCGTGCCACATTTAAAGGCGCAACGCCCATATCAATACCCAGCACTTGCGCACCACGACGCGCCATACTTTCAGCCAAAATGCCACCACCGCAGCCGACATCGAGGACTTTTTTACCAGCAAGACCATTGACCCGTTCATCAATCCAGTTGAGGCGCAGTGGGTTAATTTGATGTAAAGGTCGGAATTCAGAATGCTGATCCCACCATATAGCAGCGAATGCTTCAAATTTGGCAATTTCTTGCGGATCAACATTTAATTTCGACATTGGCGCCACCTCAATCAAGTTGTTTTGGTATAAAGATCAATATGGCTAGTGTAGCGTTAATTCTAAAAAAAGCGATAAAAGCAGTAAAAAAGTTCACAGAAGGAAAACGAAATCGACTAAATTGTTTTATAGTTTTCGCATAAGCTCATCATAATGATTTAGAGGACAACAAACGCAATGAAAAAATTCCTTTTGGGCAGTCTTGCAACGGCCGTATTGGCATTTTCTGGTAGTGTAATGGCAGCGGATTTTGTTGCGGGCAAAGACTATACTGTAGTCGCTAACCCAGGCAAAGTTGAAGTGCCAGGAAAAATCGAAGTGCGTGAATTCTTTTGGTATGGTTGCCCACACTGCTTCAAATTAGAACCGCATATGCAAACTTGGCTGAAGAACATTCCTAAAGATGTACGTTTTGTGCGTACTCCAGCAGCCATGAACCCAGTGTGGGAGCAGGGGGCACGTGGTTATTATGTTTCTGAAGCATTAGGTGTACGCAAGAATACCCATTTACCATTGTTCCATGCGATTCATGTGAATGGTCAGCAAATTTTTGATCAGCAATCGCAAGCGAAATTCTTTAGCAAATATGGGGTGCCTGAAGCTAAATTTAACAGCATGTTCAACTCTTTCCCAATCACATCTAAAGTGGCTCAGTCACAGCAATTGGCAAGACAGTACCAGTTAACGGGCGTGCCTGCTGTCGTGGTCAACGGTAAGTACGTGGTGCAAGGTGAAGATGGTAAAGTGACGCAAGTGGTAAGCTACTTGGTAGAGAAAGAACGTAAAGCCAAATCATAGGTCAAGCGTAAAAAAACCTGCGATTTTGCAGGTTTTTTTATGTCTTTGCATCTGGATCTGGTGCTAGTGAGATCGGCTCAAGATAGGCAATCCCAGTCAATAACAGTTGAATTTGCCGCATGGTTTGCTGCTTAAATGCTTGCTGTTGAATCGAGGATGCTGGCGGTGAGCTGATACAAAAGTTCACCCAGGAAATAGCCCAATTAAAGGACAAATTAATCAGTAGATGTGAGAGCGCGGCTAAATCCTCTGCTGCATATCGCTGCTGCGACTGGTTCATTAAACTTAAATCTTGAGTCAGGTCCTCAATCAGTGCATCAATTTCACGGGCAATGGCCTGACGGAGCACGGGGGAACCGCCCCAACGTTCCGCACTAAAAAACATCCACCATTCAGGATGTTGTTCGACAGCGGCAAAAAACTGATCTAGATGGGTTTCAAGATCGGCATCTGGCTGAAACAGGCTGGCCAGTTTTAATTGATGGAGAACGCGTTTGAGCTGAAGAGCGACTTGGTCGATCAGTTCCAAGCCCAATTGTTCTTTGTCCTGAAAATGCCGATAAAATGCCGTGGGTACGAGCCCAACGGGGCGCGTAATATCCCTAAGGCTTAAGCTACTAAACGAATGTCCAGACGTCGTTAAACTTAACGCGGCATCCAATAGGGCTTGGTGGCTCTGCTGTTTTCGTTCATCCCGTATCGACATAGCTATTCTCGAAAGGCTTTATCAAAGTTTAACAAACTTAATGTTGAAAAAAACAGCAGATATGTAGCGGCGTGATCCCATCTGATGGCTGAGGAAAATGCTGGGGTTGCGTTTTTTCTTGCTGATTCCTTGCAGAGACCAACCAAACAGTTGGCATCTGCTATACTTGAGCGCAACTGATTTCTATCAATATAAAAGGCGAATTATGCGTATCGACCAACGTACTCTAGATCAATTACGTGATGTAAAAATTACCCGCAATTACACACGTTATGCTGAAGGTTCTGTGCTGGTTGAATTTGGTCATACCAAAGTGCTTTGTACAGCCAGTATTGATAATTCTGTACCCCGTTTCCTGAAAGGTAAAGGACAAGGTTGGGTAACAGCGGAATACGGCATGTTACCACGCTCAACCCATACCCGTAGCGACCGTGAAGCAGCACGTGGCAAACAGTCAGGACGTACGCAAGAAATCCAGCGTTTGATTGGTCGTAGTTTACGAGCCATGGTGGACTTAAAGAAACTCGGTGAAAACACCATTACCATTGACTGTGATGTGATTCAGGCTGATGGGGGTACACGTACTGCGGCGATTACTGGTGCTGCGGTGGCATTGGTGGATGCCATGAATGTTTTGCTTGAACAAAAGAAAATTAAGCATGATCCATTGAAAGGTTTGGTGGCAGCAATTTCAGTCGGTATGTACAAGGATAAAGTCTTGCTCGACTTATGTTATGAAGAAGATTCAAATTGTCAAACCGACTTGAACGTGGTCATGACGCAGGCAGGTGAATTCATTGAAATTCAAGGTACTGCAGAAGACAAGCCATTCACTCGTAGCCAAGCCAATGACATGCTGGAAATGGCGGAAAAGGGGATTCAAGCGTTAATCCAGAAGCAGCAAGAAGCGCTGGGCTGGTAATTGAATCTATAAAAAAAAGCACCCTAATGGGTGCTTTTTTTTGCTTTACAAAACCTAATCAAATCAAGATCAATCGATAACAGGCACTGAATTGTATCATCATGATCAACCTGTAGACTGATGCCATCAATTTTATTGGAGCAGGTTTTGATGGCTCAATTCTTTATCATTTTTTGTGCTGTGGTCACTTTTGCATTAATGGCGTGTGATCCACGTCCGACTGAATCAAAGCCAGCGGATTCAGCATGGGGGCAAGCGCAAAACACCTCACCGACAACTCAATCCACGCCACAAGATGCATCTAAGCTTTAAACCATTATCCTGCTTTTTTCACCAATAATTGATAGCTATGGTTTTTGCCATTTAACACATCCATGTTCAAATCTTTATACTGATTCAGTAGTTGTGGATGTGGGTATTTACAATCTGGCTGAATGTCCACGCCCGTTTGATGAATCGCACTATAACAAGTACTAACTTCTTGAATAAATTGATAATAAGGCGGGAGGGGTAACTCTGCTGCAGCCAAGACTTTAGGCGCTAGAAAGTGCGCAGCAATTTCTTTTTGCTGGAATAGACTACGATCAATCAGATAATTACTCCAGACGGCCAGAGGGGTGCTAAAGAAACGGGCATCTTTCTTTTCAGCTTTTTCTTGTTCAGAAGCAAAGAAGTGATAGTCATCGTATACTTTGCCTAAACTCGGTAAATGGTCACCAAAGAAAATCACAATGGTCGGACGATCCAGTTGTTTCAAATCTTGAATCAGTTTTTCAACGTGTTGATCTGCACGCTGTAATCCAGTCAGATAAGTATTCAGTTGGCGTTTGGAGGTATCACTTAGCCCCTTTTGATCAATTTTGAAGTGATCTTTACCGTAGCGATCATCATTGTAATTAAAGTGATTTTCTACAGTAATCGCATAAATAAACTGTGGTTGCTCGGTATGTTTGAGTTGTGTGCGAATCGATTGATAGAGCAAATCATCCGTTGCCCATCCTGCTTGATTGATATATTTGGCACGCTCTTGTGCACTGGTCATATTTTCCAGCGAAGTAAAACGGTGAAAGCCTAAGTTTTGATAGACACTATTGCGGTTATAAAAAAACTTGCCGCTGTTATGCATCGCAGTGGTGTCATAACCCAAGCTATTTAAATACGTGGCCAAAGAATAGGTGGGACGCTTGAGTTTGGATACATACATCAGCTCATTATGGTTGAGGTAAATATTCAGACTGGTCAGCACTTCAAATTCTACATTGGCTGTACCACCACCAAAACTCGGAGAAAGCAGGTTTGCAGTTTGGTAGCGATCCAATGTTGGCGTGATGTTTTGTGGAATACTTTTGCCTAATTCACGTGCATCCCAATGTGCTTCACTCATGATCATCACAATATTGGGTTGCTGTTCAGCATGTGTAGATACAGTCGTAGTTTGGCTAAAAGGTGTATACAGCGCCTTAATGGTGGATTCAGGAATATTTTCGGTATTAAACAGTTGAGTATTCAGGCTATCCACAGACTTAGAAAAGAAGAATGGAATAAAACCAATTTTTTGAATGGTCAGATGATCACCAATCCAGTCACCGCGGGTATTTGGAAAAGCTTGTTGATATTTACACAGCCAGCTTTGATTATTTTCACGACAGAATTGACTAAAGTTATTGCTGAAATTGGCACTAATAAAAAAGCCTAAACCCAAGAGTGACAAGAGTGCATTGGAAAAGAATAATCTTTTTTTCTCAAGACGCTCTTTACGGTATAAAAAAATCATCAGTGCGATACATAAAGCAACACCTGTGAGCACCGAAAATTTAAGTAACCAAGGTGCGACAGTAAAAGTTTCTTTAATGAGTAAGAAATCACTTGGGACTAAACTGGCGGATAAATATTTTTCTTTTTGTGCGTTGATAAAAATCAGCAATAGGAAAATAAATTGGCTAAAGAAAAGGGTAATAAAAGTTTTACGAAACAATAAGTAAAAGAAAGAAATTAGTGCGTAGTTGATCAGTACCGAGACAAAATGTCGGGCACCATTATATTGAAAATAGATTTCTGGATTTTTTAAAATTCTCGGTAAAGCTGGGTATAGGCAAAATAAAGCCACAGACACGAGTGCGATCAGCAAAAACAAAGCTTGCTGTTTCCAGATATTCATAACAGTTGCTATGGGGGAGAAAAGTTAGCTCGGCATTATAAAACTTTCGAGATAATTTTCAATCAACTTAATGTGTATAAAAAACAGGCGAGCAAGCTAACTTTTGCTCGCCATTATTCTATGCATAATTTAGTTATTAAAACGCATCGATAAATCAATCGCTTTAACGTCTTTGGTGAGCACACCCATCGAAATATAGTCAACACCCGTGGTGGCAACTTGGCGTAAGTTTTCAATGGTGATATTGCCAGACGCTTCAAGTTTACAACGTCCCGCAACATGTTTGACGGCATCAATCATTTGTTGCTGGCTAAAATTATCCAGCATCACAATATCTGCTTGGGCTTCAAGGGCTTGGTTTAATTCATCCCAAGTTTCCACTTCCACTTCCACAGGCTTGCCAGGTGCAATTTGATGGGCTTTGGCAATGGCTTCGGCAATACCACCTGCAGCCATAATATGATTTTCTTTAATTAAAAAGGCATCAAACAGGCCTAAACGGTGATTTTGACCACCACCTACGGCAACCGCATATTTTTGTGCAATCCGTAAACCCGGGATGGTTTTTCGTGTATCTAAAAGTTTGGTATTTAAACCATCCAGCTGTTTTACATAATCCGCAGTTTTAGTCGCTACGGCAGATAGAGTCTGGATAAAATTCAATGCAGGACGTTCGACGGTCAATAAGCTACGCGCAGAACCCGCGAGTTTTAAGAAGGCTTCATTGGCATGTACCAGGTCACCATCTTGTTTTAACCAGATGACTTCGACGGAAGCATCAAACGCCTGAATGAGGGCATTGACCCAAGGCTGACCGGCTAGAATCATCTCTTCACGGCTAATAATAGTCGCAGTGGCCTGTTCATCTGCTGGGGTTAATAAAGCCGTAATATCCCCATCGCCAATATCTTCTTGGAGTGCTTGTTGAATGTTGATTTGAATTGATTGTTCAAGCAGCGCTGGAGAAATGCTCATAGTCTTTCCGTGTCTTTTTTAACCCATGAAAATTGCGCGTTATCTTAACACTGTTCGCATATAAATAGCGTTGTTCTGTGTAGTTTATTCTGTAGATTTGAGATTTTGCTGCGAAAGTTTTAGCATGATGCCATGATAAACACATCCCCATGATGGATAGGAATGGATTATGCAGCAGGCTCCTTCTTTTCAGGTTGTCGAAGGTCAACTCATCGGTGCGACGCAAATTCCATCGCCTAATTTTAACCTGCGACCCGAGGGGGCGAAGATAGAACTGGTGGTGATTCACAACATCAGTTTGCCACCATCGCAGTTTGGCGGAGGTTATATCCAGCAATTTTTCCAGAACCAGCTCGATGCAACCGTACACCCCTACTTTGAAACCATTCAAGATCTCAAGGTTTCAGCACATTTGTTGATCTTACGGACAGGAGAGGTGCTGCAATTTGTCAACTTAGAGCAGCGGGCTTGGCATGCGGGACGTTCCTCCTATTTAGGACAGCCTGAGTGTAACGACTATTCCATAGGGATTGAACTAGAGGGCAGTGATGATTGTGCTTTTGAAGAAACACAATATCAGGTGCTTGCTCAGGTGTTGCTGAGTTTGCAACTCGCCTATCCAGCTATTCAGCAGCATGTGGCGGGGCATTCCGATATTGCACCGAGGCGTAAAACCGATCCAGGGCCATACTTTGACTGGGTCAAATTCCGAACGTTGCTTCAGCAGATGAAGAACGCAAAATAAAAAGACATTTCCGTTGAGTTTAATCATTTAACAACGATTTTTTTAAACCAGTTTCATTACAATAGCGACTTAATTTTTATTTGGGTGGATGCGATGGCGCTTTGGCGGTCGACCTTTATTGTCAGTGCAATGACCATGTTATCTCGGGTGCTGGGGCTAGTCCGTGATATCGTCTTGCTGAATGTGTTTGGTGCAGGTAAGGATTTCGATACCTTTGTAGTTGCATTCCGAATTCCGAACTTTTTTCGGCGTTTATTTGCCGAAGGGGCATTTTCGCAGGCTTTTATTCCTGTCCTGACCGAATATAAAACCAGTAAGGCGCACGAAGAAGTCCAGATTCTCATCAGTCGGGTCTTTGGTGGCTTATTAACGGTCATGACTTTGCTGACCTTTATTGCCATGATTGCTGCACCTGCCATTTTGTATATCTATGCACCAGGTTTCCACGCCGATCCAGAAAAATTTGATCTCGCGGTCAGCATGTTCCGCCTCACCATACCATATTTGATGTTCATGTCACTGACAGCCTTTGCCAGCAGTATCTTGAATAGTTATGGTTCCTTTTCTACCCCTGCTTTTGCACCAGTATTATTGAATGTCGCGATGATTGCGGGGGCATGGTGGCTCACACCATACATGGCTCAGCCAATTATGGCCTTAGGTTGGTCCGTGGTGGCCGCAGGGGTGTTGCAGCTCGCGATCCAGATTCCCGAACTGTGGCGTAAGAATCTATTGATTCCACCAAAGGTCGACTTTAAGCACGAAGGTGTAGACCGCATCATGAAATTGATGCTCCCAGCCTTATTTGGTGTTTCTGTCACGCAGATTAACTTGTTGTTGAATACCATTTGGGCTTCCTTTATGCAGGATGGCTCCGTGTCTTGGCTATACAGTGCCGAACGCATGACTGAACTCCCTCTAGGATTGATTGGTGTAGCAATTGGCACGGTGATTTTACCGTCTTTGTCGGCTCGCCATGCGGAGCAAGACCAACATAAATTCCGTGGCATGATGGACTGGGCTGCAAAAGTCATTGTATTGGTCGGGCTGCCTGCCAGTATTGCGTTGTTTATGCTGTCGACCCCGATTATTCAGGCCTTGTTCCAGCGCGGTGAATTTACCCTCGAAGATACCCAGATGACGGCATTAGCCCTACAGTGTATGAGTGCGGGCGTGATTTCATTTATGCTGATTAAAGTCTTCGCCCCTGGTTTCTATGCGCAGCAAGATACCAAAACCCCTGTGCGAGTCGGTCTAATGGCGGTTGCAGCGAATGCGATTTTAAACGTGGTATTTATTGGTTTCTTTAAGCTGATTGATTGGCATGCCGAACATATGGCTTTGGCACTTGCATCTTCAGGCTCGGCTTTGGTGAATGCGGGAATGCTGTATTTCTATTTACATAAACGAAAAATTTTCCGTTTTGGTGTGCATTGGCGCAAACTGTTTTTTCAATATGCGATTGCCAATATCGTGATGATTGCAGCATTGGCATACGGTCTAACTTGGTATGATGGTACAGTTTCGCAGTGGATGCGTGTGGCAGAAGTGGCGGCTTTATGTGTCGTCGGTGTGTTGGCGTATTTACTTGGGCTGCTCCTGACAGGTTTTAGACCGCGCGATATTCGCCCATGATGTTGGATAGAGGCACGCGCTAGAGCTTTATTTTGCATTCACAGAAGGCGTAGCATCAAACTTCAGGGGACTGATACGGTATCAGTCCCTGAATTGTTGTTAAGGTAGTACTGCTAATAATTCGACATCAAAAATCAGGGTGCTATTCGGTTCAATAATGTCGCCAGAACCAATTTGTCCATAAGCCAAATTCGCAGGGATAAAGAAGCGATATTTGCTACCTTCTTTCATCAATTGTAAGCCTTCCGTCCAGCCTTGAATCACTTGATTCACTTGGAATTCGGCAGGGTGTTGACGGGCAATGGAACTGTCGAAAACGGTACCATCAATCAAGCGTCCTTCATAGTCCACTTTGACCTTGGAACTGATTTTAGGCGTTTTACCTGTACCCACTTTCAGGACTTGATATTGTAGACCAGAAGCGGTGGTTTGCACGCCAGATTTTGTGGCATTCTCTGCCAGAAAAGCGGCACCAATTTTACTGTTTTCTTCGGCTTTTTTTCTGAGTTCAATGAGTTGTTGCGCTTCAGCCTGTTTTTTATATTGGGTTAAGACCCGCGCCATTTCTTCATCGCTCAGTGTCGCATCTTTACCTTGTGCAGCTTCTCTAAGACCTTGAATAAATGCCTCAAGGTTTAAATCCTTCAAAGAGTCAGCATTGCTGCGTCCCATTAAATAACCAAAACTATAACCGATCTGTTCGGAGCTCGAACTTTTGCTGGTAATTGGTTTTGCATACGCAGTTGCGCTTAAAAAGAGCGCACATGCCAGTGTCATGTGTATTTTCATTAATCTTCCTAACGTATTTTTTTATGGCTATGCTGAAACAACATGTCCTTAATTTCTTTTAGCTGTTGAACAGGCATATCTGCGTCTGACTTTACGTCTTATTTCTAACAGCTTAGTGCAATTGAGGTCTTGTGCAAAGTGAAAAAAGGAGAGCCGAGCTCTCCTTTCATGCTTATTTCACTTTGATGAGTTCAACATCAAAGATCAGGGTGCTGTTTGCCGGGATGGTACCAGGCACACCTTGTTCGCCATAGCCAAGTTTTGCCGGAATGAATAGGGTTGCTTTACCGCCTTCTTTCATGAGCTGCAAACCTTCCGTCCAGCCAGGAATCACTTGATTTAGTGGGAATTCAATGGGTTCGCCACGCTGAATCGAGCTATCGAAGACTTTACCATCGACCAGTTTGCCTGTGTAGTGAACAGTCACGACGGAATTGGCTGCTGGCTGCTTACCTGTACCTTCTTGGGTAATGAGGTATTGCAAGCCAGAAGCGGTCGTTTTGACACCAGGTTTCTTGGCATTTTCAGTCAGGAAGCTATCACTGGCTGTTTGTGTTTGTTGTGCTTGATCCGCTTGTTTTTTCTGCATTTCTTGCTGGAACTGCTGGTAAGCTTGTTGTAATTCTTCTTCTGTATATGCTGGTTGGGTACGCGCATGCCCTTCACGGACGCCTGTGACAAAGCTGTTAATATCGAGTTCAGGCGGTGTTTGATGTGCAACTTCATAACCTAAAGCATAGCTAATTTTTTCAACTGCTGATGCATTTCTAGAAGCTTTTGAGGTTACAGCTTCAGGATGTTGAGTTGCATAGTAAACTGGAACAAGTGCAGCACCGCCTAAAATTACAGCAACAGCGATGGGTAAGGCTTTACTCATGAGATATCCTAGAATGGGGGTTATTCTAATAAAAACTTAATTCCGATATTAGCATGTCTGAATTTAAGCGGAGAATGATTCAGCATGAAAAAAAGTAGATTTTTGTATAAGGATCAAGTGCTTTAAATCACCCCAATATTCAACTAAAAGAAAAAGGCAGTGAATTGTAAATGCACTGCCTTTTTAGAATTAAGACTTGGTCTGATAATGGTGGTTTTTCAATTGATAACTTGGAATCTGATCAAAGATTACACCATTAATCGAATAGCCTGCATTTTCAAAGTAGGATTTCGCTTTTTCAATCTCTTTGAGTTGGGTTTTGCCATATTGAACGAGAGCAAGATTAAAACCAGTGTGTTGTGCAAAATTCAAGCTATCTGAGTTTGCCAAGATAGGTGTAGTATTTAAAATCACATAATCGTATTGAGTTTTAACTTGCTGCATTAACTGAGCAATCTTGTCTTGATATGCCGATAAAGAGATTTCATCGCTGTTCTGACCACGTGCAATTAAACTTAAATTGATATGACTTGTCTGGCTAATGATTTGATCTAATTGAGCTTGACCACGTAAATAATCAGACAAGCCTGTTTGTGTCGTGACATTCAAGCTTTGATCTAACAGTCTGTTAGATAAATCATTATCAATGAGTAGAACTTTTCCGCCAGCTTGACTCAATAAAATCGCCAATTTTTTTACGATTTCACCTTGATTTTGATCTGGAACAATGCTGCTAAGCAACGCGACATTATGCTGTTTTTGTTGTAATTGATAGCGTAAGGTCGGAATGAGTGTCGCAAGAAATTGGAAAGAAGAACCCGTATTTTTACGGTCTAGTGCTAATTCAGCATAGGTTTTAATGCCCGTCGCTTGCTCAATTTCTTCATGATGTTTAACTCCTGTTTTTGACATGCTTTTCAATAAGGCAATCAATACACCAATAAAGCCGCCTACAAAAATTGAGAGGATTAATATAATAAGTTTACGAGGTTTGATCGGTTCAATAGGTTCGACAGGATAGTCTAGAACACGTAAATTACTAGTTTCACCAGCTTTGGCCAAACTTAAGGATTGATAAGTCCCTAATAGATTTGTATATAGTTGAGTCTGAACTTCTACATCACGGTAGTATTTTAAATACTCACTTTGTGTATTTGGTAATTTCTTTAATGAACTGTTTAACTCATTAATTTTTTTATCGAATACTGAGATTTGTGCGTTAATTTCCTGCATCATTGGATGTTCAGATGTATATTGGGCTGCAAGTTGTGCTTGCTTCTGCTCAAGTTGGATTTTCTGTGTTTCTAATTCAACACTTTGTTTGAGATATAATTCTGATTCAGTCTTAATATCAATCGTGCCATGTGTTTCACGGAAAGCATTAAACTTTTGTTCAGCCTGTTCTAAATTTTGTTTCAGTTGCGGTAACTGTTGATCTAAGAATGCTAAGGTTTTTTCTTTCTCAGCAGATTTGATCTCTAAATTTTGATTGAGATAATTTTGCAAAATATTATTGAGCACTTTAATAATATGTTGTTTATCTGCGCCATCGTAGCTTGCACTAATGATTCCTGTTTGCTTTGAAAGTTCAGCTGCTTGAAAGTCACGAAGAATGGTATTTACAGCAGCAAGCATAGATTGCTTTTGAATTATATATTGCCCTTCCAATGGTTGTTTACTTGCTATTGCAATTGCCCAAGGTTGGCTTAATGCTGAGGTTTGGAGCTTTTGATTAAGTGTACCTTTAAACACTTCTTCGCCTGTTTTCTTGTCTATTAGAACAAACTGCTGACCAGAGATTTTTAGGATTAATGTTTTGTTTAGATAGTCCTGTGGTATGTCAAATTGCTGAATAGAAAATTGTTGATTCTTATCATTAACCAATACAGCATTATGTCGGTAATCAGTTTGAAATTCATCAGTAGCAAATTTTTGCAAGAAAGACTGCTTCGGTTGAATTTGAATATCTAAATGTAAATCCTGAATTGTTTTGCTCAAAATTGCGCGAGACTGTAAGACCTCAATTTCTGTTTGTATGGATTGTTGCCCGCCACCTAAATTAATACCAGCCAAGCTACTCAGAGAAGAGAGTTGAGAATTTAAACCAGCCAATCCATTTGAATTACTATCAATCACTTGAATTTTGGCATCAACAGAATAAACTTTTTTTGCAATGTTGAGGTAAATACCAGCACAAATTAAAGCAAATAAAGTACAGGCAAGAATGATTTTCCACTGTACCAGTAAGGTGAAAAATAATTCTTTCAGATCAATTGTATCTTCAGCAAGTTGTGTATTTGTATTTGGGTTCATAAGTAAACAACTGATTAACTTCTTCAATGTAATAATCGATCAGATTCAACAGTCTGACGATTGATGCCTTTTTAAAAACACAATAGATATATCTCTTTTTCAGAAATCTGATTTTTGCGAACAAGCAATCACATATTCCTAAGAGTCATATTATAAATTCGTTAATTCCCTAAACGATCGATACTATATAAAGCATTCGAGAACGGTAAAATTTGAGTAATGACACGTTGCCAACGTGCTAGACCTGTAGCATCTACATAAACTATATCGTTGCTTCTCATTTTGAACTGATTGGCTAAACCAAAATCTCCCAAACTGAGTAAGTTCATATGATAAAGTTCGGTCTGTTTACTATCAGGTTCACTACGTAAAACATAGATTCGACTAGCACTTGCCGTGTTGGCATTTAAGCCTAGACTTTCACCTAAGACATCGCTTAAAGACATACCCTGATCACGCATCATTAGAGATTGATTTTTTCCAGACTCACCCATGATATAAATTTTTTGGTTCTCTTTAGAATTTACATATAGAGTATCGTTAGGCTGAATCAATAGATTATGCAGTGAATAGCCTGATTTTTCTAATTCAATACTATTAAGATGATAGGTACGGCCCTGTCGTACTAGAGTAATGGATGTGTTGTCACCGTACTGAGTATTAACACCGCCAGCTAAACCAAGCGCTGTATAGATGCTGACGGGTTGATCACTCAAAAAGAATTGACCACCCTGCATGACATTACCTTGTACAGAGTAGCGTTGACCTTGATAGGACAAAACGCGGGCAATTACATCAGGTGTTTTTAAATATCGTGAAAGTTGACTACGAAGTTCTTGATTGACTTGCGTAAGTGGTTTTCCTGCAGCTTTGTATCGACCTATGATTGGAAATTGAATATATCCATTTTGATCAATTTGAAAGCCATTCGCCTGTGCAGAAAAATTATTGCTAGCAGAGTTAACAGGTGGTGTGATTTCAGGATATGCCCACAAATAAATAGAGAGAATATCTCCTGGACTAAGTTTGTAACTTTGCTGCGTATGGTGGAATAAATTAGAAATACTTTTTATATCAGTAGTTTGATTTTGTTTTAAATGCTGTAGCGAATTTTGATTGAGTTGTATCACATTGACTGAACTTCCGAGCTCGGTATGATAGATACCTTGTTCTGGAATATCATATGTTTGTAGGCCTGGCGCTAAAGCACAACCAATTGTGCTGAGTGTGAACCCCAAAAGGCCAATATATTGTAAAAATTTCACTCTTAACCCTATTATAAAATTATGTCAATCTTTGGATGAGATTGAGTGTATCTATTCAAAATTTAGTTAACTATAACAAATTGTATAATTTATTTATACGCATTTACGTTAAGATAAAATGGATTTCTGTTATATTAGCCGATAGCCAATAAAATGGCATTTTATTTATTCCAAAGTCAATGAGCACAGGCGTCAAGGCAAACACATGTTGCAAAAATCTGAATTAAAAATTGCCATTATTGGACTGGGTTATGTCGGTTTGCCGCTGGCAGTAGAATTTGGGAAGCAGGTCCCTGTTATTGGCTTTGATATCTATCAAAAACGCATTGATGAATTAAACAATGGTCAAGACCATACTTTAGAGGTTTCGCCTCAAGAACTACAAGCAGCGACGCAACTTTTTTACACCGCAGACTTGCAAGATTTACAGCACTGTAATTTTTTTATTGTGACGGTACCTACGCCAATTGATGATTTTAAGCAACCTGATTTAACACCATTAATTAAAGCATCTGAAAGTATTGCTAAAGTCTTAAAGCGAGGTGATATCGTAGTTTACGAGTCAACGGTGTATCCTGGTGCAACCGAAGAAGTCTGTATTCCTGTATTAGAGTGTATTTCTGGTCTAAAATTTAACCAAGATTTCTTTGCAGGTTATAGCCCTGAGCGTATTAATCCTGGCGATAAGTTACATCGCGTCACCAATATTTTAAAAATCACTTCTGGCTCTACGCCAGAAACTGCTGAATACGTTGATCAAGTTTATAACTTAATTGTTGAGGCAGGTACACATAAAGCACCGAGTATTAAAGTCGCTGAGGCTGCGAAAGTCATTGAAAACACGCAACGTGATGTCAATATTGCGCTGATTAATGAGTTAGCACTGATTTTCAATAAATTAGACATTGATACAGAAGATGTACTTAAAGCAGCGGGAACCAAGTGGAATTTTTTACCATTCCGTCCAGGCTTAGTAGGCGGACATTGTATAGGGGTCGATCCTTACTATTTAACCCATAAAGCACAATCAATTGGATTGCATCCAGAGATTATTCTTGCGGCTCGCCGATTAAATGACCGAATGGGGGAATATGTAGCAACTCAACTCATTAAAGAAATGGTGAAGCAGCGTATACAGGTTGTAGGCTCTAAAATATTAGTGATGGGTCTTAGCTTTAAAGAAAATTGCCCAGACATTCGTAATAGTAAAATTATTGATATGGTGGATGCTTTAAAAGAATATGATCTTGATTTAGATATTTATGACCCATGGGTTGATGTATTGGAGGCTGAATTAGAATATGGTTTTGCACCTATAACAGCACTTGAGTCAGATAAATATGATGCGATTGTCTTAGCTGTAGCTCATGAGCAATTTAAAAATATGACAATCGAGCAATTTAAGGAACTGGGTAAAGAAAAGCATGTTTTATATGACTTAAAATATGTGCTAGATAAAGCTCAGAGTGATATTCGCTTATAATTGAAGAAAAAGTGATCGGGAAATAATGAGAATTTTAGTTACAGGTGGTGCTGGTTTTATTGGTTCTGCTGTTATTCGTTACATTATTGGAAATACAAATAATGAAGTCTTAAATGTAGATAAATTAACCTATGCAGGGAATCTCGAGTCTTTGGTTGATGTTGAACACAATCCAAGATATCAATTTGAAAAAATTGATATCTGTAATCAAGCCGCATTAGAGAAAATCTTCGAGCAATTTAAGCCTGATGTGGTTATGCATTTAGCTGCTGAGTCTCATGTAGACCGTTCCATTGATGGCCCTGCTGCATTTATTCAAACCAATATTGTTGGAACTTATACTTTATTAGAAGCTGCCCGAAAGTACTGGATGAGTCTTGGCATAGAAGCACAACAAAACTTTCGCTTTCATCATATTTCGACAGATGAAGTGTATGGGGATTTAGAAGGAACAACTGATTTATTTACTGAAACCACATCTTATGCACCAAGCTCACCGTATTCTGCAAGCAAGGCGAGTTCTGATCATTTAGTTCGCGCATGGCATCGCACGTATGGTTTACCAACAATTGTGACAAATTGTTCAAATAATTACGGTCCTTACCATTTTCCAGAAAAACTCATTCCTTTGGTAATCTTAAATGCTTTAGATGGTAAAGCATTACCCATTTACGGCACAGGCAATCAAATCCGAGACTGGTTATTTGTTGAAGATCATGCCAGAGCACTCTATCAGGTTGTCACTGAAGGTACTGTAGGTGAAACTTACAATATTGGTGGACATAACGAAAAACAAAATATTGAAGTTGTAAAAACGATTTGCAAGATTTTGGATGAAATAAAGCCACAGCTCAATGGGCAAAAGTATGAGGCACTGATTACTTTTGTCAAAGATCGACCTGGACACGATGTGCGTTATGCCATAGATGCAGCAAAAATTGAAAAAGAATTAGGCTGGAAGCCTAAAGAAACTTTTGAAACAGGTATTCGTAAAACCGTTGAATGGTATTTAAATAATTTAGATTGGTGTCGCCGCGTTCAAGACGGTAGTTATCAACGTGAAAGATTAGGTGTAGGTGCATAATGACCATAACAACAAAAGGTATTATTTTAGCGGGTGGTTCGGGTACACGCTTATATCCAATTACCAAGGGTGTTTCTAAACAGCTTTTACCTATCTACGATAAACCCATGATTTATTATCCTCTTTCTGTGCTTATGCTGGCCGGAATTCAGGATGTACTTATTATTACAACACCAGAAGATAAAGAGAGTTTTGAGCGGTTATTAGGGAATGGCTCGCAGTTTGGGATTCGTTTACAATATGCGATTCAACCTAGCCCCGATGGTTTAGCGCAGGCATTTATTATTGGTGAAGAATTCATTGGTGATAGTAATGTTTGTTTGGTGCTAGGGGATAATATTTTCTATGGTCAAGGCTTTACGCCAATGTTAAAACAGGCGGTTGCCCGTGCAAAAGGTGCAACAGTATTTGGTTATCAAGTGAAAGACCCTGAGCGTTTTGGTGTGGTTGAGTTTGATGAGCAGAAACGAGCAATTTCACTAGAAGAAAAGCCTAAACATCCTAAGTCTCATTTTGCGGTAACGGGGCTGTACTTCTATGACAATGAAGTGATTCAAATTGCCAAACAAGTTAAGCCTTCTGAACGAGGTGAATTAGAAATTACTACAGTGAACCAAATGTATTTGGATCGTGGTGATTTAAATGTAGAGCTTTTGGGGCGAGGCTTTGCATGGCTAGATACTGGTACACATGCGAGTTTATTAGAAGCGGCACAATTTGTAGAAACTTTAGAAAAACGCCAAGGTTATAAGGTTGCATGTCTAGAAGAAATTGCCTTTAATAATGGTTGGCTAAGCAAAGAGCAAGTTTTAGCAATTGGTCAAAGTATGAGTAAAAATGACTATGGTCAATATTTGATTTCTTTGGTAAATGAATAAAATGAGTTTAGTAAAGTTAATTGATCTGCCGAACTTTGGCGATGACCGTGGTGGGTTAGTGGCTATTGAATCCAATCAGTCCATTCCTTTTGCCGTTAAGCGGTTATATTATATTTTTAATACAGTAGATAAGCCTCGTGGTTTTCATGCACATATAGATTTAAAACAAGTGGCGATTTGTTTAAAAGGAAGTTGTCGATTTATTTTGGATGATGGTCATAAGAAAGACGAAGTTATTTTAGACAATCCAACTCAAGGGTTGGTGATTGAGGGCTTGGTTTGGCGGGAAATGCATAATTTTTCGGAGGACTGTGTTCTACTTGTTTTAGCAAGTGAACATTTTGATGAATCTGATTATATTCGTGATTATCAAGAATTTTTAAATAAGGTAATAAAATGAAAATTCATCCTACAGCAATAATTTCACCTAAAGCAAAAATTGGTAATAATGTAGAAATTGGCCCCTCCACTATTGTGTATGACAATGTCATTATAGGGGACAACTCAATAGTTGGCGCATTTTGTGAACTTGGTGTTGCCAACCATCTATCTAAAGGTGAACCTCTTGTGATTGGTGCAAGCGCTAATATTCGATCACATAGTATTTTTTATGAAGGTTCATACTTTGGTGAGGGCTTGACTACGGGGCATCGAGTCACTGTGAGGGAGTTAGTTAAAGCTGGGAAAAACTTACAAATAGGTACACTTTCTGATTTGCAAGGGCACTGCGAAATTGGAGACTATGTTCGTTTCCATAGTAATGTGCATATTGGTCAAAAAAGTAAAATTGGAAATTTTGTCTGGATTTTTCCTTACGTGGTTCTTACAAATGACCCACATCCGCCTAGTGACACGCTAATAGGTGTAACTGTTGGGGATTATGCTGTAATCGCAACAATGTCTGTAATTCTACCAGGTACAATCGTTGCTGAAGGGGTTTTAGTTGGTGCTCACTCTTCACTAAAGGGCCAGACAGAGGCAAATATGGTTTATGTAGGCTCACCAGCAAAGAAAATCTGTACAACTTCTAAAATAAAGCTACAGGATAGTAAAGAGGATGCATATCCTTGGCGAAAACATTTTCATCGTGGTTATCCTACTGAAATTGTTAAAGAATGGGTTTCTGAATAATGCAAATCAAAAATTCATTTACAATCACAGAAATTCAAGTTGGTATGACAGCATCATATTCTCAAACAATAACAGATGCAGATATCAAGGCATTCTCAGGATTATCGGGTGATCATAATCCTGTGCATGTCAATGAAGAGTATGCGAGAAATTCAAGATATAAAGGTCGCATAGCGCATGGCTTATTAACGGCGAGTTTTTTTTCTGCAATTTTTGGGACAAGACTTCCTGGAGAGGGTTGTGTTTATGTCGGTCAGAATTTGCAATTCAAAAGGCCTGTTTATTTAGGGGATACAGTGGAGGCAAAAGTAACAGTTGTAGCTGTGAATATCTCTACGAAACGAGTCATTTTCGAAACAGTATGCTCAGTCAGTGGAAAAGTTGTAACGATAGGTACAGCAGAAATATTTATTCCTTAGGTGTTTTTTAATGATTACTTTTTTAGATCTTCAAGCAATAAATGCTCAATATCGTGCTGAACTTGTAGATGCTTGTAATCGTGTTATTGATTCAGGCTGGTATATTGGTGGTAAAGAGTTAGAAATTTTTGAGAATAACTTTGCTGAATATTGTGGTACACAGTTTGCCATAGGGGTTGCAAATGGCTTAGATGCACTGATTCTTACACTACGTGCATGGAAAGAATTAGGTAAGCTTCAGGAGGGTGATGAAGTAATAGTTCCATCTAATACTTATATTGCAAGTATTTTAGCGATTACAGCCAACAACTTAACGCCTATATTGGTTGAGCCTGATAGTAATACTTATAATATTGATCCTGCAAAAATTCAACAAGCAATCACAGCTAAAACCCGCGTCATTTTACCTGTGCATTTATATGGGCAACTTGCAGATATGCCAAAAATTATGCAAATTGCTAAACAGCACAGCTTATTGGTTTTAGAGGATTCAGCTCAAAGCCATGGTGCACAATTACAAGAGAAAAAAGCAGGAAGCTGGGGTGATGCTTCAGGTTTTAGTTTCTATCCTGGGAAAAATTTAGGTGCATTGGGTGATGCTGGGGCTATTACAACGAATGATGCTGAGTTGGCACAAACGTTGAAGGCCTTGCGTAACTATGGATCGCACGAGAAATATAAAAACTTATTCGTGGGGGTCAATAGCCGATTGGATGAAATCCAAGCCGCCATGCTGGATATTAAGCTCAAATATTTAGATCAAGAAACTCAGCATAGACGTCAAATTGCGAGTTTATATTTAAATGGAATCAAAAACCCTCTAATTCAACTTCCACTGAATAATATTAATGCAGAAACTTACATGCAACATGTTTGGCATTTATTTGTAATTCGTACTAGTCAACGTGAAGCACTACAAAAGCATCTAAACAAGCAGGGTATACAAACGCTCATTCATTACCCGATACCACCGCATAAGCAACAAGCATATAAGGAATGGAATGACCAAAGCTATCCATTAACTGAAGTCATGCATCAAGAGGTGTTGAGTTTACCACTTAGCCCTGTAATGTCTGAAAAAGAGGCTAAGGTGGTAATCGATGCTATTAATGGTTTTAAAAAATGACAACATTTAAATACCAAATGGGTGTTAAATTATTACGTTTTAAAATCACACGTTGGGCAATAAATCTTATTCTAAAGCGAGATTTTATATATATTCGGTTTAAGGGAATTGAAGAATGTAACTTCCTTCTTAAATTGAAAGAAAAGGAAATATCTCTGCAGAAGACACCCAATTATGGAGAAGGTAGCTTAGAGTTAGCTACTAAAACTCCAGAGGTGCGACTTTATAAATTTACTAATTGTTATATGAATATTGAGTCATCCTCTATTTATAGTGAGGATGGAGCCTTTATAGAGCTTTTTCAGGGTATTGATCAGCAACAGGCACGCTATAATGCAGGTCATCTTATTTGGCATGATACCGAAAGAGCATTGTTTGAAGTAAAAGTAGATACTTTAGTAGGCAAAAAAGTTTTATTTTTAGGTGGAAATGGTTCATTTAATTATTTTCATTGGTTAATTGAAATATTGCCAAAATTATTACTTTTAGATAAATATCTTATTGAAAAATATAGTATTGAAGCAATAGTGGTCAATCAAGTGGTAAAAGAAATACCTAATTATAAAAAAGTATTGGAAATAGTCAATGCTGAGCTAAAGTTGCCTCTAATATATTTGGAGCAAAAAACATCGTATAAGTTTAGTGAAGTCTATTATATAACTACATTTAATAATGTTCTATTTAATTCTGTGAATAATATACCTAGAATTGAGTATGGATATTTTTCTATTAGTATTCTTAAGAAGCTGAGAAATCTAGTATTAAGTAAGAATGTTACGCCTAGAATTGAGTGTGAAAATAAATATCCTAAAAAAATATTTTTGCTTAGGGGCGAGGTTAGTAACTTTAATAAGAGATTTTATAATGAGTCAGAAGTAGCAGCCTTTTTTATTAAAAAAGGGTTTGTATGTGTCAAGCCAGAAAAGTATGATTTTTTAGAGCAGGTTTGCTTGTTTTCGCGAGCTTCTTATATTGTAGGACCTAGTGGAGCTTTTTGGTCAAATTTAATATTTTGTAAAGAAAATACTAAATGTATTAGTTGGCTTACTGGGTTGCATAAGGATTTCTCTGTTTACTCTACAATTGCTGATCTTTTTAAGATTGATATGAAATTTTTAACAGCCAATATGCTAACTTCAGAGATGCATGGGTCATATCATGTTGATATAAAAGAGATTGAAGAATTATATGCACAATATGAATAATATGCTTAGCAAGCTGAAACGGTATATTTTGTTTAGGCTAAGAAAAATAAGTTTTATCTCACAGTTAGAGAAAAAACTTATTTTCTATAGAATGAGGAGAGTTCATCAACAGCTTTTACAACAAATAAAAGGCAAAGAAAAAATAAAAGTAGTTTTTTTGACTATTCATAAGAGCATTTGGAAAGTAGATCCAGTATTTCAAAAAATGCTTATTGATCCTTTTTTTGAGCCAGTAATCCTTGTGTGTCCCTATATACTTCATGGGGAAGAGCGCATGTGGCAGGATATGAAAGAATGCTACGAGTATTTTAAAGAAAAAGGTTATCCTCTACTTTCTTCTTATGATAAAGAGGAAGAATGTTGGATAAAAATAAGTGAATTAAACCCAGATATTGTTTTTTTTACGAATCCGCATAACTTAACACGCAAAGAATATTACGAAGATGTATATTTGAATTATTTGAGTTGTTATGTGCCTTATTATTCTGATGTTGCCTCCGATTATGATTTAAATAGTTCATATAATCAATTGTTCCATAATGTTGTTTGGAAGCATTTTATTGGGGATGAATATGCTAAAAAACGTGCTTTAAACGTATTATCCAACAAAGGGGCTAATCTTTTTGTTACAGGAAGCCCTGTGCTTGAAGAGTTAGCTGTGGGGGGGAGGATAGAGCCGAATAGGATATGGAGACAACAGTTATTACCTAAAAAGCGTGTTATTTACGCACCTCATCAATCGATATTTAAAGATGAGAATATTAATCTTTCTACATTTTTAGAAGTAGGAGAGCTAATAAAAAATTTTGCAGAAAAATATCAAAGTCAAATTCAATGGTCTTTTAAACCTCACACTCTACTTAAGACAAAGTTATATAAGCATCCTGATTGGGGTAAAGAAAAAACAGATAAATATTACGATTTTTGGAAATTTAGTGAGTTTACTCAATTAGATGAAGGAGGCTATGTTGACCTCTTTAATACAAGCGATGCCATTATACACGATTGTGGAAGTTTTATTTTAGACTATTTGTTTACAGGGAAACCATGTGCATATCTTGAGTTAAATCCAACAGTTCAATTAAAAGCTATAAACGATTATGGTATTGAACTGTTAAATTGTTATGTACGATTACATGATGAAAATGAAATCGAGCACTTTTTGTGTAATTTAATTTCTGAAAACTTATATCCAAATAAAAGTTATGAAAAATTTATAATCGAACATGTAAACGAATTTTATAAACTATCCTCACCTTCAGCAAATATAATCAATCATTTAAAACAGGAACTAATGTGATGTTTCTTGACTGTACCTTACGCGATGGCGGCTACTACAACTCTTGGAATTTTAAGGAAAATTTAATCAACGAATACCTGCAAGCTATGCAAGCTGCAGGCGTAGATTGTGTGGAATTAGGTTTGCGCTCGTTAATAAATAAAGGTTTTAAGGGGGCTTGTGCTTATACTACCGATGCTTTTGTACGTAGTTTACAAATTCCTGAGGACTTAAAACTAGGAGTGATGATTAATGCAGTGGAATTAGTTGGTGAAAAACCTTTGGTCGATGTTTTAAAAGTTCTGTTTCCAGAAAGTGCAGATACTTCCCCCATTAGTTTGGTACGTATTGCTTCGCATGTACATGAATTTAAAAAGGCATTACCTGCTGTTCATTGGCTAAGAGAGCGTGGATTTAAGGTGGGTTTTAATCTAATGCAGATTGCGGATCGAAGTGAAGATGAAATTAAAGCTTTGGCTAGAGAGGCAGCAGCGTATCCTATTGACGTACTTTATTTCGCAGATTCTATGGGGAGTATGAGCCCAGACCAAACAGCACAAATTATTGGTTGGTTACGTTTATATTGGCAAGGTGCTTTAGGTATACATACACATGATAACCTTGGACTCGCATTATCTAACACTTTGCGTGCTTTGCAAGAGGGTGTTACTTGGGTTGATGCTACTGTAACAGGGATGGGGCGTGGCCCTGGTAATGCACGTACTGAAGAATTAGCTATAGAGATGGCGGTAAAACGTGACAAAAAGATTAATTTGATCCCCCTGATGTCACTCATTAACCAGCATTTTAAACCTATGCAACAGGAATATGGATGGGGAACAAATCCATATTATTATCTTGCAGGTAAATATGCTATTCATCCTACTTATATTCAGAAAATGTTAAGTGACTCTCGATTTAGTGAGGAAGATGTGTTAGCTGTAATCGAATATTTACGTTGCGAAGGTGGTAAACAGTTCAACCTGAATACTTTGGATGCCGCTCGCCATTTCTATCAAGGTGAACCTAAAGGTGCGTGGCAGCCTAAAGAAGAGTTTTCAGGAAAAGATGTATTATTGCTTGGTACTGGTCCAGGCGTAGCTTTACATAAAAATGCAATAGAACAATATATTCGAGTTCATGAGCCGATTGTTTTGGCGCTTAACACTCAGCAGGCAATTGCTCCTGAATTAATTACTTATCGTGTTGCTTGCCATCCAGTTCGATTGTTAGCAGATTGTGAAGCTCATACCAAGTTACCACAGCCGCTAATAACACCTTATTCAATGTTGCCAAAAGATGTGCAGTCAGCCTTGGCAGATAAGCAGATTTTGAATTTTGGGATTAATGTAGAAACAGACACTTTTTCTTTTGATAATACACATTGTACTACACCAGCTTTATTGGTTATGGCTTATGCTTTTGCAGTGTGTGCAAGTGGTAATGCGAGAAGAATACTCCTAGCCGGTTTTGATGGTTATGAGGGGGTTGATGCAAGAAATGAAGAAATGAATTCTATTGTCAAAACATTTTCTTTAGCTAAAGGGAGTATTCCATTACAGGCTGTAACACCTTCGCAATATGACGTTGAAAAAATTAGTATATATGGAGAAATTAAGTGATCAAAGAGACGGTTACTTGCTTTTTGCCTTGTAGGAAAGGTAGCGAAAGAGTTCCTAGGAAGAATATAAAACCATTTGTACAGTACTCACATGGCTTGATTGAGGTGAAATTAAACCAATTAATTGCATGTCCAAGTATCGATGAAATTATTCTTTCAACAAATGATGATGAAATTATTCAGTATGCAGAAAGTTTATCGCATCCTAAGATTCACTTACATAACAGAATCGAAGAGCTGTCTTCAAGTCAGACGAGTACTGATAGCTTGGTCGCTCATGCAGCTGATTTAATCCCTAAAGGTCATATTTTATGGACTCATGTAACTTCACCATTTATAAATGCGCAGAAATATGAAGATATAATTTCTAGATATTTTAATTGCTTAGAGGAAGGGTATGATTCATTGATGACCACTTCTTTACTGCATACATTTTTATGGCAAGACAGTAAACCATTAAATTATGACCGTACTCTTGAAAAATGGCCGAGAACTCAAACTTTAGATCCAATACATGAGGTAAATAGTGGCGTTTTTTTAGCGTCAACTAATGTATACAAAGAGCAAAATGACAGAATAGGAGAAAGGCCTTATTTGTTTACATTAGATAAATTGGTTAGTCAGGATGTCGATTGGCCAGAAGATTTTATTATTGCTGAAGCTCTAGTAGAGAAAGGTTTAGTTTCTTTATGATCCATTTAGCTTTATACAAAACTCTAGTCTTTGATTGTGACGGCGTTATTCTGAACTCCAACAAAGTAAAAACTGAAGCTTTTTATTGTGCTGCATTGCCTTATGGTGAGCTAGCTGCACAGGCATTAGTAGATTATCATATTACACATGGTGGCATATCACGTTACAAAAAATTTTCATTTTTTCTTGAAGACTTAGTACCTAAATATGCTGAAGGTATTCATGGTCCAGACTTAGAAGAACTCTTAGAAAGCTACGCAAATTTAGTAAAAGAAGGTTTGCTGAATTGCGAAGTGGCAAAAGATTTAATAGAGCTGCGGCGAGTATTACCAGAAACCAATTGGCTAATAGTATCAGGAGGTGATCAGGCTGAACTGTGCCAAGTGTTTGCTGAACGTGGTTTAGAAGGGCTGTTTAATGGGGGGATTTTTGGCAGTCCTGATACAAAAGATGAAATTCTTACTCGTGAACTTTCAAACGGTAATATACAAACACCGGCGTTATTCCTCGGTGACAGTAAATATGACCATCAAGCAGCAATCATCGCAGGATTGGATTTTGTGTTTTTGTATAATTGGACGGATGTGAAGGATTGGAGAGAATGGCAAACACAGGAGGAGTTTTTTTTCTCCGAAAATATTACTAAATTATTCAGAACTATTCAGGAAAATAATAAGCTGTAATTATGGAAAATTGATTAATATTACTGTAAATCGATCTAAATAAGCTAGTTCCAGTGCTACTAAGCGCTCAAGGTATGTTAAGTTTCTATGTCACTCAAACAAAAAGCTTTATATGGTTTCACTTGGAGTCTTGTTGATAAATTAGTTAATCAGCTAGGCTACTTAGCTGTAACTGTATATCTAGCTCGACTGATTGGTCCAGAAAATTTTGGGCTTATTGGCATGCTTACAATTTTTATGTTACTAGCAGAAAGTGTTATCAGTGGTGGCTTTTCTGCGGCCTTAGTGCAGCGGAGCCATCAACTAACCGTAGCGGATGAGAATACAGTTTTTTATATTAATATAGCTTGGGGCATTGCAATGTATGCAGTGCTTTATTTTATTGCTCCAATAATTGCAGACTTTTATAAAGAGCCTAAGCTTACTGATATTTCTCGGGTACTTTTTGTGCTTATGATTATCAATTCTTTTGCTGTAGTGGTGCGTGCGAAGTTAACAATAAATATAGATTTTAAGAGCCAAACGATCGCAAGTACAATAGCTACTTTATTCTCATCAGTGCTAGGTGTTTATCTTGCATTAACGGGATATAGCTATTGGGCGCTGGTATGGATGCTTGTACTAAAAGCAGTATTGAGTACCATTTTTCTTTGGTTGTTTTGTCGCTGGTTGCCGCAATTTATATTTAGTATTGAGTCATTCAGGCGCTTATTTAAGTTTGGTTCAAATTTAATGATCGCAGGATTTGTGGCGACGTTTGTAAACAACCTTTATATTGCACTTATAGGGCGTTATTTTAATGCTACGCAAGTAGGTTATTTCACCCAAGCAAATAATCTAAGTAATAACCTATACCAGATGCTTTCCGCTACTTTGCAAGGGGTTACGTATCCTATATTAACCTCTCTGAAAGAAGAAAGAGAGCGGCTAGTTAGTATGTACAAACAGTTGATATCTATTACCATGTTAGTAGCTCTTCCTTTATTAGTAGGCTTAGCAGCGATATCTCATGAGGTTGTTTTACTGTTTTTAGGTGAGGATTGGCTTCCAGTAGCTCCTGTGCTAAGCATCCTTTGTTTTGCACGTGCTATTACACCCATTAGTGCTATTAATCTGAATATATTGAATGCGATAGGTAGGTCAGATTTATTTTTAAAGGTAGATTTATCTAAACTTCCTATGACTGTCGCTGCCCTATTGATATCTGTGCCATATGGCATTGAGGCTGTGGCTTGGGCTATGGTGAGTACTTCGGTTATTGCTTTTTTTATTAATGCTTATATGCCTGGTAAGTTCTTTGGTTTTGGTGGTTGGTCACAACTTAAAGCTGCAGCTAAATATATTGTTGCGGCTGCAATTATGTATGTTGCCGTGAGTTGGTTAAAGTTAGATGGGAGTCTTTGGTTGGAATTAATTGCCAAGATTTTGCTAGGATTCCTTCTTTACCCTCTATTGCTTGTTATAATGCGTGATCAGTTTGTAATGCAATATGTAAATTTACTTATTAGTAAAGCAAGAGTTTAACGGTAAAATATAATTATGAATATCAATACATTAGTATCAGTTGTTATACCTTGTTATAACCATGAAAATTTTGTACAAGATAGTATTCAGAGCGTGATCGATCAAACTTATGAGAACATTGAATTAATTGTTATTGACGATGGTTCAAAGGATGGCTCAGTAGAAAAAATTCAAGAGATGCTCCCTGCTTGCAAAGAAAGGTTTATTCGATTTGAGTTCCGACATAGGCCTAATAAAGGTTTAAGTGCAACTTTGAATGAGGCAATAGAATGGTGTCAAGGTGAGTATATATCATCAATTGCTTCTGATGATATTTTATTAACTGATAAGTTAGAAAAGCAAATATTTCTTATGGAAAAGAATAATTCTTGCAAAGGTGTCTTTGGAAATATGATTTTGATTGATGATGAAAATAAAGAATATGATTTTGACTTTAAAAAAGGAAAGAAATTTTTTTTTAAAGATTTATTTAAGTATAGTGAGTATTTGGCTGCACCAACACAAATTCTTAGGCTTAGTGATATAAAGCGTGTTGGAGGGTACAATGAAAAATTTATTATAGAAGATTGGTATATATATTTAAAAATAATAGAAAATGATGGCTATTTCTTACGAACAGAAGATTTTTTTACTAAATATAGATCACATGCTGATAATTTATCTAAAAAAAGAGAGTTAATGGTGATCGGTAAGTTGCAAATAGCAGATCATTTTAGACAATATGGAAAGGATGCAGATAGATTGATTATGGAAATATATGCATTTGCATTCTTAAAAATATTAATATCAAATCCTTTATTAATGTTGAAAATTTTTGTTGAAAAATTTTTTAGAAGATTAAGAAGATATCTATGATACCTAAAACTGTTCATTACTGTTGGTTTGGTGGAAGTCCTATGTCCCCTTTAATTAAAGAATGTATTAGAAGTTGGCATAAATATTTACCAGATTGGGAGTTTGTTTTATGGAATGAAGAAAATACTCCATTAGATCATCCTTTTGTTAAAAAAGCTTTAAAGGAAAAAAAATATGCTTTTGTAGCTGATTATGTGCGATCTTATGTTTTATATAATTATGGTGGAGTTTATCTTGATACAGATATGGAGTTAATTAGAGATATTTCGCCCCTTATTAATTGTAATTTTTTTGCTGCCTATGAAGATTCAAAACAAGATAAAGTAAGTTGCGGTATAATAGGAAGCATTAAAGAGCATGAAATATTTAAAGAAATTCTAAATTTTTACGATATGAATGCTGATTTATATAAAACAATGCCTTATGTTTTGGGGGGGGCATTTAAGAAAAATTCAGATATAGGTGATGTTGTTTTACCACCAGAAACTTTCTATCCATATAATCCCTTTGATCCAGAAAAACCAGTAAAGCAACTTTTATATTCTCATATTAAAGAAAACACTTATGGTATTCATCACTGGGGATACTCATGGAAATTTAATTTTTTTGAAAGATTTTTAAATAAAATTAAACGTATTAAGAAAGGTTTATGATTTTGAAGTATATTGTTAATAGTGGAAAAATATTTCCAAATAAATTTATTTGGGTTGTGTTTTTATTTGTATATATATTTAATATTGCCCTTTTTTTTAAATTTGGTTATGTGGTGATTTTAATTTCATTGCTGGGTGGGTGGGTTGTTTTTTCAGGAAGGTTTTATAAAAAAGATGCTGTAATATTTTTATTTATCATCCTCGCCTTTTTTTTGAATACGATCTCTGCACTTATTAATCAAAACTTAGATTATAGTTTATTTTATGAAGTATATCTTTTTATTATTTTTCAGTGTTTAGCTTTAATATTTGTGTTTAGGGGGTTAGGTTTTCGTATAGACTTTATAAATTTGGTTAAACTTAGTTCAATTGCAGTTCTAGTTCAGCTTGTTATTTCTTTTATGAATAGTATATACCCAACAATGGAGCAATTATTTTATTCGGTCATTTATAATAATCTTTCAGAGCTTAGTAGGCTTGATGAACTTAAAGAAGAAAGAATAGTTGGGGTGGGGCGTTCCTTTTTTTCATCTGGCGTTATTAATTCTTTTATTCTAATCTGTTTGGGTCAAGTTATAAAATATGAAAAAAAATATAAAGCTTTTTGGATGTTAATTTTAATTTTGATTTTTTTTCTTGGTATGATGAGTTCTCGAACAACAATAGTTGGTATGGGATTGGCAATTATTTTATTGATGCTTGAATTAGGTAAGAATCAATTAAGAACTATTTTTTCAATTATATTCTTTACCATTATTATATTTGTTTTATATCTTATTAATCGTTCTGATTTAGAAAGCCTAAGTTTATTTAGATTTGGCTTTAGCTTATTCTATGACAATGAAAGTTCAGATGCAATTAATTCTTTTTTAACTCTTTTGAAAATGTTTTTGGTTTTCCCAACAAATCTGGGAACGTGGATAATTGGTGATAATCTATATAATTTAGAAAATGGATACTATATGCAAACTGATGTTGGTTATTTCAGAATTATATTTGCAAATGGTTTGATCGGATTTTTGTTTTTTATAATATTTAATCTATACTTTATTATTAAAATTAAGTCTGAGTATATTGATTTTAAGTTTAAATTTATTTTATTTATTCTGTTGTTGATTTTACTTTTAAAAGGGATAACTGTTATTATTCCTTTGTTGATGATTTTATACTTTGCATGTAATACATACGGGAAATTTTAAATGAAGAAAATTATTTTTGTTATAAATTCTCTTCGCAACAAGTCTGGTAGTGAGCGAGTTGCTTGTATTCTTGCGAATCAACTTGTAGAAAAATTCGATTATCAAATAAAGATTATTAATCGTGATGCAGATTTTGGTGAAGTAGCATATTACTTAAATAATAAAATAAAAGTAAAAAAAATTTCTGGTTCTAAATATCATTTTTATAAAGGTTTAAAGTGTTGTATTGAAAATGAAAAACCAGATAAAATAATTGTCCACAATATGGGTAAACTGTCGCTACTTTGTGCTTTTATTCCAAATATTAAAGATTTAATTTCTTTAGAACATGTTTCTTTTGTTAGTCGCCCTAAATTAGTTCAAGTTTTGAGTAAACTTCTTTATAAGAAAATTAATATGGTTGTAACATTAACGAATAAAGATAAATTTTATTTTGATAAGATACATAATAATGTACTTACAATTCCTAATTTTTCTCCTTATGCTGTTGTTGAAAAAAAACATATATCAGAAAAAACTATTCTAGCAGTTGGTAGATTAACTGAACAGAAAAATTTTTTACATTTATTAAAAGCTTGGAAAAAAATTTATAAATTAATCCCAGATTGGAAATTAAATATTTATGGTGAAGGTGAGCATTTACAGCTTTTAACTGATTATATTGAAAAAAATTCACTTCAAAATGCTTATCTGAAGGGTGTTACTTCTAATGTACAAAAAGTTTATGAACAGTCAGCTTTTTTTGTGATGTCTTCTAAGTATGAGGGACTGCCGATGGTACTAATTGAAGCTCAGAGTTTTGGATTACCAATAGTTTCGTATAATTGTCCCTATGGACCGAGTGATGTAATTTCATCTAATGAAAATGGATTTTTGGTTGAAGATCAAAATGTCCAAAAACTTGCCGATGCTATCTTGGAATTAGCTTCATCCCCAGATTTATTAAAGAAATTTTCTGAGAATTCCTTGATTAATGCTAAAAATTATCAACCAGATAGAATTCTTGAGATCTGGGAAAAAATGGTTATAAAGAGATAAAGAATATGTTTACTGTTTTAAGTTCTCTCTATTCTAAAGAAAGTCCAGAATATTTAGATCAATGCTTTGTAAGTATTTGGGACTCACAGACGATTAAACCGACTGAAATTGTACTTGTTCTAGATGGTCCAATTGGTGAGGAACTTACTACTTGCGTACAAAAGTGGCAGTTAAAAATTGGTGAGTGTTTAAAAGTAGTTGCTCTGCCTCAAAACGTTGGACTTGGAAAAGCATTAAATGAAGGTTTGAAGCAGTGCAGTTATGAATGGATTTTTCGAATGGATACAGATGATATTTGTACAACGGATCGATTTGAAAAGCAGATTCAATTTATAGAACAGAATCCGGATGTAGTCTTGTTTGGTGGTCAGATTTTAGAGTTTAATCAAAATATTTCAGATGCAAATGTACTAAAAGCTGTACCTATAACTTATCAGCAAATAAAGAAATTTTCACAACATCGCTGTCCTTTTAATCACATGACAGTTGCATATAAACGCGATGTGATTTTAAGCTTGGGAGGGTATCAACATCATTTGTTTATGGAAGACTACAACTTATGGCTACGTGTGATTGGAAATAATTATAAAGTTGCTAATTTGTCCGATGTGATTCTTTATGCGCGGGTTGGTAATGGTATGCATGCACGCCGCAAAGGTTTCCAATATATTAAAAGCGAAAAACAGTTGCTTGATTTAAAAAAACAGCTAAAAATACAGTCTCCATTTTATGCTAATATGTATTTCATTGTTCGGTCTGCATTTAGACTAATGCCAGCGAATCTGCTAGGTAAAATATATAATAGGTTTCTTCGCAAGAAAGTTGAAAAAACAGAGTAAGATAGCAATGAAAAGACTGGTCGATATCATTATATCATTGATTGCACTAATATTATTGTCTCCAATTTTCCTCATTGTTTGTTATAAAGTACGTAAAAATTTGGGTTCACCTATTTTTTTCTGCCAGGAGCGTCCCGGAAAACATGGTAAACTTTTTAAAATGATTAAGTTTCGTTCAATGAAAGACGCGTTCGATCAAGATGGTAATCCTTTGCCAGATGAAAAACGCATTACTCCATTTGGGCAAAAGTTGCGTTCTACTTCTTTAGATGAAATGCCGCAGCTAATTAATGTACTTAAAGGTGATATGAGTGTTGTGGGGCCACGACCAATGTTGAAAGATTTTGTAGAGCTTTATTCACCAGAACAAGCACGTCGTCTAGAAGTTCGACCAGGCATGACAGGATTAGCTCAAGTTAGTGGTCGTAACGAATTAGATTATGAAGAACGCTTTAAGTGTGATGTTTGGTATGTAGATAATCACAATACATTGGTCGATTTTAAAATTATGTTTAGAACGGTTGCAGTAATGGCAAAACGCGAAGGAATTAATGCCCCTGGTCATGTGGGACCATCATTATTCCAAGGTAACACCACAAAAAAAGCTGAAGATCAAGTAAAGTCTTAAATTTAATAGTGTTTCGAGTTTAATTTCATGATTAAAAAAGCCATATTACCTGTTGCTGGTTTAGGTACGCGTTTTTTACCTGCAAGTAAATCTATTCCTAAAGAAATGGTGACTGTAGTGGACCGCCCTGCAATTGAATATGTAGTGCGTGAGGCGGTTCAAGCAGGAATTGAACAAATTATTTTAGTCACACATTCTTCAAAAACATCTATTGAAAATTATTTTGACCGAAATTTTGAACTTGAAACTACCTTAGCACAAAAAAATAAAACTGATCTTTTAAAAGAAATTACTGAAATCCTACCTTCGCATGTGAGTGTAGTGAGTGTGCGCCAACCGCAACCGTTAGGTTTGGGTCATGCTGTGCTTTGTGCCAAAAGTATTATTGGTAATGATGATTTTGCGGTTTTATTGCCAGATGTTTTGGTGAAAGAAAAATCGGATCAAAATGATCTTGCCTGCATGATTCAGCGTTATGAAGCGGCACAAGCGGCACAAATTATGGTTGAAGCAGTTCCTGACCACATGGTGGATCAATATGGCATAGTAGATGTTGAAAATTCACCTTTAGAAGGTCAAAGCATTATCATGCAGGGTATTGTAGAAAAACCTGCTGTAGGTACTGCGCCTTCAAATTTATCTGTTGTTGGGCGTTATATTCTACCTGCAAAAATTATGCTGTTATTGGAGCAAACCCCAAAAGGTGCAGGCAATGAAATTCAGTTGACTGATGCAATTGCAATGTTGAAGCGTACTGATTCAGTTGAAGCTTATCGTATGAAAGGTGAAACTTTTGATTGTGGCAGTAAGCTTGGCTATTTAAAGGCAGTTTTACACTATGGCATTGCTCATCCTAAATTAGGGCATGAGTTTAAGCAGTTAATTGCCGAATTAAATATCGAATAACAATAAGAATTGTGGGTGAATCATGAAAGTTGCGATATTAGGAGCGACACTGAATGCAGGTGTCATGGCTGTATTGTTGTCCGAATATGGCAATCAAGTGTATTGGTGCAGTCATCACAATAATGAACATTCCGCGCGGAAACGGGTTCAATATTTAGATGAAGATGTAAATTCTCGTCTGAATCGACAGCATAAACTTGGACAGCTTCTTTATTGTTCTGCGGTTGAACTTCCTTTAGATATCGACGTTTATTTCTTTTGTTATAGCCCAACAGAGATTAAGTTAGCGATTCAGTTCCTTAACACATTGGCTTTAAAACCGATTCTTCATCCAAGGTTGATGATTAATGCTGCAACTTTTGGATTAAATTGTACGAACAAGCTGAGTCATATTTCACCGCAAGATTACTGGGTCTATTTACCTGATGTGATTCAGGAAGGGAATGCGATTAATAGTGTACTCCATTTGCAGCAGGTTATTGTTGGAGTAGAGCAAGAGCCGGCTAGAACAATGGTTGAAGAGTTGCTGCGCCCCATATTTAATAAAACTCACCAATATTTGTTTATGCCAATTCTTGATGCTGAATTTACAAAGCTGAGTATCTCAGGAATGTTGGCGACTCGAATTAGTTATATCAATGATCTTGCGCTAGTGGCTGAAAAATTGGGTATTGATATTACCAATGTGGTACAGGGGATGGGTGCTGATTCGCGGATTGGCTCGACGTATTTATCGCCTGGGGTGGGGTTTGGTGGTGAAAATTTTTCGCATGATATTTTGATCCTATCCAGTGAAGTCTCTAAAAGTGGTGCGAAAAGCCGTCTGTTGCAGCAAGTTTTGGATATTAATGAGCAGCAAAAAGAGATTTTATTTCGTAAACTCTGGAATTATTACCATTCGGATTTAAAAAATAAAGTTGTTGCAATTTGGGGAGCATCCTTCAAAGAAAATACCTCGAGTATTCATAATTCCCCAATTCATGCCATGCTCAATGCACTCTGGGCACAAGGTGTAAGGATTAAACTTCATGATCCACAAGCGCTACAGGAAATATATCAACAGTATGGTCATCGTGAAGATTTAATTTTGTGTACAGATGCTTATGATGCAGTTCAAGATGCGGATGCCTTATGTGTGATCACCGCGTGGAAACAATACTTTAGTCCTGATTATAAAAAACTACAGCAATTGATGCGTCATCCACTTATTCTAGATGGACGTAATATTTATGATCCTCTCTATGTTAAAGCACAGGGTTTTGCCTATGGGGGAGTTGGTCGAATATGAGAGAAAATATCGAAAATTTTCCTAAGCAGGCATTTCATTCTACTGAGCAAAAACTACAGCAGTTAGCGGAACAAATGCAGTCGGTTCATTTGAACCAGCTTTTTGCTGAACAAGTACAACGCTTTGAAAACTTCAGTTTGCGTTGTGAAGATTTGCTTTTTGATTTTAGTAAGCAGCGTGTCAATTTACCTGTTACCAAAGGATTGCTTTCCTTAGCAGATGCAAAACAATTAAAAACATGGATCAGTCGCTTATTTTCCCTTGAGCCAATTAATTACACCGAGCAACGTGCAGCCATGCATTGGGCTTTGCGCTTGCCTCATGACTCCTCTGTTTTTCCTGAAGTATCGCAGCAAGTCCATAGACAATTAGACCGAATGTTTAATTTAGTCGAGAAAATTCATGCAGGACAATATCGTGGCGTGACGGGTGAAGTCATTCAAGATGTGGTAAATATTGGGGTAGGCGGCTCAGATTTAGGTCCCTTGATGGTTTCTCATGCCTTATCTGATTTTAAAGTCCAAACAGCGAAACCCTTAAATGTACATTTTGTTTCGACCATGGATGGCAGCCAGCTTTCCGAGCTCCTACATCAGTTAAGACCTGAAACAACTTTATTCATTATTTCTTCCAAGTCTTTTGGAACGATTGATACCTTATCGAATGCTGAAACCGTGCGCCAATGGCTGGAGAAAAGCTTAGGGCAACGTGATTGTGTTCTAAAAAGTCATTTTATTGGCGTGTCGACTAAACCTGAAAAGATGACAGCTTGGGGAATCCATCCTGATCACCAGTTCTTATTATGGGACTGGGTAGGAGGACGTTATTCTCTGTGGTCTTGTATAGGATTACCTATCGCTTTACAAATTGGAATAGAAGGATTTAAAGCCTTACTTTCGGGTGCACATTTGGTGGATCAGCATTTTCAAAATGCACCGTTTGAACAAAATATTCCTGTGCTGATGGGCTTGTTGGGGGTATGGAATACTAACTATCTGAATATGCAGACTCATGCAGTTCTGCCTTATGATGGTCGGTTGAAGTATTTTGCTGCGTATTTACAGCAGCTTGAAATGGAATCCAACGGTAAATCTCTACAACGTGATCATCAAAAAGTTGAGTCTGCGACGTGCCCGATTGTATGGGGGGAAGTCGGTCCCAATGCGCAGCATGCGTTCTACCAGTTACTGCATCAAGGGACCCATGCAGTAAGTTGCGATTTTATTGCTCCAGTACAACGTTATAATGCCAAACAGTTTACGTATGTGGAAAATGCCGAAGCATTAATTGAGCAGCATCATTTGGCATTGTCCAATTGTTTGGCGCAATCCAGGTTGTTGGCTTTTGGTAATCAAGCATTGTGTGCCAATGAGGTGGAAGATCTGCCTGAATATAAAAAATATGAGGGTAATCAACCCAGCACGACAATATTGGTCAATGAGTTAAATCCAAAAACGCTTGGTATGCTAATTGCGCTCTATGAACATAAAGTGTTTGTGCAGTCTGTGATTTGGAATATTAATCCCTTTGATCAATGGGGTGTAGAAAAAGGCAAAGAAATTGCCAATCAGTTATTGCCAGTGCTCAATGGTCAGCAAACTGATATTGCGCAGTTTGATGCCTCGACCCAAGGTTTACTGAAAGTTTTATTAGGCAATCCACATCGCTAAAATTCTATTCACAGGAAAGTAGATTACTTCACTCTCATGTTTATTGTGAACAGTTAAATATTCTGCATAAGTGACCATTTGAAGATGTGAGAGAAGGATCTATCCAACTTTATTCGACTATTATGTTGCACTTGATTTGATTATATCAGTAAGAAAGAACGGGTATGATGCTCGTTCTTTCTATGAATGGAATTTAAAAATAAATTAGCCTTTTTTCGAACGCTTATAATCATAAGCATAGTTATAACCATAATGTGAATCTACAGTAGGTTGAATATCGTTGATAATAATTCCCGTAATTTTTGTATTGGCTTGTTCAAACCGATGAAGAACAAGCTCTAACTCTTTCATTTGGGTTTTTGCATAACGTGCAATGACAAGATTCACACCTGCATATTGTGAAATGATAATACTGTCTGTCACCGCTAAAATGGGAGGTGTATCGATAAGAATATGATCGAATTGGCCAGAGAGCTGTTCGAGTAGATTTTTAAAGCCATCCATGCTCAATAACTCTGAAGGATTTGCTGGGCTGTTACCACATGTAATGAAAGATAAATTTTCCACATCTGTATGTTTGATGATATTTTCAATAGGCTGCTGACCATTTAAAAAGTCTGCTAAACCTGCCTGATTATCTTGATTGAAATATTGGTGTAAATGTCCACGACGTAGGTTAGCATCAATCAATAATATACGCTTATTGGTTTGCGCTAGAATAACTGCAAGGTTAGTGGTAATAAAGGATTTACCCAGTTCTGGTCCTGGGCTAGAAATCATAATGATATTGTTAGGTGCATCATTCAGTGCAAATTGAATAGTAGTACGCATGCTACGTAAGCTTTCAATCGCAATATCATCACTATTTTTGACTGCAAGAATAGGAATATGTTTATGCTTTTCAAGTAGTTTACGATGGCTTCCTTGTATAGGTGAATGTGGAACAGTTGCATACACTGGTAAATTGAATACATTTTCAATTTGAGCCGCATCTTTAATGCCTGTACGTAGCATATTACGTAGAAAGGCTAAAAGTGTACCGAGGAAAGCACCCAAGAAAATAGCTAAAATTAAAATCTGTAATTTTTTAGGTGCAATCGGTCTAATTGGTTTGGTTGCTGTATCGACAATACGAACGTTACCAATTTCACCTGCTTTGGAAATACGCAGTTGTTGGTAAGAATTTAATAAGTTGGTATAGAGTTGTTGTTTAACTTCGACTTCACGGTACAACTGTAAATAGCGGCGTTGCAAGTCGGGTAATTGTTTAAGTGTTGTATTGAGTTCATTAATTTTATTGTTAATTGCTGCAAGTTGAGCATTAACTTGTTTCATTTCAGGGTGTTCAGCGGTGTACTTCTGTGCCAATTCAGCACGTGTTTGTTGTAGGGCGATTTTTTGAGTTTCAAGGTTAATACTTTGTGTCAGATAAAGCTCAGACTCTCTGGTAACATCAACCGTATTGTATTGCTCACGAAATTTGTTAAATTCACGTTCAGCAACATCAAGCTGTTGTTTTAACTCAGGTAGTTGCTCATCTAAAAATTTCAGTGTCTGCGCAGTTTCTGCAGAACGACGCTCAATGTTTTGTTGGCTATATGAGACTAAAATGGCATTCAATACTTTGCTAATATGCTCTTTATCTGTGCCTTGATAGTTTAGTCCTAGAATACCAGTGAGCCTACCTTTTTCTGCAACTGAGTAATTGGTGAGGAGATTATCGACTGCAGCAGGTAAAGATTGTTTCTGAATGAGATAGGTATCATTGAGTTGATCTTTAGAGTGAATAGTAATATTCCATACGCCATCAGCAGTACGAATGGTATTGGGTTGATTGACCTTGGCTGTAAGCAGGACTTGCTCAGTTTTGGGATCTGTTAAACTGAATTGATGATCTGTGAAGCGAAGTTCAAGGCTTTGATCTTCGTAGTTTTCTGGGACTTTAAATTGTGCTATTTCGAATGCTTTTTCGTTATCTTTAAACAGGACAGATTGAGTACTGTACTGGGTTTTATAAATGTGTGGTGAGAGTAAACGATCGAAAAATGAGTTTTCTGTCCCAGAGACTTGTAAGTCGAGGTTGAGATGTTGAATTACATTTCCGAGGACTAAGTGCGATTTTAGAATCTCGATTTCAGCTTGAGCCGTTGAGTTTTGATCTACCATGGATGATAAATCACCGAGTAAGGCAGCGGTACCGGCGCCTTTACTGTCTTCTACCTGAATTAAGGCATGCACTGCATAAGTGTTAGGTGTGGTTCTTAAATAAAGCAGTGCACACACCAAGCTTAAGATGGTGCATAACGCAATCAGTTTCCATTGAGCGATGAGTGAAAAAAATAGTTCTTTTAAATCGCTGGTTTCTACTTTATTGGTATTTTGGCTCATAATCTTATTATCTTTGGGTTAAATTTATTGTTTTCAGTCATTTATACGGGTTTGCATAAGTTGACAGATGTCATCAAAAACTGCTTGTTCGTGCTGGTAAGGATATGAGATATTTCCACCTTGTCAGCGACTTCATCGAAAGATTTTTCCTTTGAAAAACGGCTAAGCTTATCCAATATGTAATTGAAGATATTTCTGCTTGAAAACGTATTTTGCCATCGAACTACGACACATATTTCCAATACAGCCCATAAGAATCTTTTGAATATTTATTAGTTAGTTCCCAAACGATCAATATTATACAAAGCATTAGAGAACGGTAAAATTTGGGTAATGATACGTTGCCAACGGGCTAAGCCTGTAGCGTCAACATAAACAATATCATTGCTACGCATCTTAAATTGATTGGCTAAACCGAAATCACCGAGACTCATTAAATTCATATGATACAGTTCAGTTTGCTGCAACTTCGGGTCACTGCGTAGTACATAAATTCGGCTAGCACTTGCCGTATTTGAATCAATGCCTAAGCTTTCTCCTAGAACATCACTGAGGGTCATGCCTTGATCACGGATTGGCAAAGATTGATTCCTGCCAGACTCACCCATGACATAAATTTTCTGGTTCTCTTTAGAATTTACATAGAGCGTATCATTGGGTTGAATAAGAAGATTATGTAAAGAATAACCAGATTGTTCGAGCTGAATACTATTCAGCTTGTACGTTCGTCCTTGGCGAACCAACGTGATAGAGGTGTTATCACCATATTGCGTATTAATCCCACCAGCCATGCTAAGAGCTGTATAGACGCTGACGGGTTGATCGCTCAGGTAGAACTGCCCACCGCTCATGACATTCCCTTGAACTGAATAACGCTGTCCTTGAAAAGACAACACACGAACTATGACATCAGGTGTTTTTAAATAACGAGAGAGTTGACTACGTATCTCTTGATTCACTTGAGAGAGTGATTTGCCAGCAGCTTTATAGCGCCCAATAACGGGAAATTGAATATAGCCGCTTTGATCAATTTGATAACCATTGGCTTGAGCAGATTGATCGCTGGAAACGTTACTCGTAGGAGGCGTAATTTCAGGATACGCCCATAAGTAAATGGATAAAATATCACCAGGACTCAACTTGTATAAGCGTTGGGTTTGTCGAAATAAGCTGGAATAATCTTGTTGTATATCAATGTTTGAAGTTTGATTTAAGTCTCGTAAGATATTTTGATTGAGCTGAATGACATTCACTGTACTACCAAGTTCAGTTTGGTAGACGCCTTGTTCAGGTAAATTGTAAGTTTGAAGGCCTGGTGCTAGAGCACATCCGACAGTGCTGAGTGTGAACCCTAAAAGGCCAATATATTGTAGTAATTTCACTCCGTCCCCCTGTACCCTATTGTAAATTATAAATATATTTCAATCCTTGGGTGCGATTGAGGTTGTTTATTAAATATACTAATACATCGAATTATACAGTGCAATTATAATTTTAGAAGATAGTGCAAGCTTTACTACAGTCCAGTGGTAAAGATGCGGTATTATTGTGGTGTAATATTTGTATATATGATACAAGCAGGATATGATGGAAAGAGATTGAAAATTCTCTGATCTACAATAATTACAGCCTTGTATTTAGTGACAGCACTTTATTATATAATGTCATTAATCTAATTAAAAATGTATTAGATTAAAGCGATTTAAAATTTATTCAAAATCAATTAATCATAAAATCAATGTTGATAATATAAGGAACATATAGGCAAGAATGTTAAAAAATTTTTTAAAAATATAGATTGTTTTATTTGGTTTGGTAAAAATTAAATAAAGCATTTTTTATATATTTAAGCATTCAAAAAGTTGATTTTAAATTATGTCTAAAAATAAAATAATTTTAAATAATACTCTGGCTTTATATATTAGGCTTTTGGTTGCACTTTTTCTCAGTTTGTATTCAACGCGAATATTGCTAGAAAACCTTGGTGTAGAAGACTTTGGATTATATGGAACAATAGTAGGAGTCGTTGCATTATTTTCTTTTTTTCAAACCACATTGTCTGGTGCAATGAATCGTTTTTTAAATGTAGAAATGGTAAAAGGCAGTATTTTTTATATTCAAAAAATATTTTTTACAGCTCTTATTTTACATATTCTGATTGGGTTTTTTCTTTGTTTGTTGGTGGAGGTTGTAGGTCTTTGGCTGATTAACTCATATATTAAAATACCATTAGATAAAATTAATATTACTTTTCAAGTTTTTCATTTATCTGTAATGTCACTATTCTTTTTAGTTATTACTGTTCCATTTGAAGCAATGCTAATGGCAAAAGAAAAATTTGGAATATATGCGATAATTTCTATAATTGATATAGTTTTAAAGTTACTATTAGCATATATATTAATTTTTTTTAATCATGATAAGTTATTATATTATGCTATCGGAATTGTTTTCATAGTCATTTTTATAAGATTGATTTACGTAATTTATTGCGAATTAAATATTTGTGAAACAAGAATACAATTAAATAATCTAGATAATGATTTTTTGAGAAAAATAATAATTTTTATTGGTTGGGATTTGTATGGGAATTTTTGTGTGATTTTTAAAACACATGGAATAACTTTATTGATGAATAATTTCTTTGGGTTAATAGCAGTTGCGAGTATACAGGTAAGCAATCAGATTAATGCGGCTTTACAGAATTTATCAAGTAATCTTTTGATTGCGGTAAAGCCACAATTAATGAGAAGTTATGCTAATTCTGACACAGAGAGAATGAATCTATTAACATTTTATTCAGCAAAATATTCTTATTATTTGATGCTGATATTTTGTGCTCCCGTTATATCAAATATTGATTATATCTTGAGGTTGTGGCTTAAATCTCCGCCTGATTATGCAAAAACTATTATTGTTTTCATGTTAATAACAAGTTTGATTGATGTGATTTTTAGTCCGATTATTATACTAATTCATGCTACTGGTAATGTAAAAAAAATAAGTTTTTTAACAGGAACCATTATTTTTCTATCAGTTCTCTTAGTTTACTATTTATTTGAATTGGGGTTTGATTATTATTATGCTTATATTGTTTTTATATTTAACAGTATATTGGGTGCGTTTATTAACATATGGATAGTACAAAGCCTAATCGAAAAATTTAATGTTTCTGATTTTGTTAGAAGTGTTTTGATTAATATATTTATTACTACTAGTGCAATTCTTTTGGCTATAAAAATGATTGGTAATTATTTTATTGTAAATGATTTTTATGATTTTATAATTATTTTTACAATTGAGACTTTGATTGTTATTTTATTAATATACTATTTGGGGGTGGAAAGAAATCATAGAATATTAATTAAGAAATATATCAAATTAAAATAATAAGGTGTTGATTTTTTTATTGAATAAAATTTTATTTTAAGGCTGTATGATATTGATGGGATTTTTTGGAGTTTATTATATTGATTTAATGATTTAAATTATGTTGATAATTTTGTGATAGTACTTAATTATTATACTTAAATTTAAATAAAACAATTCTATAAAGCAAACTAAGGTCTCTCTATGGAGGATAATTTTAGTTTAGACTTAGAGCTTTAGATTTATATGATTATTACTAATTGATGCTGATAAATAATAATTTTCTCAATTTGTTCAGAAGTTGTTTTTGGTAAGTCTGGTTAAGATTTTTGGTTACTATAAAAGTATTGGCATAGGGAGAATTTTTAGTTATATTTTAGATTAAATTCTGGAAAAGAGAAAATCATAGGTGATATAAATAGTTATTAAATAAAAGGTTTTTACTATACAGTCTCATAAAATTAGAAAATCATAGAATATTCACGAAAAAATGTATTGATATGTGTTTCATAAAATTTAAAAATTTTAAAAACTCATAACATAAGGAAATTATTCTATTGTTAACTCATTACATGGAGTTATATTTGAAATAATTTATAACAAATTTTTTTAAATTAATAGAAAGTAAAGATGTGTACTAGGTTTTAGTTTCACTCTTTACTATGTAAATATATTGATTAGAAAGGGTCGTGGATGTTGCTTCTAGCCTGAAGTCAACTTTATCAATAAAATTGACTATTGAAATTTAATATCTTATCGGAAATTATAGAAAATAATTATGTGATTTTACTTTTATAGGTAGGTTAATATGCTTCAACCTAAAGTCACTATTGTAATTCCAGTATATAATACACAAAGTTATATAGATCAATGTTTATCATCTGTTGTAAATCAAACTTTCTCAAATATTAAAATTATTATCGTTAATGATGGAAGTACTGACAATTCATTGAAAATTTGTCAAAAATATGCGGATAATGATAATAGAATAACTCTAGTTAATAAGCCAAATGAGGGTGTAAGTATAGCTAGAAATGTTGGTATAAGTTTAGCTGAAGGTGAATGGATTTACTTTCTAGATAGTGATGATTATTTAGATAAAAATACTGTTGAAAATTTATTAGATGAGGCAGATTTATTTGATGCAGATATTATACAGTTTGGTGTTAGATCTTACATTGATTTAAATATAGTGAGAGAAAAAAAACCTAAGAATAAAAAAATATATAATAATTTGCATGATTTTTTACTTGAGAATGAGCTTAAACCCATAAGTGCTTGGTTACATTTTTTTAATTTAAAAATAATTAAAGAGAATAAGATTTTATTTAATACTAAGCTTAAGCATGGTGAAGATATGTTATTTGTATATAGCGTATATTGCCATGCCTGCAAAATTTTGGTTTTAAATAAAATATTCTATAATCAAGTGTTAAGCCCTAATTCTGCAAGTCGAAAGCCTATTCAAATTGATGTGTTATTTGATACCATGTTATTTATTGCTGAACTAACTGATTATGTTAAGAAAATAAATCTCACTAATTGTTATTCTTTAGAATTAATTGAATTATCAAAGAGAATATTTGTTATTCCATTACTTTTAGAGAGTAAAATTGAGTTTTATGAAAATAAAAAATCTATACAGAGTTTGTATAATTCAATTTACGATAATAATAAATATATTTTTAATAAAATTTACCATAAGATTGCACGCATAGATATAGGATTAATTGTTTATTTGTTAAAAATTATCCATAAATTTAGAGGGGTTAAATATGCATAACTCGGTATTTAATAAGAAAGAGTTGGCTTTTTTGATTAATAACCTTTCTAACTCTGGAGGCACACAACGAATTTTATGTATTCTTTGTAATTTGTTAATAGATAGGTATGGTATTACAATTTTAGTTAATAAATCTGGTCAGTCATTTTATAAATTAGATACTCGAGTAAATGTTATTAGCTTATCAGAAACAAGGGGTGGGCTTCTTGGAAAGAATATTAAGATATATAATATTTTAAAAGAAAAAAAAATCGATTTTTACATTAATCTTGATTCAAATTCAATTTTATTTAATGGTTTTATTTTGCCTAGAAAAACAAGATTGATTCTTTGGGAGCATTTTTCTTTAATTGGAAATTTCGATAAAGTTTTGTTCAAGATATCAAGGTATTATGCTGTTTTAAAATGTTTCAAAATTGTTGTATTATCTCAATATGAAATTTATTCTTGGGAAAATTACAGTAAATTTTGTAAAAATAAATTATTATTAATATATAACCCATTAACAATTGATTCGGCTATAACCACCTCTAACCTTTCAGAAAATAAATTTCTTGCAATAGGGAATGATATAACAGTTAAGGGTTTTGATATTCTTTTAGACGCATGGGCACTTTTTAAAAGCAATGACTGGACTCTGCAGATAGTAGGTTTAAGAGATGATGACATTAATACGCTGAATCAAATTATTCATAAGGAAAAACTTAAAAATATTGAGTTGTTTGGTCGTATTAACAATATTGAAAAGTTTTATCAAAATGCTACGGTATTTCTTTTACCATCACGGAAAGAAGCAACACCATTGGTATTAATTGAAAGTCAAGCTTATGGACTTCCGGCTATTGTCTTTGATCATTTGCCAGGTGTTTTAGAACTACTTAATGAATCAGGAGTTGTTGTCAATTTTGAACATAAAGAGGTGGGTTTTGCAGCAGCAATGAATAAACTTGCAAATAATCATGAATATCTAAAATTACTTTCTGAAGCTGCGCTAATTAATTCAACCCGATTTAATACCGAAAATTTCAAAAATTCATGGCTAGGGATCTTTAATGATTAGAATTTTACATATAGTTGGTAAGATGGATCGTGCTGGTGCAGAAACCATGCTAATGAACTTATTTCGCAATATTGATCGTACATCAGTTCAATTTGATTTTATTACTTTTACTCAAGAAAAAGGTGACTATGACGATGAAATTTTTGAATTAGGTGGCAGAATTTTCCCAATTCTTGCAAAGAATCCAATTGAACGAATGTTTAAGCTAACAAATTTTTTAAGGCAACATTCGGAATATCGAATTGTACATGCGCATATGTTGCTAAGTAATGCTTTTCATCTGTTAGCAGCAAAAAGCGCTGGTGTTCAGCATCGAATTTCACATTCGCATAATACAAGCAATGGAAAATTAGGGGTTATTGCTTATTTATATGAAAAATTTGCAATATATTTAAATAAAAAATTATCAACACAAAAAATAGCTTGTGGTAAAGGAGCCGCAGAATACTTATTTGGTACGACAGAGCATGTGTGGATCTTAAATAATGCTATTGATTTAAAACTATATAGTCAAATCGCTGAAAAAAATAGAAATTATTGGAAAAGCATTAAAGAAGATATTCAAGGGTTGAAAATTATTCAAGTAGGAAGGTTGAGTGAGGTAAAGAATCATAGGTTCTCTTTAGAAATTGCTAAAAAATTAAAAGAGCAGGGTGCTTCTTTTACATTTCTTATTGTTGGTCATGGCTCATTAGAATGCGATATCAGAAAAATAATTCAAGATAATGGTTTAGATAAAAATGTATATTTATTAGGTGTTAGAGACGACATAGCAAATTTAATGGCTGGAGCAGATGTTATGCTAATGCCTTCACTACATGAAGGATTTCCAGTAGTATTAGTAGAGAGCCAAGCAATTGGATTAAAATCTATAATATCTTCTAAAATTTCAAAAGAAGTTGATCTTGGTGTGGATCTTATTTATTTTAAAGAATTAAATGATATAGAGAAATGGATCGAGGAGTTTAAATATAAAAATCCAGTAAATTTAGAATGTAATATTGAAGTGCTGTCTAAGCATGGTTTTGATATAAAACAAAATGCTGTTCAACTTTTAGATTTTTATAAAAATATGGATAGAATATATAATTATGTTAATTGACAATACTGCTTTTTTTAATCTATATAATCTAATTTATTTTATTACAGCATGCTTGGTTGTAGCTTCTGTGCTATCTTCAGAAATCAAGAAAGATGTCTTGGTACAGAATAAATTAGGCCAATATTTAGTTTTTTTTCCTTTAATATCCTTAATAATTCTTGTAGGTTTTAGGGCATATGATGTTGGAACTGATACAGGAAACTATCTCAATATTCTTTGGTATGAAACACTTGAAGTGGATTTTAATGGTGATTTTTTATTTAGTTTAATTGCATTAGTACTCAGATTTTTTGATTTAAACTTTAGTTATTTTTTATTGTTAATTTCATTTTTATTTTATATATTCACTTACAAATCACTAAAGAACTATACTGACATATATGAATCAAACCTACTAATTTCCTTCTTTTCATGTATGTCCTTTTTCTTTTATTTAAGTATGAGTATTAATGTTATTCGGCAAGGTGTATCTTTATCTATTTTGTTATTTGCTTATTCTTTATGGGTTGGTAAGAAAAACAATATTTTAATTTTATTTTTTATCCTTTTGTCATTAGCGTTTCATCTTACTTCAATCATACCAATTTTAATATTTATTTCTTCTATTGCCATTAGTAAATTTAGAAGCCTAAATTTACTAATTCTTATTTATTTTCTTTTTGTAATTTTATCTTATTTTAATTATGGTTTTTTAAACTTCTCATCAATATTTTTAGATTTTTTAGGTGATGATAGGCATGCAGGTTATTTTTCTGAAGAAAGTTCTGAATACATCATTGGTTTTAAGCCGCAGTTTGTAATTTTTAATACTTTTTTTCTACTTGTATCTTTATATATTAAAAATAAGTTATCTGATAGTCACTTATTGACTCAATATAATATTTTTGTTTCTTATTATATTATTGCCAGTATTGTTATGTTTATGGCATTTCAATTGCCATTTTCAGATCGTTGGGGATTGTTCTCATGGTGTGCTATTCCATTGCTAATTTCACCATTATTTTATTCACCCTTTGTTAAGGAAAAAATACAAATTCATTATGTCTTAATGTTGATTCTAATTTACATTGGCTTTTATTTCTATGATAAATCAATCTGAAAATACACCTAGTATTAGTGTAGGTATTCCATTTTATAATGCTGAAAAGTTCTTAGCTTTTGCCATTCAGTCTGTACTTTGTCAATCATATCATGATTGGGAATTGATTCTTTTAGATGATGGATCTACAGATAATTCCCTGAAGATTGCTAAAGAGTTTGCGTGCAAAGATCAGCGGATTAAAGTGATATGTGATGGTGAAAATAAAAAATTACCCTATCGTCTAAATCAATTAATAACAGAATCAAAAGGTAAATTTATAGCAAGGATGGATGCTGATGATATTATGCATCCTAGTCGTTTAGAAATACAATTCAAATATCTTTTAGAAAATGATGTATTTGATTTGGTTTCTTCAGGTTTGGTCTCTATAGATGATCAGAATAGAGTCTGTGGATTTAGATGTGTTAATTCACTTATTACTGAAATAGCTAAACCATTTAAGTTTCCTATTGCTCATCCAACAGTGATGGCTAGAAAAGAATGGTATCTACGAAATTTATATAGTTTAGACTATCCTCGTGCTGAAGATTTTGAACTGTGGTGTCGTGCATATGCTAAAAATGATTTAAAAATAGCAATTCTTCCTGATTTACTTATTTTTTATCGTGAATTTGGAAACATCTCCATCGATAATCTTTTGAAAACATGTTCAGATGAACATAAAGTAAGAAATTATTATCAAGTGAATAATAGAATCTTTAATTTTATCTATTTTAAATTTAAATATTTTTTGATTTATACAATTGGTTTTTTGGGATTTGGGCAGAATCTTTCGAAGAGAAGAAATCGAAATTTATCTGATCATGATGCAAAAAAGATGCAAGAATTATTAAATCTGATTGTGAATAGAATGTAGGATCTTTGGAAATTTTATTTTGTAGATAAGCTACTTTAATAAAAATAATTATATGCAAATTAATAAAAGTAGTGTGGTTATCTAAATAAAGATATTACTGAAAAACTATTCATCAATATAATTTTCGATGGATACCCTGAATCTAAAAATTATTGCACTAGTCATTGATGAGTTTACAATCAAGCCCAAATCAGTCGCTGGAATTTTGTGCTTTGATCTACAAAGCTTGCATTACGTCGAATCAAACGCGCTAGGTAAGGGGATAAGTCAGTTTAGTCTGGTATGGAAATTCAGTCCTTTTTAATGAATATATTGGAAATTTTCATTTTTTACAAAGAGTTGCCTACTTTGCTCATAGTTGTATGAGCTGTATGCTCATTCACCATTCTGAATAAATTTGCAAAATTTAGATAGACTTTATAACTAAGTTATATCTTGGTTTTTGTTACTTGGTGGAACTTTAATTTTTTAAAACTTTTTGCAACAAAATCGATGATTATTTAAAAGTATTTAACAGACATAGCTCCAAAAAAGTATTTTAATTAGAGAAGTTAAAAGAGACAATTGGAACACATTATTGAAAAAATGTTTTATTTCTGTCGCTTAAACGTATAGGGAATAATTTTTTAAAACAATTAAAAAAGCTGAAAAATTATGAGTACGATAGTGTTTATTGGCACGATAGCATCTAGCATTTATGATTTTCGTGCAGATTTAATCCGTAGCCTCTTAAAGCAGGGGCATCGTATCTATGCTTTTACATCTCAATACAATGCAGAAGATATAAATAAAATAGAACAACTAGGTGCTATTCCAGTTACATATACTTTAAATCGTGGTGGATTAAATCCACTGGCAGATATTGTCGCAACTTATCAACTTTTTAAAAAAATTAAGAATATAAATCCTGATGTGGTCTTTTCATATTTTTCTAAGCCAGTCATTTTTGGGACTCTAGCTGCGAAACTAGCAAAAGTACCTTGTGTAATCGGTATGCTTGAGGGGCTGGGTTACACTTTTACAGAGCAGCCAGAGGGTCTAAACCGTAAAACTAAATTTATCCGATTCATTCAGGTTTTTCTCTACAAAATCGCATTGCCAATGCTGGATCAACTGATTTTCTTAAATCCCGATGATCCTAAAGATTTATTGGAAACATATGCTATAAAAGTAAAAAAAGTCGTGATCCTAGGTGGAATAGGTTTAAATTTACAAGACTATCCATATCAACCAGTGGATGATATTTCACTTCCTATTAAATTTTTATTCATTGGTCGGTTGCTTAAAGAAAAAGGAATACATGAGTTTGTTCAAGCCGCTAAATTGGTGAAAAAACAATATCCTAAAACACAGTTTACGATTCTTGGACAAATAGATACTTTTAATATTGGCGCACTACAACAAGCTGAGTTGGATGATTTGATTGCTTCGTGTGTTGTTGAGTATCGTGGTCAAGTGAATAATGTCAAAGACTGGATCACGAATAGTCATGTATTTGTATTGCCCTCTTATCGTGAGGGTGTCCCTCGGAGCACACAAGAAGCCATGGCCATAGGTCGTGCAATTATTACGACAGATGTTCCAGGTTGTCGGGAAACTGTAATTCAAAATCGGAATGGTTTCATTATTCCGCGGTGGGATTCCAAAACTTTAGCTGAATATATGATTTATTTCATTGAGAATCCTAAACAGATTCGATTTATGGGAGATGAAAGCCACAAAATTGCAATTGATAAATTTGATGCTGAAAAAGTAAATCAACGATTACAAAATATTTTAGGAGTCTGAAAATGATTAAACGCTTCCTAGATATTGTGATTGCTTCTTTTGCCCTCACTCTACTGTCGCCAGTATATTTATATGTTACATACAAGGTAAAAAAAAACTTAGGTTCACCGGTGTTATTCCGTCAGGTTCGTCCAGGGTTACATGGCAAACCTTTTGAAATGATTAAATTTAGAAGTATGCATGATGCTATCGATGCCCAAGGGAACCCTTTACCAGATATTAAACGATTAACAACCTTTGGTCGAATGTTGCGGTCTAGCAGTTTGGATGAATTACCTGAATTATGGAATGTGATTAAAGGTGACATGAGTATAGTCGGCCCACGTCCTTTACTGATGGAATATTTACCACTTTATAATGAAGAACAAGCCAAGCGGCATCATGTGCGCCCAGGCATAACTGGTTATGCACAAGTAAATGGACGTAATGCCATTAGTTGGGAGGAAAAATTTAAACTCGATATTTGGTATGTCGAAAATCAATCCGTTTGGTTGGATTTTAAAATTATGCTGAAAACGATCAAAGTTGTTTTGATGAAAGAAAATATAAATGATGAATCAGGTCACTCCATGCCTTTATTTACAGGGAATAAACAAGGTGACAAAAATAATGACCTCTAATGTGACATACTATTGGAATAGCTATAGATGATTAATCCAATTTCACAGTAGAAAAATAATTTTGATATATATCATTAAGTCAGGTTTTTAAAATTTCATCCATAATAGTAGAAGGCAGTGAGGGTGAAAGGTTAATTTCTAATTTTGAGGTTAACATAAAATGATAAAAATAGATTCTAATGTGAAATGCTCTTTAATTGATATAAATGATCAATGGGATGTTGTAGTAAAGAAATTTAATTTTGATATCTATCATTTAAGTGGCTGGCTAAAATCTTCAGTACTTATTGATGGTGGTCAGGCGAAAGGGCTAATTATTCAGTCAGAGAATAGTGAATTACTTTTTCCTTTAATTATCAGAAAAATAGATGATATATTTTGGGATGCAACCTCTCCATATGGTTATAGTGGTCCATTAGGAGATAGTGTATTAACTTATCAAGAGATTGATCAGTTATTAAAACATGCAATTCATTTTTTAAAGGAGCTGAATTGTGTTTCTTGGTTTATTCGATTACATCCAATATTAAATATCGGATGGAAGAGTACATTTGGTATTATTGTTGAGCATGGACCAACATTATCTTCAGATTTGAGTAAAACAGAAGAGGAACATTGGGCTGAAACTCAACATAGACATCAACGTGGCATTAAAAAGGCATTAAAGTATTCTCTATATACAAAGATTGAAGAATTCAATGAAAATAATGCTTTGATTTTTTCTAAAATTTATACTGAAACTATGAAGCATTTAAATGCTTCAGATTTTTATTTTTTTGATGATTTATATTTTATACAGTTGGCAAAAAATCTAAAAGGAAGAATTCTATTAATTACAGCCTATCATATGGAAAATCCAATTGCTGCTTCACTTTATACCTATTGTAAAGAAAGCGGAATTATTCAATATTATTTAGGTGGTACTCTAGATGCTTATCGAAATTTACAACCTGCTAAGCTGATTACACACATCGCAAGAGCTTGGGGTCGTGAAAATAAATATTCCATCTTGCATCTTGGCGGAGGTTTAGGAGCGTCTCTGGATTCATTATATGAATATAAAAAAGGATTCAGTTCGAATGAGCATTTATTTAAAACACATCGTATTGTCGTGAACTCTGATATTTATATCAAATTATCAAATAAAAATGGCAGGGTTGGACAGCTAACAGAATACTTTCCGCTCTATCGGGAACCAAATGGGAAATCTTCTCATGATTAAATCTAAAAATGTGTCTCTTAGACCAATTGAGTTACACGATGATATTTTATTGCAAAAATTGATGAATGATCCTTTTGTGGCTGGAAATGTAGCTGGATGGTCATTTCCTGTATCTGTTTTTTCCCAAAATAATTGGATTCAGTCAAATGCAGATAGTTCAACTTATCGCTTAATTATTGTAGATAATGAAACGAATGAAGCTGTTGGTGTCACTGGATTGTGGGCTATTGATTGGCATAATCAGTCAGCTAATATGCCAATAAAAATCTTACCTGAAAAAGGTAAAAAGGGCTTTGGTACAGAAGTCATTATGTTAACCATGGCGTGGGCCTTTTACAATGTCGGACTCAGACGTTTATATGGTCCAGTTTTAGACTTCAATGGGCCCAGTATGGGGGCTTATGTTAAAAAATGTGGTTGGAAGGTTGAAGGTCGACAACGTGAAGCGATTTTCCGTAAGGGAGAATGGCATGATGTATACGATATAGCAATTCTGAAGCATGAATTTGATGCTCTACCTAATGTTGCTGAGTTTATTCATGCGGTATGTCCTGTAGATACCACGCCGAATATCAATTTCCAAGATTACCTTTAGAGCAAAAAGATGCTAAATACTACATTTGAACCATGGCCAAGCTTCACAGAAGCAGAAGCAGATGCTGTGAAAGATCTGCTGCTTTCAAATAAAGTGAACTATTGGACTGGACAAGAATGTAGAGAGTTTGAGAAAGAATTTGCTCAATTTACCCAAACCCAATATGCCGTAGCACTAGCCAATGGTACGGTAGCACTTGATGTTGCTTTAAAAGCTTTAAATATTGGTGCTGGTGATGATGTAATTGTTACATCCAGAACATTTCTTGCATCTGCCAGCTGTATTGTTACAGCTGGTGCTAATCCTATTTTTGCAGATGTTGAGCTGGATTCTCAGAATATTTCTCGAAAGACCATTGAGGCGGTATTAACCCCAAATACCAAAGCGATTATATGCGTACATTTAGCGGGTTGGATGTGTGATATGGATCCAATCATGCAGTTGGCGGAAGAAAAAGGTCTATTTGTCATAGAAGATTGTGCACAAGCGCATGGTGCACAATATAAAGGAAAATCAGCGGGTTCAATTGGTCATATAGGGGCATGGTCGTTCTGTCAGGACAAAATTATGAGCACGGGGGGTGAAGGGGGGATGGTCACCACCAATGATGAAAACTTATGGAAAAAAATGTGGTCCTATAAAGACCATGGTAAAAACTATGACAGCATTTACCATAAACAACACCCGCCTGGTTTTCATTGGGTACATGACTCTTTTGGAACCAATTGGCGCATGATGGAAATGCAGGCCGTGCTCGGGCGCATGCAACTGAAACAAATGCCCGTATGGACAAAAAAACGTACACAGAATGCGCAGCGTATATTGGCTGTATTTCAAAATAGTCGTTATTTCTCGGTAAGTTATCCAAACCAAGATTATGTACATGCCTACTATAAGTGTTATGTGCAGGTGAATAATCAACAATTACCGGCAGGTTGGTCACGTGATCGTATTATGAATGAAATTACTGCGCAAGGTGTGCCATGTTTTATTGGTTCTTGTTCAGAAGTTTATTTAGAACAAGCATTTGAAGGTACTCCTTGGAGACCCAAAACACGCTTAGTGAGCGCTCAACAATTAGGTGAAACCAGTTTAATGTTTTTGGTACATCCGACCTTAACAGAAGATAGTTTGGAAAAAACTGTGAATGCTATTCAGCAAGTTTTACAGAGGATGAATGCAATAACCAATTAAACCAATTAAACCAATTAAGGTGATCCTAGACAAAATATCGGATAAATAGCCCTTTTAAAAATAATGAAATGTTAATTTTAGAGCTATAGCTGGTTATCTTGGGCAGTATGACTGTTCCAGTTATGCAAATCGATTCAAATCATCGTTTGCTTATAACGCAAATTTTATGGGATCACCTATTTGAGTTATTCAGTCACGACTATTTGGACAATAAATATTGCCTCTATTTGAATTAAAGAAGGCGAGTTGTATTTATTTGTATTAGAGAGTTAATTTAGGCATCGTATTCGTGGTTGGAAAATTAGCTCACACATAAACTAGCACTTGGTATGTGATGCATTTCATTATGCAATGGTTCGCTAGGAAACTCTATCTGGTGTAATGCTTATGCGCTTGTGAAGCTGTGCTTTTTAGGCTCGCGATATTGTAATGTTAGAGCAATGTTGCAGATAAATAATGAAATTAAAATAATATTTAGGCGAATAGACTGCAAGGATAATGTAGTAATTGAACGCTTCTTTCATACACCCATCAAAATTCATGTGGTTCACGGCAGTCTATTTTCTACTTGAAAATGCGCCAATCAGGTTTATTTTGAATATCTTGAGATTTACTACAATCGAATCAGACAGCACTCTGCAAATAATTTAATTTTTCTTAATGAGTCATGGCTAAAAATTGCTCGTCCGTCCGCGTAGGACTTCCAGTTTCAATGAATCAGAGCATTTGGGGATCTCACAAGACTAGCCATGCCTAAAATTGATTGATTTAGGATTTACGTCCAGATATTTTTTGCTTTCAGCATTTAAGGCCGTTTCGGTCAGCTGTTTAATCCGAGACGTCAGAGCAAAATTTTTGCTCGTGAGTGGTTGTTTTTACTGTAATTGTTTTTAAATTTGTTTAGAACTCAAAGTTATTATTTGTCATAAGATGTTATTAAAAATTTATTAAATTATTGAAACTACGATGTTTTTGACATAAGTCTCAATATAATTAAAAAACAATATTAATTTATCAAATTTTACCAGTTTTTGGGGATTTATAGACCTTTGTGGTGATTCTATAGTGGTGCTATATCATTCGTTTGCTTGATCTAGAAGGTTTGCTTAGAGACTTAAAATGTGCTTGGTGAATGCTCAATATCTAAGTGAAGCAAATTTAATGTTCTTGGTACATCTATGTTATGAGAAGAGAGTTTTGTAAAAACCGTGAATGTAATTAAGAAGATTGTGCAGGCGATTGATGCAATAAAAAGTTAATCCATATAAGGACAATATGGTGTCCTCATAAGGCTATCCCACTTAAACATGCATTTTTATTGACATAAAAATCGCGATAAAGATGCAATCCTGTAAAGGGGATCATCATTGTGAGAAATATAATTCATCAATTTGCTGCACAGCCAAGATTATATAAGCAACTTTTCCTAAGCTTTTTGGATTTATTGGCTTTCCCTGTAATTTTATGGTTGTGCTATGTGATTCGGTTATTTGATTTTCAAACTCCAATTATTTCAAGTGCAGCGTATGGCATTCTCTTGGTCAGTTTCATTGCGGTTTTGAGTTTAATGATCACAGGAGTTTATCGTTTTATTGTTCATACTTTTGAAGAAATCCTGATCTTGAAGTTAGCACTTGCTGTTGCTATCACGATGATCGCTTTGTATGTACTGCGTACAAGTACAGCAACATTTGTTCCGATGTCTGTCCCATTTATATTCGGATTTATGATGTTTACATGGGTTTGGTTGAGTCGGGTATATATTCGTTTTCTAGTTAGAGCCTCATATTGTGCTGAAATTGGCAGTAAAAGAGTTGCAATTTATGGTGCAGGTGCAGCTGGTCAGCAAATTGAGGCGGCACTTAAATGTTCAGGCCAGTATCTACCTGTATTCTTTATTGATGATGATCCATCCTTACAAGGAAGAATTATTGGCAGTATACCTGTTTATCCAGTTGATCAAGCATTACAACGCTTGAAGAAAGATAGAATCGACGAGATTTTATTGGCACTTCCTTCAGTGGGGCGTGTAAGAAAAGCAGAGATTATTCATGAGCTTGAGCCTTGTAGTTTAAAAATTACGGCATTGCCTGGTTTGACCCAGTTGGTTCATGGTGAAATTACAGTTTCAGATATTCAGGAAGTGGATATTATTGATTTGTTAGGGCGTGATCCTATTCCCCCAATTTCGCATTTATTGACCAAGAATATTGAAAATAAAGTTGTGATGGTGACAGGTGCCGGTGGGTCTATTGGATCTGAATTATGTCGTCAAATTGTTAAGAATAAGCCGAAAGCGCTAGTGCTTTATGAATTGAACGAATTCGCACTGTATAACATTGATCAAGAATTACATTCGAGCTGTGATGTGACCATCATTCCTGTTTTGGGTTCTGTGCGGAATCAAGCCAAATTAGAGTACGAGATTGAACAGTATGGTGTTCAAACGGTTTACCATGCAGCGGCATACAAGCATGTGCCTCTAGTTGAATGTAATCCGCTTGCTGGATTGAAAAATAATGCGATTGGTACGGCATGTAGTCTCAATGCAGCAGTAAAAAAAGGAGTAGAAACATTTGTATTAATTTCGACAGATAAAGCAGTTCGCCCCACCAATGTGATGGGGGCTTCGAAGCGGCTGGCAGAGTTATATTGTCAAGCTGTCGCTACAATACAGAAAAATATACATATCAGTATTGTTCGCTTTGGTAACGTTTTAGGGTCTTCAGGTTCAGTCGTCCCTTTATTTAAACAGCAAATTGCCAAAGGGGGCCCCATTACGGTGACTCATCCAGAGGTGACTCGTTACTTTATGACCATTCCTGAAGCCTCACAATTGGTGATTCAGGCGGGAGCACTTGGGCAAGGTGGAGATGTCTTCTTATTGGATATGGGGGAACCTGTATGCATTCAGAATTTGGCACGACAAATGATTAAACTAAGTGGTTTTACTGTGCGAGAAACTGGGTCGTTGAGTGGTGATATTGAAATCATCTATAGCGGCTTACGTCCAGGAGAGAAACTGTATGAGGAACTGTTGATTGACCAAGAGAATACAGAGTATACAGAGCATGCGCGGATTCGCCGTTCTTTTGAAAAAGATTATCCTTTACAAGAAATACAAATAGTATTTGATAGAATCAATCAAATGGATGCAGCAAAGCCAGATATTGATTGGCTGTTGACTCAACTTGAGCATTATGTCGATGGGTATAAACGGGGTAATCAAGTTATAATTAACTAAATTATAGTGATTCGCTTGATGAGTATAATATCCGTAGTACAGAGTTCATTTGATAGCTTTATTTAAGGCTTACTGAAAGTTTTGCAAGGAAAAAAATATGGCTAAAATTTTAGTCACAGGTGGCGCAGGTTACATTGGCTCACATACCTGTGTAGAGTTATTAACTGCTGGCCATGATGTTGTGGTATTAGATAATCTCTCGAATAGTTCAGTAGAATCTTTGGCTCGAGTACAAGCACTGACAGGAAAATCTCTTGATTTTATTGAAGGGGATATTCGAGATGGTGAAACACTAGATCATCTTTTTTCACAGCATACGATTGATGCCGTAATTCATTTCGCTGGTTTGAAAGCGGTCGGTGAAAGTCAGCAGATTCCGTTGACTTATTTTGATAATAACATTGCAGGTAGTCTAAATTTAGTCAAAGCTATGGAACGCGCTGGCGTCTTTAAGCTGGTATTTAGTTCCTCTGCGACCGTCTATGATGAAGCGAATGTTTCTCCGTTGAATGAAGAGATGCCGACGGGCATGCCATCGAATAATTACGGTTATACCAAACTGATTGTTGAGCAGATGCTACAAAAGTTAAGTGTAGCAGATGCACGGTGGTCGATTGCATTGCTGCGTTATTTTAATCCGGTAGGCGCGCATAAAAGTGGTCGAATTGGTGAAGATCCTCAAGGCATTCCCAATAATTTGATGCCTTATGTAACACAGGTGGCCGTAGGGCGTCGTGAAAAATTATCCATTTTTGGACAGGATTACGATACCGTTGATGGTACTGGGGTACGAGATTATATTCATGTGGTGGATTTAGCCAATGCACATCTGTGTGCCTTAAATAATCGTTTATCCGCGACAGGCTGTCGTGCTTGGAATATTGGTACGGGGCAGGGTGCCTCTGTCTTACAGATTAAAAATACCTTTGAACAGGTTAATGGTATTGCAATTGCTTATGAGTTTGCACCGCGACGTGAGGGAGATGTAGCAACCTCATTTGCAGATAATACTCGAGCCGTGACTGAGTTAAATTGGCAGCCGCAATATGGTCTTCAGGATATGCTCGCGGATAGCTGGAACTGGCAGAAGCAAAATCCGCAAGGCTATGCAAAAGATTAATGCATCGTTTTGATTAAAAAAGGGAGCCAAGGCTCCCTTTTTTAAGTTTAGTTTTGAATTAACTGAGTTAACTCATGCACATAAGTTTGCATCGGCTTTGGATTCTGATCCAAGCGGCTTTCAATATTCAGGCGTAACAGTGGCTCAGTATTGGATGCACGGACATTTAAACGCCACGCGCCAAAGTCCAAGCTAACACCATCGGTACGATCGACTTGCGGATTCTGATCAGCATAATGATCAAAGATCTTTTGGACCGTAGCTTGAGTATCTGCGACTTTAAAGTTGATTTCACCACTACAAGGGAATTTAGTGATCATATCCTCAACCAGGCTAGATAAAGATTGCTGTGTTTCAGAGAGTACGCTCAAAGCCAGTAACCATGGGATCATGCCACTATCACAGTAAGCGAAGTCACGGAAATAGTGATGCGCACTCATTTCCCCACCATAAACCGCATTATGCTCACGCATGACATCTTTAATGAAGGCATGACCTGATTTAGACTGTACGGTAATCCCTTGATATTGATTAACAATATCTAAAGTATTCCAGACCAGACGCGGATCATGCACAATTTTCTCGTTGGCTTGCTTTAATAGAAAGGCTTGTGCCAGTAAGCCGACAATATAATAACCTTCAATAAACTGGCCTTTTTCATCAAACAGGAAGCAGCGGTCAAAATCGCCATCCCATGCAATGCCCATATCTGCCTGATGTTGCAGTACCGCATTGCGTGTACTGTCCCGATTTTCAATTAAAATCGGGTTAGGGATCCCGTTCGGGAATGTCCCATCGGCTTCATGATGAATTTTAATGAATTTAACTGGAATATTTAGTTGCTTAAATTGCGCTTCCAAAGCATCAATCACATGACCAGCAGCGCCATTGCCTGCATTGACCACCAATTTCAGTGGGCGAATTTTTTCTGGGGTAATATAGGTTAATAAGTGTTGAACAAACTCAGGCAAAATATTGTACGGTTGCACGCTTCCTTTTTGCTCAACAGCTTGAAACTCACCGGATTCCGCCAATGCTTGAATGTCTTTTAGACCCGTATCAGCACTGATGGGGCGGGCATTCTCGCGCACCAGTTTCATGCCGTTATAGTCAATCGGATTATGACTGGCGGTAATCTCAATGCCACCTTGAACATCAAGATGAAAGGCACCGAAATAGACTTCTTCGGTTCCAGTCATGCCTAAATCTAGTACATTCACGCCTGCATCGGTCAGTCCTTGAATGGTGGCTTGTTTCAAACCTTCGCTGCTGAGACGCATATCGCAGCCAATCACCACGGTTTTAGGTTGGTAGATTTGACCATAGGCTCGGCCAATCTTATAAGCAATTTCTTCGTTTAACTCGGTGCCAAGTTTGCCTCGAATATCGTAGGCTTTAAAACAGGTCAGGCGTGTCATATTATTCAACTCATGCTCATTTTATTAAAAAGGCTCGATTGACGAGCCTTTTGTTTTATTCCACAGTTACACTTTTGGCCAAGTTTCGCGGTTGGTCGACATCGGTGCCACGTAATACTGCGACATGATAAGACAGTAACTGTACCGGAACGCTATACACGATTGGTGCTAAAGTCGAAATGATGCTTGGTACACTGACCACATGTTGACGTTCTTTGCTTTGAATGCCGCTGTGTTCATCAGCAAACACAAACAGTTCGCCACCACGCGCTTGCACTTCTTCCATATTGGATTTGAGTTTATCCAGCATGTCATCCTGAGGAGCAAGAATCACCACAGGCATGTCATTATCCACCAGTGCCAATGGACCATGCTTGAGTTCGCCAGCAGCATAGCCTTCTGCATGAATATAAGAAATTTCCTTTAACTTCAGTGCGCCTTCCAGTGCGATCGGGAAGTGCGTGCCACGACCGAGGAATAAGCAGTGCTGCTTTTCTACAAACAACTCAGATAAACGTAGAATGGCTTGGTTATTTTGTAAGGTATCCAAAATCACTTTTGGTAGATGCCATAATTCTGCTGCAATGCTTTGAATCTGATGATCAGAAATGGTTTGCTTGATCTGCCCAATTTTTAAGATCAGCAACATAAGTGCTGCTAATTGCGTGGTAAAGGCTTTGGTGGATGCCACTCCAATTTCTGGTCCTGCCAACGTGAGTAGGCTATGACTGGTTTCACGGATCATGGATGACGTTGCGACATTACAAATGGCCATGGTCACAATGTTGATGTTCTTGTGAGCTGCTCGCTTTTGCGTATCGCGTAGTGCTGCCAAGGTATCCGCCGTTTCACCAGATTGAGAAATACACAAGTAAAGGGTGTTATTCACAATTACAGGGCTGCGATAACGGAACTCGCTGGCGATTTCGACCTGACAAGGCACATCAATCAGTTGTTCAAACCAGTATTTCGCAATCATGCCTGCATGGTAACTGGTACCACACGCCAGAATTTGCACTTGCTGGATGTTGGCAAAATCCGCTTCAGCATGTTGCAGGAAATCGGCACGTAAAGCATTGCCATCTAAAGCTTGAGAAATGGTTTGTTGTAATGCTTCTGGTTGCTCGTAAATTTCTTTGAGCATGTAATGCTTGAATTCACCTTTAGACGCATTGCTGACCGTAGCATCGAGCTCTTTGACTGGGCGCTGTACCAATTGCCCATTTACAAACACTTCAATTTTGTCACGGGTCAAGCGTGCGATATCCCCCTCTTCGAGGTAGATAAAGCGATTGGTAATTGGCAGTAATGCCAATTGGTCCGAGCTAATAAAGTTTTCGCCAATGCCAACCCCAATCACCAGAGGTGAGCCTTCACGTACCGTAATTAACTCATTCGGATAGTCGGTATGAATAATTCCGAGGGCATAAGCGCCTTTGAGTTGCGGCACCACGCTTTGTACCGCTTCTAATAAGCTTGAGGTTGATTTCAAGGCATCATGGACCAGATGCGCGACCACTTCAGTATCGGTTTGTGAAGTAAACACATAACCCAACGCTTCAAGATCATCTTTGAGTTCTTGATAGTTTTCAATAATACCGTTATGCACCACAGCAACATCGCCAGACACATGCGGATGCGCATTATTTTCAGTGGGTTTACCATGGGTCGCCCAACGGGTATGCGCAATCCCGAGTGTGCCAAAGATTTGCGATTCATTTACCGCTTGTTCAAGATTGGCGACTTTACCGACACGACGTTCACGAAGAATTTGGTCATGATTGACTAGTGCTAAACCTGCTGAGTCATAGCCACGGTATTCTAGGCGTTTGAGACCTTCAATGAGAATATTGGTAATACTACGTTCTGCAACGCCACCGACAATACCACACATAGGACGATCCTCTTATTTCTTCAATTTTTGTGGACGTTGAAAATTTTCTTTGACTGTTTGTTGAGAGCGCTCAACAGCTAAACAGTGATCTTCGACATCGCGGGTAATCACGGAACCGGCACCAACGGTTGCACCATTGCCAATCCGGACAGGGGCAACCAGTGAGCTGTTGGAACCAATAAATGCAGCATCACCAATGATGGTCTTGAATTTGTTGGCCCCATCATAGTTGCAGGTAATGGTTCCAGCACCAATGTTTGAACCTGCACCGATTTCGGCATCGCCCAAATAGGTGAAATGGTTGGCTTTGGAGCCTAGACCGACACTGGAGTTTTTCACTTCAACAAAGTTGCCGATATGCACTTCATTGGCAAGTTTTGCGCCTGGACGTAAGCGTGCAAAAGGTCCAATTTGAGTATCTTCACCCACGATGGCTTGATCGAACAAACTGTAAGGTTGGACTTTGGTGCCTGCGGCAATTGTGGTGTTTTTAATCACACAGCCGGCACCAATTTCTACGTTATCACCGAACTCGCAATCCCCTTCAATAATCACGTTGATGTCGATACGGACATCTTGTCCAGCTTTGAGGGTACCACGCAAATCAAATCGGCTCGGATCAATCAGGTGTACACCTTGTTGCATCAATTGTTTAGCTTGAAACTGTTGATATTGACGTTCAAGTGCAGCGAGTTGCATGCGGTCATTGACGCCTTCAACCTCAAATGCCTGCTCAGGTTGTACAGAAGCCACTTCAAGTCCGTCCGCCAGTGCCATCGCAACAATATCAGTCAAATAATATTCGCCTTGCGCGTTATTATTGTTGAGCTGAGGCAACCATTGATGCAATTTGGCATTGCTGACACAGTAGATTCCCGTATTGATTTCTTGAATCTGGCGCTGTTGCGCGTTGGCATCTTTGTGCTCAACAATCGCCTGAATTTGTCCGTCTTTACGGACAATGCGACCATAGCCTGATGCATCATCGAGGGTTAGGGTAACCAGACCAATGCCTGTTCCACGTGAAGCCTCAAGGAGTTTTTGTAAGGTATTCGGTGTAATACAAGGCACATCACCAGATAAAATCAAGGAGATACCGTCTTGTGGTAAAACCGGTAAAGTCATTTGTACAGCATGTCCAGTACCGAGTTGTTCAGCTTGCTCAACCCATTGTACCTGTTCATGCTTAAAACCTTGTTGAACCTGCTCACCGCCATGCCCATAGATGGTAATGATATGTTCCGCGTGTAATTGTTTGGCGGTTTCAATCACGTGGCCAAGTAAGGGGCGTCCTGCTAGGGGTTGTAAGACTTTGGGTAGTTGGGAACGCATTCGAGTTCCTTTACCTGCAGCAAGAATAATCACAGAAGTTGTCATAACACACCTTACAAGCTGGTTTTAAGCCAGAGAAATATTGAGGTATATAAAAATACAGAGCGCTGCCCAAAGCCCTGCAATAATGTCATCCAGCATGATGCCAAAGCCACCATGTACTTGGCGATCAATCACCCGGATTGGCCAAGGCTTCCACACATCAAAGAGACGGAACAATAAGAAGCCAATCAGTGCCCAGAGCATGGTCATGTGTTCAAAATAGATCAATGGCAATAAGCTAATCGATTGTCCCGCGAACTCATCCCAAACAATGCGTCCATCGTCATGTACACCCATGACTTTGGCGGTTTGACCACAGATATAGATGCCGAGCAGTGACATCAGAATGATGGCGTATATGGAGTTGAGAAAGCCTAAATTCAACCATAAGGGAATAAAAAGCAGAGCAAAGGCAGAACCAAAGGTACCGGGTGCTTTGGGCAATAAACCTGAGCCAAAACCGACACCGCAAAATACGATACAGCGGTTCGACCAAGACATGTGGTTAAACTGAATTGGAGGTTTATGCAAAGTGTTGATACCCTTGAAATTGAAGCGGATGATCTTTGCCATCTTTTTCAAATGTAAGCCCAGTTGAATTTGTAATTGTTCCAATCACCGTAATTTTTACATCTAATTGTTGTTGCAAAAGCTGTTGGTAATTTTGCGGGCTTATTGTAAAGCATAACTCATAGTCATCGCCACCTGCCAATGCGTATTGCCATTGTTGTCCCTGTGTTAACTGTTGCACATGACGATCAACGGGTAATTGCTCTAATTGTACACGTGCTCCGACATGGGAGGCTTGCAGGATATGTCCAAGATCTTGTGCCAGACCATCGGAGACATCAATCATGGCGGAGGTGAGCCCTTTGAGCTGTTGCCCGAGTTGGCAGCGTGGGGTCGGATAGTCTAAGCGTTGCTTTAAGGGATGCTGCGGATGCTGTAAACCAAATGCAGCATCTCCGACTTGACCACTGACACAGATATAGTCACCTACTTGTGCACCAGAGCGTTTTACCGCGTGTCCCGTATCCACCCAACCGAGAGCAGTCACAGAAATGGTGAGATGAGGGCTTTGTGTGGTGTCGCCGCCAATTAAGCTCACGCCAAATTGATCACAGCAGTCATATAGACCTTGGCTAAAGTCTTTTAGCCAGTCATGATCGATTTGGGGTAGGCTCAAGGCCAATAAAATACTGTGCGGTTTTGCAGCCATGGCTGCAATATCAGAAAGATTGACTGCTACGGATTTCCAGCCAATAGCATGGGCTGGCGTATCGAGCGGGAAATGTCTTCCTGCAATGAGGGTATCGGTGCAGATCACCAATTGTTGTTGGGAAGGGGGGGTAAGTACGGCTGAGTCATCTCCGACGCCCAAGTCGACGGAAGCATGCTTCTGTCGATTAAAATAGGTCTCAATGATTGAAAACTCAGCCATATTACTTACTACACGTCTTATTGTGCTTGTTGCTTTTCTGCCGCACGAAGGCCGTTGGCTAAACGGTCTAATACACCATTGATGTATTTGTGACTGTCTGCGCCGCCAAAGTGTTTTGCAAGCTCAATCGCTTCATCTAAAACCACGCGATACGGGATTTCAAGATGTTCTTTCAATTCGTAGGCACCTAAACGAAGGGTCGCAAGCTCGACTCCGTCAAGTGCTTCGATTTGGCGATCCAGCACAGGAATAAGAAGCGCATCCAAAGCGTCATGATTGGCAACCACTTGAGTCAGCAATTCATGATAATAGCTTAGGTCCACTTTATGCATGGCATTTTCAACACGCGTACGTGCTTCAATTTCATGCACTGGGTTGCGGCTCATTTGCCATTCATAAATGCCTTGTACAGCAAAACGACGTGCTTTACGTTTTGCAGCATAAGCGGCTTGAAGTGTTTGCGACATGCTTTAAATAGCCTTTAACAAGTTAACCATTTCAATTGCAGTAAGAGCAGCTTCGCTACCTTTATTACCTGCTTTTGTTCCAGAGCGTTCAATCGCTTGTTCAATGCTGTCCGTAGTCAATACACCATTAATGACCGGTAGACCAGTGTCTAGGCCAACAACGCCCAAACCTTTGGCACACTCACCAGCAACAAAGTCAAAGTGAGGCGTGCTACCACGGATCACTGCGCCCAGTGCGATGATGGCATCAAAGCGGTCAGAGGCTGCCAGTTTTTTTGCAACTACTGGCAGTTCCCATGCGCCTGGTGCATGAACAACAGTGATATTATCCTCTGATACACCATGACGTTTCAATGTATCAATTGCACCTTCTAGCAAGTGTTCAACCACAAAGCTATTGAAACGACCAACTAAAATCGCGTAACGGCCTTCGCTCGCGAGATGTAATAAACCTTCAATTCGGCGAATCGCCATAGCAACCTCGATTATTTCGTTAATGTTTGTTGAGCGGTGACATATTCCACCACTTCAAGATTAAAACCTGATAGCGCGTTGAAACGAAGCGGTGAACTGAGCAGCTTCATTTTTTCAACACCTAAATCACGTAAAATTTGTGCGCCGACACCAATTGTTTGATATTGCTGTGAAAGCGCAGCACTCGATTTGGTTTTCTTCGGTGCAGTCAAACTGTCGAGCGCAGGACCTAAATCTTGTAAATGGCGTTGACCAATCCACACCAATACACCGCGATCGCTTTGGGCAACTTCTTTTAATGCGCGATCTAAATTCCAAGCGGGTTCGCCATCTTGCTTGTTGAGTTTGAGCAAGTCGCGCGTTGGATTAAAGCCATGCACACGAACCGTGGTCACCCCATGTTTCGGCTCACCTTTGACCAAAGCCAAATGAATGTCTGGGTTGCCAATTTCACGGTAACGATACAGTTCAAAGGCACCATATTCAGTTTGGATGCTTTCTTGACTTAAGCGCTCAACCGTTTGTTCATTGGTCATGCGGTAATGAATGAGATCGGCAATGGTCCCGATTTTAAGACCATGCTTTTCAGCAAAAATTTCTAAATCTGGGCGACGGGCCATGGTGCCGTCTTCTTTGATGATTTCACAAATCACCGATGCGGGTTCTAAACCTGCAATACGCGCCAGATCACAGCCTGCTTCGGTATGACCTGCACGGTGCAGTACACCGCCGGGCTGAGCCATCAATGGGAAAATATGCCCTGGTTGGACAATATCGCTCGGTTTAGCATGTGCCGCAACCGCTGTTTGAATGGTATGTGCACGTTCTGCCGCAGAAATTCCCGTGGTAATGCCTTCCGCTGCTTCAATGGATAGTGTGAAGTTGGTAGCATGTTGCGCGCCATTGGCATCGACCATTAACGGTAAATTCAATTGCTGGCAACGCTCACGACTTAAAGTCAGGCACACTAAACCACGCGCATGCGTGATCATGAAGTTGATGTCTTCTGGGCGCACATGTGTCGCGGCAATGACAAGATCACCTTCATTTTCACGGTCTTCATCATCCATCAGGATGACCATTTTACCTGCACGGATATCTGCTACGAGCTCTTCAACGGTATTGAGCGGCATCAATCTTCACCTTCTATTCATTTGCAAAGCACGCGGGCATTTGCATTTTTAATTGTGGCATAGTCTAACGCTTTTTTAGACAGTTTGCCTATGCTTTTACTTTGCTATACGCCGATTGTTATACACAGCCGCACCCGACTTTAAAAGAGTAGTGGTATTTAAAAATGATCAAACGATAAAACTCATGCGGTCAAAATCGCATGATCGGTGGACTTATATCAACATTCAGGCCGGCTTTGGCTGAATGCCAACAGGGGTTTGAGGACTATGTTCACCCTGTATAAAGCTTTGTTGACACCGGTTAGGTTGTCCTTAGGCCTTATAAGTCGAGAGTAAAATACTGGTTTCGGTGTTGTAAATGCCTGAAATGGTCCGAATACGTTCTAGCGTTTTATCAAAACTTTCCAAATTGTCTGACTTTAATTCGACTAAGAGATCCCATTTACCATTGGTGGTATGCAGGGTATGTACCGAAGGGTCAATTCTGAGCTCTTTCACCACAGCATTGGTTTTGGTGCCTTCGACCATAATATTCATCCACGCTCGGATGCTGTTTTTTTCCGTGCCTGGTTTGGTGCGTACGGTATAGCCCGTAATGATGCCGCTACTTTCTAAATATTCAATGCGTTTTTGTACTGTATTTCTTGAAACCCGAACCTTTTGGGCAATGTCGGTAATTGACATGCGTGCATTGTCACGCAGTAAACCGAGGATTTGGCTGTCAGTATCGTTCATTTTGATTTTGCCTATCACCAGATTGATAAAATTTATTGCATTTTAATCAAAATTACAACTTTTTGGAGTCGTTTTGATTTTTCATACTATAGGGACTGGCTAATACTCCAGTTGGAACAGCACCGAGCTGAGGCGGTGCCCAATTAATAAGGTGTTTCAAATTTAAAATGGATTTGATTCACTCAATTTTCGAAGGGAAAATTCAATGTCTTTGTCATACGAAATGGACAATAGTGGTGCATGGCAGACTTATCTAGCTCAGATTAATCGTGTTGCGCCGTATCTGGAAGAAGACCTCATTCCATTTATCAATACATTAAAGCGTCCAAAGCGCGCACTCATCGTTGATGTGCCGATTGTAATGGACGACGGTTCAATTCAGCACTTCGAAGGTTACCGCGTTCAGCATAACCTATCGCGTGGACCAGGCAAGGGCGGTATTCGTTACCATCCAGATGTCGAGCTGAATGAAGTCATGGCACTCTCAGCGTGGATGACCATTAAAACAGCTGTTCTTAATTTACCATATGGCGGTGCCAAAGGTGGTATTCGTGTAGACCCACGTAAATTGTCTCCGCGTGAACTTGAGCGTTTAACGCGTCGTTTTACCAGCGAAATTAGTCCAATTATTGGCCCTCAAAATGACATCCCAGCGCCAGACGTAGGCACCAATGCCGACATTATGGGTTGGATGATGGATACTTATTCAAGCATTAAAGGTCATACCGTGACGGGTGTTGTGACGGGCAAACCTGTGCATTTGGGTGGTTCTTTGGGTCGTGTACGTGCCACAGGTCGTGGTGTATTCGTGACAGGTTTAGAAGTTGCTAAGAAAATCAACTTGCCACTTAAAGGTAGCCGTGTTGCAGTGCAGGGCTTCGGTAACGTAGGTAGCGAAGCTGCGTACTTGTTCCAAAAAGCCGAAGCTAAAGTGGTGTGTGTACAAGACCATACTGGCACGATCTTTAATAAAGATGGCATCGATATTAAAGCATTACAAGATTACGTCGCGATTCACAAAGGGATTGCGGGTTATCCAGATGCAAGCTTGATTGAAGATGATGCGTTCTGGGCAGTAGAGATGGATATTTTAATCCCTGCAGCGTTAGAAGGTCAGATTACACCTGAACGTGCACAGAAACTTACTGCGAAATTGATCTTGGAAGGTGCAAACGGTCCAACGTATCCAGAAGCAGAAGACATCCTGTTAGAACGCGGCATCATGATTGTGCCTGACGTACTGTGTAATGCGGGCGGTGTAACCGTAAGTTACTTCGAATGGGTACAGGACATGGCGAGCTATTTCTGGACTGAAGAAGAAATTAACGAGCGTTTAGACAAACTCATGATTAAAGCAGTTGAAGACGTTTGGTTTAAAGCCAACGAAAAAGACTGCAGTTTGCGTACCGCAGCGTACATTTTGGCGTGTGAACGCATATTAAAAGCACGTAAAGAGCGCGGAATTTTCCCTGGTTAAGGGGAAATTCTCGTGGCTTAAGTGCCATTGAAACAACAACGTCAGATTTATTAAGGAAGAACATACCATGAGCCAGAATTACCAACCGACACGCCAAGATTTTAATCAATATATGGTGCCAGTGTTCGCGCCAGCGCCATTTATTCCTGTGCGTGGTGAAGGTTCTCGTTTATGGGATCAGCAAGGTAAAGAATATATTGATTTTGCTGGTGGGATTGCAGTAAATGCGCTAGGGCATGCACATCCTGTCGCGGTAAAAGCATTGGTCGAGCAAGGTCAGAAGTTATGGCATATCGGCAATGGCTATACCAATGAGCCTGTTTTAATGCTGGCAAAACAATTGGTTGAAAATACCTTTGCCGATAAAGTGTTCTTCTGTAACTCTGGTGCAGAAGCCAACGAAGCGGCTTTGAAGCTTGCGCGCAAAGTGGGCCTACTTTCAGGCTCAGCGCGCAAGAACAAAATTGTGGCATTTAAAAATGCCTTCCACGGTCGTACCTTATTTACGGTTACGGCCGGTGGTCAACCGAAGTACTCGCAAGATTTCGCCCCTTTACCAGAAGGGATTCACCATCTTCCATTTAATGATTTGGAAGCGGCACGTGCAGCAATTGATGCTGACACTTGCGCCGTGATTGTGGAGCCAATTCAAGGTGAGGGTGGAGTCATTGCGGCTACCGCAGAATTCTTAACGGGTTTACGTGAGTTATGTGACCAGCATGGTGCTGTACTGATTTTTGACGAAGTACAAACTGGTGTGGGTCGTACAGGGGCGTTGTATGCCTACATGAATACTGACGTGACACCAGACATTTTAACCACAGCCAAAGCCTTGGGCGGTGGTTTCCCCATTGGTGCCATGATTACTACAGACAAATATGCCAGCATGTTTGTTGTTGGTGACCACGGAACTACGTATGGCGGTAACCCATTGGCATGTGCGGTCGCGAATGCCGTATTCCAGTTTATTAATACCCCAGAAGTATTGAATGGTGTACGTACCCGCGCGCAATACTTTGTTGATGGTTTAAACCGTTTGAATCAACGTTTTGACTTGTTTGAGCAAGTGCGTGGTCAAGGCTTGTTGATTGGTTGTGTATTAAAAGCTGAATATGCAGGCAAAGCCAAAGACATCGTGACGCTGGCGGGTGAAGAAGGCTTGTTGGCTCTGGTTGCAGGCCCAAATGTCGTTCGCTTTACGCCATCATTAATCATTCCTGAAGCAGATATTGAAGCAGGTCTACAACGTTTTGAACGTGCGCTTGCGCGTTTTGTTGGCGCGTAAAGGCTTCTGCATATGATGATTGTTAGACATGCAGAGTATCGGGATTTAGATGACATCTTTACTCTAGCGGGAAAGTCAGGCGTTGGTCTGACGTCCTTACCGCAAAACAAGGAGATTTTATCGGCTCGAATTGCGCGCACACAAAAGACTTTACACGGTCAAGCTGCACCACATGAGCAAGGGTACTTATTTGTTTTAGAAGATACCCAGTTACAGCGCGTGGTTGGTGTGAGTGCGATTGAAGTGGCAGTGGGTTTGACTGAACCTTTTTATAACTTCCATGTGGGCAAGCAAGTTCATGCCTCGCAGGCTCTGAATGTCTACAAAGCATTAAATACCCTGTTTTTAAGTAATGACCATACCGGGTGTAGTGAGCTGTGTACGCTATTTTTAGATCCTGATTATCGCAAAGATCAAAATGGCAAATTGCTCTCTAAAATCCGCTTCCTCTTTATCGCAGCATTCCAGCAGGCGTTCCAAAGCACCCTGATTGCCGAAATGCGCGGTTATTCGGATGACAATGGTCGTTCACCTTTTTGGGACGCTTTGGGCAACCACTTTTTCAATATGGACTTCGCCACTGCGGACTATCTCAGCGGTATTGGGCAAAAAGTCTTTATTGCGGAGTTGATGCCACGTTTTCCGGTCTACACCGATTTGTTACCGCTTGCAGCACAGCAAGTGATTGCGCAAGTTCATCCGCAAACAGTGCCTGCTTCGCGGGTGTTGGAGTCGGAAGGGCTACGTTACCAAGGTTATGTCGATATTTTTGATGCGGGTCCAACCTTAGAAGCTGAAGTGAAAAACTTACGTGCGGTGAATGAAAGCCAAATCCGCCGCGTAAGTATTGTAGACAGTGTGCCAGTGGGTGGTGAGCGTCATTTGGTCGCCAATGACCAGTATCACGATTATCGTGCCATCTTAATTCAGCATGCTGCGGATGCTGAAAGTTTGAATTTAACGGCTGAGCAAGCGCAGGCACTGGGTGTGCAGGCGGGGCAAAGTATTCGTATGTTGCCTTTAGATAAGGCGGAGCAAAAATAATGTCACAAGGAAATTTATATATTAATGGGACATGGTCTCCTGCGCATGGTGCAGCATGGAACAAACTGGATCCTGTCAGCCAAGAAATTATTTGGCAAGGTGTCGAAGCGACTGCAGCACAAGTTGAACAAGCATGTCAGTCGGCACGTGCTGCATTTGCTGCTTGGGCGCGTCGTCCACTTGCAGAACGTATTGAGGTGATTCAGCGTTTTGCCAGCTTATTAGAACAAAATAAACAACAGTTAGCGGCAGTCATCAGTCGTGAAACCAGCAAACCGATTTGGGAAACTTTAACTGAAGTTCAGTCCATGATTGCTAAAGTGGCGATTTCAATCCGTGCTTATCATGAACGTACGGGCGAAAGCGTGACAGAAATGGCCGATGGCGCAGCATCTTTGCGCCACCGCCCGCATGGCGTACTTGCGGTATTTGGTCCATATAACTTCCCAGGTCACTTGCCAAACGGTCACATTGTACCTGCCTTAATCGCGGGCAATGCCATTGTGTTCAAACCAAGTGAGCTCACGCCGTGGACTGCGGAAGAAACCGTGAAGTTATGGCACGAAGCTGGGTTGCCTGCGGGCGTATTGAACTTGGTGCAGGGTGGTCGTAGCACAGGTGAAGCACTGGCGCAGTCGCATGAAATTGATGGTCTATTGTTCACAGGGAGTGCCAACACGGGTTACCACCTGCACAAACAATTGGCTGGTGCACCTGAGAAAATCCTCGCACTCGAAATGGGCGGCAACAATGCGCTGATTATCGATGACATGAGCGATATCGATGCTGTGGTGAATTTAACCATTCAATCTGCCTTTATTTCGGCAGGTCAGCGTTGTACCTGTGCACGCCGTTTAATTATTAAAAATGGTGCTGCCGGTGATGCCTTCATTCAACGTTTGGTGGAAGTAAGCCGTAATTTGCTGGTGGGACAGTGGGATGCACAGCCACAACCATTTATGGGTGGTGTGATTTCATTGCATGCTGCACAACAGATTTTACAAGCACAACAACGTTTAATCGATTTAGGCGCGCAAGTGTTATTGCCTGTGACTCAAGCAGATCCAAACAGCAGCTTATTAAGCCCTGGACTGTTAGAGGTCACAGGGGTGAATGAAGTTCCAGATGAAGAATATTTTGGTCCTTTGAGCTGTATTTACCGTTATGACCATTTTGATGAAGCCTTAGCCTTAGCCAATGCGACTCGTTTTGGTTTATCGGTAGGCTTAGTTTCTCCAGAACGTGAATTATTTGAACGTTTATTGATTGAAGCCCGCGCAGGGATTGTGAATTGGAATAAGCCGCTTACCGGCGCTTCAAGTGCTGCACCATTTGGTGGTGTAGGTGCATCGGGTAACCATCGTGCTAGTGCGTTCTATGCTGCAGATTATTGCGCATGGCCAATGGCATCGTTGGAAAGTCCTCAGGTAGCTTTACCTGAAAAATTATCGCCAGGCATTGTGCTGTAGTCGACGGATAGGGAGTTTAGAAATGTCAGGCTATGAAATTAATTTTGATGGTTTAGTGGGTCCAACGCATCATTATGCGGGATTGTCATTCGGGAACGAAGCGTCCACTAAAAACCGTAATAATGTCTCTAATCCTAAGTTAGCGGCAAAACAAGGTTTGCTGAAAATGAAAGCTTTGGCAGACATGGGCTTAAAGCAAGGTGTGTTTGCACCGCAAGAACGCCCACATGTGCCAACTTTACGTAAATTGGGCTTCCGTGGCGATGATCACAGTGTGATTGAACAAGCCATGCGTACGTCACCAGAGCTTTTGTCTGCATTAAGTTCAGCTTCATGTATGTGGACTGCTAATGCTGCAACGGTTTCACCTTCGGCAGACAGTGCAGATGGTCGTGTGCATTTTACCGCAGCCAACTTGAACAATAAGTTCCATCGTTCAATTGAACATGAAACTACCTCACGCGTGATGGCTGCCATGTTTAACGATGAGCGTCATTTTGCACACCATGAAGCGTTGCCGCCAGTGGCATTGTTTGGTGATGAAGGTGCAGCTAACCATAATCGTTTGGGCGGTGCTTATGATCAAGCCAGCGTTCAAGTGTTTGTTTATGGTCAGCAATTCATGGGTGGTGGTGTTGGTCCAAAACGCTATCCAGCGCGTCAATCTCTTGAGGCGAGCGAAGCGGTTGCACGTTTGCACCAACTCAAAGCAGAACAGACTGTTTTTGTTCAGCAGCATCCAGATGTGATTGACCAAGGCGTGTTCCACAACGACGTGATTGCGGTGAGTAACCAAAATGTCTTGTTCCATCATCAACATGCATTTTTGAACCAAACAGCAGCTTTGGCAGAAATTCGTGAAAAGATGGCGCGCTTGGGTCAAGAATTCGTCGCGATTGAAGTGCCTGATCAACGTGTTTCTGTCAAAGATGCAGTAAATACCTACTTGTTCAACAGTCAGATTTTGACGCGCACAGATGGTGGCATGAGCATTGTGGTGCCAGAAGAATCTCGTCAAAACCCAGCAGTTTGGGGCTATTTGAATGACATGATTCAAATGGGTACGCCAATTGATGACATTAAAGTTTTCGACTTACGTGAAAGTATGCGTAATGGCGGTGGGCCAGCGTGCTTACGCTTACGTGTAGCGGTGAATGAAGCGGAGTTAAACGCAATCAATCCGAATCTGTTCATGAATGATGCTTTGTTCACACGTTTAAATGCGTGGGTCGATCAACATTACCGTGATGAATTGAGTCAGCAAGATTTGGCTGATCCAAAATTATTAATCGAAAGCCGTACAGCGTTAGATGAATTGACGCAAATTTTAGGCTTGGGTTCGGTGTATCACTTCCAACGTTAATTAGCAGAGCAGGCAGGGAAAGCAAATGATGGATTTTTTAAGTGGTGTTTTAGAGCAAAACCTACCGACAGTGACGCGTGGTGAACAGGACGATTTTAGCTGGGAATGGCTGGCTGAGGGCGTACTTTGTTTTACTCCAAAACATACTTATAGCAAAGCCATCGTGCTTTCCGCAGGTGTACATGGCAATGAAACTGCGCCAATCGAGTTGTTGGCGCAGATCAGCCAGGATATTTTTTCTGGGGCACTGCCATTACAGGTTCGCCTGTTGTTGGTTTTGGGCAATCCTGTCGCGATACGTTCAGGTCAACGCTATGTTGAAAATGATATGAATCGCATGTTCTGTGGTGCACACAAGCAGTTTGCAGTAACCTTTGAAGCCAAGCGTGTTGCTGAATTAGAACAGATCGTGGCAGAGTTTTTCACGGCATGCCCAGCGCAGGTGAAGCGTTATCATTATGATTTGCACACTGCAATTCGTCCCTCTATAATGCCGACCTTCGCGTTATTCCCGTATCAAACCCATGCGTATGATGCGGGCATGTTGGCATGCCTTGAGTCTGCAGAATTGGATGCCTTGGTGTATCACAATGCCGCAGGTCGTACTTTTACCCATTACACCAGTTCAAGATTTCATGCCTCCAGTTCAACCCTCGAACTGGGTCATGCCAAACCTTTTGGTCAAAATGATTTATCGGCTTTTGCCGCCATTAATCAAGTGCTGCGTGCCGTGGTCAGTGAACAGCCTTTGCCGACACGCCACAAACAGCCAATCAAAAGCTTTCGTGTCGTCGAATCAATTATCAAAACTGAAGATGATTTTCAGCTTAATCTTGCCGATTCTGCCCCGAATTTCTCGGTATTTGAATCCAATACAGTGATTGCATTACAACAAGGCAAACCCTATGTAGTTGCACCCGAACAAGTTTGGATTTTATTCCCGAATACCCAAGTGAAAAAAGGCTTAAGAGCCGGCTTGATGTTAACTGAGGTTTAAGTGTGATGATTTGCATCGATTTTATTCAAGATGATGATGGTGGTTTATAGAACTTAAGTCGTTTGATTAGTTTTCAATGGAATTGAATATATGGATATTGAAAAAGATATGTATGCCTTTTTATTACCCAATGATCATAAGTGCGCTTATGACATTGGGTAAACTCGTATTGTGCATTAGCTAAATCATTGATTTTTAACATAAAATTAAGATTGCTAGCATAGGATTTGCAAGCTATGTAGTACTTGCTGTGTATTTGTCTGACAGGTAAATGGCAAGTTTTGAACATAGAAATTAATGTTATTGAAAGATAACAGTAGCTTAATTTTGGATTGGGATTAAAACGGATTTTATTTTAATCGCAGTCCCATATTTACAGTGATTCACTGTAAATTGGAGTAACAAACATGATGTACAGTGATTCACTGTAAATTGGAGTAACAAACATGATGAATGGAAAGAATCTCAATAAGTCGCCAGAAGCCCTTGAGGGTGATTTACTGGGTGGACATCATTACGAGGCGGTTGAGGACGAAAAACTAGAACGCTCACTCAGCAATCGACATATTCAAATGATTGCGATCGGTGGAGCCATCGGTACAGGTCTATTTATGGGTTCGGGGCAAACCATTGCCAACTCTGGAACCTCAGTCATTTTGACTTATATGATCGTTGGTTTTGTCTTATTTTTTGTAATGCGTGCCATGGGAGAGTTATTACTTTCCAACACCAACTATAAGTCATTTGTCGATTTTGCCACCGATTACTTAGGTCCATGGGCGGGCTACTTTTTAGGCTGGACTTACTGGCTCAGTTGGGTCATCACTGCGATTGCCGATATCATCGCAATTGGCGGTTATATGCAGTTCTGGTATCCAGATATACCGGTGTGGTTGCCTGCTTTGGCGACGATCAGTATTTTGACCATTCTGAACTTATTAACCGTCAAAATGTTTGGTGAAACCGAATTCTGGTTTGCCATGATCAAGATTGTTGCGATTGTGGCCTTTTTAATCTTAGGTATAAGCTTGGTGGTCATGGGCTTTACATCACCGAATGGGGTTAAGGCATCAGTTTCGCATTTGACTGATCCAGATGCATTTTTACCGCATGGTGTGACCGGTTTCTTGGCGGGTTTCCAAATGGCGGTGTTTGCCTTCTTGGGGATTGAATTGGTTGGTACAACCGCAGCAGAAACTAAAAATCCTGAAAAATCATTACCGAAAGCCATAAACTCAATTCCTTTGCGCATTCTGTTGTTCTATGTGGGTGCCTTAATCGTCATCATTTGTGTGACCTCTTGGAAGCAAGTTGACCCAGGTCAAAGTCCATTTGTTGCCATGTTCCAACTGGTAGGGCTGACAGCTGCTGCTGCGGTGGTGAACTTTGTGGTCATGACTTCAGCGATGTCTTCGGCAAATAGTGGTATTTTTGCGACCAGCCGTATGTTGTATGGTTTGGCGGTTGAAAAAGATGCACCGCAACGTTTTAAAACCTTGTCCAAAGGCAAAGTACCTGTACAAGCACTGTTGTGTTCGATGATTTGTGTATTTATCGGCACATTGATTTTGTTTGTTACGCCAAATGTCATGTCTGCATTTAATATCGTGACGTCATTGACCTCAATTTTGACCGTGTTTGCCTTTGGTATGATCCTCGCATCGTATTTGGCGTATCGTAAAAAACGTCCTGATTTGCATGCGCAGTCGGTTTATAAAATGCCTGCGGGGATTTTTATGAGCTGGTTCGGGATTGTATTTATGGTGTTTGTGGTCGCGATTCTATGTCTTGATGAATATACGCGTATTTCATTGTTCGTTTCACCATTTTGGTTTATCGGACTATGGATTGCTTATAAGCGCCGTAACCGCAAAAACACAGAGCGTACCTGGATTTTAGAACATGGTCGCCGTGTAGAACATGAAGAAATGCCAGAAAATAATTAATGTAGCGTGAGAGAGGGTATTCTGCCCTCTCTTTTTTATAATCATGAAGAGGGACTTATCTTGAAAAAAGTAACATTATTAACTTGTATGTTGGGGGCAGGGCTGCTGAATATGAGCAGTACCATGGCGGCACCGATGCTGACAGCGCAAATTTCTGCGACTGAAACCACGGCACCGCAAGCCAATGCTTGGATGGAAATTAATGTTCAGTCTTTTGAGCAGAATATTCAGACTTTACAGCAGCAATTGCAGGATAAAAGTCAGATTTGCGCTGTAATGAAAGCTGATGCTTATGGGCATGGTATTCAATTGCTGATGCCGAGCATTATCAAACTAAAAGTACCATGTGTGGGGATTACCAGTAATGCCGAAGCTGCTGTGGTTCGCCAATCGGGTTATCAAGGTCGGATTTTCAGATTACGTACCGCAACCGATAAAGAAATCCAGAATGCAAAATCTCTTCAAATTGAAGAGTTGTTTGGTAACTACGAACAGGCACAGCGCGTGTCGCAATGGGCGAAACAACAAGGCGTGACCATCTCTTATCATTTAGGCTTGAATGCGGGTGGTATGGATCGTAATGGTTTGGAAATGAGCTCGGAAGTCGGTAAACAGCAGGCGTTGAACATGACCAAATTGCCGAACCTAAAACTGGTGGGCATCATGACGCATTATGCGGTTGAAGATGAAAAGTATGTGCGTGAGCATTTGGCAATCTTTAATCAGCAAACAGATTGGCTGATTAAAAAAGCCAAATTAAAACGTGAAGATTTAACCCTGCATACCGCCAATTCATTTGCCACCTTAACCGTGCCAGAGTCACATTTAGATATGGTCCGTGCTGGTGGGGTCATTTATGGCGATAGTATTCCAGACCGCGTGGAATATAAAAAGCTCATGACCTTTAAAACCCAAGTCGCTACTGTAAATGCCTATTTAAAAGGTACAACAGTGGGCTATGACCAAACTTACACTTTAAAGCGTGATTCTTTGTTGGCGAACTTGCCGATGGGCTATTCAGATGGCTACCGCCGTGTGTTTAGTAATAAAGCTTATGTGCTAATTCGCGGACATAAAGTACCGGTGGTGGGGCGTACTTCCATGAATACCACTATGGTGGATGTGACTGATTTTCCTGATATTCGTGCCAGTGATGAAGTGGTACTGTTCGGACAACAGGGCAATCAAAGCGTGAAACAAAGTGATTTGGAAGAATACAATGGTGCACTGCTTGCAGATCTCTACACCGTTTGGGGTAATTCCAATCCTAAAATAGCCGTGCGCTAATCTGACATTTCATTGTTAAAACCAGATTTTGCTCCATGTCTGAAAGTTCAGGCATGGAGCATTTTTGTATGGGTTGATAAGGCGGGTTGAGTTATTTGCCATTTAAGACATGACGGTTGATGCTGTTGAGCAGCGAGTGAAGTCTTGAATGGGGTACATTTTTTGACAGCATAAAAAAACCCTAATCTTTCGACTAGGGCTTTTTAGAATCTGGAGCGGGAAACGAGACTCGAACTCGCGACCCCAACCTTGGCAAGGTTGTGCTCTACCAACTGAGCTATTCCCGCATATTGAGCAGTTTTTGCTAAAACTTACACTAAAAAATGATTTGGAGCGGGAAACGAGACTCGAACTCGCGACCCCAACCTTGGCAAGGTTGTGCTCTACCAACTGAGCTATTCCCGCATGCCGTGTATAATACAGTATGAAAAAATACGGTCAATATGTTTCTGAAAAAACTTGTATCAATTGCATAAAATAAAAGCATTTTATGCCAAATTTTCTAAAAAATCGGGCTTGCAGCGCGAAAAGCAAGTTCAGAATACAAAACCATCGGGCAGAACCGCTATACTGTAAGAAAGTGAAAAGATTAAGGCAGATCATCATGAGCTTAGAATTACAACTTCGAGACCGCTTACAGCAACTGGCTCCGACTTATTTAGAAATCGTGAATGAGTCTTCAGGACATGGCGGCTATTTCCCTGGTAAAGAATCGCATTTTAAAGTGGTCATTGTCAGTGAAGCCTTTGACGGCTTACGTTTAGTGCAACGTCATCAAAAAATCTATGCGGCTGTAGGGGATTTATTGGCACCGAGCCGGATTCATGCTTTAGCAATTCATGCTTTTGTCGAATCGGAGTGGCAGGGACAGGATACCAGCAGTCCAGAATGTGCCCATGCACCTAAAACTTAAGGAAATTGGGTCATTATGGATGCTCAAATGGTATCAATGTTGCATTGGGTTGCAGTGTTCTTCGCTGCTGTAGTGATTTTACTGCGCGCTCGAACCTTGTTTTCAGGAACTGAAGGGAATTTGCCCAACCCTTCTGCCCGAACTGTATTGGTCGCCTTACAACATAGCGCCATGACGCTCTTGGTGGTCACGGGTATCGCCTTATTGGTCATAAAAGATTTTGAGGTACAGTCTTGGTTTTATGCCAAAATTATTCTGTTCTTAGTGCTTTTATCTTCATTAAGCAAGGCGTATATAAAGCAGGATCAAATTGTCTTGGCGCAGCGCCGTGCAGGGCTATTCTTAGCGGTCGTAGCGTTTATCGCCATCTTGGGGTTAGTGATGATTCAGCCAAATTTTGGCTAATTGTCAGACATTTTCTACAGTGATAAAAAAACGATCGATTACACTGCGGATTGACAAGTAATAAAAATTGAGGGAGGGGGAATATGCGGACACGTGTGGTATTTAATCAGAAAGGTGGCGTAGGCAAGTCGAGTATTACAGTGAATTTGGCTGCGATTAGTGCGCATCAGGGATTGAAAACATTGGTGATTGATTTGGATCCACAAGCCAACTCCAGTCAATATTTATTGGGCGATGATGCGACGTATTCGGTCGATAAACCTGCACTCGAACCCAATATTGAAAATTATTTTGAAGAAGTGCTGGGCTCAGTACAAAGCAAGGCAGGACTATTGGGCAATGCTATCGGATCTTTACTGAAAAATCGTGCCAAAGGTCTGGAAAGTTATGTGCATCAAACCCCGTTTAAACAGTTGGATGTGATTCCGGCAAGTCCGAGTCTGGGTGCTTTGGCTTATGCTTTGGAAGCCAAACATAAAATCTATAAATTGCGCGATGCTTTAAAGTTGCTGGAAGGTAAATATGACCGCGTGTACATTGATACCCCGCCAGCATTTAACTTCTTTACCTTGTCGGCATTGATTGCTGCAGATCGCGTGCTAATTCCGTTTGATTGTGATGTGTTTTCTAAGCGTGCCTTACAAAGCCTAATTGAAAATGTGATTGAAACCCAAGATGACCACAATGATCAGCTTGAGATTGAAGGCATTGTGGTGAATCAATATCAGGCACAAGCCAAGTTGCCGCGAGAAGTGGTACAACAGTTGAAAGATGAAGGTCTGCCTGTATTGGAAAATATGTTGCCACCTTCAGTCCTGATGAAAGAATCCCATCATCAAAATCAACCTTTAATTCATTTGGCGAAAGATCACAAATTGACGCAGGCCTATCTTTCATTGTTCAATGAAATTGAGCAAAAATAAGATTGAGAAAAGTTATGAAAAAAATTGCTTTGTCTATGCTTGCTGCGAGTAGTGTATTGCTGACAGCATGTGCGACTACAGTAAAGCCGACCTATGTTTCGCCGACACAATACCAGTCTTTAAACTGTCAACAATTACAGGCAGAGTATGACCGTATTCAACAATATTTAGATCAGGGCGTGTCGACAGCAAAACGTACTGGAGTCGGGGTCGATGTTGGATTGGGTGGTGGTTGGAGCAGTGGTGGCGGTTGGGGCTTTGGTCCGAGTGTTTCTTTAAATATGGGGCAATCTTCAAACACCAAAAAAACTGAAATTTCACGTTTAATGGGGCAGCAAGAAGCCGTAGTGCAAGCCGCCCAGTTTAAAAACTGTCCTATTCAGGTCGTGAATCAATCATAATCTACGAGTATTTTTCACTCTGTCTGCTGGCTTTTGGTCGGATAGAGTGAGAAATATTTTTCAAAATATTTCAATAAAAATATAATTTAAACAGTGTTTTAGTGTTTTTTATAGGATTGAATTAAACCTATCGGTTCTCAATGGGGAGTGGGTTTGGCTTGTTCTGCAGGGCAGCTTTCATATAAGGTGTGCAACACTTTGGGTGTGGAATGATAGGTTTTTATGATTGAGAGTTGGCTATTTGTATTTGCGATGATTGCGGTGTTTCTCATTCCGGGACCCACGAACGCATTACTGGCAAGCTCTGCACATCAACAAGGGGTACTTAAAGCCAGTCTGCTTATTCCTGCGGAGTTACTGGGCTATATTTATGCGATTAGTCTTTGGTCGCTGTTCATTCATTTGACTAGTCCTGTTTGGCCGCATTTAATTACCTTACTGCATGTCCTCAGTGCCTTGTACGTGTTTTGGATGGCATTCCATTTATGGAAGTCGGTACATCTGGCATCCCATAATCAGAAGCATCCCTATATTCGTCCACACCAATTATTTGTCTCGACCTTGAAAAACCCTAAAGCCTTGCTTTTTGCCGCAGGTATTCTGCCGCCTGAAATGTGGAATAGTGCGTTGAGTGCAGGTTTGGTATTTCTGCTGTTTGCCTTAATTTTGATTCCTGCGGCTTTATTTTGGATGGTGTTTGGAAAAGCCCTTTTGGCGGGAAATTTAAAGCAAATAAAAGCCGATCATTTATATAAAGGATCGGCAATGTTATTGATTGTTTGTATGTTACCTGTGGTCATTCGCTTCTTTTAAAGCATCATTTTCCTTTTTGGGAAAGCTTTTGTCGTACAAAACCAATAATCCCAGGTAGCACACTAATAATAATAATGCCAAAGATTAGATGCGTGAAGTTGTCTTTTACAACTGGCATATTGCCAAATAAATAACCCAAGGTAATAAAAGACGCGATCCAGCAAAACGCCCCAATCACATTATAGCTTAAGAAAAATTTATAGTTCATTTGTCCTGCACCCGCCACAAATGGGGCAAAAGTACGAGCAAAAGGCACGAATCGGGCAAAAATAATGGTTTTGCCGCCATGTTTTTCAAAGAATTTTTGCGTATTAATCAGGTGCTGTTTATTAATAAAGCGTGAATCAATTTCAAATACGCGAGGTCCAATATATTTTCCGATGTGATAGTTTAAGGTGTCGCCTAAAACCGCAGCAATAAACAGTAAAACACCCAATGCCCAAGGGTCCATTGCACCTGTCGATGCCGCCAAGGCACCTGCCGCAAATAGCAAACTGTCGCCAGGTAAAAATGGCATGACCACCAAACCGGTTTCGACAAAAATAATTAAAAATAAAATAGCGTAAATCCATACCCCATAATTTGTAATAAATTCGAGTAAATGGTCATCTACGTGTAAAATAAAATCAATGAGGTCCATGGGGTAAAACATCGCGAAAATGTAGCCAAATCCTAGCAGTCCATATAGGGAAAGTCAGTACTAAAACGTAATTAATTTGCCAGATTATCGTTCCATATTTAAAACGATAAGTCTGAATAATGGATATTTATTCTATTATCAACAAAAACTAAGCTGTGCCTATCCACAAGATTAAGAAAAGGTTCAATTATGTTTAATCCCAATGTTGTTGTGAAAAATATCGTGGCTCAACCTACGCTCGACAGTCTCTTCAGTTTGATTGCCCGTGTGTTATTGGCGTATATCTTTTTGGTTGCAGGCTGGGGCAAATTGACGGCCTATAGTGCGACGGTGGGTTATATGGAAGCCATGGGAGTACCGGGCGCATTATTGCCACTCACCATCTTGGTTGAGTTTGGTGGCGGCTTGGCGCTGTTATTGGGTTTTCAAGCCCGTTTTGCCGCACTCGGCCTAGGTGTGTTTAGTCTTATTACTGCATTCATTTTCCACGGCGGTGCTGAAGATGCGATTAACTTTATGAAAAACTTTGCCATGGCAGGTGGCTTATTTTTCTTGATGCTGCATGGTGCGGGCAAATTCAGTCTAGATGCTCTACTTGAAAAATAATAGCTCTCATGATTGCTAGAGGGACAGTTGTATCCAGTGCTACACAAAAAGCACCGAAGCGTTCGGTGCTTTTTATTTAAGTATTTGTTTTATATTTTTATTTATTGGTTGTCCAAATAGTGTGCTTAATAACTGGAAAAATGCTAGAATATGGCGCTTATATTCGTTTGCCTATCATAGTTGTTTGTCATGACTACCAATTCTCAAATTACTGAAGATCGTATCCTTATTTTGGATTTCGGCTCTCAATATAGTCAGCTTATTGCACGTCGCGTACGCGAGGCGGGTGTATATTCTGAAATGTATGCCTACGACATGTCTGAAGAAGACATCCGTGCATTTAATCCAAACGGTATTATTTTATCGGGTGGACCTGAAAGTGTTCATGTTGAAGGGAGCCCACGCGCACCGCAAGTGGTTTTTGAATTAGGCGTGCCAGTACTGGGAATCTGCTATGGTTTCCAAACCATGTCTGAACAGCTAGGCGGTAAGGTTGAAGCGGGTACAGTACATGAATTCGGTTATGCTGAAGTTGATATTCAGCAGCGCGACCATTTAATTGGCCAGCTTCAAGACCGCGAAAACCAATTACACGTGTGGATGAGCCACGGTGACAAAGTAAGCCGTTTACCGGAAGGTTTCTCAACGACGGCAAGCACACCAAGCTGTCCATTTGCTGCGGCGTCTGATGAAAGCCGTCGTTTCTACGGCGTACAGTTCCATCCAGAAGTTACGCACACAGCAAAAGGTGCAGAGTTATTGTCTAACTTTGTTCACAAAATTTGTGGTTGTGGCGGTTTGTGGACACCAGAACACATTATCGACCTACGTGTAGAACAACTTCGCCAACAAATTGGTGATGAAAAAGTGCTACTCGGTTTGTCGGGTGGTGTGGATTCATCTGTTGTGGCTGCGCTTTTACATAAAGCGATTGGCGATCAGTTAACTTGCGTATTTGTAGACAACGGTTTACTTCGTTTAAACGAAGGCGATCAAGTGATGCAAATGTTTGCAGACAACATGGGTATCCGTGTGATCCGTGCCGATGCTGAAGAGCGTTTCTTGACTGCGTTGGCGGGTGAAGTTGATCCTGAGAAAAAACGTAAGATCATTGGTCGCGAGTTCATTGAAGTTTTTGCTGAAGAAGCACGTAAACTTGATGGCGTGAAATTCTTGGCGCAAGGCACAATTTACCCAGACGTAATTGAATCTGCTGCGAGCAAACAAGGTAAAGCACACGTGATTAAATCACACCACAATGTGGGTGGTTTACCAGAAGATTTAGCCTTTGACTTGGTTGAACCGTTACGTGACTTGTTTAAAGATGAAGTGCGTAAATTGGGTACCACGTTAGGTTTACCACACAGCATGATCTATCGTCATCCATTCCCAGGTCCAGGTTTGGGCGTGCGTATTTTGGGTGAAGTGAAAAAAGAATATGCCGATATTCTTCGTCTTGCTGATGACATCTTCATGCAAGAATTGCGTGCAAGCGGTTGGTATGACAAAACTGCGCAAGCCTTTGCGGTATTCCAACCTGTGAAATCTGTGGGTGTAGTGGGTGATGGCCGCCGTTATGCATGGGTAGTTGCACTTCGTGCCGTTGAAACTGTGGACTTTATGACTGCACGTTTCGCACACTTACCGTATGAGTTGGTCGACAAGATCTCTACGCGTATTATGAATGAAATTAAAGATGTTTCACGTGTTGTTTATGACGTGTCATCTAAGCCACCAGCAACGATTGAGTGGGAGTAATTCAGGGATTTCAAGAAGCGAAGCTTCTTGCCTGAATTACGCCAAGAGCTGTGCTCGCGGCAGAATAGAATGATTTAAAAAAGGACGCGTCAGCGTCCTTTTTTATTGCTTAATTTTTTTGTTCTGAACAAAAAATAACGTCCATCAAAAGTCAGGATCTTTAAGGTATCCACAAGAACAGTTGTTGCTTTAAGATATATAAAGATATATCTTAATAATTATAAATTCACCATTAAAGCGAGCAATCATTATGAAACATGGTTCTCATCATGACTACGAGTTGTACTCCCATCATTCAGAACGCCCGCATGGCGGACGTCGTGGTCGCTTATTTGAAGCAGGGCGGATGAAGCTGCTGGTTTTGTATCTGATTGCCCAAGCTCCTAAACATGGCTATGAACTGATTAAAGACATTAGCGAGTTAGTCGGTGGGGGCTATAGTCCGAGTGCAGGTACCATTTATCCAACGCTGACCTATCTTGAAGACATGGGTTTTGTGCAGGTTAAGCTCACAGATGGGGAGCGTAAGCAGTTTTATATTACTGAGACTGGGCAAGGACATCTGAATGAACAGCAAACCGTGATTCAGCAGCTATTAGAGAAATTAGAAACCAAGCGAGAAATACAAACGCAAGATGAATTGCTAGATATTCATCGTGCTATGGAAAATCTAAAAACATCTCTACGCTTAAAGTTACATACCAAGTCGGTCGATGCAGAAACGGTCAGACGTATTGCAGAACAGATTGATGCTGCGGCAGTCGCCATCAGCCGACTTTAAGGATATCAAGCCAGATATGCAAAGTCAGGAATTATTGAAACAGGCACATTTAAAAGTCTCTTTAGCCCGATGCTCAGTTTTGCAGCAATTACTAGATGCCACAACAGCCTGTAGTGCTGAGCAATTGTATTTGCAACTACAACAGCAAGAGAGTGGCTTAAGTTTGGCCACAGTATACCGAGTGCTGACCGAGTTAGAGCAGGCAAAGCTGATCCAGCGACAATATCATCAGCGTGCCAAAGCCAGTTTTGTGATACGGCAACAACGGACGCCATTTCAAATCTTACATGTGCAAAATGGGCAAGTAGAGACATTTGAACATCAAGATTTATCCAACTATTTGAATCAGTTGGCTGATGTCATGCAACAGCAGCTGATCAAAGTTGAGCTCATCTTACATGTACAACCCAAAGTTGAGTTTTAAATTGATTCATTTAAAGGACTGTAAAATGAAACAGCACCAATATCATATTACGCTCGAACATCTTTGCGATGCCAAAGGGCAAGCTTCTACTTATACCGAAAAATTAGCGTTTAATGTTGGTAATCATGACGATATTCTGGCGATTGTTGCACGTATGCAGCAAGCTCAATTATTTGATGCGGAAGCTACGGCAGCTTTTGCGGTAGGCTTAAAGTTATTTGGGGAAACGCTACTGGAAAATCGCCAACATCCATTATTTCAACAATTTTTGCCGCAGTTTGGGCAGTTTATGAAGCATTTAAAACAGACATTGGCAGAACAGTCCACCCCGCAGTAACCGATGGGTTGATTATGTGTAAGCACAAGGCCTGCTTATGCTTCGTTGGGTAAAGGGTCAAAGCTGACCACCTGATTACGACCATTCTGTTTAGCACGGTATAAGGCAACATCCGCTTCTTTGATTAAAAGATGCAAATCAATATCTTCGGGATTAAGCTGGGAAACCCCAATCGAAATGGTGAAATTGAGTTTAATGTTATTGCCAATACAGACCGTATTCGCCTCAATTTTCTGTCTTAATCGCGTGGCAATCATCATGGCATCGTCGAGCGTTGTTTCAGGTAAGAGCGCGACGAACTCTTCGCCACCGAAACGGGCAAGCACATCATCACGTCGCATTTCCTTGCGGGCAATTTCAGCAATTTTCTGCAACACCTGATCCCCAATATCGTGTCCATAACTGTCATTGATGCGTTTGAAGAAATCAACATCGAACATCAGCAAGCAAATCGATTTAAACTGTGGCCATTGATGAATTTTTTGTTCTGCGATGAATTCAAATTGGCGGCGGTTATTGAGTTGTGTGAGTTCATCGGTATGTGCCAGTTCACGTAGCATATGTCGATCCCACTCATCTAACATCGAACGTAAAAATGTGCGTCGTGCATTTAAAGTGTTGTTCCAGCTAATGTATAGGCTGAAAATCAGAATTGGCACATATACCAATAAAAAGATAATGGTTTGATGCAAATTATTTATCTGCATCACTCCGGAAATAATCACAACACTGATCAGCAGGGCCGTCAGCACAGAGGGGCGAAAGCGCACCTGAATCGACAAGCACCCCAACAGAATAAAAATGACTGAAGCATATTGATAGAAATAAACACTGGAGCTGCTGGACTGATGTAAGAGCCAGAACCAAACGCTGGCCGCAAAGGCACTGGACAGGGGCAGAAGCAAATCTAAGATCTGAATATTCTTCGAGTATTTAAACATCGCCCAGTTAATCAGAATAAAACCGAGGACGGCCATTACCCGCACGACACCAGATAAATAGGCAATGTCTGGCAGTAAAAACCAGTCTGCAAAAAAATAAGAAAGAAAGGAGAGTTGTGCTAAAAAATTAATTTGTCTTAAATGGCGACGCTGATGGGCGTTTTGATAGTCGAAATAACATTGCTGAAATTGGGTAGGAATGAATGCATTTGGATCCTGTAAGGCATTTGCAATGAGGATACGATTCTCAGGTTCACATAATTGAGAGGGCAAGATATAACTATGCTCAGGTGCATGTTGAATTTTATGTCGATCTTGCGCTGCAGAAGTATACTTATGACTCGATTCAGTCTGTCCATGTCCTCCTTTAATCATAGGCTACTCCATTGTATCTACAATGTATTCTTATGAAATAATAAACACTAATCCTAGTGTTGTATATAAAGTGTGCATTTTTCATTGAAATGATGCTGTAGATAGTCGTCTTTATTCTTGTCAAGATTTTTACTTATTCTAGGGGATAATCGAGGTTCATCCTATAGACAGTTGTATTTTATTGTATTGAATTTTTATTCTTTGGACAAAGATTGCATCCAAATTTGAATAGGTGCTAGTTTTTTCCGCAGTAGCCGTTATGCTGATGGAGGGCGTCAAACAAAAATTTAGGATAAGAATATGACCAATAGTAATTATATTGAATTATCAGATTCAGACGACTGTGAAAAGTATATCAATCAAATGTTGTTGGAATTTCCCCTGCGTTCTGCCGAAATTGGACAAGGCACGATTATTAAACGTGCATTGCCTAGCCGACATAAACGGATGATTGGCGCATGGTGCTTTTTAGATCATGCAGGTCCCGTGAGCTTTCCGCAAGGTGAGGGTTTGGATGTGGGGCCACATCCACATATGGGATTGCAAACCTTTACATGGATGATTGAAGGCACCATGATGCATACTGACAGTTTGGGCTCCAAGCAGCTGATACGCCCCAAACAGGTCAATTTAATGACAGCAGGCTATGGTATTTCACATACTGAAGTTGCACCGGATACTGAAACCCATATGCATGCGGCACAGTTATGGATAGCCTTGCCTGATGATCAACAGAATATGGCACCACGTTTTGATCATTACCCTGAATTGCCCACAGTTCAGCAGGATCAAGTTGAATTTACCGTATTAGTAGGTGAGTTTTTGCAGACTCGCTCACCAGTAAAAGTGCATACTGAACTGTTGGGGGTTGATATGACGGCACGAGAAGCAACCGCGACACGGTTACCTTTAAATCCTAAATTTGAATATGGCTTTTTAGCGCTAGAAGGTACGGTTGTGGTCAATGGTCACGAATTAAATGATGATAATATGTTGGCACTTGAACCGGGTGTGACAGAAATTAGGATTGAGCTGCATCAGGGCGCGCGCATTCTATTGCTGGGCGGAGAGCCTTTTGCATCACCCATTTTATTGTGGTGGAATTTTGTTGGACGGACACAAGATGAGTTGGAACTAGCGCGCGAGCAGTGGGTAAATCAGGATGAGCGTTTTGGCTCAATTCCGGATTATGATGGGCCACGCCTTGAAGCACCGGTGTTTCCAGAAAAAATGAAAGCATCCAAATAATTAAGGAAGAAACACATGACCATTATTGCGCAGGCTCAAGTGCGTACGCGAGCAGAGCATTGGCTCGGAGAGATTTCGAGTGGTACCCATCATTTCCTCACGGACAAACCAGCCTCGTTTGGCGGGCAGGATCAGGGAGCTGCACCTTATGACTTTATTTGCTCAGGTTTGGTCTCTTGTACCATGATTACGTTAAGAATGTATGCCCAGCATAAGCAAATTGAGTTGGGTGCTTTTAGCGTAGAGGCTGATTTTCATAGCAATAAAGAAGGCAGAGAATGGATTGAACGCCGTTTGTCTTTTCAGCAGCCTTTGTCGCAAGAGTTGCAGCAGAAAGTTCTAGAAATTAGTGCAAAAACGCCTGTGACCAAGACCTTGTTAAGAAGTCTAGAGATAGACACACAGCTGATTGCATTGGATTAGGTTAAGCAGGATAGGAAATGAAGGCGCTCACGGCGTCCTATTGGGATATTGAGGCATATGATTACCTTGCATCATTTGGAGCAGTCGCGCTCTTTTCGTATTTTATGGGCTTTAGAAGAACTAAAGCTGAGCTACCAGATCCAGTATTATCGTCGTCTACCGACTTTGGCAGCACCCCCTAAATTAAAACAGGTACATCCTTTGGGTAAAGCCCCCGTATTAACGGATGGCGAGAGCAATATTGCTGAATCTGCGGTCATTTTAGAGTACCTGCAAGAACAGCATGATTCGCAGCAGCAGTTCAAGCCACAAGATCAAGCCCTACAGCAGCAGTACCGTTACTGGATGCATTATGCCGAAGGGTCTTTAATGCCGCTCTTGGTCATGCAATTGGTGATGAGTAATGTGACTCAGCATGTGCCTTTTCTGGTTAAGCCAGTTGCCCAAAAAATTACCGATGGGGTGAAAGCTGCTTTTATTCAACCTCGACTCAAAGACCACATCCAATTTTTGGAAAGCTATTTAGCATCACATGACTATTTTGCGGGTGAGTTTTCTTTTGCCGACATTCAAATGAGTTTTCCCTTAGAGGCATTGCTGTCGAGGACGCAAGGGCGCTATCCGAATATTCAGGCTTTTATTCAGCGCATTGCGGCTCGACCCGCTTATGCGCGTGCCAAGCATAAAGAGCAAAGCTGTGCGGCATAATTTGGCCGTTGATGAGACATAAAAAAAGATGCCGAAGCATCTTTTTTTATGACTTTTAGCGTTTCACCACAATCGAATCGATCCCGCTATGCTGCAAAGTTTGCTGTGCAATCACAGCAGCTTCCTGCGAATCATAGGGACCCGAAACAACTCGATACCAGGTTTTTCCACCTTCAACAGTTTTCACGACATCGGCCGATAATCCATTGAGAATAATTTCAGCACGACGTGCGTCTGCACTGTCAGGATCTGGATAGCTACGAACCTGTAGAATATAACTGCTGACGTGTTCCGTCGGGGTGGTACTCAATTGGGCGTCAGCTGAGTTTGCAGCGCTTGCCGCTTGTTCAGGCTGAGGAGCTTCCACAATCACCACGGTACTTTGATCTTTCGTTTCAGGAATAGCCTGTTCAGGAATTGGAGTCACTTGCTGTTGCGGCAGCAAATCGTAAAAACGATAATCCTTATTGGTTTCTTCCTGATAATGCTCAGAGCTCACCTGATTTTTAGGCTGTACGGGAGCCCACGGTTTCCACAGCATTAAAGCAACGGCAAAACTTAAGACGATTAGAATGACCACAAGGGTTCCCAACCACGCAGGAATCAGGGGTTTTTTCGGTTTGTTTGGTCGTTCTGAGACACCGCGTTGCGTTTTTCCAAACACGTGGAAATTCCTCTTTTTGTCATTTTCACATGGCGACTCGGGCAGAAGCCCGAGATCATTGTGCCATGTAAAAATTCACTTACATGGCTTCAGGTGCAGATACACCTAATAATTCTAAACCATTGCGTAATACTTGTTGTACGTTTACTGAAAGCAATAGACGTGCTTGTGTAAGTTCAGCATCATCATTCAGTACTTTGTGCTCATTATACCAGCCATGGAATAAAGCTGCCAATTCTTTCAAGTAGTTACCCACTTGATGCGGTTCATAAGCATTGGCCGCGCGGAGCACGATTTCCGGATAAGCCGCCAATTTCGCCAGAACTTCGGTTTCCGCTTCGAGGTCGAGTTTATGGGCAAATTGACGTGCAGTTGCGGCGCTGAAATTGACGCCTGTTGCCGCGGCTTTTTCTAGCATACGGCAGATACGTGCATGGGCATATTGAATGTAGTACACGGCATTGTCTTTGCTTTGTGAAACGGCAAGGTCTAAGTCAAAGTCAATGTGTTGTTCCGATTTGCGCATCACATAGTAGAAACGTGCTGCATCGTTACCGACTTCTTTACGTAGGTCACGCAAAGTCACGAATTGACCTGAACGCGAGGACATTTGCACCATTTCACCGCTGCGCCATAAGCTCACAAACTGCACCAACAGGACGGTCAGTTTTTTCGAGTCATAGCCCATAGCATCAATCGCGGCTTTCACGCGAGAGATATAACCGTGGTGGTCCGAACCCCAGATATCAATCAGGTCCGTATAACCACGTTGTAATTTGTTCAGGTGGTAGGCAATGTCAGAAGCGAAATAGGTCGTTTGACCGTTACGACGTTTCACTACGCGGTCTTTTTCATCGCCAAACTCAGTTGATTTGAACCAGATGTTGCCGTCTTTTTCGTAGAGGAAGCCACGTTGATCAAGAGTTTGAAGGGCTTCATCAATTTTTTCAGTCAGAGATGCTTCGCTGAACCATTGATTGAAGGTTACCCCAAATTCGCCAAGGTCGTCTTTAATGTCATCCAAAATGGCTTTGAGTGCCGCTTGATGGAAAACGCGATAGCCTTCGCCCGTCAATTGTTGTGCATTAAAGATCAAGCCATCAATATGCTTTTCTTTGTCGCCAGAAAGCACGACTTTATTGCCTTCGGCATCCAGTTCTTCGGCATACTGTACATCTTCAGGCACATCTTTATAGACATCCGCGACAGGGTGGACATAAGCATTGCCATCTTGATCAATAATGCTTTGGGCGATTTCTTTCACATAGTCGCCTTGGTATGCATTTTTAGGGAAAACCAATTCCTGACCCATCAGCTCAAGGTAACGCAAATAGGTTGAAGTCGCTAAAATGTCCATTTGACGACCAGCATCATTTACATAGTATTCGCGATCAACAGTTGCACCTGTGGCTTCAAGCAAGTTGGCTACAGTCATGCCGTATGCTGCACCACGACCATGGCCTACATGCAGGCTAGATGTTGGGTTTGCAGAAACAAATTCGACTTGAATGCGCTTTTCTGCGTTGGCTTGGGTGCGACCAAATTGCGCACTTTGCGCTTGGATTTGATCGAGCACTGCGAAACGCTGGTCTGCATTTAAGAAAAAGTTGATAAAGCCGGGACCTGCAATTTCTGCTTTGCTGATATCAGCCACTTCTGGTAAACATACCAGAATTTTTTCGGCCAAGTCACGTGGCTTCATACCCGCAGCTTTAGCACCAATCATGGCGATATTCGATGCGAAATCCCCGTGGCTTCGGTCTTTAGTACGCGTCAAATTGCTGTTGTTGTTCCAGTCAGATGGGAGTACGCCTTCCGCTTGAAGGGATTGCACTGCATGATCGAGCGCTGCTTGTATTGCCGTGTTCATAGAGTCGAAAATAAATGTCGCAGAAAAACAGCAAATATAGCAAATTTCAGGCTGTTTAGGTGAGTCCTTTGTAGAGAATGTTTTTTACCCAGCAGCAGCGCTGCGGCAAATTTTACCAGAATGCTTGCCACAGATCAGACAAATTATGGCATAGTGAATGAATACAATATCTTGGATGAATCAGATGGCGCATGATCGAGCTAAAATTATTGGGAACATTCCCAAGCTACCTGCAAAGTTTGTGGGCTGGGTCATGCCATTTTTTCTGTCCTGTCTTATGAGCGGTATTATCTCTTTCATTAATATGTTACGTAATTTGGGTTGGAGTGATACCTTTTTGTCCCTTTGGTTTTCTACATGGATGATGTCATGGGCAATTGCTTATCCAGTGGTATTGCTGATGTTGCCGTTGGTGCGCAGACTCACAGGCGTGTTTGTCGAGATGCCTCCGAACCAGCCACCGAAATAAGCGTCAAAACACCGAATAAATTAGCCAATGGTCTAAAAATTACATAAATTATTGTTTTTATTTATAATATTTTAATATTCCTGCTTTTTTATTATTAATTTAAAAAATACTAAGTAAAGTGCATGGAATACAGGGTTGGAAACTAAATAATCGTTTTAAACTCTATCAAATTTTTTGTTTATTCGGGATTAATAGGCTGAATTTGCTTTATTTTGTTTTATTATTCGCAAGATTTGATTTTTCTGTTTCATTTTTTAATAGTTAAAAACGATAAAAAAATCTTTATTTAATAGCGAAATTATCTTCATACTACTATCACGTATCTAAATATACACTCTTGGGAAAATAGGGCTAATCTATTCAGCGAATCGAAGAGAATTTGATGACGAATTGCAATTTGATTGAGCAAATTGCGCGCACTGAGACTGGTTATGACAACTGCAGAATTGAAGACGAAACACCCTTTATACATCCCATATGCTGGAAACACCCTGTTAGAACTCCCGCTGTTAAATAAAGGTTCGGCATTTACAGAAGAAGAACGCACTCGCTTTAACCTACATGGCTTGGTTCCACATGTGATTGAATCGATTGAAGAGCAAAGCCAACGCTCGTATCAGCAATATTGTGCATTTAATGATGAGATCAATAAGCACATTTACCTGCGCAATATTCAAGACACCAATGAAACCCTGTTTTATCATCTGATTGAAAATCATCTCAGCGAGATGATGCCAATTATTTACACCCCAACAGTGGGTGAAGCATGTCAACGCTTCTCGGATATTTATCGCCGTCACCGTGGTATTTTTATTTCTTACCCAGATCGCGCCCACATTGATGATATTTTGCATAATGTAAATAAAAAGAATGTCAAAGTGATTGTGATCACCGATGGCGAGCGTATTTTAGGCTTAGGTGACCAGGGTATTGGTGGCATGGGCATCCCGATTGGTAAGCTTTCGCTCTATACCGCATGTGGCGGAATTAGCCCAGCGTATACCTTACCGATTACGATTGATGTGGGCACCAATAACCAACAACTGTTGAATGACCCGATTTATATGGGCTGGAGTCAGCCACGAATCAGTGGTGAAGCGTACTATAGCTTTGTGGATGAAGTGATGGCGGCAATTAAACGTCGTTGGCCAAAAGCACTGATTCAGTTTGAAGATTTCGCCCAAAATAATGCCATGCCTTTATTGAATAAATATCGTGATCAAGTGTGCTGCTTTAATGATGATATTCAAGGCACTGCTGCGGTTTCCGTTGGTAGTTTGATTGCGGCCTCACGTGCTGCGGGTAAACAGTTAAAAGACCAGATCATTACCTTCTTGGGTGCGGGTTCGGCAGGCTGTGGTATTGCAGAACAAATCGTGGCACAAATGATGGCTGAAGGTCTTACTGAGGCTGAAGCGCGTGCCCGCGTGTTTATGGTGGATCGCTTTGGTTTGATTACAGAAAATCAGCCGAACTTGCTAGACTTCCAGCGAAAGTTGGCACAAAAACCTGAAGTGATTGCAGCTTGGGGTAATGTTGAAGAGCACATTTCTTTATTGGATGTGGTAAAGCAGGCTAAACCAACGGTATTAATTGGGGTTTCAGGTCAACCGGGATTATTTACTGAAGAAGTGATCAAGACTTTAGCCAGCAATTGTGCGTCGCCAATTGTCTTGCCGTTATCGAATCCAACCTCACGTGTAGAAGCAGTGCCTGCTGATATTGTTGAGTGGACCGAAGGACGTGCCTTAATTGCCACAGGTAGTCCTTTTGCACCTGTGAATTATCAAGGCAAAATTTATCAGATTTCGCAATGTAATAACTCGTATATTTTCCCAGGGATTGGTTTGGGTGTGGTGGCGTCGGGTGCAACCCGAGTAACTGACAGCATGCTGATGGCATCGAGTAATGCCTTGGCGGACTGCTCACCTAAATTAACAAACCCTGATGCAGATTTACTGCCAGATATTAATGATATTCAGCAGGTGTCTAAAATTATTGCCTTTAAAGTTGCAAAAGCAGCGATGGAGGCGGGTGTAGCGCCAATGATCAGTGATGAGTTGCTGCATGAGGCGATTGAAGCGAATTTCTGGAAGCCTGAATATCGTCAGTATCGTCGAGTGACTTTCTAAATTTTTGCTTAATTGGTGTTGAAAAGGGGCTAAAAGCCCCTTTTTATTGCAGATCATTATAAAATAAGTGCGAGATAATAGTGTCATGATCTGTGTCTCGAATAAAAATAAGATAAAAAACACTAGACGATTATTTAAGCGATTAATTAGAATGTCGCGCTTTATATACGTATAACTTTAATAAAGAATTACAACTATGTTGAATAATATTCAGAGTGTTTTAGACCAATTGGGGCTAACAACGCTTAAGCGGGCTATGCATCTTCAATTTTCTGATCCAGAATTGAATTCACTCGTTTTCTTGCAGCGTATTCAAGGTAAGCATGTCTTGAATGGGGAGCTAAATGTCCAGTTGACCTGTTTGTCGACCACAGTTCATCTCGCTTTGAAGCAGTTTATTGGGTGTCGGGTTGCTGTTGATCAAGTCACAGATATGGGGCAATACACGCGATTAACAGGCCTTATTACCCAAGCCAGTCAACTTTATAGTGATGGTGCATTTACAATCTATCAACTGACCTTGCAAGATCCGACTGCGCTATGGCATAAGCGGCGTAATAGTCGAGTCTTTATGAATAAGACTGTGCCAGAAATCAGCACCATTTTATTTAAAGAGTGGCAAGAAAAAAGTTCTTTATTTAGTGCAGCCCTCATATTCGATTTATCAAAACTTTCAGAAAATTATGATGTTCGCCCTTTTGTAATGCAGTTTAATGAAACTGATTATGAGTTTCTGACACGGTTATGGCGAAGTGAAGGCATCAATTGGTGGGTCGATGAGCAACAACTCTTTGTTCCACATGTTTTGCAATCAATCGAACCACAAGTTTTAAGACTCATTGATAACAATCAATATTTTTCAGCCTTAAGCCGTCAGGTCATCCGATTTCATCGCAGCCATGCTACTGAGCATTTTGATAATATGACTCGTTTGGTGGCTCATCGGCAATTACAATCGACGGTGAGTCATGTTCAGCGCTGGCAAGCGGAAGGCTTAAGCCAAGAAGATGGCTCTGGTGCACAACTCAGTTCACATCAACATAGCCAACATTTTGAGAATGAAAGTTTGAGTTTGGAGCAAGCATGGTCTTGCAGTCCTGCTTGGGTAGCTGACTTAAATGGAGATGATCAGGCGACAGCTTCAAGTTCACAGCAATTAGATCGGCTAAATGGACATTTAGGGGCTTACCAAGCCTTGCAAGCCAAGTATTTTAAAGCTCAGACTTCGGTACGCGATGCACATGTAGGTTACTGGTTTACTTTGCAAGGACATCCTGAAATTGATTTACATGCTGAAAGTGATCAGCAATTCTTGATTTATGAAAAGCACTTTTATAACCAGAATAATCTGCCAACGGAATTACAAACTCAGCTGATGCAGATATTGGATTCAAATATTTTAAGTTTCTTGGGATCCGATGAGCGGCAGGGGAATCAACTGATTTTAATTCGTCGTCAAGTTAAAGTCGTGCCTGAATATGATCTACTCAAACATCGCCCCAATGCAAACCCGCTACATGCAAGGGTTGTAGGACCTGAAGGTGAGGAGATTTATGTCGATGAGTGGGGCCGAATTAAGGTTCGCTTCCTGTTTACTCGTGCGCATGATCATCAACATGATGACGGTGCTGGAAGTAATGATAATGATACCGACTCAGCTTGGGTGGATGTACTCACGCCATGGGCTGGCGAAGGTTATGGAGCACGCTTTCTTCCACGAGTGGGAGAATTGGTTGTTGTAGACTTCTTTGAGGGATGTATTGATCGTCCTTTTGTGCTGGGTCGAATTCATGAAGCTCAGCGCTCTCCAACCAAGTTTGATGTAAAAGGACAATTGCCAGCCACCAAAAAGCTGAGTGGCATCCGCTCTCAAGAAGTGGGTGGAAGCGGTTTTAATCAGTTGCGTTTTGATGATACGACGGGGCAGATCAGTGCCCAGTTGCAAAGTAGCCATGGAGCGAGTCAGTTGAACTTGGGCAATCTCAGTCATCCTAAAGAAACTGAGCAAAGCAGTGGTCGTGGGGAGGGGTTTGAACTCAGAACAGATGCTTGGGGAGCCGTACGTGCTGGTAAAGGTATGTTGATTAGTACCTATGCGCAAGAACAAGCAATCGCGGATCATTTAGAAGCGGCTCAAGCTCAATCTTTACTGTCGCAAGGTTATGACAGTATGAATGTACTGAGCGAAATTGCAGTGAAACAGCAGACGGATGCTTTGAATGTGCTTCATCGGTTGCCGAAGTTTATTCAATCACTCGAGTTAAAAACCACAGGGCAAGCGCTAGAAAGCACATTAAATCTATTTAAAGAAAGTATGAATAAAGATCCAATTCATGCATTGAAAGATTGTGGTGGTTTTATTGCAGATATTGGGGCATTAGGGAGTGATACCAAAACGGTTGTAGAGGAGTTCAATGCATTCTTTGGTGATGCCATAGATGCTGCTGAAAATTTAAAAGCATTTATTGAAAATGTTGAAGAGCATGGCGCTGATCTTGTTAAAGGTAAACTGGCAAGTATCAAGGATCGAATTCAGCAAAACCCTTTTGAGAGTATTCAGGAAGTTGGAAAAGTTTTAGCCAATGTTGATATTCAAGATTTTGATTTGATGAGTACGTGTGGAACTTTTCATAAAGGTAATAAATTAGAAGTTACCCCATCCAAAGCTTTGGATTCTTTGCAAGGCTTCATGGAGGGATATACCCAAGGTCTAGAAAGCAGTGCTGATGCAAAGCAGCAAGAACAAGGAAAGATTTTCAGACAGGCATTGATGTTATTAGCATCACCGAATGGGATTGCTTTAACAACACCTGAAAACATTATTTTGCAGGCTTCGCAGGATATTGCGGAGAGTGCCAGTGGTTCAATTAACCTGAGTGCTCAGAAAAATATTATCGGGCATGCACAGGACAAAATCAGTTTGTTTGCCGCACAAAAGGGCTTCAAAGCTTATGCCGCAAAAGGAAAATTGGAGTTACAAGCACAGGATGATGCAATTGAAGCAATCGCCAAGAAGGTTATCAAGCTCATTTCTACTGAAGATAAAATCGAACTGACAAGTCCAAAAGAAATTGTACTAACAGCGGGTGGGTCTCAGCTCAAAATTAATGCAGATGGCGTATTTTCAACAACAGGCGGTAAGTTTGAAAGTAAAGCTGGGCAGCATGTATTTACGAGTGGGGCAACAGTAAATGCTGAGTTGCCGAAAATGCCTGAGAGCGGAGTCTTTAGTCGTCGGTTTGATTTTAGCGAGTTGGTTAATGCTGATTTATTGAAAGATGGATTTAAATATAAAGTTATTAATCATGCTAAGAAAACAGAATACATTGGTTTTCTTGATCAGTTCGCAAGGACCGGGCGGATCTTTAGTGATAACCCAGATAGCGTCGAAATTCTTTTACTCGGTAAGAATGATGACAGTTCAGATAAGCTACAACTGGTTGAAGAAGTGATCACGGAAGGGCAAGGTCATGGTTTAGATGAGGCCTGTTGCGGTGGTGATGATGGTCATAACCATGAGCACGATAGTGATGAAGATATTGAAGATATTGAAGATACAGATTTAAAAGCAGATTTTGAAAGTTTTGGACTTAAGGATTAATTTAATAATGAAAACTGTAAATATAATGATTGGTGCATGTATTTTGCTAAATAGTATAAATTTACATGCAGAGGGTGCCAAAGAATGTATGAAATATTGGAGCGAGCCAGCAGTACAAGTGATTGTATTAGAGGATGTTCAGTGTCCTGATATATGGGAAGATAACTTTAATAAAGAAAACAAAAAAATAGCAAAAAAAATTGGCTTTGATTTAAAAGATAAAAATTGGACATCTACAGGAACATGTAACCATGTTCAGTATAAAAATAAAAATTATTATATTTATTGGGCGGAAATGAAACATAATAAAACTGATCTTATCATGATTTATAATGATATTAATTCATTCGCATATTCAAGAGAAATAGATCGAAAAAAAATTAAAGGTGGGTTTAGAAAAGAAGATTCCGTAGATGTGAATTTATCTTGTAGTAAAGTTGGAGAAGATGCAAATATTGTATCAGCTTTAAATGGGTATTTATTCAAAGAAACATCTATTAGTAATATTTCTAAATATAAGATTCATGACAGGTTTAAGTAATGAAAAAGACTATAAAATTTCAAGATGGATCGGTACAAGATTTTGAATTAAATAGAAATGGATTTATACAGGCTGTTAGCTATAAGGAATCAAGTGCTGATTTGAAACTAAGCTTAAACCACAAATCGAATATAATAGCAGCAGCCAAAAAAAGCTCAGGAGGATATCGTGGTTTTTTTCAAATGGGAGAGTCTGCATTATTTGAAACTGGATACTATTTAGGAGATTTAGGTGTAGATTTTAGAAAGCTAAACCCAGAGAAAGAGAAGCAAAGAATAAATACGATTAGGGCAACTTTTGATAAAAATGACTGGAAAGGGGAGTGGTCAGGTAAGAATGGAATTCATTCTTTCAATGATTTTCTTACAAAGCCTGAATTACAATTAATGGCAGTGAGTGATTGGATAAATTTTTTATGTAAACGTATGCAGATATTAAATTTCAATCAATATTATGGGAAAATTATTAATGGGGTTGAGGTAACTGAATCGGGAGCAATAGCTAGTGCACATTTAATGGGTGAAGGAGGACTAGCAACTTTTCTTGGCTCACCTGTATTTAAGATAAAATCTGCTGTATCGGATGGGCTTGGAACACATATTTCTTCATACTTATCAATGTTCGGTGGTTTTGATTTAGAAAGCTGTTGCAAAAGAAAAATTTATATTACTCTAAAAGATAGTTCAGGCTTAGAATTAAAAAATAAAGAAGTAACGATTATTTCTAAAAACAATGGTAAATATATTTCAGGAGAAACAAGAGTTAAGGTTAAGAGTGATGAGAATGGTAACCTTCCTGTTATTGTTAGAAACCCAAATACAGAAATAAAAATTGTGGCTGATGGCAAAGAGTCGAACAGTATTATTCAAAAAGCAAATGAAAAACAAAAAGCAACTTTAAGTGATTTCAAAGTTACAAGTCATTCAGCAACTTTAGAGACAGATAGTACGCCTCAACCGAGACCTCAGGTTAATAAAACACCTCAAGAAGTAAGAAATGAACAAAGACAATCCTCGAAATCTCAAGAGGCAAATGTAATTCCTGCATCTAAAGATGTGAATTTTAATATTGAAATAGTCGAGGGCGATTCCGGTAAAGCAATCTCTAATATGAATTTTTTTCTTACCTATAAAGGTAATATTAAAAAGCATACAGCTGATAGTCGTGGGATTAAGCAAGGGGTTAATGCGGAGGAAGGGCAAGATATTGAGGTTTCAGTAGAAGGTGATGGACAGAAACAGGTAATTCATCATTTTCAAGTTAGCGCCGCATTGAAAAATAAAACAATTAAAGTGAAGCTTCCTGTACATTCTTTTAATATTTCAGTAACTCAAGATGATAAAATTGTCCCAAATACATTGTTTAGTCTCTTTTATCGAGGCCGAGAAATACCGAAAAGAACAAATAATCGTGGTGTAATAAATGTGCGAATGTTAACGGGTTTTGTTTATGGCTTTGGTATAAAGGGTAAAAGTTTAGTTTTGAGCCGTGTTGAAAAATCTAAACCTATGCAGCTCTTCACAGTAAATGATAGTACTATTAAAGCTTCTAAATTGTATGAAGTTGCAAATGCAAAGCGTAAGCAGGCCGAAGATCTAAAAAAGCAACAACAGCAGAAAGAAGCTCAGGAAAAGAAAGCAAAAGAAGAAGCAGAAAAAGCAAAAACTGAGGCAGATAAGAAGAATCAAACGAAGCAAAATAATACGTATACTGAAAGTGGAGGAAAGCCATTAACAACGGTAAGTAATCAATCACCGCCAACAAGTGATACGACTCGATATCATATTTATCATGATGGAAAAATCAAAAGAGAGAATAAAGCTGCAACTGGTTTTGCTGAGTTCATTTATTATGACCAGAATGGTAAGACTCATAATTTAGGGAAATCTAAATTTGTTAAAGCACCTATGCGTAAAGCAGGAAATGAGGTTATCTCTGGGAGTTGTTATCTCATTGATTTTACAAAGCATGGCTCTTATAAGAGTGGAAATATTGGATATAAATGGTTTATGACAGGAGGGAATATTAGATTTTATTTAAATGGTATTACCATGTCAGGAGTTCTTGGTACATTCATGAGTCTCGGTTATGAGGAATACCCAAGTTCAGGAGGAAGCCTTATTGATGGCAGTTCACAGGCACCAAGTGTTACACATCGTAATGGTGAAGCATGTGATTTTAGATACATAGGAAAAAAGAATGCACATAGAGCGAAAGCAATTTGGACACAAAATAATGATTATGATGAACAACGGAATATTACTCTAGTTCGTGAATTAAGAAAGTTTGGTTTTACAGTGTTTTATACTCAGGATGGTTATAGTAAGAAACCCAAAATATCAGGCACAAGCTATGCAAATAATCATTACCACCATTTACATATTGGCGCATGCTTGCCCAAAACTGAGGATATTTAATAATGTATAAACTATGTATTTTCCCTTTATTTTTTATCTTGATAGCATGTAATGTCAAAGAAGAAACAAAAATAGTTGATAATAATTTTTTATTAAATAGTTTATTGTCTGAATTTAAAAATATGGATATCGGTGAAGATTACATTAAGTTGGAAAAAGAAGGCCTTGTAAAGCAAGTGGATGATACAGAAATTATCGATAATTGTTTGTATGCAGAAAATAAGGATGAAAATATTAGCTATTTGGTCTTTGATAATAAGCTTTCTACTGCTTCATATCAAAAATCTGCATTTAAGGGACTTTCTGTTGAAGATTTAAAATCTAAGGTTAAAGACTTAATTTTGGTGAAAAGTGCATATGATGAAAATACATACTATTTGCAGCACCAATTTGACAATAATAATGGTGTTAAATTTTATATTGTTGAGAATAGGGTAGCAGAGGTTACATATGGAACACTTGATAAATTGAAATATCAAGAGGGATGTTCATGAGAACATCTTTTTAAATATCAATTTTTTGAAATGTGTATTATGAATGATTTTTTTGTTATCGCTATGCTTAACTTTGGTAGCATTATACTCCCTAGGAGTAGTGAATGGACTAACCCAAGACATAATAATCATCTTCATTTACAGGGTTTATCATTAACATTTAATAAGGATGAATGATATGAGATTTATATTTGTTTTATTTTCAATAGCTTTTAGTGCGTGTGGCTATTCCAAAGCTATTTCTGATAAAAAAATTACTTGGATTTTAACTAAATTCAATTAAATGTATTATTTTTTAATAGGTTAAATGAAGCCGACTTCAGTCGGCTTGAATCTTTTATCTTATAAAACCTCTTCCAACAACTCTTCACTTGGTGCAAAGAAGTAAGCACCATCTACTGCAGTCACAAAATGCAGTAAGCGGTCATGAATGCCATCACCCGTTGTGCCAAACATGTGCTCTAGCATGTCATCAATAATGGCAAGATTTTTGGTATAGGCAATAAAGAACAGTCCTTGTTCACCTTTACCATCTCCATAAGGTAAAGAGTGACGCAGAATTTCCATTTCTTCGCCTTCATCATCTTCAATCACGACACGCGCAATATGCGCATTTTCTGGTTTGACATCATCGTCCATTTCAATGCTTTCAAGCTTGGAACGCCCCATGACACTTTCTTGCGCGTCCACTTTCAGTTGCTTCCATTTCTCTAAATCATGTACATAACGTTGTGCAAACACGAAAGAACCATCTTTGAAAATTCCTGCATCTTCACCCAATAGGGCTGTTTCAGCACGGTCATCAGGGAATTGCGGGTTTTCAGTGCCATCAATAAAGCCCGTCAAATCCCGACCATCAAAATAGCGGAAGCAAACACGCTCGTCTAGAACCTCAACTTTATCCTGAATACCGTCAAAAAAGGCTTGGCTCAAGGTAAAGCAAATATCACTGCGTTGAGCGGCAATATGAATTAGCACATCCGCAGGTACGGCAGGCATCTCAAACGCACCTTGAATTGGATTCAGTTGCTTAAATCCAGCAGGAGACTGATTGTAAAGTTTTGCCCAAAGTTCAGGACCAAAGGCAACAGCTGTTTTAATTTCAGCATTGTGGTGCTGAGTGATTAAACGATCACGCGTATTCAGTAAATCTTCGATCTTGTCTTTCAGCTCAGACAGGCTTAAATCTTTTAAGCGCAATACGATAAAGCGGGCATGATCTGAAGGTAAGGGTAAAATTACTGATTGTGCGGTCATTTATAGCTCCTTTGATTTTTATTCAATATGTGGCTGGGTTTATTGTGCCTGATCAATCTTGGGCTGAATAGCCTAATGCGCATTATTCTTGGATTGAGCATTTCTCAGCACATATAAAGTGTGAATAGTCATATAATACATTGTCTAGGTTGGGATGGTACGGTGATGTCTTTTCAGGTTTGGGTAGCGTTTATGTTGGCATGCTGGGTGATTAGTGTTTCACCTGGAGCGGGTGCAATTGCCTCGATGTCGAGTGGCTTAAACTATGGATTTCGTCGCGGTTACTGGAATGCAATTGGTTTACAGTTGGCATTACTGGTACAGATTGGCATTGTTGCTGCTGGAGTAGGAGTGCTTTTTGCTACGACGCCTTGGGCATTTTTCGTCGTGAAATGGTTTGGTGTGGGTTATTTATTGTATTTGGCTTATCTGCAATGGAAAGCTCCTGTACAGTCGATTGATATTAAAGCAGAACAACAAGTCGTGAAATCGGTTCCTAAATTGGTGGCTTATGGCTTCTTGGTCAATATGAGCAACCCGAAAGCAATTGTTTTTTTATTGGCAGTCTTGCCGCAGTTTTTGGATTTGTCTCAACCACAATGGATGCAATATGTGGTGATGGCGGTGACTATGATCAGTATCGATTTGATTGTAATGGCAGGTTATACCGGCTTGGCAGCTAAAGTACTAAAACTACTGAAATCACCAAAACAGCAAAAGTACATGAATCGTACTTTTGCGGTGTTATTTAGCTGTGCAGCGGGTTTGTTAAGTCTGGTGCATCAATAACAATAACTTTTGGCTAAATTGTGCGAAGAGTGGCTGAATTAAGCCATTTTACGGACTTTTTGTAGCGTAAAAATCAGCGCAAAGACCAAAGCCATACACAAGACAATACTTAAACCTGTTGGGGTGTTGAGTGCTGCACTGGACCATAAGCCGACACTTACTCCCAATTGAGCCATCACAAAGGCCCAAATCACCATTTGTTTAGGTGAGTGTGCAAGCAAGCGTGCGGTTAAAGCAGGAATCACCAGTAAGGCCCCCATCAATAATGAACCCACTGCGCGTAAGGCCAGTACGGTAAAGACCGCAAGCAGTAACATAAATACGAGGCGTTGCCATTTAGCATTAATGCCTTCACTAATCGCAATATCGGGATCAATCGCAATTTGAATTTGGGCTTTCCAGTATTTGCACAGCACTGCAAGTGCAAGCACAATCACAATGGCAAATATCGGGAGATCAGCCCAAGCAATAGTGAGTAAGTCCCCAAATAAATAGCTGAGTAATTCGGGTCTTAAGCTGGGTAAATGTTGAATGAGCATTAAACCTGCACACAGCAGGGTCGCGGAGCAGAGGGCTAACAGGGCATCATTGGGTAAACGAGGATCATGTAACACCCATAAGATGGCGACCAGCATAAATGCCAACAAGCTAACACCTACCCAAAACGGCAAGCTGAGTGCTCCTGCAATTGCAACGCCCAGCAAGGTGCCATGCGCCATGGTGTCGGCAAAGAAAGACATGCGACGCCAAAGCATTAGGCAGCCCAAAGGGGCGGTTAAAAACACCAATAACGTTCCCATGATCCAAGCAGGTAATAGTAGATCTAACCATTCCATCATCTATTAGGCTTCCGGTTCGGGGTGAATATGTGGGCGAGGGTCATGTTGGCAAGCCGTTGCACTGTCTCCATGGGCACAGTGATCATGATGGTGTTGATACAAGACCCGGTTGCTACCAAAAATAGCTTGGTATTCGGGATGTTGTTGAATATTTTCTGGCAGACCGCTACAGCAGATATGCTTGTTTAAACATACTACGCGTTGTGTGCCTTGCATCACCCATTGCAGGTCATGTGAGACCATCAGGACTGCGCACTGATATTTTTCAGGCAGGCTGCGGACATAGTCATACAGTTCGGCTTCAGATTGAATATCCAGCCCTTGCATCGGCTCATCTAAGACCAAAATATCAGGTTGGCGCAAAAGGGCACGGGCTAAAAGTACCCGTTGACGTTCGCCGCCCGAAAGTTGCTGGACTTTGGAATTCTGGAGTTTGGCAATGCCCGTATCTTGAATAATTTCTTGTTTAATGTCGGCAGGGCAGGGCTCAAGCTCGAGTAAATCCTTGACACGCAGGGGTAAGCTATGTGATGGGTTAAACTTTTGCGGGACGTATGAAAATTTGAGTTTACGCGCAGACTGGATGCGGCCAGCATTCGGCTTAAGAATACCGAGTAGCACTTTAATCAGGGTTGATTTGCCTGCACCATTTGGCCCAATCAGGGTCACAATTTCACGTTCATGCAGGCTAAAGTCAATCTGTTTCAGAATATCGCGGTCATCGATCCGGACACTAATTTGCTCCAGCGTAATCAGTGTCGGTGTGTTTAATTCGCTTGGCTGCAATTCTGACATTTTCCAGAAATCTCAATAATGCTGTGTTGTGCAGTGAAATGGTCGGAAGCGGCTAAGGCATCTAGCTGTTGCAATAGGCCTTCAGAAGAGGCTTCTTTCACAATATGGCATTCGGTACAAATCAAAAATGCCGCTTGATGCCCTTCACGAGGATGGCAACAGGGAATATAGGCATTAATTGACGTCAGACGGTGGATTAAACCTTTTTCTAGGAGAAAATCTAAGGTGCGATAAACCGTTGGTGGTGCAGCAGGGCGGTCTGACTCACTTTTAATTTTAGCCAATAAGTCATAAGCACCCATTGGACCATGGGCGGTCAAAATGAGCTCTAATACTTCTTTACGCAATGGGGTTAAGCGCGCGCCAGTCGCTGCACAGAGACTTTCTGCTTCAGCAAGGCGTGTTGCAACATTATGATGATCGTGCACGCCATGTAATGCATTGTGGTGTTCGTGCGAACATAAGCTCATAGCAACCTCAGTTCGGGCTTAAAATAGAATATTTGACACAAAATTTTAACATGAACCGCCTTAAGTTACGATTAGACGTAGGTATTTTTGTTCAATTGTTATATTATAACATCTGATCGAATTTGGTATCTTTGCTTCATGTCCCGTATCTTTGCATTTTGCTTGCTGTCTATCCTGAGTACTGTCGGGTGGACACAAAGTCTAGTGGTTTCAACACATCCTTTATACTTGATTGCGCAGGAAGTCACGCGTGGCGTAGAGCAGCCTGTGTTGCTTTTGCAAAATCAGACGGGGCATGATGTGTCTTTAACCCCGGCCCATCGCAAAGCGATTCAAGATGCAGATTTGGTGATTTGGCTGGGTAAGGCGCATGAAGCACCGCTGGATAAATTACTGCACAATAATCCCAAAGCAGTTTCCATTCTTTCTTCGGGGCTGGTCAAAACTATGCCACAGCGCAGTACACGCGGAACACCGCTCGCCAATACCGTGGATACCCATGTATGGTTAGATCCGAATAATGCTGTGCGAATAGGTTTTTTTATTGCGGCATTACGTTCGCAGCAGCAACCACAGTATCGTGACAAGTATTGGCACAATGCACAGGGGTTTGCTAAACAGATGTTTAGTACAGCACAGAAATTCCAAAATAAAGCGACTGTTCAACCTTATTGGGCCTATCACGATGCCTATCAGTATCTAGAGCAGCCTTTGCATTTGCGGTTGGCAGGATCCATGACCGATGATCCACATATTGCTCCGACGCTGGCGCAAATTAAATATTTGAATGATCATCGCAGTCAAAAGAAAATGTGTCTATTGGCAGAGTCTCATGCCAGTGCCAATCAGTATCAAAAACTACAGCCGATTGTGTTTCAAGCCGTTGACGAAAGCCTAACAGGCGAGAGTAACTTTATCTCGGCATGGTCAGATTTGGCGCAGCAGGTCAAAAATTGTGTATTAACTGCACGTCAATGAAGCGAAAGTAATCAATAATTAATCAGTTGCTAGACATTTGTTGTATGGAAAAAAACTCGACTTAGGTCGGGAAATGATTGCATGTTCAGGGGTGTAACTCTATAATGCCTGCGATTAAAAACGATCATCAGCTAAACTTGTCAAGCATTTATGCTGTGAGTGGATAAATAATGAGCCGAACTAGTCGCTTGATTGACCGACGATTAGCGAAAGCATTAGTCATCTTACAAGCATGTATGATTCCTGTGTCAGCCTTGCTGGCGTGGGCTGTGAAAGATGCAACAGCTGCTTTAAGTGCCGCACTTGGTGCAGGCGTATGTTGGCTTGCGAGTTGTTATTTTTCGTGGCAGTCGTTTCGAGCTGCAGGAGCGAGAGCATCCAAACAGGTACTATCAAATATGTACCGGGGGATGATGGGCAAGTTTGCGATTGTGATCGTCGGATTTATTTTAATTTTAAGCAATGTCCAGCCGTTATCTCCGGCGGCGTTGTTTTGTGGTTTTATACTCGTTCAGACCATGTCGTGGGTCGCTCCTTTTTGGGTGTCACGTCTACAAAAACGAGTTTAAGCGCAGCTAAATTGAAAAGTTTTTTTGGAGATAAGCGAGATATCGCGAAGCATGTGATATTCGCTTACTCTATTTGTATTTGACATTGACCAGGTGTGATTTATGGCTGCTGAAGAACATGCCCTTACTTCGACCGAGTATATCAAGCATCACTTGACCAATATGACCTATGGCAAAATGCCAGACGGTACGTGGAAATTGGCTGAGAACGGTGCTGAAGCTCAACAGATGGGGTTCACTGCTATTCACTTGGATTCAATGGGTTGGTCAATTGGCCTTGGTGTCATTTTCTGTTTGTTGTTCTGGATTGTAGCGAAAGCTGCAAACTCTGGTGTTCCTACCAAGTTCCAGTCTGCAATTGAAATGATCATTGAGTTTGTTGACTCAAGTGTTCGTGACACTTTCCATGGCAAATCACGCTTAATTGCTCCGCTAGCTTTAACCATCTTCGTGTGGATTTTCCTCATGAACTTGATGGATTTGATTCCTGTTGACTGGATTCCTTATGTAGCTCAGCACGTTGGCGCAAGCGTATTTGGTATGGATCCACACCACGTTTACTTCAAGATCGTTCCATCTACAGATCCTAACATTACCCTTGGTATGTCTTTATCTGTATTTGTGCTCATCTTGTTCTACAGCATCCGTGAAAAAGGTGTTGGCGGTTTCGTTGGTGAATTGGCACTTAACCCATTTAACCCAAGTAATCCAGTTGCAAAAGCGTTGCTTATTCCTGTGAACTTAATTCTGGAATTAGTAACTTTCCTTGCACGACCAATTTCATTGGCTCTACGACTATTCGGTAACATGTATGCAGGTGAGTTAATCTTCATCTTAATCGCGTTACTACCGTTCTGGATCCAGTGGGCGTTGTCTGTGCCTTGGGCGATCTTCCACATTCTTGTTATTACGTTACAAGCGTTCATTTTCATGATGCTGACTATCGTATACTTGAGCATGGCAAGCGAAAAACATTAATGGTATTGCCTAACTATCACCGGATGGTTGGGCTTAAAATTTTTTACTTTAATTTGGTATAAACCTAACCTCTGAGGAATTATCATGGAACTCACTTTAGGTCTAGTTGCAATTGCATCTGCTATCTTGATCGCTTTCGGTGCTTTAGGTACTGCGATTGGTTTTGGTCTTTTAGGCGGTCGCTTCCTTGAAGCTGTTGCTCGTCAACCAGAATTGGCTCCACAACTTCAAACTCGTATGTTCTTAATCGCGGGTCTTCTTGATGCTGTGCCTATGATCGGTGTTGGTATTGGCTTGTTCTTCATCTTCGCTAATCCATTTGTAGGTTAATCAGCTTAATTCCTAAATTAAACTATTGAGGAATAGCAATGAATATCAACCTCACATTGATTGGCCAAGCAATTGCATTTGCGATCTTTGTCGCATTCTGCATGAAGTTTGTATGGCCACCACTAATCAATGCGATTAGTGAGCGTCAGCGTAAAATCGCTGATGGCTTAAATGCTGCTGAAAAAGCTAAAGCTGACCTTGCTGATGCGCAAGCACAAGTTAAGGCAGAATTAGACGCAGCTAAAGCACAAGCGGCTCTATTGATCGAACAAGCGAACCGTCGTGCAGCACAATTGGTAGAAGAAGCTCGTACTCAAGCTGCTGCTGAAGGTGAGCGTATTCGTCAACAAGCGAAAGAAGCTGTTGATACAGAAATCAATTCTGCTCGCGAAGAATTACGTCAACAAGTTGCTGCCTTGGCAGTTACTGGTGCGGAGAAAATCCTTAACCAGCAAGTTGATGCAGAAGCTCACAATGCCATGCTTACTCAGCTGGCTGCTAAACTTTAAGCGAGGCGGAATATGGCTGAACTCTTGACGTTGGCTCGCCCATACGCAAAAGCAGCATTTGCTTACGCATCTGAGCAACATGCAACTGACAACTGGTCAAATGCATTACAAGTGCTTAGTGCTGCGGTACAAGACGAAGCATTTTCAGCTTATTTAAATCGCCCTGAGCTTACTCCTGCTGAGCAGGTCAGTATTTTCGCAAAAGTATTAGGCGAAGACCAAACTGCAGCAGTGTCAAACTTTTTGACATTGCTTGCTGAAAACGATCGTTTGGTTCTTCTTCCTGAAATCGCTGCAGAATACGAACAGCTCAAATCACAGAATAACAATACTGTGGATGTTGTGATTGAATCAGCATTCCCTATGACTTCTGTTCAAGAACAATTACTTGTCCATGCATTAGAGAAAAAATTCGAAGCAGCAGTAAATGTAACTGTAGAAGTTAACCCTGCGCTCATTGCAGGTGTTGTTATTCGTGCAGGCGACCAAGTGATAGATGATTCTGCGCTTAACAAGCTTGAAAAAATGCGGACTCGTCTTCTTGCTTAACCGCAAAAAGACTGAACTATTAAAAGATTGAGGTATAGCGCAATGCAACAACTGAATCCATCCGAGATCAGTGCGCTCATTAAACAGCGTATCGGCGATCTGGACACCAGCGCGACCGCTAAAAACGAAGGTACCATTGTTATGGTATCCGACGGTATTGTGCGCATTCACGGCCTTGCTGATGCAATGTACGGTGAAATGATCGAATTCGACGGCGGCTTATTTGGTATGGCACTGAACCTAGAACAGGATTCAGTGGGTGCCGTTGTTTTAGGTAACTACTTAAGCCTTCAAGAAGGTCAAAAAGCTCGTTGCACAGGTCGTGTATTAGAAGTTCCGGTTGGTCCTGAACTTCTTGGCCGTGTCGTAGACGCTTTGGGTAATCCGATTGATGGTAAAGGCCCTATTGATGCAAAACTTACTGATGCTGTTGAAAAAGTAGCACCAGGCGTAATTTGGCGTCAATCAGTAGACCAACCTGTACAAACTGGTTATAAATCAGTTGATACAATGATTCCTGTTGGTCGTGGTCAACGTGAGTTGATCATTGGTGACCGCCAAACTGGTAAAACAGCTATGGCGATCGATGCGATCATCGCTCAGAAAAATTCTGGCATTAAATGTGTATACGTAGCTATTGGTCAAAAACAATCGACTATCGCTAACGTAGTACGCAAGCTAGAAGAAACTGGCGCTATGGCGTATACAACTGTTGTTGCTGCTGCTGCTGCTGATCCAGCTGCTATGCAGTACTTAGCTCCGTACTCGGGCTGTACAATGGGTGAATACTTCCGTGATCGCGGTGAAGATGCACTTATCATTTATGATGATTTGTCTAAGCAAGCTGTTGCTTACCGTCAAATCTCATTATTGTTACGTCGTCCACCAGGTCGTGAAGCGTATCCAGGTGACGTATTCTATCTACACTCACGTTTATTAGAACGTGCTTCACGTGTATCTGCTGACTACGTTGAGCAATTCACTAAAGGTGAAGTTAAAGGCCAAACTGGTTCATTAACTGCATTACCGATTATTGAAACTCAAGCGGGTGACGTATCTGCATTCGTACCAACGAACGTAATTTCGATTACTGACGGTCAGATCTTCTTGGAAACTTCATTATTCAATGCTGGTATCCGTCCTGCTGTAAACGCAGGTATTTCGGTATCGCGTGTTGGTGGTGCTGCTCAAACTAAGATCATCAAGAAATTGTCAGGTGGTATCCGTACCGCTCTTGCACAATACCGTGAATTGGCTGCGTTTGCTCAGTTCGCTTCTGACCTTGACGAAGCAACTCGTAAACAACTTGAACACGGTCAACGTGTAACTGAGTTAATGAAGCAAAAACAATATGCTCCTTACTCAATTGCTGACCAAGCTGTTTCAGTTTATGCATCTAACGAAGGTTACATGACTGACGTTGAAGTGAAGAAAATCGTAGACTTTGATACTGCGTTAATTGCTTACTTCCGTTCTGAACATGCTGCGTTAATGCAAAATATCGATGCTACTGGTGATTTCAACAAAGACATCGAAGCTGAAATTAAAGCAGGTATTGAGAAATTCAAAGCGACTCAAACTTACTAATTGAGCATTAGCTGGTTAGTTTAAAGTTTGGTTCACGGATCAACCTTCGAAAGCTCGGAAGGGCTTTCGAATACTAGGTTAAGCGTATGGCAAATTTAAAAGAAATTCGCGCCAAAGTAGCTAGTATCAAGTCGACGCAGAAAATTACGCGTGCGATGCAGATGGTAGCTGCTTCTAAAATGCGTCGTGCGCAAGAGCGCATGGCTGCAGGCCGTCCGTATGCCGAAAATATGCACCGTGTAATTGCTCACTTGGTTCAAGCGAATCCTGAATATAAACACCGTTATATGGTTGAACGCCCTGTAAAGCGCGTTGGCTATATCGTGATTTCTTCAGATCGTGGTCTTGCTGGCGGTTTGAACATTAACTTGTTCAAAAAAGTTGCTAAGCATGTACAGGAACAGCAAGAGCAGTCAATTGAAGTTCAATTTGCTTTAATTGGTCAAAAAGCGGTTTCGTTTTTTAAAAACTACGGCGGTAAAGTGCTTGGAGCAACGACTCAGATCGGTGATGCACCGACTCTTGAACAGTTGACAGGTTCTGTACAAGTTATGCTTGATGCATTTGACAAGGGCGAACTTGATCGCATCTATTTAGTGTCAAATGGTTTCGTTAACGCAATGACGCAGAAGCCTCAAGTTGAACAACTGGTTCCACTTGCTCCAGCAGAAGACAGCGACAGCCTTAACCGTCAATACGGTTGGGACTATATCTATGAACCAGAAGCAGAAGAATTGCTGAACGGTTTATTGGTTCGCTATATCGAGTCTATGGTTTATCAAGGCGTGATTGAAAACATCGCGTGTGAACAGTCTGCGCGTATGGTTGCAATGAAAGCTGCAACAGATAACGCAGGTGACTTGATCAAAAGCCTACAACTCATTTACAACAAGCTGCGTCAAGCCGCGATTACTCAGGAAATTTCCGAGATCGTTGGCGGTGCCGCTGCCGTTTAACATTATTAGTTTGAATTGAGGAGACAGCAATGAGTAGCGGTCGTATCATTCAGATCATCGGCGCGGTAATCGACGTCGAGTTTGAACGTAACAGCGTTCCTAAGATCTATGACGCTCTCCATGTTGATGGCACTGAAACTACTTTAGAAGTTCAGCAACAACTTGGTGACGGTGTTGTACGTACAATTGCAATGGGATCTACTGAAGGTCTTAAGCGTGGTTTGAACGTAACCAACACAAATGCACCAATTTCTGTTCCAGTAGGTACGGCTACTCTTGGTCGTATCATGGACGTTCTTGGTCGCCCTATCGATGAAGCTGGTCCAGTAGCAACTGATACTACTTGGGCAATTCACCGTGCAGCGCCTTCTTATGCTGAACAAGCTGGTTCTACTGACCTTCTTGAAACTGGTATTAAAGTCATTGACTTACTATGCCCGTTCGCGAAAGGTGGTAAAGTTGGTCTGTTCGGTGGTGCGGGTGTTGGTAAAACCGTTAACATGATGGAGTTAATCAACAACATCGCTAAAGCGCACTCAGGTTTATCTGTATTCGCTGGTGTTGGTGAGCGTACTCGTGAAGGTAACGACTTCTACCACGAGATGAAAGATTCTAACGTTCTTGACAAAGTAGCCATGGTTTACGGTCAGATGAACGAGCCACCAGGTAACCGTTTACGCGTAGCGTTAACTGGCTTAACAATGGCTGAATATTTCCGTGACGAAAAAGACGAAAACGGTAAAGGCCGTGACGTATTATTGTTCGTTGACAACATCTACCGTTATACACTAGCAGGTACTGAAGTATCAGCACTTCTAGGTCGTATGCCATCTGCAGTAGGTTACCAACCAACACTTGCAGAAGAGATGGGTGTTCTTCAAGAACGTATTACATCGACTAAGTCTGGTTCGATTACGTCTATCCAAGCGGTATACGTACCTGCCGATGACTTAACAGATCCATCGCCTGCGACAACGTTTGCTCACTTAGATGCAACTGTTGTATTAAGCCGTGACATCGCTTCTCAAGGTATTTACCCTGCGATCGACCCACTTGACTCTACTTCACGTCAGTTAGACCCATTAGTAGTTGGTCAAGAGCACTACGGTATTGCTCGTTCAGTTCAAAACGTTCTTCAACGTTATAAAGAATTGAAAGACATTATCGCGATCTTGGGTATGGACGAATTGTCTGAAGAAGATAAGTTGATTGTTTACCGTGCGCGTAAAATCCAACGTTTCTTCTCTCAACCGTTCCACGTAGCTGAAGTATTTACTGGTGCTCCTGGTAAATATGTACCTCTTAAAGAAACGATTCGTGGCTTTAAAGGTATCTTGGCTGGTGAATACGACCACCTTCCAGAACAAGCGTTCTATATGGTTGGCGGTATTGACGAAGCGATTGCTAAAGCTGAGAAACTCTAATTTAAGGAGATCATCTCATGTCGACTATGCAATGTGATGTGGTAAGTGTTAATGAGTCAATTTACTCTGGCACGATCAGCATGCTAATCGCTAAAGGTGCAGGTGGTGAGTTGGGTATTATGCCTGGCCATGCGCCACTTGTAACTTTACTCCAACCTGGCGCAATTCGCGTGATTTTGGAGAACGGTACAGAAGAGATCGTCTATGTATCTGGTGGTGTGTTAGAAGTTCAACCGCACGTTGTTACGGTTCTTGCAGATACTGCAATCCGTGCTGACAACTTAGATGAAGCTGCAATTTTAGAAGCTCGTAAACAAGCTGAACAATTGTTAGCAAATCAAAAGAGCGATTTGGACTCGGCTGCTGCGTTAGCTGCTTTGGCAGAAACTGCGGCTCAGCTCGAAACTATCCGCAAAATCAAAAACCGCGCAATGTAATTGACGGTTTGAGATTGAAAAAGCCACCGAAAGGTGGCTTTTTTTATGCTATAAAATCGTATTGCTTAAAACCGAGTCTATCTCATGCAACTCATAGCACATGCGCCACACTTTTGGGAACTTTATCAGGATGATCAGCAACTCTATCTCGCCATTGCTGTTGATATGAGTTCGGTGGTGTCATGTTGGGAACTGGTACTGACACAGCAACAAATTCAGAATTATTGGCAACACGGCTGTGACAGTATTCATCATCTTGCTAAAACCATTATTGATGCCGTTTATCGCGGTGATTTTAGTTATTTAGAACAGCATCAAGCTCCAGAAGCAGTTAAAGCAGCCATGCAAAATGCTTTTTTACATTGGCGTGCAGAAAACCACTAGCGTGATTTGCTTTCATCGTCCGATCTTTTCCTTTAAGCATCAGTTTTTGAACAGCATGTTGCGCTATGCACATGGTTGGTTTGGCGCTGATCGTGAATGATCTGCCTCAAGTTGATTAAAAAATATACCAAATTCCAACCTTTCATCCCCACCATTTATGTTACTCATGAATCAGATTGCTTGATAAGTATTTTACTCAACTCGAGTATATGGAGAGTGAAAATGGCAAACACAATGAAAGCTGCAGTCGTGACTGCATTTAATCAACCTTTACAAATTCAGCAAGTTGAAATTCCAAAAATTAGCGCTGGCAAAGTGCTGGTGAAAATGATTGCTACCGGCGTCTGTCATACCGATTTACATGCCATGCATGGTGACTGGCCGATCAAACCCAATCTGCCATTTATTCCAGGTCATGAAGGTGTTGGTGAAGTGGTGGAAATTGGTGAAGGCATTGAGCATTTACAGGTTGGCGATCTGGTTGGTGTCCCTTGGCTTTACTCCGCCTGCGGTCACTGTGACCATTGCTATGCAGGCTGGGAAACCCTATGTAAACAGCAGCAGAACTCGGGCTATTCTGTCAATGGAAGCTTCGCCGAATATTGTCTGGCGGATGGCGATTATGTCGGTGTGATTCCTGCAGGGGTCGACCTGTTAGAAATCGCCCCGATTTTATGTGCAGGCGTGACGGTCTATAAAGGACTGAAAATGACCGAGGCCAAAACTGGGGATTGGGTTGCCATTTCCGGTATTGGTGGTCTAGGGCACGTTGCGGTGCAATACGCGAAAACCATGGGCTTTAATGTAGTGGCTATTGATGTTGATGATAGCAAACTGGACTTGGCAAAACAGCTGGGTGCAGATGTGGGAATTAACGCACTGAAGCTGAATGTCAAAGATGAGGTGCTGAAGGCGACAGGGGAAGGCTGTCATGGAGTCTTGGTCACAGCCGTTTCTTCAAAAGCCTTTGAACAAGCGGTATCTATTGTACGTCGTGGTGGCACCATGGTACTGAACGGATTGCCGCCAGGAAAGTTTGATCTGTCTATTTTTGATATGGTATTAGAAGGGATTACTGTCCGAGGTTCGATAGTCGGTACCCGTTTAGATCTTAAAGAAGCCTTAGATATTGCGGCGCGTGGCAAAGTCAAAGCGCATATTCATGTCGAAGCTTTAGAAAATATTAATGATATTTTTGAACGCATGGAGCAGGGCAAGATTGATGGGCGAATTGTGATTGATTTTAAACTTTGACGCTATGTAAGGGATCAATCCTATTTCAATTTTAGCGATTGATCCATTCTTGGGAACTCGATGCTGAACTTTAATTTTCTGTTGATTCGGGTTTTAACAGGAGCATTTTAGCCAGTGTCAGCATTTCGGACTGTACCAGTGAAAGTTGCTGTTCAATTTTTTTCAGCTCTGCCGCGGTCATGTCGAGTTGACCATTTAAATAGGGTAGCTCTAAGATTTGTTGGTTGCTTGAGCGAATTTTTTCACGAATGGATTCGATTTCCTGACTTTTTAAATTCAAGCTGTCCAAAGCACGATTAAAGTCCGTCAGTTGCTGACGTAATGCATTGACGGCAGTTTGCACGGATTCAGGATTTTGCGCTTGTAAGGCGTGTTCTAAATCGGCTTGGGTCTGTTTAAGTTGTTGTACATAATCGCCTGCCTTCAATTGCAGATCCGCGACATCACTCACCACATAGAGCATATTGCCACTTTTTAATTCTGAACTTCCCTCATCTGTTTGTGCCGTGCTTTTTTCTTGGACATTTGAGGTATCAGGAGATGCATGATTCTCGTCAGTGGCTTGATCGCAGCCGATCAAACTTATTCCTGCCGCAAAAATGGCAAAAGGAAGTAAGGCGCCTTGCAGAAGTTTTTTCATCATCTTGCTGAATCTCAATCTAGGGGGATATCGCTGGAAAGCAATTATAGGACGGGTACTTCACTTTCTAAAGTCAGGCTGCAAAGCAACAACAAAAAGGTACAGTGCATAAAAAAAGAGTGCCTATCGCACTCTTTTTTGCAAGGCAGAGGATTACATGCCTGGGATGATTTTAATGATGTTGTGGTTTAACACGTTAGTTAACACATAGTCACCATTGACCTTAATCCACTGTTCATTTTTGCCAGGTTTGTAGAGCTTTTTGTATTTGGTGTGATCGACTTGATAGCTTTTGCCACGATATTGTGTTGGAACTGGATTACCCGGTTTCCACGCAGCTGATGGGCGAGCTGATTTGTTATAGCTCGCTTTGTTGTTTGCATCATGATGACTTGAGGCATCATGATGCATGTCTTTATGATTTGCATCATTGTGATTTTGAGTCGCATGCTGTTTATGCTCTTGCGAATTTTGCGGTGCTGCAAAAGCAGGAGCAGCCAGCAATGCAGTTGATAATGACAAAACAACAGCTTGTACTAAACGATTCATAATCTACCTGTATGTTATTTATCTTGTTCTGATCGTGTTATTAAAACAGTAAGTCGCTGAGTGAGTTTGAATTTAGTGTTGTAATAATATTAAAATTATGGAGAAATTAAGTAAAACAATGCACACGAATATCAGAAAGTGATCGTCTCACTTCCTGATCATTGTGTTGAGATTTTATTTCTGCAATTCGGCCTGAATCGCTTCTAGAATGCGTGGATCATCGGCAGTGATGTCTGGTGCAAAACGCGCTACCACCTGTCCTTGTTTATTCACTAAAAATTTTTCAAAATTCCATAAGACTTCTGGTGGCTCATTTGGCGTTAAGCCGTAGTCGACGAGATCTTTCCACCAAGGTCCTTCACCAATACGCTCAGGAATGGCTTGCGTTAAGGTTTGGTATAATGGGTGTTTGTCTTCACCTGCAACCGAAATTTTTGAAAATAGCGGGAAATCGATTTTGTAGTTGACTGAGCAAAACTCTTGAATTTCACTATCACTGCCTGGTTCTTGTGCCAAGAAATTATTGGCAGGGAAGCCGAGAATTTCTAAACCTTGATCTTTTTGTTGCTGATAAAGTTTTTCTAAACCTTCGTATTGCGGGGTTAAACCGCATTTTGATGCAACATTCACAATCAGCAGTACTTTGCCTTGGTATTGATTCAAGGTAATGTCTTGGCCTTGAATGGTTTTCATCGGAATATCATAAACAGACTGGCTCATCTCTAGATCCATTGATTTTTTATTGGGTTTCCATGTTGTAACGAGAATTGCGATGAACTGCAAGTTGAATCCTGCAACTGAACGGAAAAAAGATTAGATGGCCGGCGGTTATGCGTCACGTAGTTGAGCAGGCGTTTGTCCTGTATAGCGTTTAAAAAACTCAATAAAGCTAGAACTGTGTTGATAGCCCAAATCATACGCCAGTTTTTTGACCGAAGAACCAGCATGCAATTGTTCAATTGCATAGAGAATTTTTGCTCGATTGCGCCATTCCGCTAAACTCAGTTGCAATTCTTGCTGGCTTAAACGCAGCAGATGTCGTTCCGTTAAGGAACTGGTATTCAGGATTTGTGGCAGGCTCTGCATAAAGCGATTTGGGTCAGCCAATTGCTGCAAGATCGGCTTTAATACAATATGTTGGGTTTGCGGAAGATAATGTTTATAGGCTGGGGCGGCACAGAGTTGGTCGAGCAACACTTGCAATAAATGTTCATATTCTGCCGTAGTCGTTGCGTTTTGCTGCCGCAGGATTTCCTTAATTAAATGTCGCAGAAAAGGACTAATTTCGACAGTTTTGGTATCTACAGAAAATAAGCTGCAAAGTTGAGGATGTAGGTGAATACAAATATAGTGCGTGGTTTTGACCTCACGGGCGATACAGGCATGTGGGGTATGTGGGGGAATCCAGAGCCCATAGTTTGGGGGTGATAGGTAGTGTGTACCTTCAATTTCATAATCTAAAATGCCATTTAAGCTGAAATTGAAATCTCCCCAGATACAAGCATGCGCTGCAATTTCATCATTCTGTTCATAGAAATATTCATGCACTTCAATCAATGTTGATAAGGGTAAAGTCATCGTCTTAAACCTGTGGGGAAAGGGCGTTTTAGATGAATCCAGATAAAACATGGCATAACCACGGTATTGATGTCTGAAAAACCGTATTTTTATTATTTCAGACTTTAGCGAAAATAATAGACTCAAGATGTGATGAGTGACACAACATGCAGCAACGGCAAGCAGTTAAATTCGCAATCCTATTACCGCTTGTTGCGGTCTTTATTTGGGCCCTGAATATTGCGGTCACACGATATGTTGCCGATTATATTTCGCCGGTCAGTATCAGCTTTTACCGGTGGTTGGTGGCATTTATTGTGCTTACTCCATTTATGTTGCCGAAAGTCTGGCAACAGCGGGAGATGGTACGCCTACATTGGCGGCAATTGGCGGTGCTCAGTGCATTTGGGATGCTGCTTTATCAAGGATTGGCATATAGTGCTGCCCATTATACGACAGCAACCAATATGGGCATTGTGAATGCCTTTATCCCGATTTTCACGATTTTGGTTTCCATGCTGATTTTAAAAGAACGTCCCAATCTTTTCGCGATCGTGGGCGGTCTCATTTCCTTTTTAGGATTGCTGTATGTAATTGCACAGGGCAATCTGCAGACTTTATTGCATTTGGGCGGGCATTGGGGGGATGCCTTGATGGTGGTGGCGGTGTTCTTTTATGCGTTTTATGGGGTCTTTTTAAAAAAATGGCAGCTGAAAATCCCGTTAATGATTAGCCTATATGTACAAATTGGATTTTCCTTAATTTATCACCTGCCTTTTGTCCTTTGGCTGGGATTGGATGCTTTAGATCGGCAGAATAGTGCCAGTGTTTTTTATGCTGGCTTATTTGCCTCATTAATTGCCCCATGGCTGTGGATGCTTGCCGTACAAAAACTGGGGCCGAATCGTACCAGTATTTTTATGAACCTGATGCCAATTTTTACTGCCGTTTTGGCGTATTTCTGGTTAGGTGAAATCTGGACCATGCAGCATAGTATAGGCGGGATTATTATTATTATTGGAATTGTCATGGCGCAAATGAAAACCGCGGCGGAAAAAAATGCGGTGCTTAAAGCTGCCAAGCTGATTAATAAATAGGCAAACAAATAGAATTTAGGAAATTTTTTCTTGGAGTAAACTACCAGTTATAAGGGCTATTTCAGCGGCTGTCAAATGATTATTTATTTAAAAATATTTTAAAAATAGGAGGATAGTTTGACTTTTTGAAAAAATTTCACATTTTAATCATGGATTTAAGCCAAAGCGTGCGTTAGATAATCTATTTGTATTTTCGATTTAAATGTTAGATAATGTTCACATCACGAATGAATGGTTAAGTATTTCTTAACAATACGTTTAGCCAATTGTTCTGCGAGATTCTTGAACCCTCTGGATGTGATTAATACACATCCTTTTTATGCTCAATCAACCTATTTGATTGAGCTTTTTTTTGTCTAAAATTTCATGCTGTTGCATATAAAACTTATGCGCGGATAACCTGTCCGGTTTCGGCATCTAGAATACGGCTAGGCTCTTGGCTTAAGCCTAAATCACCATTTAAATAGTTCAGCTGGCTGTTAAAGTATTTACTTGCTTGTTGCAATGAGCGAGCAGGTTCCAGCCCAGCAGGATTGGCACTGGTCGAGACAATGAAACCATTAAATGCGCTGCATAAGGCCACACACAATGGATGGGTCGTGACACGGATCGCAACTTTAGGATGATTGCCCTTAATCCAAACGGGAATATCTGCACTGGCAGGCAGTAACCATGTTGTGGCGCGTTCGGTCGGATTGGCATTGCTCCAAGACGCGATCACTTGCTCTCGCATCTCTGTGCTTAATCCCGTCAGCAGATGTTCAACTTGGGAAATATGGCCAGCCAGTAGAATCACCCCTTTTTCAATTGGGCGTTGCTTGAGTCTTAAGATTTCATTAAATGCACTTTCATTATAGGGATCGCATCCCAAGCCCCACACGGCCTCTGTCGGATATGCCAAGACCTGTCCGTTTTTTAACATGGCGGCTGCTTCAGCAACAGAGGTGGTAATCATGATGGTGTCCTAATTTGAGCAAAGGTTTATTCTGAACCTTATTGAATAGGACGACAACGCAAATATACCCCAGATTGTTGCACATATAGTCCTAAAAGCTCTAACTCCATCAACTGTGCAGTCAAAGTTGCTGCATCTTGCTGAAGCTGTAGCGCCAAATGATCTAAGGCAAGACCGCTCCAGTTTAATTCTGCATAGAGACTGCTGAGATGTTCTGGTACTTGGGCTTCGGTCACGGGCGTTGTTATATGTGATACGGCAGGTGTCTGTTGTTGAGCCTGCCATTGAGTTGGCAAAGCTACATCTTCAAGGATCTGTTCTGGATGATCGACCAAAATCGCGCCCTCCCGAATCAGTTGATGGCAACCCTGATGTGATTCGCTATAGATATGTCCGGGGATAGCAAAAATTAATTTGCCCTGTTCAGCAGCGAGCTTGGCGGTAATCAGTGAGCCACTTTTTAAACTGGCTTCCGCCACCAAGATGCCCAGACTTAAGGCACTAACAATTCGATTGCGCCGAGGGAAATGGTGCTGGAGTGGGGGTGTGTGCGGTAAAAATTCAGTGATCACCGTTCCTGATTGTTGCAAGACCTGCTGTCTCAGCGTTTGATGCTGTGCTGGATAGGTCTGATCTAGCCCCGTGGCCATAACTGCAATTGTGCGTTGATGCGGCAGAGCACCTTGGTGGGCTGCTTCATCAATGCCTTGGGCTAGGCCACTGGTCACGACAAAGCCTTTTTCACTGAGATAGTAGGCAAAATCATACGCAATTTGTCGGCCATGCGGACTGGGTTTGCGACTACCAACAATCGCGATTTGAGCTTGTCGTAATAATGATCGCTGACCTTGTCCAAACAGAATAGGAGGCTTATCGCTATATGGGAGTAATTGCTGCGGATATTCAGGATCATGATAACTTAGGACAAAATCACTGCTGTGCTGAATATCTTGTAAAATGCGTTGGAACTTTGATTGTTCGGTAGGGCTATAAAATTGCTGAGCGCGTTGAAGATGATTTTTATGTAAACCCAGATTGGACCATTGCGGTAAATTTTCTGCTTGTACCGCTTGGTGAATGCTACCAAAGTGCTGTTCAAGTTTATAAAAGCTGCTGAGAGAATGCTGAACCAAATACCACAAGGTAATGGTGTCCATTTGCTCTTGTGATAATGGTTGCAGCATGAGGTACTCCGAATTAATCGTCCATCAATGGTGGTTGAATAGCGGCTCCAACTTTGATTGGTAATGAGCTATCGAGCACATAGCCAAAACTAAAATGATCAAAGGTTTTGAACACCATCAGGTTACCAATACGTTGCCCTGGTAATTGCACCATTTCTTTGGTTTTTGGATCGCGAACCTGTTCACCTTTTTGGTTAATGCTAAAGACATGCCCGACTTGAACGCCTTCAAAATTTCCACGATCAATGGTCACGACACTGTGCTTGGCAGCAGTACCAATTGAACCCATGACACGCACAATCTGCCCACCTGCGGTGACATCTTCAGCCATGGTCGGGTAGAACAAGGTCGGGAGCATTGGATCATAGACTGGAAGTACTCGGTCACCACGACGCACCTCAGCATTAAAGCTGTCCGTTAATTCAATGGTGGTGATGTCATTTTCACTTGCCACGGCAACGCCAGTCGCAACTTGATTCAGCTCAAGGCCGGCAGTGTATTTTTTACCCTTTTCATTCATCAGGGTGTACGGTTCGCCTTCACGATAGACCGCATATTGCTGCCCGACTTCTAAGCCGTTACCGCGAGCATAAATGGTTTGCCCTTTACCGGCCAAAACACGTTGATCGGCAGTACCCAGAACATAAGGCGTATTGTTAATCGACTCTGGCGCCACAATCGTTGAATGCTCGAGCCATTGTTTAATGTTTTCTAATGGAATGACAGGAATCGCATTATTCAGGGATTCAACACGGACTTGCGGTTGTAATTTTGTGCCACCGGTATAGCGACGGATAATGCCTTCACAGCCATCTCCCTCATCTTTACCAATCAAAGGTTTGCCTTGATAACTGCACAGTAAAAGTTTATCTCCGGGGAAAATCCAGTGTGGATTTTTCACGTGACGGTTGCTCGCCCAAATTTCCGGCCAGCGCCAAGGTTTATCTAAAAATTTTCCAGAAATGTCCCATAGCGTATCGCCTTTTTTCACCACATAGACATGCGGTGCTCCTGCTTTGAGAGCAGGTGGATTGACGTTACGGGCAGGTGCAGCTTCGACCACTGCGATAGAACCAACACTGATTGCCAAACCGACAGTCAGCGCCAGCAATTGCTGTTTAAACCCCAAGGCACTAAAAGATGGCATGCCCTTCAAAACCTTTTTCATTATCATAATTCCTAAAATTATGTAGGTAATTTGCGTTATAATAACGATATTACACACATTTTTTTGATGAAGCATTCCTTCATTTGGTTTTTTGATCAATGGCATAAGTGAGGACGTTTATGGCCTTATTACCTATTTTAAGTTTCCCCGATCCCCGTCTTCGTACCATTGCACAACCAGTCGAAGAAGTTACTGATGAAATTCGTCAGCTTGCTGCAGATATGTTTGAAACCATGTATGAAGCGCCAGGTATTGGTTTAGCCGCTACGCAAGTCGACCGTCACATTCAGTTGATTGTTATGGATCTTTCTGAACATAAAGATCAGCCCATGGTGTTCATTAACCCCAAAATTACCCCATTGACTGAAGAAACCCAGCCGTATGAAGAAGGCTGTTTATCAGTGCCTCAAATATACGACAAAGTTGAGCGTGCGTCACGCGTAAAAATTGAGGCAATTAATCTTGAAGGTCAATCCTTTGCGTTAGAAGCGGACGGACTTCTCGCTGTTTGTATTCAGCATGAAATGGATCACTTAAACGGCAAATTATTTGTCGATTATTTATCGCCATTGAAGCGCCAGCGTGCACGTGAAAAGGTCGAAAAAGTGACCCGTCAGCGTCAAAAGGAAAAAGTTGCAGTCAAGCGCGGCTAAACAGATTTTCAGTCGGACTCATCCTTAAGAATGAACCCAATTTCGATTGGGTTTTGTTATACTTGCCCAGCACAAATTGCAGGATGATAATTTTTGCTTTTTCGTAGTGGTTTGCTGCTGGCCTGTGCTGCAGTATTTTTACAGATCGCTGTATTTTTACAGCCTTTGCTGCCGAAGCAATATCAAGTTGCTCCGGTCTGTGAAACCATTACGCGTGCACTTTTACTTCCTTCTGCCATGCAGACTTCTGCACACAGTGCAATGATGCAGCATGGACATCATCATCAAGTCGAACAGATCGATCAGCAGCAAATGCATGATCATCACGACGCCCATCACCAATGTCAGTACTGTACCGTTTACGGCAATCTGGTTTTACCGCCAGAACTTCAAGTGAAGCCAGTGCTTGATCGGATTCAGATTCGTCTGATTGCGTTGCAACGGGCCTATCGTCATGTTTGGTTTGTTCTTCAGCAACTCTTCCTGATTCCGCAGGGACGGGCACCGCCTCTTTTTGCATAAATCCGCTTTATTACGCTTGGGTCGTTGGACTTAAGCACAGTGTTATTTATGTATTTGAGAGATAGATATGGCTCAGCCAAAATTCTTGTTACAGCCTTTATCGGCTGCGATTTGTGTTGCATGTTATTCAGGGACCGTTCTTGCGGAAGAAATGGTCGTACAGCAAAACCTTGCCCCAATTGTGGTGACGGCCCAGCAAGGTAATGATGCGAATGGTTTAATTGTACAGGCGGATCCGAAACAACCGACACAACCAATTCCCGCAGTAGATGGAGCTGCTTATTTGCAAAGCATTGTCGGTTTTAATCAAATTAAAAATGGCGGTGCCAATGGGGATGTGACTTTCCGTGGTATGTTCGGTTCGCGCATTAAAATATTAACCGATGGCACGGAAAATCTGGGTGCATGTCCTGGAAGGATGGATAATCCAGCATCTTATATCTCACCCGAAAGCTACGACAAAATTACCGTGGTGAAAGGACCGCAAACGGTGCAATATGCGCATACTGGTTCTGCTGCGACTGTCATATTTGAGCGTGAACCTGAACAACTCACTTCCGAGAAGTCATATCGTGGTCAAGCCAGTGTCATGGCAGGCTCTTATGGACGTTTAGATCATAATATTGAAACTGCCGTGGGGGATGAAAACAAATATGCACGTTTAAATGCCAACCGTTCAGTTGCCGATAGTTATCAGGATGGAGCTGGTAATACGGTGCCTTCGGACTGGGAAAAATGGAATGCGGATCTGGCATTCGGTTGGACACCCAATAAAGATACATGGGTAGAACTGAAGGGCGGTAAGAGTGATGGCGAAGCAGTCTATGCTGGACGACCAATGGACGGCTCGAAATTTGCCCGTGAAAGTCTAGGACTACATCTTGAAAAGAAAAACCTCAGTGATGTGATCAAGAAAGTTGAAGCTCAGGTGGACTATAGCTATAACGATCATGTCATGGATAACTTCCGCTTAAGAACCCCGCCTATGACTACGATGAGTATGGGGGGAATGGGTATGGGAGGGATGAATAGTGCCGTTCCTAATAAAATGGAAATGGAAGTGACCCGTCGTACTTTAAATGCTCGTGCAGCCATGACTTCAGAATGGGGCAAGACAACTCTAATAACGGGAATAGATTCACAGCGAAATAAACATGGCGGCAATATGATTATGTACGCCATGCCGAGTATGAACTCTCCTTTTGCAACCAATATGAACTTTGAATCTTATGGAGCTTTTGGTGAATTAAGCTATGTCTTGAATGAACAGCAAAAATTGGTGACAGGTGCGCGTATTGATCAAGCCAAAATTGATAATCTGACAACGGATACTGAACGTAAAGAAACCTTACCGAGTGGTTTTGTTCGGTTGGAAAGCCAATGGGCGGATCACATTAAAACTTATGCAGGTCTTGGTTATGTAGAGCGTGTGCCAGATTATTGGGAATTGTTTAGTACTAAATACCATCAAAGTACAGGTACGACCTTTGCCAATTTAGAGAATGAAAAAACGGCACAGTTGGATATTGGTTATCAATATGAGCACGGTGCATTTAAATCATGGGCTTCAGCTTATGCGGGTCAAATCCAAGATTATATTTTGGTGGCATACACACCTACTGGCATGATGGGTAAACTTGAAGCCAAAAGCCGTAATGTAGATGCGACCATTGCAGGTGCAGAAGCTGGTGTAGGATACCAGTTGACGGATCAGATTCAGGCAGACTTAAGTGCGATGTATGCTTGGGGTGAAAATACTACCGACCATACTGCATTGCCGCAAATTGCACCCTTGGAAGGACGCTTTAACCTGCGTTACGTACAAGATAAATATAATCTCGGTCTACTCTGGCGTGTGGTCGCAGCACAAGATCGCACCAGTTACCGTGAGGGCAATATTATTGGATATGATGTCGCAGACAGCAAAGGCTTTGGCACATTGTCTTTAAATGGCACCTATAACTTGCAAAAAGGGATCGATCTTTCTGTGGGGATTGATAATGTCTTTGACAAGAACTATGCCGAACATTTGAATAAATTGGGAAGTTCAGGCTTTGGTTATGCTGCAACAGAACAATTCAACAATATAGGACGTAACTACTGGGCACGCATCAGTATGAAGTTCTAGAGATCATCTTAGATGTGACACAGCCATTCTTGTAAAAGGATGGCTTTTTTTTGTTTTGGTATAAGACAATGATGAAAAATGAGGTGTAAATTTGAATTGTGATCACATAAACAGCATAAGTTGATGGAATAAAAGTCAAGTTGACTAAAATAACGCCTAATAATAAAGGTGATCTATAAATATATTTATTAAAAACAAAGATTTAAATTTAAATGCATAGTGAAGAGTAGAATAAATTGAAAAAATTTAAAAATAATTAATATTGAAAAACAATAACTTATAAATTTTATGGTTTGAAAAATAAACATCAGTCAAATTATTTATAAAAACATGCTTGCAACGTATCTGAAATGCTGTAGAATGCACATCCATCGGCGGTGATGCAGATAAAAACTTGTTGATTAACAAGGATTTAGCGAAAGAGTTAAATTTTTAAGTTGATTGAATAAGTTTT